>NZ_JBWKUI010000001.1:0-680335 GCF_059420765.1 Pseudomonas sp. GW821-FHT03E01 | reverse complement strand
TGGATGCCGGGTTAGCCGCCCCCGGCCATGGATGGCCGATGGCGGCGGGCCCACGGAGCAGGACCGGAGCGAGGGCATGCCGAGCCTGGGCGAGGCACCGAACGAAAGGGGCAAAAGCGCTTTGGTTACTTTGGCGCTTTTCCAAAGTGACCCGCTGTAAGAGCGGAACCAATAGCCGCCGTTACCGCAGAAACGGATATGTACCCCAGACCCCAGACCCCAGACTCCAATCACCGCTCCGAATGCCTCCCCATTCACCCACACCCCATATCCCCCCGGTTAACAAAACATAACGTGGCGTCGATTGTCAGACCTTTCCAAACCCCGATAGGATAAGCCCAGCTTCCGAAGGGGCTCTGGATTGCGGGTTTCAGGACTATGCTCTGGAATAGGGCAGTCCCGGTGAGCACCCCCTTACGGCGCCCTGAAAGGTTGAATGACCTAACAATAATAATGGGGGAAGGTCTATGAGTGAGCCTGTCATGGGTGTGAGTATTTGCCGCCCGCCGGCGTTACGCAGGTTCGCGTTGCTGGCTACAGCGCTCTCGCTGTTGGGTTGTGCCGTGTTGTCGGCTCCTGTGCTGGCCGCTGCCGCGCCGACCACCGACGTGGTTTATTCCATTGAATCCGCCAAGGCCAGCAAAGGCCTGATGCTCGATGTCGTGCATGCCGGCAAACGCCTGGTGGCGGTCGGCGATCGCGGGCACGTTCTTTATTCCGATGACCAGGGTGCGACCTGGACCCAAGCCAAGGTGCCGACCCGGCAACTGCTGACAGCGGTATTTTTTGTCGATGACAAGCACGGTTGGGCCGTCGGCCATGACGCGCAGATCCTCGCCAGTGAAGACGGCGGTGTCACCTGGACCAAGCAATTCGAAGACCTGCGCCGCGAATCGCCGCTGCTCGACGTCTGGTTCAAGGACGTCAACAGCGGCTATGCCGTGGGCGCCTACGGTGCCTTGCTGGAAACCACCGACGGTGGCAAAAACTGGGAAGACGTCAGCGATCGCCTGGCCAACGAAGACCAGTACCACCTCAACGCCATAGCTGCAGTCAAGGATTCCGGCATTTTCATCGTCGGCGAGCAGGGCAGCATGTTCCGTTCCGCCGATGAAGGGCAGACCTGGGAAAAGCTTGAAGGCCCCTACGAGGGCTCGCTGTTCGGCGTCATCGGCACCGCGCAACCGGCCACGCTGCTGGTCTACGGCTTGCGGGGCAATCTCTATCGCTCCACGGATTTCGGCACCACGTGGGATCAGGTCGAACTCAAGGCTGCACGCGGTGCGCTGGAATTCGGCCTGTCCGGCGCCACGTTGCTCGACGACGGTTCCATCGTGATCGTCGGCAACGGCGGCAGTGTCATTCGCAGCAGCGACGACGGCGAGACCTTCAGCGTGTTCAACCGTCCCGATCGCATTTCCGTCTCGTCGGTCACGGCGGCGGGTAACGGTAATCTGATTCTGGCAGGCCAGGGCGGCGTGCGCGTCACCTCGCCAACGGGCGCAGAGAATGGCACAAACGGGTCGTCCAAATGAGCCGGGCAAATAATAAGAAGGCGGGTCTATGACATCCTTAAGCACTCCTCATCAGGACAAGGCGACGTTTCTTGAGCGCCTGATCTTCAACAACCGCCCGGCGGTGATCGTCATCTGCCTGCTGGTCAGTATTTTCCTGTTCTGGCAGGCGACGCTGATCCGGCCGTCCACCAGTTTCGAAAAAATGATCCCGCTCGAGCATCCGTTCATTGAAAAGATGATGGAGCACCGCAACGATCTGGCGAACCTGGGCAACACCGTACGGATTTCCGTTGAAGCCACCGATGGCGACATCTTCTCCAAGGAGTACATGGAGACCCTGCGCCAGATCAACGACGAGGTGTTCTACATCTCCGGCGTCGACCGTTCCGGCCTCAAGTCGCTGTGGAGCCCGAGCGTGCGTTGGACCGAGGTGACGGAGGAGGGCTTCGCCGGTGGTGAGGTGATTCCCCAGAGCTATAACGGCTCCCAGCAGAGCCTCGACCTGCTGCGCAACAACGTGCTCAAGTCCGGGCAAGTCGGGCGGCTGGTGGCCAACGACTTCAAGTCGAGCATCGTCGACATCCCGCTGCTGGAGTCCTACCCGGACCCGCAAGACCAGGGCAAGTTGCTGGTACTGGACTACCGCAAGTTCTCGCATGAACTTGAAGACAAGATCCGCAACAAGTTCGAAACCCAGAACCCTAACGTGAAGATCCACATTGTCGGGTTCGCCAAGAAAGTCGGCGACCTGATCGATGGGCTGGTCATGGTGGTGATGTTCTTCGGCGTCGCCTTCGTCATCACCCTGATCCTGCTGTACTGGTTCACCAACTGCATGCGCAGCACCGTGGCAGTACTGAGTACGACGCTGGTGGCGGTGGTCTGGCAGCTCGGCTTGATGCACTTTTTCGGCTTCGGGCTGGATCCGTACTCGATGCTGGTGCCGTTCCTGATCTTCGCCATCGGGATTTCCCACGGCGTGCAGAAAATCAACGGTATCGCCTTGCAGTCCAGCGAGGCGGACAACGCACTGACTGCGGCGCGGCGAACATTCCGTCAGTTGTTCCTCCCGGGGATGATCGCGATCCTCGCGGATGCGGTGGGCTTTATCACGCTGTTGATCATCGACATCGGCGTGATTCGTGAACTGGCCATCGGCGCGTCCATCGGCGTGGCGGTGATCGTGTTCACCAACCTGATCCTGCTGCCGGTAGCGATTTCCTACGTGGGTATCAGCAAACGCGCCGTCGACCGCAGCAAGAAAGACGCGCACCGCGAGCATCCCTTCTGGCGCCTGCTGGCGAACTTTGCCAGCCCGAAAGTCGCACCGGTCTCCATTCTCCTGGCGCTGATCGCCTT
Organism: Pseudomonas sp. GW821-FHT03E01; assembly: GCF_059420765.1. Lineage (NCBI taxonomy): Bacteria > Pseudomonadati > Pseudomonadota > Gammaproteobacteria > Pseudomonadales > Pseudomonadaceae > Pseudomonas > Pseudomonas sp. GW821-FHT03E01. The sequence continues at coordinate 677,459 of NZ_JBWKUI010000001.1, read as the reverse complement.
TGGCGGTGGCCTTTGGTACAGCCAGAACCTGAAAATCGGCGACCTCGACCAGGGTGCGCCGGAACTGCGTCCGGACTCGCGTTACAACAAGGACAACAGCTTCATCATCAACAACTATTCCACCAGTTCCGACGTGCTGGTGGTAATGGTCAAGACCAAGCCTGAAGGGTGCTCGCGCTATGAAGCCATGGCACCGATCGACGAGCTGATGTGGAAGATGCAGAACACCGAGGGCGTGCAGTCGGCGATCTCGCTGGTGACCGTGTCCAAGCAAATGATCAAGGGCATGAACGAGGGCAACCTGAAATGGGAAACCCTGTCGCGCAATCCGGACGTGTTGAACAACTCCATCGCCCGTGCCGATGGTCTGTACAACAACAATTGCTCCCTGGCGCCGGTGCTGGTGTTCCTCAACGATCACAAGGCCGAAACCCTGGATCGCGCGGTTCATGCGGTGCAGGACTTCGCCAAGGACAACAACAAGGAAGGCCTGGAATTCCTCCTCGCGGCCGGTAACGCCGGGATCGAGGCCGCCACCAACGAAGTGATCAAGCGTTCCGAACTGACGATTCTGGTGCTGGTGTACATCTGCGTCGCGACCATGTGCATGATCACCTTCCGTTCCTGGGCGGCGACCTTGTGCATCGTGCTGCCGCTGGTGCTGACCTCGGTGCTCGGCAACGCACTGATGGCGTTCATGGGCATCGGTGTGAAAGTGGCGACCTTGCCAGTGGTGGCACTCGGGGTGGGGATCGGCGTGGATTACGGGATCTACATCTACAGTCGCCTGGAAAGCTTCCTGCGTGCCGGTCTGTCGCTGCAAGAGGCGTACTACCAGACGCTGAAGTCCACCGGTAAAGCTGTGTTGTTCACCGGTCTGTGCCTGGCAATCGGCGTGTGCACCTGGATCTTCTCGGCGATCAAGTTCCAGGCCGACATGGGCCTGATGCTGACCTTCATGCTGCTCTGGAACATGTTCGGCGCGTTGTGGCTGCTGCCGGCGCTGGCGCGGTTCCTGATCAAACCGGAAAAACTGGCGGGGCAGAAGGGCAACTCGCTGTTTGCTCACTAGGCGTCAGCCTGACCCAAAAAGCCGCAACTCAGGTTGCGGCTTTTTTTATGGGGGTGTCTCGTCCTGAATAAGGTTTACACCTGTTTCAGGACTAGACAGGGACCGAATCACTCAGCGTGGTTGTAGCGTCAGGAATGCACTGTTGGCCAGTTCCTTGCTGATGATCCCGCGGTGGATATCGATTTTCTGTTTCGGATCTGTAGCCTTGGCCATCGCCGATTCGTAGGTTTCGAAGCGTTGTTCCCTGGTTTTCAGATGGGCCTGGGTATATTGCGTCTTGGCATCATCGAAGCGCTCATAGTGGAAATGCGCGTACCCCCAGGGTTGATCGTCTTTGTTCAACAGGACGTACTCCTGCATGAAGTCTTTACGTCCGGTTTTCAGTTGTACGCGATTACCGATCATGCGTGGGTAAACCTCCTTGCACCGTAACAGAAACTCCACACCCTCACTGCTGGGGGGCTGGGCCAGTGTCATGCGGATGCGCAGTTCCGATGCCTTACTGTCGAGGGCTCGCGCGTGATCGCGTAAATCGCGGATTAACGAGGCATCTTGTTCCCGGTTTGGCGAGGGGGCCTCATGGTGTTCCAGACCCTCGGCATACCCGGTCAGCTTTTGTGCTTCGCGTTGCAATTGTTCTTCAATTTCCTTGGGTGAGCTTGCGCGTTGCGCGTAACCCTCGATTTTCCTTACCTGCTTGTCGACATTGGCGATGGCCTTGCGGGCATCCCCTTTGAGCTGTGCGTAGGAGTGCGCGGAGGCCTTGGGTGCGGGCTGCCTGACCTCGATCATTTCTACCCAGACATTCGGTTCATGTTCATGGAACGAAGCCAGTGGTGCATCTTCGAGTGGACCGTTGATATCAACAATGTCTCCGCCCTGGTTAGCCACGCGGGGGCGAATATCGCCGATCAGAGTGCCCTTGGCGGTTTTGATGACCCGCTTGCGACTGGCCCATGAAGAGGGGCGCTGGATCGGGGGCTTGCTGGCTCCGGGTGAAGACGGACCGGGCTCGGAGACCGAAGGTTGCGGGAGATTTTGAAGGTCATCGGCCAGACGTCGCTCGGCATCGAGGCGCAGTTCACCGATGATCTCTCGCAGGCGATTGAAGGCCGCCGGCTGTAATTCTTCGGCATTGAAGATGCCGATACTTTCAAGCCCATCCAGTGCTTTGCGGTAGTGATCGACCAGGTTGTCCAGAACGGCGATCCGATCGCTATTGTTATAAGTGCGAGAAGTTTGCAGTTCGGAATGGGAGCGAGACAGCAACATCAGGGGATCGAGTGCGCGTTCGAGTGGGGCCATGGTGGCGCTACCCAGTTCCTTCAGGCTGAGAATACGCAAGATGCTCAGTTGGTAGGATTTGACTCGCAAAGCGGTCAATTCATTCTCGGAGCGATTGTCGGTCAACCGTTTCCAGTCCTCCAAGCCCAAGCGAGACAGGTGTTTAAGCTCCGCAAGTCGGCTCTCTGTTTCTTCGTAGAACCTGATCATGGTTTCGTTGACTTCGGAGGTCCTGCGCATGAATTCGAAGTATCGATCCAGTACGACGTTGCCCTTGTCCTTGATTGCTTCGCGCAAGTGTTCGATACCGCGGGTCAAGTCCGCGTAAGTTCGATTGGTGGCTTCCCGTTCCCGGTCAGCGATGACCACACGTTTGCGCGCGTTGTTGATGAGATTCTCCAGCAGGTTGCGCTGCAGGTTTGGATCGGGATCAGTTTTGCTCAGAGCGCTTTTTTCGCGGATTTCGGCAAGCGCCGTGACATAGGTTTCGCTCTGTTTGTCCAGCTCGTCTGCGAACCGTTGGCGAAAAGTGGTGCGATCCTGCTCGCTGCTGGCGGGGTCGTTTGTTTTCAGCTCCATCAGCTTTTCCGCGATATCAACGCGTTTTTGCACCTGCGTCTGTTGCTGCAAAAATTCCTGGTGGTTCAGTTCCAGCAGGCTGATGCGTTGTTGTTTGCTCTCGCGCAGGGCATCCCGCCTGGCGTTACGTCCTCCGCCGAGCAGTTTCAGCCCTTGATCCAGCGTCCACCGGCCGTATCCATCGGTTTTGAGCTTGATTCCCGGATGGTCGGGATGCTCGGGATGCACCAGGTAGGCCTCACCGAAACCGGGCACGACACTCACGCGAAACAGCAGGCCGGCGACCGTGACGTGCCATTTGTTGTCGATCCGGTACAGCCCCTTGAACGGACCGGTTGCAACAGGCTCTGGCAGAGACGCGGGCCATGCAACCTTGACCGCCTGCAGCTTGTTGAACAGCCGCGCCGAGGTCGAGTCCCGAGCGGTCGACAGGTTGAAATCCAGCAACGTATTGCCACTGCCCGGCGGTTCGGAGGGCAGTCCGGGTGTTTCTTGAGTGATGGTTGTCTCGGGATGCAGCAAGTCCAGTGGCAACAGACGGCGCAGCGGATCGAGGGGCACCGGAGCGTCTTCGCCCATGCGCTCTGGCGCGAGTGCAGGCCGTTCACCTTGAGTTCGTGCGACATGCAAAAGGAGCAGGCCGATGTTCAAGAGCACATCGATCCAGGCCAGATTCCGGGTAGTTGGGTCATCACTGTCCAGTGCGGGCAGGTCGTTGATCAGGCTATGGGTGATTTGCAGCATCCAGCCCACCAGCATTGCCGGGCCGCGCAACAGCGGCAGTACCAGGTTGTTAAAGACCAGCCAGCCACCCTCAAGGATGATCGCCCAACGGCTTTCGGCATTGGACACCGATTGCCTGTCAGCCAGATCGGCCAGCGCCCGGGCGTTGCTGGCGAACAGGCTGGCCGGCAATCGACCTTCCTCCACTGCACTGAGCCACTGGGCCGCAGCTTCGTCGCCTGCCAGAATCGCCGGTTTCGGCTTGTCTGGCGGCGAGAACTCGTCGCCGATGTGAAAGTGGTTGATATGCGGTTCGTTGAAACCGTTGTTGTCGTAAACCGGACGTGCGCGGTCCGGGAGCCAGGTCAGCACGCTGGTTTGCAGCGCGCCCTGTTGCGCGACCGCTTTGAGCAAGTCGCTGCGTGCGGCGTATTGCTGCAGTGACGGGGTGTACAACGGGCGATAGAGGATATGCGGAGCACTGGCCTGCAAGTCTTTGGGCTCGATGATGAACATGTTGGCGGCCACATCACAGTCGGCGCCGTCCTTGCGTTGGAACGCCAGGGGCCGGATGACCACGGCTTGTTCGTTGACGACCCGTTCGGCGGCGGTGCGATTCATCAACGCATCGACATAGCGATACCCCAGATGGGTGAACCCGTGCTCACCCTTGATCGAATGTTCGAGGGCCAGCAGGGGGAGATGAACCGACAGTTCCAGCGCGAACAATCGTTCCCGCTCCCGTGCGTCGTCGGTCTCGCCGAGCAGCAAGGTTTCGATCAGTTCGGGATAGTGCTGGCCGACATTGACCCGGCTCACCAGGTCCAGCAGATAGTCGTCGGTAGTCCACTGCTGAATCAGTTGGTCTCCGGTGTGACGGACAGTCATGCGGCCCTTGGGTTTTGCGGCGAGATTGTTGATCGCCAGCTCGGTCAGGGTCATTTTGACGGTTTCGATGTAGCCGCTGCCGAGGTCACCGACGGGTACATGAAAAGTCAGTTCCAGCTCGTCGGAGTTATAACCGGGCGCCAGCGGATAATCTTCCTGCATCTGCTTGTGCAAGGCTTTTCGGGCAAACGTACGAAGGTCGTCGATGCCATCGTTGAAGGTGCGCCCCTGGGTCTGTTGCTTGACGCTGGCCATGGCCAGGACGTGCTTGCGATAGGCCATGCGGTCAGTGGGTGTCGCCGCTTGCAACCACCTGGGAATCGACGCCTGTATCGGTTGAAAAGCGGCCTCGTCCGGTTGGCTGTCGATGAACAGCGTGGCGACTTCGGTGATCGCGTCAACGTGTTTCACCAACTCGCCCAGGCCCTGGTTGGCAGGCAGTTTGAGCTCAGCCAGATCTTCCAGCTGCCGGTTCAGGAGCAGGGCAGCCTGAATGTCAAAGATGTTGCCGTCCGGCTCAAACCGCTTCCAGGTGATGACATCGGCTTTGTATGCCCGCTGAAACCGTGCGCCCCAAGCCAGGCCGAAAGCTTCCAGGGAAGCGAAGGGCTCGATTTTGCCGGTCACGCTGCACAACAAATGGGTTTCACCACAAGTCACCAGGAGCTCGGAGGCCTGCAGCGTAATGGAGACGTCACCGTTGGTCAGGGTGGTTTGTAGGGTGCAGGCTTGTATGGGGCCTTTTGACCAGGATTGCTGGAGACGCTGCAGGTTGTCCGGGTGGCTGGCCAGCTCCGCGAGAATCCCGGCCTGCACCGGGTTGCTTTTCGACAGGCGGGTCGCGGATGTCTGCAGGACGCCGGCCAGCAAGTTTCCCAGCCATTGCCAGCGGCTGACGCCGGCCTCGTCCTTCTGGTTCCAGTAAAGGGTCAGCGATTCCTGGAGCCCGATGTGCAGCAAGTCGGGCAGCTCAAGGATGACCCCCGCAATCACCTGGAGATCAGGCAGGCGTGATGTGGTTTTGCCGATAGTCAGTTGCGCGGGCGCACGGTTGGTCAGAAAGCAGGCACGACCGAACCGCTCGCTGAAATCGACAGGTGTGCCGCTGGCCAGATAATCCAGTACCAGGTCCAGCAGTAACGTGAGGCGCCAGGCCCCGTTGGGAATCGGCTGCGCGATTTTGGTTCGCTCAGGGTCGAAGTCCAGTTGCGGGTATTTTTCCAGTACGCCGTCCTTGAGCAGGCGAGCGGTTTCCGAGCGCAGGGTGGGGCGGGAGCTGAAGCGGGCGCTGACGGCGTGCGCGATGATATCGGTCATGTCCGCCGTGGCAGGGGGGGATGCAGGTATCGGCATGATGCAATCCTTTGCATGGGTTGAGTCACGCAAAGTAAGGCGAGGCCGGAATGGATGTGCGGTAACGGGATACCGCAGATCCGACAATTCGATGATCTAAGGGATGACTACGTGGTGGCAATGAGCCCAGGGGAATTGTGGTGGTTATGCGGGATCGGTGCCGAGCACCACATTCAGCGCGTTACGCGCATCGTCCAGTTGCACCAACGTCGCATGCCGCGCACCCAGCGCATCGCGATTCTCGATAGCCGTGAGAATCGCCTTATGCCGAGGCAACGCCAGTTCATGCAGGTTCGGCCGTTGGTTGGAGTGCTTCAAGGCTTCGGCAATCGCCACCGACAACATGTTGCACAGGTTCGCCAGCAGGTCGTTGTGGGTCGCGTCGGCGATGCGGCTGTGGAAATCCAGGTCCGGCTGCAACAAGGCTTCAGGCGTCGGTGCTGACTCCATGCGTTGGTAGGCTTCACCGATGGAGGCGATGTCTGCGTCGGTGGCGAACTGCGCGGCCAGGGCTGCAGCGGCCGGTTCAATGATGCTGCGCACGCTGGTCAGCAGGCTGAAGAACTCATTCTGCGGGCTGCTTTGCATCAGCCAGTGCAGCACGTCCGGGTCGAGCATGTGCCACTCCCGGCGCGTCTTGACCACGGTGCCGACCCGCGGACGGGAATACACGAGGCCCTTGGCAACCAGCACTCGGGTCGCTTCGCGCAGGACTGGCCGGCTGACCGCGTATTCCTCACACAACAGGGCTTCGGCGGGCAGTTTGTCGTCCGGTTTGAAGCGTCCCGAGACAATCTGCATGCCCAATTCCTGGACGATGCGCGAGTGCATGCTTTTGCGGTCGGAGGGTTTGCGGTAATCCATGGGGAACGGCGCGGTCCTGTGCGATGGGGTGCTGCGCATGATAGCAGGCGCGGCGGGCACAATCATTGTGGCGAGGGAGCTCCCTCGCCACAGGTTCTGCTGTGGTTACAGAATCCAGAGGGTCAGTGAGAGTGACGCGGCACCTCGGCTCCACGACAACCGACGAGGAAGTCGAAGTCGCAGCCCTGATCCGCCTGCAGCACATGGTCGATGTACAGCTGGCGATAGCCACCCACCAGCAACTGTTGTGGCGGTTGCAGATCGGCCATGCGCGCGGCCAGTTCGGCATCCGGAATGTCCAGATGCAAACGTCCACTGGCGCAATCGAGCTCGATCCAGTCGCCTTCCTTCACTGCCGCCAAAGGCCCGCCGGCGGCGGCTTCCGGTGCCACATGCAAGACCACGGTACCGTACGCCGTGCCGCTCATGCGTGCGTCGGAAATCCGCACCATATCCGTCACACCCTGGGCCAGCAGCTTGGCCGGCAAGCCCATGTTGCCGACTTCGGCCATGCCCGGATAACCCTTCGGCCCGCAGTTTTTCATTACCAGAATCGAGTTGGCGTCCACGTCCAGTTCCGGATCGTTGATCCGCGCCTTGTACATGTCGAAATTCTCGAACACCACCGCGCGCCCGCGATGTTGCATCAGCTCGGCACTCGCCGCAGAGGGCTTGAGCACCGCACCCAGTGGCGCCAGGTTGCCGCGCAACACGCAGATGCCGCCGTCGGCGCGGATCGGGTTGTCGAGGGTGCGGATCACTTCGTCCTGGCCGTAGATCGGCGCGTCCTTGGTGTTTTCACCGAGGGTTTTGCCGTTGACGGTGAGGGCGTTCGGGTTCGGAATCAGGTTGGCTTCGCCCAGGCGACGCAGCACTGCAGGCAAGCCACCGGCGTAGTAGAACTCTTCCATCAGGAAGCGCCCGGACGGTTGCAGGTCGACAATGGTCGGCATGCCGCGACCGATGCGGGTCCAGTCGTCCAGGTCCAGTTCGACACCGATGCGTCCGGCGATGGCTTTCAAGTGGATCACCGCGTTGGTCGAACCGCCGATGGCAGCGTTCACCCGGATGGCGTTTTCGAAGGCTTCCTTGGTGAGGATTTTCGACAGCTTCAAATCCTCGCGAACCATCTCCACCGCACGCATACCCGACATGTGCGCCAACACATAACGGCGCGCATCGACTGCCGGAATCGCCGCGTTGTGGGGCAGGGACGTGCCCAGCGCTTCGGCCATGCAAGCCATGGTCGAGGCAGTGCCCATGGTGTTGCAGGTCCCGGCGGAACGGGACATGCCACCCTCGGCCGCGAGGAAATCATCAAGGGTGATCGTGCCAGCCTTGACCTGTTCGCTGAGCTGCCACACCACCGTGCCCGAACCGATGTCCTGGCCCTTGTGCTTGCCGTTGAGCATCGGCCCACCGGTGACGACGATCGCCGGCACGTCGCAACTAGCCGCGCCCATCAGCAGCGCCGGAGTGGTTTTGTCGCAACCAGTGAGCAGTACCACGCCATCGATCGGGTTGCCGCGAATGGCTTCCTCGACGTCCATGCTCGCCAGGTTACGGGTGAGCATGGCGGTGGGGCGCAGGTTCGATTCGCCGTTGGAGAACACCGGGAATTCCACAGGAAAGCCACCGGCTTCGATCACCCCGCGTTTGACGTGCTCCGCGATCTGGCGGAAATGCGCGTTGCACGGGGTCAGTTCCGACCAAGTGTTGCAAATGCCGATGATCGGCTTGCCGTGGAACTGATGGTCGGCGATGCCCTGATTCTTCATCCAGCTGCGGTACATGAAGCCGTTCTTGTCGGCAGTGCCAAACCATTGGGCGGAGCGCAGGGTGGGTTTCTTATCAGTCATGATCGGTTCTCTTATTGTATGACTATATTGTTCGAGCTGTGGCGTAACATAAGCGCAATTTCGGCTGTTTGGAAGTGTTGTTGGTTAAATAGTAATACTATATAGTCGTTTTCAACGGAGGGATGGCCCTGATGGTTTTCCGCGAGAGGCGTCCCCCGAGGTTCTATAACAACAACAATCGGAGACCGAACTCATGAGCCAGGAATTGCGGCTTATCCGTCGCATCACGTTGAAACTGATTCCCTTCCTGATCCTGCTGTACCTGATCGCCTATGTGGATCGCTCCGCCGTGGGGTTCGCCAAGCTGCACATGGGCGCCGACGTCGGCATCGGTGATGCGGCTTACGGATTTGGTGCCGGGCTTTTCTTCATTGGCTACTTTCTGCTGGAGATCCCCAGCAACCTGATGCTCGACCGCTTCGGCGCCCGACGCTGGTTCGCGCGGATCATGGTCACCTGGGGCGCTATCACCATCGGCATGGCGTTCGTCCAGGGCCCGAACAGCTTCTATGTGATGCGTTTTCTGCTCGGCGCGGCCGAAGCCGGGTTCTTTCCAGGCGTGCTGTACTACATCACCCAATGGTTCCCGATTCGCCATCGCGGCAAGATCCTCGGGCTGTTCATCCTTTCCCAACCCATCGCCATGATGATCACCGGCCCGGTGTCCGGCGGTTTGCTCGGTATGGACGGCACGCTTGGCCTGCACGGCTGGCAGTGGCTGTTCATCGTCATCGGTACGCCAGCGATCCTGCTGACCTGGCCGGTGCTGCGCTACTTGCCGGACGGCCCGGACCAAGTGAAATGGCTGGATCAATCCGAGAAAGACTGGCTGACCGGGGAACTGAAAAAAGACCTCGCCGAGTATGGCCAGACCTGCCACGGCAATCCGTTGCATGCACTGAAGGACAAACGGGTGTTGCTGCTGGCGCTGTTCTATCTGCCGGTGACCTTGAGCATCTATGGCCTCGGTTTGTGGCTGCCGACGCTGATCAAGCAGTTCGGTGGCACGGACCTGGTGACCGGGTTCGTGTCATCGGTGCCGTACATCTTCGGAATCATCGGTTTGCTGATCATTCCGCGCAGTTCCGACCGCCTGAATGATCGCTACGGTCATCTGGCGGTGCTGTATGTGTTGGGTGCCATCGGCCTGTTCCTTAGCGCCTGGCTGTCGGTACCGGTGCTGCAACTGGCGGCGCTGTGCCTGGTGGCGTTCGCGCTGTTTTCCTGCACGGCGGTGTTCTGGACCTTGCCGGGGCGCTTCTTCGCCGGCGCCAGTGCGGCGGCAGGAATCGCGTTGATCAATTCGGTGGGCAACCTCGGCGGCTACATCGGCCCGTTCGTGATCGGTGCGCTGAAGGAGTACACCGGCAACCTGGCGTCGGGGCTGTATTTCCTGTCCTGCGTGATGGTGTTCGGCCTGGTCCTGACCGGCGTGGTGTATCGCCTGCTGGAACGCAAGCACGTGCTGCCGGTCGACCAGTTCGTGGCAAGTGCCCGCGGTGCTACCCGTACCTGACGCGAGATTGGCCAACAAGTTTTGCATTAACAGGAGAAGGTTCATGCGTTTAGTTCAGTTCGAATTGAGTAATGGCGAACGCCGCGTCGGCGTGGTCGAAGACGGTCTGGTGCGTGAAGTGCAGGATGCGCACACGGTGCGGGATCTGGCGCTGGCGGCGATCGAGGCGGGCACCACTCTTGAGCGACAGGTTCAAACCCTGGGGCTGGGCATCAGCCACAACTATGCCGAGTTGCTGGCCAAGCTGCGCATCCTGCCGCCGCTGGATCACCCGGACCCGGCGCATATGCTGGTCAGCGGCACCGGCCTGACCCATTTGGGCAGCGCCTCGGCTCGGGACAAAATGCATCAGCAGGCCGGCGATGAAGCGGCGATGACCGACACCATGCGCATCTTCAAGTGGGGTGTGGAGGGCGGTAAACCTGCAGCCGGCCAGGCCGGCGTGCAACCGGAATGGTTCTACAAGGGCGATGGCAGCATCGTCGTGCGACCGGGCAAGCCTTTCCCGCTACCGCCCTTTGCTGAAGATGCCGGGGAAGAGCCCGAACTCAGCGGCCTCTATGTCATCGGCCACGACGGCAAACCGTATCGCCTCGGTTTTGCGGTGGGTAACGAGTTCTCCGATCACGTGATGGAACGCAAGAATTACCTTTACCTGGCCCATTCGAAACTGCGCAGTTGCAGCTATGGCCCGGAGCTTCGGGTCGGCGAACTGCCGCAACACCTGGCAGGCACCAGTCGCATCCTGCGCGACGGCGAAGTGCTCTGGCAGAACGAGTTCCTCAGTGGCGAAGCCAACATGTGCCACAGCCTGGAAAACCTCGAGTATCACCATTTCAAGTACAGCCAGTTCCTGCGCCCCGGCGACGTGCACATCCACTTCTTTGGCACCGCGACCCTGTCCTTCGCCGATGGCATCCGTACCCGGCCGGGTGATGTGTTCGAGATCAGCCAGGCCGAGTTCGGCGCACCCTTGATCAACGGCATCGCTCCGGTTGAAGCAGCGTTCGAACCCGGCACCGTCGGCACACTTTAAGGAGACACCCATGACCCGGATTCTTGGTCACAACTACATTGGCGGCGAGCGCAGCGCTGCCGGCACCGTCAAACTGCAGAGCGCCGATGCCAGCACCGGCGAGGCCTTGCCCCACGATTTCTACCAAGCCACCGCTGCAGAAGTCGACGCCGCCGCGAAGGCTGCCGCCGCCGCTTACCCGGCCTATCGCAGCCTGAGCGCCGAGCGCCGTGCGCAATTTCTGGACACGATTGCCGATGAACTGGACGCCCTTGGCGATGAGTTCGTGGCCGTAGTCTGCCGCGAAACCGCGTTGCCGGCGGCGCGGATTCAAGGTGAGCGTGGGCGCACCAGCGGCCAGATGCGTCTGTTCGCCAAGGTGCTGCGGCGTGGTGATTTCTATGGCGCGCGGATCGATCTGGCGCTGCCGGAACGCCAGCCACTGCCGCGTCCGGACCTGCGTCAGTACCGCATTGGCCTGGGGCCGGTGGCGGTGTTTGGCGCGAGTAACTTTCCGTTGGCGTTCTCCACTGCTGGCGGCGACACCGCTTCGGCCTTGGCCGCCGGCTGCCCGGTGGTGTTCAAGGCCCACAGCGGCCACATGGCAACCGCTGAATGGGTGGCCGACGCGGTGATTCGCGCCGCTGAAAAAACCGCCATGCCGGCCGGTGTGTTCAACATGATCTACGGTGGTGGAGTAGGGGAAGCGCTGGTCAAGCACCCGGCGATTCAGGCGGTCGGTTTTACCGGTTCACTGAAAGGCGGTCGGGCGCTGTGCGACATGGCCGCGGCACGGCCGCAGCCGATTCCGGTGTTCGCCGAGATGTCGAGCATCAACCCGGTGATCGTGTTACCGCAGGCGCTGGATACTCGTGCTGAAAGCATCGCCCGTGACCTCACGGCTTCAGTGGTGCAGGGCTGCGGGCAGTTCTGTACCAATCCGGGGCTGGTGATCGGCATTCGTTCGCCGCAGTTCAGTGCGTTCGTACAGCAGGTGGCCGGGCTGATCGGCGATCAGCCGGCGCAAACCATGCTCAACGCCGGCACCTTGAGCAGCTATGGCAAAGGCCTGCAGAAGCTTCTTTCGCATCCGAAAATCGAGCACTTGGCCGGTAATCCGCAACAAGGCAATCAGGCGCAGCCGCAATTGTTCAAGGCGGATGTGAGTCTGTTGCTCGATGGCGATGAAGTGCTGCAAGAGGAAGTGTTCGGCCCGACCACGGTGTTTGTTGAAGTGGCGGATCAGGCGCAACTCAGTGCTGCGCTGAACGGCCTGCACGGGCAACTGACGGCAACGATTATCGGTGAGCCGGCGGACTTCGAACGCTTCGGCGAGCTGACGCCCTTGTTGGAGCAGAAGGTCGGGCGGATCTTGCTCAACGGTTATCCGACGGGTGTGGAAGTCTGCGATTCGATGGTCCATGGCGGGCCGTATCCGGCGACTTCCGATGCGCGCGGCACCTCGGTGGGCACCCTGGCCATCGACCGTTTCCTGCGCCCGGTGTGCTTCCAGAACTACCCCGACAGCCTGCTGCCGGACGCGTTGAAGAATGGCAATCCGTTGCGCATCCAACGTTTGGTCGATGGCAAACCATCACGAGAAGCGCTCTAACGGCTGTGGCGAGGGGGCTTGTCGGAACGCCCCACCGCCCCGTTGGGCTGCAAAGCAGCCCCAAAATCGCTGATGTACCAAAGATTTTGTGAGTGCTACGCACTCAAACGGGGGCAAGCCCCCTCGCCACAGTCCGTTCCCGCATTGAGCTATCATTGCGTCTTTCCCATTCAAAGATTGACTGCCATGACTGCCGTAAACGACACCTTGCTCAACGCCCTCGAACATTGCGACATGCTGGAGATCGACGGGCTGCACGCTTTCGACTTCTCTCTCGATGAAGACGATAACCTGCACATCGAATGCATGGACGGTCGGGCGCTCAAGCGCTGGGAGTTCAGCATGGCGCAGATCAAGGCAGCGACTTTCGATCCCGATTTGAAGAGCTGGATCATCACCGGTGATTCCGGTGAACACCGGCTGGTACCTATGGAAGCGTTTGGTGGTCAGGATGACGAGGACGAAACGAATGAGGATGCGTAACTTCTGGCCACTGTTGATCGCCGGCAGCGTCGGCGCGATGGGCGTGCAGGCGGCGCCGGTCGACAACTACGAATTACTGGTGGGGTCGTACACCGCCGGCCAGAGCCAGGGGATTTATCGCCTGAACTTCGACAGCCGCACCGGGCAGATCGATGCCAAGCCGCTGCAAGTGGTGAAGAGCGCCAACCCGTCCTGGCTGACCGTGTCCAAGGATCAACGTCGCTTGTTCGCGGTCAACGAAAACGGCCCGGGGCAGGCCGATCCGGTAGGGCGCGTCAGCAGTTACGCAATCGATCCGAAAACCCATGAGCTGAGCCTGATCAACCAGGTGCAAACCCTGGGCAACGAGCCGACCCATTCGAGCATCAGCGGTGATGCCAGCCATCTGTTTGTCAGCAACTACTCGGTGGCTGAAGACCCGGGCGGCACCCTGGCGGTGTTACCGGTGAGCCCCGATGGCAAGCTGAAACCCGTCGTGCAGATGAGCGGTCATCCGTCCAGCCGGATCGACCCCGTGCGGCAGATGTCGGCGCACGTGCATTCGGCGATCTCTTCGCCGGATGGTCAATACGTGTTTTCCAATGACCTGGGCGCGGACAAGATCTTTATCTATCGCTTCGACCCCAAGGCCAATCCGGAACTGCCGTTGACTGCCGCCAAACCCGCGTCCGTCCCGTTGCCCCCCGGCAGCGGGCCGCGACATTTACTGTTCAGCGCCGATGGCAAGCACGCCTGGCTGACCATGGAAATGAGCGCGCAGGTGGCGGTGTTCGATTACAAGGACGGCCAACTCGAACAAACGCAGTTGGTCGATCTGGCGGCGGGGCTGCCCACATCGGGCAAGGCCGCGGCTGCGCTTCACGCCTCGGCCGATGGCAAGTTCCTTTACGTCAGCAACCGTGGCACCGCCAATCAGTTGCTGGTGTTCGCCATCGACCCGGCAACCGGCCACCTCAAGGAGCTTCAGCGTCGCTCGGTGGACGGTGATCACCCGCGCGAGTTCAGTCTCGACCCGAGCGGCAAATTCGTGCTGATTGCCAACCAGAAGAGCAACCAGATTGTCGTCATCGAGCGTGACGCCAAGACCGGTCTGTTGGGCAAAACCGTGCAAAAACTGCCGATGGATGCCCCGAGCGATCTCAAGTTCCTGCTGCGTCAATAGGCCGCAGGCCCCGGTTGATGGGGCCTGCAACCTTCTATTAATGAGACTGATATCGGCTAATGCTACAAAGCATTTCAAGGCGCCGACCCTCGGGAGTTAAGTTTGCTTCACGGCCCAACCGGGCAAGCAAGCCAACTGAATCGAGGAATACCGCCATGAACTTCAATCTCTTCTCTGTTATCGCCGCTTCCGCTATTTCCGCCACTGTTGCTCTGCCTGCCAGCGCCAACGTTGAAATCAGCGACAAAAAATCCCACACCCAAAGCTACACCCAGAAATACCTGCAACAGAGCGCCAACTTCTACGCCGCACTGGATCACAAAAACCAACACTGAAATGTCAGCCCTGCACCCTTTATGCAGGAGCGAAGTCACTTGCCGATCGGCCCAAACAGGCGTCGAAAAGCCTCGAAGTGATGTCGCTCCTGCATAACGCATTTACGACAGCATCATATTGCCATCAATGTATTGCTTGATATCACATAGCCATGTGTTTAAATTTGACGCTGATTTTTTGACTCCTTCTCTAATAAGGATCGACAGCATGGCAATGCGTCTGGCAGTGGTTCTCCTGTTTCTCTATTCCACCCCGATTCTGTCGGCTGCCCAGCCCGTTCCCAACGAGCCGGACGCGGCCCGTGAGCGCTTGATGAGTTTTATCGAGGATTGAAACGCGCTGGGTTAAAGATCAATAAAACTGATAGCTACTATGCATAAAGGTCGCTAGTTATCTTCTGTTTTTTGATCGATTCTGTGGGCACTGAAACATGCCCACGGAGATCACCATGGCCAGCACCATCCTCACTTCTGCCAAACACGGCGCCTACCTGGCCATTGGTCTTTACGTGGCCATGGTGTTGGTCGTCAGCCTTTCGGCTCAATCGCAACACAGCCTTCAAGCACCGATTCAGGTCGCTTATCCCGGCATCCAGTTCGAACACCGCGCTCAACATGCGGTGGTTGATGACGTCGACTTGGCGGGGGTGGCAGGGGCATGAAAGGACGCAGACTCTGGGTCATCGCCTTTCTGGCGTTCATGACCAATGGCGCTTCGTTGTTGGGGATCGGGCAGGGCTCGGCGGGCTCGGTGGCACGGGCCATCGAATGCAACCACAACATCGCCCACAACATCCAGACCGCCAAGGCGCTGGAGTTGCTGGTGGGTAATCCGCCGAGCAAATCCAATGGCGAATTTTTCGGGCCATTCCAGGTGGATTGCTCGGCGTTGGGGATGTGTGAAGTGTTGGCTTGATTCCCTTACCTGCACACACCCACACCTGTAGCAGCTGCCGAAGGCTGCGTTCGGCTGCGAAGCAGTCGTAAAACCAGAGCTTGCGGTGCATCAGTCAGACCGCATCAGCCGAGTTTACGACTGCTACGCAGCCGAACGCAGCCTCGCACGCTCGGCAGCTGCTACAAAGGCTGCTTCTGCATCACACCGGTGAACAGATCCGATTCCAGAAAGCGCTGCAACCAGCCCTGCAATCGCACATAAGGTGTCTGCCCGAACCACTCGCGATCCACATGGGCGAATTGCCGCACGAACGGCATCAAGGCGACATCCGCCAGGCTCGGGTGCTCGCCCAGCAAGTAGGCGCGCCCCTCCAGCAATTGATCCAGCTTGCGCAAGAACACCTCGCCCTCGGCGCGATAAAACGTCATTGGTTGCTCGGGATAACGCTCGGCGTATTTGTAGCGATTGAGGTGCACCTTGAACACCTGATCGTTTTCTTCGATCAGCCCGGCGATGTATTGCTGCCCGACAGGGTCATCCTTGAGCAACCAGTCCTGCGGGTCGTTCTGCGCCAGCGCCCAGCGCATGATTTCCAGGCTTTCATCGATCACCCGGCCATCCACGCTAAGCACCGGTACCGTGCCTTTGCTCGACAGCGCGAGCATTTCGGCCGGTTTGGCCTTGAGGCTGACCTCGACGATATTCACCGCAACCCCCGAATAACGCAGGGCGATGCGAGCGCGCATGGCGTAGGGGCAGCGGCGGAACGAATACAGCGTGATCATTTCACCTCCAGGGTACTCAGGCCGTTGCCCTGACGGTGGACCTGGATCTGCACCGGAATCCGTTCATGCATTTCCTGTACGTGGGAAATCACCGCGACCTTGCGTCCTTGCGCCTGCAGGCCGTCGAGGGCGTCCATGGCCAGTTGCAGGGATTCGGGGTCGAGGCTGCCGAAGCCTTCGTCGATGAACAGCGATTCGATTTTCAGCGTGCTCGATGCCATCGATGCCAAACCGAGCGCCAGCGCCAGCGACACCAGGAACGTCTCGCCGCCGGACAGCGAATGCACCGAGCGCAGTTCATCGCCCATCTCGGTGTCCATCACCAATAACCCGAGCATGCTGCCGCCCCGTTTCAGGCGATAGCGCCGCACCAGTTGCCGTAACTGGACGTTGGCGTGATGCACCAGCAGGTCGAGGTTGTAGGCCTGGGCGATTTTGCGGAAGGTGTCGCCGGTGGCCGAACCGATCAGCGCACTCAAGCGCGCCCAGCGCTGGTACTCGGCGTAGGCGTCGGCGATCTGCTGCGTCAGCGCCTGATTGGCGTTTTGTCGACGCTGATCTTCGGTTTGTTCAGCACGCAATTCGGCGCAGCGATGCTTGCTGGCGGCGAACAGGTTTTGCAGCTCGGCCAGTGCCGTGGCCAGTTGTCCGGCGTCCAGGTTGCCGTTGTGCTGCGCCTGATGATCGCGCAAGCGCTGATCCCGCTCCTGCAACAGCACCTTGGCTTGCGCGATGTCTTGTTCGCTTTGCTGCAATCGTTGACGCAGCTCGCTGAGCTGTTGGTCGTTGACACCGAGCAGCGCTTCCAGCCCACCGTCGTCCAGCTCCGGATGCTGCGCGCGCCAGTCGGCGATCTTGCTGCTGAGCTCGCGGTCTTCGCTTTCCAGGGCTTGTGCACGTTCCTGTTGCGCCTTGAGTTCGGCGGCCAGTTGCACCAGCCCCGTGCGCACGCTTTGCAGTTCCTGATTGGCCGTCGCTTCGGCATTGCGCGCCTGTTCGACGGCCTGATCCAGTTGCTGCTGCCATTGTTCGGCGCTGGCGTGTTCGCCCAGCAGTTGCGTCAGTTTTACCTGGCAAGCCTGTTGTTGCCCGGCCAACGCGCTGAACTGCTGCTGCGCGGCGTCCAGTTGCTGGGTGCGGGTCTGCTGGCGGTCTTGTTCTTTGTCCAGCGTCTGCTGGCGTTGTTGCTGTTCAGCGAGTTCATCGCGCTGCTGTTCGAGTTGTTGCAGGCGCTGGGCGATCTGCTGGTCGAGCTGCATGAAAGTCGCGGCGGGTTCATTGCGCAGGGCTTCCAGCGTCTGGGCTGGCAGCAGGCTGCTGAACGCACTCAGTTCTTCGTCCAGGCGTTGGCGATCGCTGCTCAACTCCCGTTGCTGGTTGAGCAGGTGTTGTGTCGCCTGTTGGTTCGCCGTTTCGGCGCTGCGCAGTTGTTGCGCCAGTCGCGCGGCATCTTGTTGCAGGGTGAGCAGGGCGGTTTGCCGCTGTTCGTCCTGGGTGATGCTCTGGTTCAACTGGCTGCTTTGTTGGGTCAGCCAGGCATCGCGTTTGTCTGCGTCCTGGGCCAACAGTTGAGCAGACAGAGGGTGCGCTTCCAGGCTCGGTGCCAGGCTCTGTTGCTGAGTGGCGAGTTGTTCTTGCTGTTGTAGCAATTCCTTTTGCTGAGCAATCAGGCCACCGACTTCGGCGCGCAGATCGGTGAGTTTTTCCTTGAGCAGGTCAACGGCTTTCTGGGCATTGGCCTGTTCGTTTTCATCGTGCCGACCGAGGCTTTGCAGCAAGGCTTCGGGCTGATGATAAGGATGGTCCGGGCTGCCACAAACCGGGCACGGCTGATCGTCCAGCAGTTGTGCACGCAGCTCTTCGACGCTGGCACTGCGTGCCAGGCGCTGACGTTCCAGCAGTTCGCGGGTGACGGTCAGGGTCTGTTCGGCGACCGTCAATTCGGCCTTGGTCTTCACCCCGTCCTGGGTCAGGCGATCACGCGCTTGCTGCGCGGTGAGCTGGCGCTGTTGAAGTTCGGTGCCGCGCTTGTCCAGTTCCTGTTGGCTGGCCCACAGCCGCGTCAGTTCTTCAACGGCCCGCAGTTGCTTGCGGTTGTCCTGTAGCAGGCTGCCAAGGATCTGAATCTGCTCGGCCACGGCTTCGGGCTCGGCGCCAGCCTCTTTGTACAGCAGCTCCAGGCTCTGGCGTTGAGCGGCCAGATCCTCGGCGGCGCGGGTGGCGCTTTGCTCCAGGCCGGCCAGTTCGGACTGGCCCTTGTTCAGGCGATTGCCGATCAGCATCAGTTGTTGCAGGCGATCGCGGTAGGCGTTCCAGGCGTCGCTCAGTGGCGCCAGATGAGTGCTCTGCTCAAGCTCACCGGCGATACGCTGCAACCGTTCTGCGACCTGTTTCTGCTGGTCAAGCAAGCCCTGAATCGTACTTTGGCCCTGAGTGCTGGCCAGTTCTGCCTGCTGCTTGAGGTCGGCACTGAGGCTGGCGTCCTTGACCAGGCGGGCGAGGGTGCTTTGCTCTTCGAAGGCCTGACGCAGCAGCGGCGCGCTGGTGCTGTGTTGGCTTTGTGCGGCGGCCAGTGCCGTTTGCGCCGCGCTCAGGCTGTGTTCGAGCTGAGCCTGACGCGCGTTCAGTTCGGTTTGCTGTTGGGTATGCTGCTGAATCTGTGCCGCCAGCGGTGTGAGCTGGGTGGTCAATTCGGTCTTTCGCGCGAATTGGTGCCGTTGCGGGGCCAGTTGCTCCAGACGGGTCAGCTTCAAGCGCTCGCTGGCCAGGCTGTCCCAGTGTTGTTGGGCGGATTGCAGTTGCTCGGTGGCGCTCTGTTGCGCGTCCTGCAACTGGCGCAGGTCCTTGAGCCAGGTGTGTTGCAGCTCCAATTGCTTGAGCTGCGCCTGCTGGGTCTTGAGTTGCTGCTGCGCGTCATTGAAGCGCTCATCAAGCTCGGCCCGGGCTTCAGGCGACAGTGGCGTGACCCCGGTGGCCTGGTCCTGCAACAGCTTGTGGGCTTCGCGCGCTTCTTTGGTCTTGTCGAAGGCGCGGCGACCGAGGCGGGTGTAGAGCGCGGTGTCGGTGAGCTTTTCCAGCAGTTCGCTACGGTCGTTGTCGTCCGCCTTGAGGAACGCACTGAACTCGCTCTGGGCCAGCAACACGGCGCGGGTGAACTGTTCGAAGTTCAGGCCCAGCGCCGTTTCGAGCTGGGTCTTGTATTCGCCTTTCTGGCTGGCCAGCAGTTGATCCTGATCGATGTCGCGCAGGCTCTGGCGACTGGCTTGCAGCTTGCCGCCGGCCTTCTCCCGAGCGCGATTGGCCTCCCAGCGCGCGCGATAGCGACGACCGTCGATGCCGACGAAATCCACTTCGGCATAACCTTCTCCGGTGCCACGACGCAGCAGGGTCCGCGGGTCGCCGGTGCCGATTTCGCCATCGGCGTCCGGAACCTTGGCATCGCGGCCGGTATTGTTCAGCCGCGGCACGGCGCCAAACAGCGCCAGGCACAGCGCATCGAGCAGCGTGCTTTTGCCGGCGCCGGTCGGCCCGGTAATCGCGAACAGACCGGCACTGGCCAAGGGTTCGGCGGTGAAGTCGATTTCAAATGGCCCGGCCAGGGAGGCGAGGTTTTTCAAGCGGATCGCGAGGATTTTCATGGCTGTTCGCTCTCCATCTGCACGTCTTGCAGCAGCTCGGCGAAGTCCCTGAGCGTTTGCTCATCGACCTCGCTGCCATAGTTGTCCTGCCAGGCGCGGCTGAACAGTTCCTGCGGCGTCAGTTGGTCCAGTTCGATCAAGGTGGCGCCGTCCTCGACGCCGTCGCGGCTGCCGTTGCCGGCGTATTCGGCGGCAATCCGCACCAGCCGTACCGCTTTGCCTTGCAGGGCTGTTTCCACTTGATGGCGCAGGTCCGGTTGCGGTTCATCGAGGCGCACCCGCACTTCCAGCCACGGCTGGCGCTGGATGTCGGCGAGCAGGTCAATGTTGGGCAGGTCGGCCAGTTGCAGCAGGATCTCCGCCAGCGGCGCGGGGCCGAGGCGTTGCAGGTTCACTGGTCGGGGAATGAGCTTCGGTTCGACGCTGAGCAGGGTTTCGCCATCCAGTTTGATGTCGAGAATCTGATGCTGATAACCGATCTCGGAGAATGACAGCGGGATCGGCGAGCCGCTGTAGCGGATGCGCTCTTCACCGTTGACCTTCTGCGGCTTGTGCAAATGCCCGAGGGCGACATAGCTGACGCTCGGCCCGAACAGGCTGGCAGGCAGGGCTTCAGCGTTGCCGATGATCAGGCTGCGCTCGGAGTCCTCGGACACCGAACCGCCGGCCATGTGCGCATGGCTGATAGCGATCAGCGCCTGACCCGGCTTGCGCTTGGCGTTCGCCGCTTCAATCAGCCATTCGTGAACCTGGCCGATGCCGCGCAAATAGTTGTCACCCAGCTGCGCGCCGGTCACTTCGGCGGGGCGCAGGAACGGCAGCGCCAGGCACCAGGCAGCGATTGCGCCGCTGGCATCCGGCAACGGCAGCAACAGGCGTTCGGCATCCAGTTGGCCGTCATCCAGCCACAGCACGCGCCCCAGGGCGTGAGTGCGCAAGCGGCGCATCAACGGCGCGGGCAGTTCGATGCGCGAGCCGGAGTCGTGGTTGCCGGCGATCATCACGATGGTCAGCAAGGGCTGCTGCTCGTGGGCGCTGACGATGAAATCGTAGAGGCGTTCCTGGGCTTTGACCGGCGGGTTGACCGTGTCGAAGATATCGCCGGCAATCAGCAGCACATCAGGCTGGTCCAGCTTCAGCTGACGCAGCAGCCAGTCGAGAAAACAGGCGTGCTCGAAATCGCGTTCCTGGCCGTGCAGGTTCTGCCCAAGGTGCCAGTCGGAGGTGTGGAACAGACGCAAGGCGTACTCCGCAACAAAATAAGGTGATGGCCGCGGGGGAAATGATGGCGGCTAAAGAGGGGAGAGTTTACTGGCAAATACTTGGGATGGCGCGATGGATCTGATCGAGCCGAAGGCCTGTGGCGAGGGAGCTTGCTCCCGCTGGGCTGCGAAGCAGCCCCAAAACCACACCCCTCATTTCTTCCGGTATGGCGCATCAGCCATTTGCGACTGCTGCGCAGCCGAACGGGACAGTGCGGCGATCCGACAAGCTCCCTCGCCACAAGGTCCAGTGATTATTTGGGATAAAGCGGCGGCAACCCGCTGTCGCCGACCACGCCTTGAAACCCTTCGGCCGTCGGGATCGCCCGGATGGCGCGCCAGAGTTCTTCGCCTTGCCAGTACTGGCCGGTTTCGCTGTAGAGCGCGCCGTTCAGGCCGTCGAGGGCATCGGACAGCGGCACGAAGCGGGCGGCCATGTCGGCCAGGGTTTCCGGTTGTTGCCGGGCCCAGGCGTCGAGGGCCTGGCGGGTGGCGTGGGTGTCGTTGGCCTGGCAGGCGCGTTTGAGGTCGTCGAGCAGCGTGCGTGGGCTCGGGCCGGTCTGCGCTGCCCGCAGGACTGCCGGTTGCGAGCGGGCGCGCCACCAGAGGCCGAAGCCCAGCAGGGTGGTGCAGGCCAGAATTGCCGTGCTGAGTTTCCACCACCAAAGGGCTTCGTTGCTGGCGCCGGACATCACCAGCGGGCTGCTCGCCGGGGTGTCGACGATCAGGCTCGGATTGCTCGCCACTTGCAGCGTGCGGGCCGGCAGGCTGGTGTGTTCCAGATGATCCTCGAAGGTGTTCCACCAGATCACTTCAACGCTCGGCAAGTCGATGTCGCCGGTGCGGGTCGGCACCAGGGCTTCACGGTCCTCGCGACTGCCGACCAAGCCACGCTCTCCGCTCTGGTTGCTCAGCACCGGTTGATCCGGGTAGCGCCGCAGGCCGTTGATCTCGGTGGCGGGCAACGGTGGCAGTTGAGAGCTGGCGAGGCCTTCGGCGCTCAAGGTCAGGCTGCGGGTCAGCGAGTCGCCGACCTGCGCATGATCCGGTTCCGGGCTCCAGCTTTCACTCAGGCTCAGGCTGCGGGCCGGTAGCCAGGGAACATCGGCTGGATAACTGCCGGGCTTGGCCTTGACCGTCAGCGGAATCTCGGTGGAACTGACGCGCATCAATTTGCCCGGTTTTGGCCCCTGGGGCGATCCGTCCTGGGACGGTTGGGCATCGACCAGTGTGGCACTGAACACTTGCGCCGGAATGGTCAATACACCGCTGTGCTGTGGGTAGATCGCGTAGCGCATTTCGATCACGCCGTGGCGCAAACCGTTGATGGCTTTCTCGTAGGTGCGCGACTCGCCCAGTTGTTCGATGCGCGCATCGGGAATCTGCAACGGGGTCAGGCTGCTGTCGTCGTACAGCGACACCGAATGATAAATGCGCAAGGTCAGGATCGCCTGAGCCTGCACATAGACGCTGTTTTGGTCGAGGCTGGCTTCGATGAACACCGGCGCAAGCGTGTTGCTGCTGTCCTGGGTTTCGCTTTCGATCACCTGCACGGTAATCGGTTGGCTCTGCGCCTCGCCCAGTTGCAGTGACGGAATTACCACACTGCCGTTCTGCCGGGGCAGTAGGGTGATGATCCAGCGGGTGGTCGCTTGAGTGTTGCCGTTGAGGGTGTTCGGTTGGTTGACCTGACGGGTACCGCGCACCTCGAACTGCGGCTCCAGCGGAGTCAGGTCGGGTTTGCCGAACTGGGTCACGTCGCTGGATTCCAGAGTCAGTTCGACCGTCTCCCCGGAACTCAGGCGACTGCGATCGACACTGGCGACCAGCTCCGCGGCCTGGGCCTGAACGGTCCACAGAAGCAGTGCAAGCAAGAAGGCGGTGAAGCGGGTCATCGAGTTTTTCCCTGATCCTGATGTTGTTGCTGTTCGTACCAGAATTTGCGCCTGAGCAGTTCGCCGGGGTCATCCGGGATCTTGCGCAACCATTGCTCCAGCGCCTGTTGCTGTTCGCCTTCGAGCATGTCGCTGGCGGGGCGCCGTGGTGGCGTGGTGCTTTGTTCATCCCCCAATTCGCTGCCCGGAACTTCATTGGCGCCCGATTGCGGTGGTGCCGTGGGCGGCTGCTCGGCGTCCGGCGCGGCCTGTTGGGCATCGGTTTTCGGCTCGCCATCGCTCGGCTGGGTGGCGCTGCCCGGTGGCGGTTCCTGAGGCATGGTTTCGGTTTCGCCCTCGGCGGTTTTGTCCGGCTCGACGGGCGGTGTAGCGGTTTTCTGCTTGAGCAGCGTTTCCACCAGTGCCTTGTTGGTCAGCGCCGGGCGCAGGTCTGGCTGAAGCTCCAGCGCTTGCTCATAAGCATCCAGCGCCGCTTCCAGTTCGCCGCTTTTGGCCAGCGCGTTACCCCGATTGTAGTGGGCGTGGGCGTCGTTGCCTTGGGCAAACCGCTGGGCGGCGCCACTGTAGTCGCCAGCTTCATAGAGCGCCACACCTTGCCATTGCGGGTCTTCGAAATGCTGCGCGGCTTCGGCAGGGCGCTTTTGTTTGAGCAAGTGCAAACCCTGCTGATCGGGCCGCAGCCACAAGTCTTCGAAATCGAAGGCATAACTCGGTTGCGGCAGCAGGAACAGCAGCGGCAAGCAGAACAGCCAGCCGCGACGCCCGGCACAGGCGGCCAGCAACAACAATGGCAGCAGCAGCCAGTAGCCTTGATCGGCCCAGGTGTCGAGGCGCAACGTCTGGCCGTCGTTGCGCAGGTCCCGTGGGCCGTCGAGCAGGCCGAGGTCGCGCAGGTCGGCATCGTCCAGGCGTGCCTGGGCGTAACCTCCACCCAGGCCATTGGCAAAGGCTTTCAGGCTGGGGCCGTCCAGATGCGGCACCAGAATCGCGCCCTGATCGTCCTTGAGGAAACTGCCGTCGTCCTGCGCGACCGGCGCACCTTCGGCGGTACCGATGCCGAGCATCAGAAATTGTGTGGACTTGGCGTCCAGCGCCTGACGAATCCCTTGGCGTTCGTGTTCCGTCAGCGACGAACCGATCAGCAGGATCCGCCCCTGGCCAAGGGCTCCCTGATCCAGCAGCGTCAGGGCCTTGGCCACCGCCAGATCGGCGCGATGACCGGCCTGGGGCATCAGCGACGGCTTGAGCGCATCCAAAAGATTGCGGCTGGTCGACAGGTCATCCGACAGTGGCACCAGCGTATGGGCGCTGCCGGCGTAGACGACGATGGCGGTCTGCGCGTCGCTGCGGTTTTGCAGCAGATCCAGCAGTTTGCGCCGGGCCTGTTCCAGCCGGTTTGGCACCACGTCGGCGGCAAGCATTTCCGGGGTCAACTCAAGCAGCACCACCAGCGGGTCAGCGGGTTTCTGGCCGGTTTGCTCAACGCGTTGCCAGCTCGGCCCCAGCAGGGCCAGCACGGTCAGCACCCAGGCCAGGCCCAGGGCGACCCACGGCAGTTTGCTCTCGCGACCGCTGCCACCACTGAGCAAGGCGGCATGGAAGGCCGGTGGCAGAATCATTTGCCAGCGACCCGCGCGCTTCTGCCGGTGCCAGAGTTGCCAGAGCAACCAGCCCAGCAACGGCAGCAATAGCAGCCACCAAGGGCGGAACCAGTATGGCCAGAGAGCGATCATCGGCGCCTCCGCAGACGCAGGCGTTTGAGGCGCTGACGCCAGTCGGGCAGTTGCGTATGCAGAAACCGCTCTTTGGTAAACAGCTTCTTGGTGAATAGACGTTGCAACGGGTTATCCGGCCAGCGCTCACGGATCACCAGCAGCATGCTCAACAGCAGCGCCATCGCCAGAGGCCAGTGATACAACGCCTGGGCCGGACGGGCCTGCGTAGGTTGCTGGGCTACCGGTTCCAGTTTGTCGAGGGTGGTCTTGATCGCCTGCAATTCCTGGCCGTCGCGGGCGCGGAAATACTGGCCTCCGGTGGCTTGGGCAATGGCTTTCAAGGCCGGCTCGTCGAGGTCCAGGCTCGGGTTGATGCCCAGGAAGCCCAGGGTGCCGCTTTGTTCCGGGTCGGCGCCAATGCCGATCGGGTAGATTTTTACGCCTTCATTCGCCGCCAGGCGTGCGGCTGTCAGCGGATCGATTTCGCCGCCATTGTTGGCACCGTCGGTGACCAGAATCAGCACGCGGCTTTGTGCCGGGCGTTGGCGCAGGCGTTTGAGGGCCAGGCCGATGGCGTCGCCGATGGCGGTGTTCTTGCCGGCAATACCGATTCGCGCTTCGTCGAGCCAGACACGCACGGTATGGCGGTCGAAGGTCAGCGGCGCTTGCAGATAGGCCTGGCTGCCGAACAGGATCAACCCGACCCGGTCGCCATCGCGACTTTCGAGAAAATCACCGAGCAAATGTTGCACCAGTGACAGTCGGCTGACGTCTTCGTCCTGCCACTGCATGTCGGGGAAGTCCATTGAGCCGGAGACGTCCACCGCCACCAGCAAATCGCGGCCACTGGCGGCAATCGGTAGCGGTTCGCCGAGCCATTGCGGGCGCGCCGCGGCGATCAGCAGCAATAGCCACATCAGAATGAACGGGGCTTGCTGGCGCCAGGTCGGCAGGTTGGCCCGGGCGCGGCGGCGAGCGAGGCCTTCGAGGTCGCTGAGGAAGCTCACCTTGAGCGCCGGTTCGCCACTGTCGGCCACTGGCAACAGCACCCGCATCAGCCACGGTAGCGGCAGCAGGGCGAAAATCCACGGCCAGGCGAACTCAAACATGTTTGCGAATCCAGGTGTCGACGGCTTGAGTCAGGCCGGCGATGGCCTTGTCGTCGAGTTTGCATTCGGGCTTGTAGGCACCTTCCACCAGCACCATCCAGCGCGTGAGGCCGGCAGCCGGGCAGCGGTTATCAAGGAACGCCAGCCATTGGCGGCCGTTGAGGGTGTGGCTCTGGCTGTAGGGGTAATGGTTGCGGCACAGGCGTTTGAGCAAACCGTTGAGTTGCTGCAGCCAGGCACCGGCCGGGGCGCCGTCGTAGGGTTTGGGCATCAGCGCGAGTTCGGCCAGGGCGGCGAGGCGCACCGGGTCCAGCGGTTGTTCAGCGCGCACGACAGGGCGCTTGTCCGGAATGAAGCGTCGCAACTGCCATACGCCGAAACCGATCAGCGGCAGCAACAACAGCAGCAGCCACCAGCCCGGTGCCGGCGGCCAGAAGCCGATCGGTGGCGGGGAAATCAGCGGTTGCAGTTGATCGAGGCTGCTCATCGACCTTTCCCCGGACGTTGTGGGTTCAGGTATTCACGCAATTGCTCGACCATTTCGCTTTGGGTGCTCAACGGCATCAGCAACACCCGCAGCTTCTGCGCCAGCAGCTCCCAGCGGTCAATGCGTGCTTCCGCTTGGGCGCGATAGGCCTGGCGCAGGTCGAAATTCAAGGTGTCGAGTTCCAGTTGCGCGCCGTGTTCGGCAAAGCGAAGCAGGCCGGCGGCGGGCAGGGCGTGATCCAGCGGGTCGGACACCGGCAGCAGCAACAGGTCGCAATGGCGCGACAACAGGCTCAGTTGCTGCTCGGCACTGTCGGACAAGGCGCGTTCGTCGCAGATCACAATCACCAGGCTGCCGGGGCGCAGCACTTCCCGGGCGCGGCGCAGGGCTATGCCGAAGGCGTCGCGGTCAGGT
Organism: Pseudomonas sp. GW821-FHT03E01; assembly: GCF_059420765.1. Lineage (NCBI taxonomy): Bacteria > Pseudomonadati > Pseudomonadota > Gammaproteobacteria > Pseudomonadales > Pseudomonadaceae > Pseudomonas > Pseudomonas sp. GW821-FHT03E01. The sequence goes on along the minus strand of NZ_JBWKUI010000001.1, from coordinate 650,511 downwards.
TCGCGCTCGGCGTGCAGCGATTGATTGACCCGCACCAGCCGGTTGAGCAGTTGCAGCAGGCTCTGCTTACTGCGTCGCGGCTTGATTTCGTAATGCTCGTTGTCGCCGAACACCAGCCCGCCGACCCGGTCGTTATGCCCCAGCGCGGCCCAGCCAATCAGGCTCGCGGCCTGGGCGGCCAGCACCGACTTGAACATCAACCCGGAGCCGAAAAACAGCCGACGGCTCTGTTCAACCATGATGAAAATCGGTCGTTCGCGCTCCTCATGGAACAGCTTGGTGTGCGGTTCCTGGGTCCGGGCGGTGACGCGCCAGTCGATGCTGCGCACATCATCGCCGGCCTGATAGACCCGCACCTGATCGAAGTCCACCCCGCGCCCGCGCAGTTTGGAGTGGTGCAGGCCGATCAGCGGGCTGCGCTGGCTCGGCGTGGAAAACAGCTGCACTTCGCGCACACGATGGCGCATCTCGATCAGCTCGGCGAGGCTGATGCGGATGCCCGGCTCGGGCGGCAGAAGGGTGTTCATCGGGGTCAAGCGACGGCTACGACGTCGAGAATCCGCTGGACCACCCGGTCCTGGTCGATGCCAGCGGCTTCGGCTTCAAAGGAAAGAATGATGCGGTGACGCAACACATCGAACAGCACCGCCTGAATGTCTTCGGGGCTGACGAAGTCGCGACCGGCCAGCCAGGCATGCGCCCGGGCGCAACGGTCGAGGGCGATGGAGCCGCGTGGACTGGCGCCGTAGGCGATCCATTCGGCCATTTCCGGGTCGAACTTGGCCGGGATCCGGGTGGCCATGACCAGTTGCACCAGGTATTCCTCCACGGCGTCGGCCATGTACAACCCGAGGATTTCCTTGCGCGCGGCGAAGATCGCCTGCTGGCTGACCCGGCGTTCAGGTTTGGTTTCGCCGTGCAGTGCTTCGCCACGGGCCTGTTGCAGAATCCGTCGTTCGACGGTGGCGTCGGGGAAGCCGATTTTCACGTGCATCAGGAACCGGTCGAGCTGGGCTTCGGGCAACGGGTAGGTGCCTTCCTGCTCGATGGGGTTTTGCGTGGCCATGACCAGAAACAGCGGCGACAGCTCGTAGGTGCTGCGCCCGACGCTGACCTGGCGTTCGCCCATGGCTTCGAGCAGGGCCGACTGGACCTTGGCCGGGGCACGGTTGATTTCGTCCGCCAGCACCAGGTTATGGAAGATCGGGCCTTGCTGGAACACGAAGCTGCCGGTTTCCGGGCGATAGATTTCCGTGCCGGTGATGTCGGCCGGCAGCAGGTCGGGGGTGAACTGGATGCGATGGAACTGTGCTTCGATGCCTTCGGCGAGTTCTTTGATGGCCTTGGTCTTGGCCAGCCCCGGGGCGCCCTCGACCAGCATGTGACCGTCGGCGAGCAAGGCGATGAGCAAGCGCTCGATGAGTTTTTCCTGGCCGAGAATCTGCGTTGAAAGAAAGGTTCGCAGCGCGAGCAGCGCTTCACGATGTTCCATCGATGACTGTTCCTGGAAAGGGTGACCGAAGACGTTCGAATAACGCCAGGGCTGGGGGCGTTACTTTAATCCATCGCGGGGGGCGCCGACTAACGGCATTTTGTAGAAATGTGCGGATTAACGCTCGTTCCCACGCTCTGCGTGGGAATGCATCACCGGACGCTCTGCGTCCCGCTTTAAAATCGTGACGCAGAGCGTCACAGGCTGCATCCCCACGCAGAGCGTGGGAACGATCACTAAACCGCCATCAGATTTCGCTGATGTAAGTACCAATCCCATTGAGGATGTTCTGCAAGGTTTCTTCCACCTCAGCCAGATCGCTGGCATCGGTACTGTGCAGGATTTCCAGCGAATCATTGCCACCCAGCGCATCGGCGTCCACGGCGGCGATTTCGATCAGCAGACGGTCAGGGCTGAGGGTGACTTTCACGCCATCCAGGGCCGAAGGCTTGTCGTGGAAGATGATCTCCAGCTCGTCCTCGTCCGGAAAGCGGCTCATCAGGAACATTTCGCCCTCGGCACTGGTGCAGCAGAGCATGGCCAGATTGTCTTCTTCGTCATCGCACGGGTTGACGATCAAGAGATCGGTTGTGATTTGCATGGGGGAAATCCTGGCTCGGCGAGCGTTGTGAACACAACAAACGGCAATTCTGCCAGCCCTGGGGAATTTCTGCTTGGCTGAGTGTCAGAGGATGTGTTGTGAACATCCGATGCGTCTCGAGTCATTTCTGGTACGAAGGTGCCGTAAATCCGGGCATAAAACGCCCGTTTTCCTGCACGGCTGCTAGTGTTGTTCGAGGCGCATGCCACGAGTTACGTGCCGATGACCGAATATGTCGCAGCGCTGCAAGCACGGCCCTTGCCGCACTGGTTAAGCTGCGCAACGGATGAGCACCCGTAAAGGCATTGACGATGGCTGCGATGGTAGCCCCGCCAGTCGTTTTTGCAGATGCCCATTCAATGGAAGGTGAATGTGACCTGAGTGTCTCGTCCAGCTTCACCCAACTGTCGTCCTGTTTCCTCTGCCCGAGAATCAGGAACAGGGTGACGGATTGCCCCGAAAGGGGTTTGCACGCGACGCTTCCATCAATAACAAGCCCAAGCGGAGTACCACAGATGGCGTTCTTCACCGCAGCCAGCAAAGCCGACTTCCAGCACCAACTGCAAGCGGCACTGGCGCAGCACATCAGTGAACAGGCACTGCCACAAGTGGCGCTGTTCGCCGAACAATTTTTCGGCATCATTTCCCTCGACGAGCTGACCCAACGTCGGTTGTCCGACCTCGCCGGTTGCACCCTTTCTGCATGGCGCCTGCTTGAGCGCTTCGATCACGCTCAATCGCAAGTGCGTGTCTACAACCCCGATTACGAACGCCACGGCTGGCAGTCGACCCACACCGCGGTCGAAGTGCTGCACCACGATCTGCCATTCCTGGTGGATTCGGTGCGTACCGAGCTGAACCGTCGCGGCTACAGCATTCATACCCTGCAAACCACTGTGCTGAGCGTGCGTCGCGGCAGCAAGGGTGAGCTGTTGGAAATCCTGCCGAAAGGCACCCAGGGTGAAGGCATTCTGCAAGAATCGCTGATGTACCTGGAAATCGACCGTTGCGCCAACACGGCCGAATTGAATGTCCTGACCAAAGAGCTGGAGCAGGTTCTCGGTGAAGTCCGCGTTGCGGTCGCCGATTTCGAACCGATGAAAGCCAAGGTCCAGGAGCTGATCGAAGGCATCGACAATAGCCAGTTCGCCATCGACGCCGAAGAAAAATCCGAAATCAAGAGCTTCCTGGAATGGTTGGTGGGCAACCACTTCACCTTCCTGGGCTACGAAGAGTTCGTGGTGGGCGAGGATCAGAACGGCGGTCACATCGACTATGACCAGAGCTCGTTCCTCGGCCTGACCAAGCTGCTGCGCGCCGGCCTGACCGTCGATGACCTGCGCATCGAAGACTACGCCGTCAACTATCTGCGTGAACCGACGCCGCTGTCGTTCGCCAAGGCGGCACACCCAAGCCGTGTCCACCGTCCGGCCTACCCGGACTACGTGTCGATCCGCCAGATCGATGCCAACGGCAAGGTCGTCAAGGAATGCCGCTTCATGGGCCTGTACACCTCGTCGGTGTATGGCGAAAGCGTGCGGGTCATTCCTTACATCCGTCGCAAGGTCGAGATCATCGAGCAGCGCTCGGGCTTCCAGGCCAAGGCTCACTTGGGCAAGGAACTGGCCCAGGTACTTGAAGTGTTGCCTCGCGATGACCTGTTCCAGACGCCGGTGGATGAGTTGTTCGCCACCGTGATGTCGATCGTGCAGATCCAGGAACGCAACAAGATCCGTGTATTCCTGCGCAAAGACCCGTACGGTCGTTTCTGCTACTGCCTGGCCTATGTGCCGCGTGACATCTACTCCACCGAAGTGCGCCAGAAGATCCAGCAAGTGCTGATGGATCGTCTGAAAGCCTCTGACTGCGAGTTCTGGACCTTCTTCTCCGAATCCGTGCTGGCCCGTGTGCAGCTGATTCTGCGGGTCGACCCGAAGAACCGTCTGGACATCGACCCGGTTCTGCTGGAAAAAGAAGTGGTGCAGGCCTGCCGCAGCTGGCAGGACGACTACGCCAGCCTGGTGGTCGAGAGCTTCGGCGAAGCCCAGGGCACCAACGTGCTGGCCGACTTCCCGAAAGGCTTCCCGGCTGGTTACCGCGAGCGCTTCGCCGCCCACTCGGCTGTGGTCGACATGCAGCACCTGCTGAGCCTGAGCGAAAAGAATCCGCTGGTGATGAGCTTCTATCAGCCGCTGGGTCAGGTATCGGGCCAACGTGAGCTGCACTGCAAGCTGTATCACGCCGACACGCCGCTGGCGTTGTCTGATGTGTTGCCGATCCTGGAAAACCTCGGCCTGCGCGTACTGGGTGAATTCCCGTATCGCCTGCGCCACAACAGCGGTCGCGAGTTCTGGATTCACGACTTTGCGTTCACGGCTGCCGAAGGCCTGGAACTCGACATCCAGCAACTCAACGACACCTTGCAGGACGCCTTCGTCCACATCGTGCGTGGCGATGCCGAGAACGATGCGTTCAACCGTCTGGTACTGACCGCAGGCCTGCCATGGCGCGACGTGGCGCTGCTGCGCGCCTATGCCCGTTACATGAAGCAGATCCGTCTGGGCTTCGACCTGGGTTACATCGCCAGCACCCTGAACAACCACACCGACATCGCTCGCGAGTTGACCCGGTTGTTCAAAACCCGTTTCTACCTGGCGCGCAAGCTGGCCAGTGACGACCTGGAAGACAAGCAACAACGCCTGGAACACGCGATTCTGAGCGCACTGGACGATGTTCAGGTGCTCAACGAAGACCGCATCCTGCGTCGTTACCTGGACCTGATCAAGGCGACCCTGCGGACCAACTTCTACCAGACCGATGCTCACGGTCAGAACAAGTCCTACTTCAGCTTCAAGTTCAACCCGCACCAGATTCCAGAGCTGCCGAAGCCGGTTCCGAAGTTCGAAATCTTCGTTTACTCGCCGCGCGTCGAAGGCGTGCACCTGCGCTTCGGCAACGTGGCTCGCGGCGGTCTGCGCTGGTCCGACCGTGAAGAAGACTTCCGCACCGAAGTCCTGGGCCTGGTAAAAGCCCAGCAAGTGAAGAACTCGGTCATCGTGCCGGTGGGTGCGAAGGGTGGCTTCCTGCCGCGTCGCCTGCCACTGGGCGGCAGCCGTGACGAGATCGCGGCCGAGGGCATCGCCTGCTACCGCATCTTCATCTCGGGCCTGTTGGACATCACCGACAACCTGAAAGACGGTGCGCTGGTACCACCGGCCAACGTCGTGCGCCATGACGACGATGACCCGTACCTGGTGGTGGCGGCGGACAAGGGCACTGCGACCTTCTCCGACATCGCCAACGGTATCGCCATCGACTACGGCTTCTGGCTCGGCGACGCGTTCGCATCTGGCGGTTCCGCCGGTTACGACCACAAGAAAATGGGTATCACCGCCAAGGGCGCGTGGGTCGGCGTACAACGCCACTTCCGCGAACGCGGTATCAACGTCCAGGAAGACAGCATCACCGTGGTAGGCGTCGGCGACATGGCCGGTGACGTGTTCGGTAACGGCTTGCTGATGTCCGACAAGCTGCAACTGGTCGCAGCCTTCAACCACCTGCACATCTTCATCGACCCGAACCCGGAGCCTGCCAGCAGCTTCGCCGAGCGTCAGCGCCTGTTCGACCTGCCGCGTTCGGCCTGGTCGGATTACGACACCAGCATCATGTCCGAAGGCGGCGGTATCTTCTCCCGTAGCGCGAAGAGCATTGCCATCTCCGAGCAGATGAAAGAGCGCTTCGACATTCAGGCCGACAAGCTGACCCCGACCGAACTGCTCAATGCCTTGCTCAAGGCACCGGTAGACCTGTTGTGGAATGGCGGTATCGGCACGTACGTCAAAGCCAGCAGCGAAAGCCACGCCGATGTCGGCGACAAGGCCAACGATGCACTGCGCGTGAACGGTAACGAACTGCGCTGCAAGGTTGTGGGCGAGGGCGGTAACCTGGGCATGACCCAACTGGGTCGCGTCGAGTTCGGCCTCAATGGCGGCGGTTCCAACACCGACTTCATTGACAACGCCGGTGGCGTGGACTGCTCCGACCACGAAGTGAACATCAAGATCCTGCTGAACGAAGTGGTTCAGGCCGGCGACATGACCGACAAGCAACGTAACCAGTTGCTGGCGAGCATGACCGACGAAGTCGGTGGCCTGGTGTTGGGCAACAACTACAAGCAGACCCAGGCACTGTCCCTGGCGGCCCGTCGTGCCTTGCCGCGGATCGCTGAATACAAGCGCCTGATGAACGATCTGGAAGCCCGTGGCAAGCTGGATCGCGCCATCGAGTTCCTGCCGTCGGAAGACGCGATCAACGAGCGCGTCGCGGCAGGCCATGGCCTGACCCGTGCCGAGCTGTCGGTGCTGATCTCCTACAGCAAGATCGACCTCAAGGAGCAGTTGCTGGGCTCCCTGGTGCCGGACGACGACTACCTGACCCGCGACATGGAAACCGCTTTCCCGCCGACGCTGGTCAGCAAGTTCTCTGTCGCCATGCGCCGTCACCGCCTGAAGCGCGAAATCGTCAGCACCCAGATCGCCAACGATCTGGTCAACCACATGGGCATCACCTTCGTTCAACGGCTCAAAGAGTCGACCGGCATGAGCCCGGCGAACGTGGCCGGTGCGTATGTGATCGTGCGTGACATTTTCCACCTCCCGCACTGGTTCCGTCAGATCGAAGCCCTGGATTATCAGGTCTCGGCCGACGTACAACTGGAGCTGATGGACGAGCTGATGCGTCTGGGCCGTCGCGCTACGCGCTGGTTCCTGCGTGCCCGCCGCAACGAGCAGAACGCCGCCCGTGACGTCGCGCATTTCGGTCCGCACCTGAAGGAGTTGGGCCTCAAGCTTGACGAACTGCTCAGTGGCGAGATTCGCGACACCTGGCAGGCTCGCTATCAGGCGTACGTCGAAGCCGGTGTGCCGGAGTTGCTGGCACGCATGGTGGCTGGCACCACGCACCTGTACACCCTGCTGCCGATCATCGAAGCCTCCGACGTGACCGGCCAGGATCCAGCAGATGTGGCCAAGGCCTACTTCGCCGTGGGCAGTGCGCTGGACATCACCTGGTACCTGCAACAGATCAGCGCCCTGCCGGTTGAAAACAACTGGCAAGCCCTGGCCCGTGAAGCGTTCCGCGATGACGTCGACTGGCAACAACGTGCGATCACCATCTCGGTCCTGCAACAGGGCGACGGCACCCAGGACGTGGAAACACGCCTGGAGCTGTGGATGGAGCAGAACGAAGGCATGATCGAACGCTGGCGCGCCATGCTGGTGGAAATCCGTGCCGCCAGTGGCACTGATTACGCCATGTACGCGGTGGCCAACCGTGAATTGCTGGATGTCGCGTTGAGCGGTCAAACGGTAGTACCTGCCGTTATCACCGCTACTGCGGGTGCCGAGCTGGAACCGGCTGCCTGATTGAGCGTTGAATGAAAAAGCCCCGTCTCGAGAGAGACGGGGCTTTTTTTTGCCTGACGGTTTTTTGGGGGGCTGGTCGGGCCTCTTCGCCTCAGCGATCAGTTCTGCAAAGGAATCAACACTTTCTCATCCGGGGCCAACACCATGAACACCAACAGCTTGGCGGGTTGGGTGGCGCTGGCATTTTTCGAGACCAGATGTTCCGAACCGGCCGGCTCATACCAGAATTCGCCAGCCTTGTAGGTAATCGCTTTTTCGCCTTTGACTTGAGAGGTGATCTCCCCTGACAGCACGTAGGCCATGGCCGTACCCTGGTGTTTATGGGCAATGGAAGATTGGCCCGGCTGGTAATCGACTTCGATCATCAAGGCTTTTTTGCCGGGGGCGTTTTTCAGCATCTGGTCTTGCAGGATGGTGACACTTTCCGAAGGGGCGGCGGTTTTGTCGGCGAATGCCGAGGCTGAAACGCTCAGGGCCAGGGCGGTGAGAGAGGCGGCAAAAAAACGAAGTGCATTCATGGTTGATTACCTGTGGTGGTGAGTCGTCAGGGACCACGGTAAGCCGCGCCGTCGGGCAATCAAACGGCCAATTTTCCGGAAGGTGAGGGGACCAATCACTGATGTTACGTTCCCTGTAGCAGCTGTCGAGCCTGCGAGGCTGCGTTCGGCTGCGAAGCAGTCGTCAAATCAGAACTCGCGGTGCGTCAGACAGATCGCGTCAGCTGGACTCACGACTGCTTCGCAGCCGAACGCAGCCTCGCAGGCTCGACAGCTGCTACGGGGCTGCGATCTTTTGATCTTGTTTTAGACGATAGGAAAGCTGTTGAAGTCGACGGCATTGGCCAGTCGGCTGTCGATCAGGCCGATAAAGCCTTGCACTTCGGGGCGATTGAAATGCGCTTGCATGGCCGCTTCCGATTGCCAGCGGGCGCTGACCGTCCAGCGGGTGTCGTCTTCGGGGCAGCGGTCGACCATATAGCCGTCACAGCCCGGAAGTTCGCGCAGGGTGTCGACAATCTTTTGCAGTTGTTTGCCCAGTTCGTCCGAGCGACCGGCGGCAGCTCGTATCTTTACAGTGTTGAACACTTGGTTGGACATTACTCACACTCCTGAATCAGGCCGGACGAATCCTGCTCATTGAGGGATAACGCCCATGCAGGATAGGCCTGCCCCCTTGGGCCGCCAATAGCCAATCACCGGATAAAACCGCAGACCAATCCCTCAACCAACCTGCTGCAAAATGTCCCGCAAACGGTCCAGGGCGATGTCGATGTCCAGGGTTTCGATCGCCCCGAATCCCAGGAAAAGCCCGGCCCGTGGCGTTTGCTGGTAAAAAAAGTCGTCCAGGGTATAGAGCCCCACTTCGACTTTTTTCGCGAGCTCGATCACCAATGGAATATCGACCGGCACCTTGCACAGTACCGCCATGTGAAACCCGGCCGTGGTCGGCACCGCTTCGAACCATGGCGAAAGGTCGCCCGCCATCCTCGCCAGGATCCGTTCGCGGCGCCCGGCGTAAATCGTGTGGCAACGCCGGATGTGCTTGAGCAGACAGCCTTCGGCGATGAACTTGGCCAGCGCCCATTGGGGCAGGGTGGAGGTGTGCCGGTCGGTGAGTTGCTTGGCGCTGATCACCGCTTCGAGAATCGCCGGCGGCAAAATCGCATACCCCAGCCGCAACTCCGGCAACAGGGTCTTCGAGAAGGTGCCGACGTAGGCGACGATGCCGCGTTCATCCAGGCTTTGCAGCGAGTCGGTGGGCCGTCCTTCATAGCGGAACTCGCTGTCGTAATCGTCCTCGATGATGATCGCCCCCAGTTCGTGGGCCCGCTCCAGCAGCGCCAGCCGACGCTCGTGGCTCATGGGCATGCCCAAGGGGAACTGGTGCGAGGGGGTGACATAAATCAGCCGCGTGCCGTCGGGAATGTGCTCGACCTGGATGCCTTGCGCATCGACCGGCACGCCGACCACCGTTGCGCCATGAGTCCCGAACAACAGGCGCGCAGGAGGGTAACCGGGGTCCTCCATGGCCACGAGGCTGCCCGGTTGGGTCAACACCCGGGAAATCAGGTCCAGCGCTTGCTGCGCGCCATTGCACACCACAACGTCTTCGTCCCGACAATTGACCCCGCGGGAAAATGCGATGTGCTGTGCGATTGCATTGCGCAGCGCCGGCAGGCCTTCGGGCTGGCTGTAGAAACCCTTGGAGCCGGCGATCTGGCGCAAGGCATGGGAGGTACAACGGCGCCAGTCGTCCTGCGGAAATTGGCCCTTGCTGGTTGCACCACCGATAAAGTCGTAGCGCAGCGAGCCTTCCAGCGTCGGGTGGCGCAAGAACGTCGGCAACTTGCGCCAGCTCTCGATGACATCGAAGCTGGCCAATTCCGAATGGCTCTGTTTACGGACGACTTTTGCCGCCCGGGCATTGACGTAGGTGCCTTTGCCGATCACCCCGGTGAGGAAGTTTTCGTAGGTCAGTTGCGCATACGTGTCGGAAATGGTCTTGCGCGAAATCCCCAGTTGTTCGGCCAGCAAACGGCTGGGCGGCAGCTGCGTGCCGGCTGCCAGGCGCCCGGATTCAATGGCGCTGCGCAGTTGCCGGTACAGCTGGCCTGCCAGATCCTTGCGGCCGTTGATGACAACGTGAAGTTCCATACCGGCGGGGCTCCTGGGCGATTGTGAGGCGACTGTGCGTCGCGCCAGATTACCTGCATGAGTGACTGCACAGAAGTTGTGTGGGTGAAAAACCGGCGATTGGTCTTCTGTCGGGCGGTCCATGGCTTTTTCGCTGAATTGGCTCTGTAACGCTCGTGCATCAGCGCCTAACGTGGAGATACCGATTCGCGCCACGAGGCCGCCGCCATGACCGTTCGCCTGGATTACTACAGCGCATCGCCCAAGGCGATGAAAGCCATGATCGCCATGGAGGCCTTGACCCGTGATCTGAGCATCGAACCGGCGTTGCTGAACCTGATCAAGATCCGCGCCTCGCAGCTCAATGGCTGCGCCTTCTGCACCGACATGCACTCGGTGGACGCGCGCCGCTTCGGCGAGACCGATCGGCGGCTGTATGCGATCGTGGTCTGGCGCGACAGTGGCTTCTTCAGCCCTCGGGAGCGGGCGGCCCTGGCCTGGACCGAAGCGGTGACCCTGCTCGCGCAAAGCCATGTGCCGGACGATGTTTATGCACTGGCCCGGGAGCAGTTCGGTGAAGGGGAATTGGTCGACCTGACGATGGCCATCAGCGCCATCAACAGCTGGAATCGCCTGGCGGTGAGTTTTCGGCAACCCCCCGGCGGTTGATTATTGGTTTGGTTTTTGCCCGCTTGTCACATCAGGTTCATGAACGATCAGCAGGATGAAACGCTCAAGGACAGATCGACAGGGAGTCATCAATGTCATTCATGGAATCCGCCGGGCGTCAGGGCGTGGCCGAGTACCATTCGCCCGTAGAACACAGTAACGCCTTACACTCACGGATAGCCGGAATCGATCCGGTGTTGCTGCAGTCTTTCAGGGTCAGCGCCCGCTGTGGCTGTTTCATGCAGGCGGCCCGCAGTCTCAATATCAAGTCGACCCAGTTGCGTAAACAATTGGCGCAACTTGAAACACAACTGCAGCGCTCGTTGTTCTGCCATTCGGGCAATGGCTTTGCCCTCAGTCGTGACGGGTTGCAGCTTCAGGCGCAGTTGATGGCCTTGGCCCGTGAACGCGACTTGCCGGTGATTGAACAGCCCTTGATTCGCCTGGCCGTGGCCGAGTCGATCCTGCACGACATCCTCGGTCGCGACCTGGTCTCGCTGCTGCGGCGCAACACCAGTGTGCGCCTGGACATCATTTCCCTCGACAGCGAGTTGTCCCTGCGGGCGATCAGCGCCGATGTGGTGGTGTGGCTGACAGGCACGGATTCGCCGTTACCAGGCCCCAGTTTTGCCATCACCGAGCCCCAGCGCCTGGCACGGCTGGACTATCTGCCGCACATTGCCAAACGTTACTCGCGGGTCGCGGCCCGCCCGGACAGCCTGGGTGACCTGGCCGACTTCATGCTGGTGCAATGGCAACACGACCGCCAGGTCGGCGCCTTCGGGCCGTGGAACAGTCTGGTGGAGCAGCGTCTGGCGGGAGTGGTGCAGTTGCATTCCTATGAGCTGATGCTGGAGATGATCCGCTGCAGCGCCTGCATCGGTTTGCTGCCGCACTACATGAGCCGATTCGATCGAGGGCTGCTGGCGTTGCCCGGGCTGTTCAACCAACCGATGCAGCGCCAGGTGTGGATGGCGGTCAATGCCGATTCCCGAAATGAGGCCGAGGTGCAGGGCATCGTCGAGCTGATCCGCAACACCTTCAACGAGCGGCGGGAGTGGTTCGAGCAGCTTGACTGAGCTTCTGGCAGAACACCTTTGTGGCGTTATAGAGTAGGCGGCCATGTACGCATCAAGGACGAAACACTCATGCCCGCCGACTCCGTCATTACCCTCGAACGCTTCAACGAATCCCACATCGAGGGCGTCACCGCCCTCTACAACGACCCGGCTGTGGCCCGTCAGGTGCTGCAGATGCCGTTTCAGTCCACCGAGGTCTGGCGCCAACGCCTGATGGCCGACAACGAACGGGCGGTGAAACTGGTGGCGCTGCACCAGGGAACGGTCATCGGCAACATCGGTCTGGAACAGTTTTCGCGAGTTCGCCGCAGCCACGCCGGCAGCTTCGGCATGGGTGTCGCCGTGGCTTGGCAAGGCAAGGGTGTCGGTTCGAAGCTGCTGGCGGCGGCGCTCGATGTCGCCGACAACTGGATGAACCTGCAACGGGTCGAACTCTCGGTGTACGCCGACAACGAAGCGGCCATCGGCCTGTACCGAAAATTCGGCTTCGAGACCGAAGGCCTGTTCCGCGACTATGCCGTGCGTGACGGTCGCTTGGTCGATACCCTGAGCATGGCGCGCTTGCGTCGCACGCCCAAGGAAGGTTGAGTCAGTCGCCCAACGCAAACGCCACCGCCGCCTGCGCATGCAGTTCGGTGGTGTCGAACAAGGGCAGGGCGCTGTGTTCGGGTTTGATCAGCAGGCCGATCTCGGTGCAGCCGAGGATGATCGCCTGGGCGCCGCGTTCGGTCAGCGCTTCGATCACCCGTTGATAGACCTGGCGCGACGCCTCGCTGATGACCCCGACGCACAACTCGTCATAGATGATCCGATGCACCGCCTGTCGCTCTTCAGCCTCCGGCACCAGCACCGTCAGGCCCTCGGCCGTCAGACGTGCCTTGAGAAAGTCCTGCTCCATGGTGAATGCAGTACCGAGCAGGCCTACCCGCAGCGCCCCGGCGTCCAGTGCCGCCTGAGCGGCAGGGTCGGCAATGTGCAGGAACGGAACATCAATCGCAGACTGAATCTGCCCGGCCACCTTGTGCATGGTGTTGGTACACAGCACCACGCAGTCGGCGCCGCCAGCCTCCAGGCGTTGCGCGGCATCCACCAGAATCGCCGCCGCATCGTCCCAGCGCCCGGCATGTTGGGCCTGTTCGACAGGGCCGAAGTCGACGCTGTACATTAGCAATTTCGCCGAACGCAACGGCCCGAGGCGGTCGCGTACCTGCTGGTTGATAAGACGGTAATACTCGGCGCTGGACTCCCAGCTCATGCCGCCGATAAGGCCGATGGTGCGCATGTCATGCTCCTGTGAATGGCAAACCCTTGCGAGAGAGTGTCCAGTGGATCCTTGTTCCGATCTATCAGGAAATTTCACATGCCCGGTGTGCTGAGCGAGAACCTGTTGGGCGGCAGACTCTGCCTGCAACTCTTGCCCCGTGCGCCGTACAGCGCGCGGGATCCGGCGCAGTCACAAACCCTCGGAGTGACGCTGGAACGTCAGCAGGGCGTGCATGCGATCGATTCTGACCGGCGGACGGATTTCGATACCTGGCCGGGCGTATTGGCGTACACGCCGGTCGGCGTGGAGGTGTTTTCCGAATCGGCCAGCGGTGGCGAGTATCTGTTGATGCGGCTGGATGAGCCGTTCGCCAGCGAACTGTTACCGGCCGCCACTCACCGCATGCAATCTTGCGGCAATCGGCGTGCGCTGACCCTGGCGCGAGATATGCGGCGTCAGTTGCTCGCCACGCAACCTGACCTGCTGGCGCTTGAGCATTGTGCCGTGGAGCTGGTTGGCGTCGCGGGTTCGATAACCGATACAACGCAGCGTGCCACGCCCAAGGCCTTTGCCCGAGTCATGGAACAGATCGTCGAGCAGTTCCAGAATCCCCTGACGCTGGAACAATTGGCTGCCACTTATGGGCACAACGAACTGCGCTTTCTGCGCGATTTCACCCAGGCTATTGGCCTGACGCCTCACGCCTACCTCATTGAAGTGCGGCTTCAGGCCGCACGCAGGCTGATCGAGCGCACGGCTCTGCCCTTGGCCAGCATCGCTCTGGATGTCGGCTTCGCCCATCAGTCCCACATGGGCAGTGCCTTTCGCAAATACCTGGCCATGACCCCCAGCCAGTACCGCTCGCGCTTTTAGTCGTACGCCGGCAGCGCGCATCTGCCATGCTCAAAGTCCGCAGCACCGCTTCAACCAAAGGAACACCGCAATGGACGACGTACAGCAACTGGGCGAGATGCTTCGCCACTACGCAGAAAGCGAAGCGCACAAGAAGCAACTGTTTGAAGCGCAATCGGCCGTGTGGGCGACGCGCATCGGGGAGTTGTTCGATCAGATCCAGCAGTGGCTGGCACCGGTCCTGGCACCGAACCTGCTGGAAGTGAGCCGCGAGGCGTATGTCGCATCCGGGCCGAGTGTGCCGGTGGAGACGTCGACGTTCAAGACCGAGAAACTGAGCGTCGTTATCGCCGGCAAACCGGTGGAGTTTGTGCCGGACGTGATGGGCGTTGGTGGGCAGATTTCCCTTGCCGTGATGGGGTTGACCGCGGCGCGCTATGGCAGTATTTCGCTGGTGTGCCTGCCACCGTCCAGCGCCTGGCAATGGCGCAAGACCAACGGCCTGAAAGACCCGGACACGTTTGCCTTCGATGCAAACTTTTTGGCGCAGCAACTGCAGAGCCTGATTCCCCGCGAGCGCAACTAATGCCTGTGTGGCGAGGGGGCTTGTCGGACCGCCGTACCGCCCCGTTCGAGTGCGCAGCGCTCGCAGGTCTTGGGTCCGCTGCGCGGCCCAACTGGGGCAAGCCCCCTCGCCACAAGCCCGCTCCCCCAGTGAATTGGGTGTACCTCAGATTTCGAGGTTGCCCCAGCCAGGTTTCAACTCTTGCGGCGCTACCGCTTTCACTCTCTTGCCGGTAGCCAACTCCACCCGCCGCGCCACCTCGGGGTCATCGGCAAACGGAATCAGGCTGGCATCGTCCAGGCTCTCGGTCGTCTGGTGTTTCAAGCAGTATTCGATCGCCAGCCAAAGCCCCAGCACGCCCAATAGATTCAATGCCATTTCGATCATGTCAGGCTCCTTACCTCAGGCATACTGCGCTTCAAGTTCGGCCATCTTCACATCCGCAACCCGCACCGTACGCCACACGTTATACGCCATCAGCAGCATGCCGCTGAGGAAGAACACCCCGCCGACAAACCGCACGATGAAGCCCGGATGACTGGCCTGCAACGCCTCGACGAACGAGTAGGTCAGCGTGCCGTCGTCGTTGATTGCGCGCCACATCAAGCCCTGGGTGATGCCGTTGACCCACATCGAGGCGATGTACAGCACGGTGCCGATGGTCGCCAGCCAGAAGTGCAGGTTAATCAGCGGCACGCTGTGCATTTGCGTGCGGCCGAAGACTTTCGGAACCATGTGATAGATGGCGCCGAAGGTGATCATCGCCACCCAACCGAGGGCGCCGGCGTGCACGTGGCCGATGGTCCAGTCGGTGTAGTGGGAGAGGGCATTGACCGTCTTGATCGCCATCATCGGCCCTTCGAAAGTCGACATGCCGTAGAAGGCCAGGGACAGCACGAGGAAGCGCAGGATCGGGTCGGTACGCAACTTATGCCAGGCCCCCGACAGCGTCATCATGCCGTTGATCATACCGCCCCAGCTCGGCGCCAGCAGAATCAGCGACATCGCCATGCCCAGGGACTGCGCCCAGTCCGGCAGTGCGGTGTAGTGCAGGTGGTGGGGACCGGCCCAGATATACAGGGTGATCAGCGCCCAGAAGTGCACGATCGACAAGCGATAGGAATACACCGGCCGACCCACCTGTTTCGGCACGAAGTAATACATCATCCCGAGGAACCCGGTGGTGAGGAAAAAGCCCACCGCGTTGTGCCCGTACCACCACTGCACCATGGCGTCGGTGGCCCCGGAGTACACCGGATACGACTTGAACCAGTCCACCGGAATCGACAGGTGATTGACCACGTGCAGCATGGCGATCACCACGATGAACGCGCCGAAGAACCAGTTGCCGACGTAGATATGCTTGGTCTTGCGGCGCACCACGGTGGTGAAGAACACGATGGCATAGGCGAGCCAGACCACCGTCATCCACACCGCGCCGGAGAACTCGATCTCGGCGTATTCCTTGGTGGTCGTGTAGCCCAGCGGCAGGCTGATCAGCATCACCACGATCACCGATTGCCAGCCCCAGAAGGTGAATGCAGCGAGTTTGTCCGAGAACAGCCGCACCTGGCAGGTGCGCTGCACGGCGTAGTAACTGGCGGCGAATTGCGCGCTGCCGGCAAAGCCGAAAATCACCAGGCTGGTGTGCAGCGGACGCAAGCGGCCGAAGGTGGTCCACGGCAGGTCGAGGTTCATCTCGGGCCATACCAGTTGCGAGGCGATCCATACCCCCATCGCCATCCCGACGACGCCCCATACCACGGTTGCCACGACGAATTGGCGGACGACCTTGTAGTTATAGGCCAGTCCGATTGTTGCTGTGCTCATGGTCAGTTCTTCCACGGTTGCAAAGTCTTGCCAGGCCACCCGGTCTGGCATGCGATGAACTGTAGAAACCCTGCCGGAAACAAAACAGTCTCAGGAAACTTTCATTTATACGGATCAGATGTGGGGCATGCCTGCGGCCATCAGTCGCGTCCTGATACGGTTTTTTAGTGTTTAGCTGAATCTGTAACGTGCTGTGCCGCAGGTTCATAGTCGCTACCTCGAGAGCGAGCCGCAGAGCCCGATCAATCCTGATGAGGTAGCCACATGTATCAATACGATGACTATGACCGGGCCCTGGTGTTCGAGCGTGTTGCGCAGTTTCGCGATCAGGTCGAACGTTTCATGGCCGGCGAATTGAGCGAAGAAGAGTTCCTGCCCCTGCGTTTGCAGAATGGCCTGTATATGCAAAAACACGCCTACATGCTGCGCGTGGCGATTCCTTACGGCACCCTGAGCGCCAGGCAAATGCGCACTCTGGCGAGCATTGCCCGGGACTACGATCGTGGTTACGGCCACTTCACCACCCGGCAAAACATGCAGTTCAACTGGATCGAACTGGCCCAGGTCCCGGACATCCTCGAACGCCTGGCCCAAGTGGAAATGCACGCGATCCAGACCTCCGGCAACTGCGTGCGCAACATCACCACCGAAGCCTTCGCCGGCGTCGCGGCGGACGAGCTGATGGACCCGCGTCCGCTGGCGGAGATCCTGCGGCAATGGTCGACCATCAACCCGGAATTCCTGTTCCTGCCGCGCAAGTTCAAGATCGCCATCTGTTCGGCGAAACAGGACCGCGCGGCGATCATGATGCATGACATCGGTCTTTATCTTTATTGCGACGACAGCGGGCAAATGCTCTTGCGGGTGATCGTTGGCGGCGGGTTGGGGCGTACGCCGATTCTCGGTCTGCAGATTCGCGAAGGCTTGCCGTGGCAGCATTTGCTGTCTTATGTCGAGGCGGTGCTGCGGGTCTACAACCGCCACGGACGGCGCGATAACAAGTACAAGGCGCGGATCAAGATTCTGGTCAAGGCCCTGGGGATCGAAGCGTTCGCCAAGGAAGTGGAGGAGGAGTGGCAACACCTCAAGGACGGCCCGGCGCAGTTGACCGACGTCGAGTATGAGCGTGTCGCCAGTGCCTTTGTGCCACCCGATTACCGTTCACTGGCCGGCACCGACCTGGACTTCGGCACGTGCCTGGCCGAGCACCCGGCGTTCGCCCGTTGGGTGGCGCGCAACGTTCAGCCGCACAAGGTGCCGGGTTACGCCAGCGTGGTGCTGTCGACCAAGCCGGGTATCGCCGCGCCGCCGGGGGATGTCACGGCCGAACAAATGGAAGCGGTGGCGCTATGGTCCGAGCAGTTCGGTTTCGGCGAAATCCGCATCGCCCATGAACAGAACATCGTCCTGCCGGACGTGCCCAAGGCAGACCTTTACGCGCTGTGGTGCCTGGCCTGCGAGCAAGGCCTGGGGAGTGCCAACATCGGCTTGCTGACTGACATCATCGCTTGCCCCGGCGGCGACTTCTGCGCCCTGGCCAACGCCAAGTCGATCCCCATCGCGCAAGCGATTCAGGCGCGTTTCGACGATTTGGATTACCTGCATGACCTGGGCGACATCAGCCTGAACATCTCCGGCTGTATGAACGCCTGCGGCCATCACCACATCGGCAACATCGGCATCCTTGGCGTCGACAAGAACGGCAGCGAGTGGTACCAGATCACCCTCGGCGGCGCCCAGGGCAAGGACAGCGCGTTGGGCAAGGTCATCGGCCCGTCCTTCAGTGCCGCCGAAGTGCCCGATGTGATTGAACGGATCATCGGCACATTCGTGCGCTACCGCGAGAGCGAAGAACTGTTCGTCGATACCCTGGCGCGCATCGGTCTGGAGCCATTCAAGGAACGGGTTTATCCAAAGGTGCTGGAGGTGTCGGCATGAACAATCTGCTGCGTTTGCGAGAGGGCGGTGCCGAGTGGGTGCGCGATGACCCGTGGCAGTTGATTCGTGAAACGACCGGTGAACCGCCGGCCGGGCCGCTGATCCTGCCGTTACCCCAGTGGCTGGCCCTTAACGCCGACACCACAACCGCGCTCGAAGGTGTCTGGCTCGGTCCTGACGACGAAGTGACAAATCTGATTCCGTGGTTCCCCGACCTGCCGCTGATTGCCCTGGACTTCCCGAGTTTTCGCGACGGACGTGCCTACAGCCAGGCCTATCTGTTGCGCACGCGATTCGGATGGCAAGGCGAATTGCGCGCGATTGGCGATGTGCTGCGCGATCAACTCAGCCACATGCGCCAATGCGGTTTCGACAGCTTTGCCGTGCGTGAAGACAAGTCTGCCGAAGATGCGCTGAAGGGACTGGCGGGGATGAGCGTGTTGTATGGGCGTTCGGTGATCGAGCCGCGGCCGTTGTTTCGGCGGCGGTAGGGCATCGAGATCTTTTGCTTGGGCCGATGATGGCATTTTGATAGAGTCCGCGTCTCATAAGGAGTTGGTGAAGAAAGGAGTCTGGTTTGGGCGCGGGCAAGAAGATTTTAGGGTTGATAGCGCTGTTGCTGATGGCGGCCCTGTGGGGCAGTTATTTTTATGTGTTCAAAGAGAACCGTAACGGCCAGCTCGGGGATGCGTTCGACAGCTACGCCTGGTGCGGCACGCCGCCGGCCAGCGATAGCGGCGGGCAGGGCAAGAATCAACTGTCGCTGCGCATCACCAACAACGTTCGCGGCGAGTTCATGCTCTCGGGGGCGGTTGTCGTTTCCGAGCGAACCTTTGATCGCTACGACCTGGGCCGCAACGAACTGCGGCTGCGCATGGAACCGCTGCAGTGGTCCTACGGCGTTGCGCCGATTTTCATGGAACAGGTCAAGATCAAACCCCTGAGCCGTAACCTGTCTTCGGTCAACAAAAGTGCCTACGCCGAACTTGAGTCCCGGCCCATCGACGTCCAGGGGCGTGCGACCGACTTTCCGTTCGACACCTACCGCTACGGTTACAAACCGGTGTTGTACTACCTCAAGGGTAACGAGCGCGTCGACCTGCGCTTCAAAAACGTCACCACCAGCATGCAGATGTCCAACACCTTTACGCCGATCCAGAAGTACAACCGTGTCGAGTACATCAACGAGAAAAATTCGCTGATCAGTGAGCAGGACTACAAGCCCTACGGCGCCAACGAATGCGCGTTCAGCGTCGAGCGCAAGGGCTCGTTCAAGGTGATTGTGTTGCTGTTGTTGCTGGTGATGTGCCTGCCGCTGCTGCATGTGTTCTATCGCGACGAGCCGGGCATCGACTTTCTCGCGACGCTGGTGAGTATTGGCGCGATCCGGGTGTTCCTGGTGGGGCCGTTGAACGATTTCCAGTTGTACACCATCGACTTCCTGTTCGGCGCGGTGATCATCCTGGTGGGCACGGTATCGTTGATCAAGGCGATGCGGGCCAATAGCCGGCGGGAGTTGGCAGCGAAAAGCGGGTCTTCGTGGTGATTGCCGCGACCGTGGCGAGAGCTGAAAATTGTGATTTTCGATACAAAAACGCCGGGCATTAGCTATACCTGTAACTCTCGTAGGCAATACCGTTGCCGTCCTTCTGACAGGAGTTAAAGCATGAAGCTTGCGTTAATGATGAGCACACTGTGCATCGCCTCTCTCGGGGTGGCGGGTTGCGCCAGCAAAGTCGTCGAGCCAGACCAGTACTCCGGCTTTCTCAAGGACTACAGCCAGCTCAAGGAAGCCAAGTCGCCATCGGGCGCCGTGGTGATGCGCTGGGTCGATCCCAAGCTCAACGTCAACAAATACACCAGTGCCTACATCGAGCCGACTCAGCTCTATCCCAAACCGCAGCCGACAGCGAAAATCCCTCAGACCACGTTGAACGGCATCACCAGCTACTACGATCAAGCGCTCAAGCGCGAACTGGGTAAATCCCTGCCACTGGCCAGCGGCCCCGGCCCAGGCGTTATCGTGGTGCGTGCGGCGATCACCGCCGTCAGCAGCAAGACCGAAAGCCTCAAGCCATATGAAGTGATCCCGATCGCCCTGGTGGCAGCGGCCGTCACCACCGCCAGCGGTGCTCGCGATCAGCAAACCGATCTGGCCACCGAAGCGGTGTTTCTCGACGGCGGCACCAACAAAGTCATCGCCCAGGTGGTGCGCAAGGGCACCGGCAAACCGCTGGAAAACGAAGCTCAGGTGATGAAAGCCGATGACGTGAAAAACGTGATCGATGGCTGGGCTTCGGACATGAATCAGTCGTTTGTAAAATTCAAGTCCAAGTAACGCGGGTTTATTGTTCGCGCAAGATCGTTCCCAGGCATGGGAACGATCAATCCCCTTGGCTATTCCCCCGGGATGTCGGCCGGTATGACAGTGAGCGCAACCGGCGCCGCATGACTTTGCATTGTCTGGGCACCGACACCACAACTTGCGAAAAGCGCCATCAGGCTGAATCCCGCAACGCGAAGCAAACCTTTCATAGACGTTTCCTCATTTTCCGAAGATGACATTCGGTCTGGCCTGCATGAAGGCTTTTTTTACTCTAGCAGGTGGTTGTCGCGTCAACGGGTTTGCTTGTTGAATTGAAGATCCATTCGCGGGCAAACCACGCTCCCACAGGTATTGAGTGAGCCTTGGCTGATTTGCCAACCACAATCTCCTGTGGGCATGGGCTTGCTCGCGAAGAAGGATTGTCAGTCAACATCACTGTTGAATGCTGAGTCGCGCGTAGGTGTGCTTCATTGCTTCTTCGCCTGTGCCCGCACGCGCTCTTCCTGTTCACGCAGTTCCGGGGTGAACTCGGCACCGAAATCTTCGGCCTCGAACACCTGGCGAATCTCGATCTCGGCCTCTGTACCCGGCATCGGGTTGGGGCAGCGCTTGACCCACTCGATCGCTTCCTCTTTCGACTTCACCTGCCACAGCCAGTAGCCGGCGATCAGCTCTTTGGTTTCGGCGAACGGGCCATCGATCACTGTGCGTTTATCTCCCGAGAAGCGCACACGGGCACCTTTACTGCTGGGCTGCAGGCCATCGCAGTCGATGAGGATGCCGGCCTTGGCCAGTTCCTCGTTGTAATTGCCCATTGCGGTCATCAGTTCTTCGCTGGGCATCACGCCGGCCTCGGAATCGGGGCTGGCTTTTACAATGATCATGAATCGCATGGTCTTGTCTCCGTTGAAGTTGAGTGATTCATTGCATAGTCGAATGGGCGTGACTTGAATCGACAACGCACCTAAACAAAAATTGTCCTTTTCGTTTTAGTCGATGTTGTAGAGAACAGATGTATTTTCGACATCCTCCTCGCGATCAAATATTCCTGTGAGACCCATCCAACGACCAACGGAAGGTGCCCCCCAGTTCCGCTTCAGGCACTGGATGTTCAACCTGATCCCGTCGAACTGGACGGTGGTGATCCGGGAGGTCGGCGATACGCATTTCATCGATGAAATGCTCAAGGGGCCGCTGCGCGCCTTTCGTCATGAACATCGGGTGGCGGCGGGAGAGGGCGGTACGCTGTACACCGACCGCGTGACCTATGCGGCGATTGGCGGTGCTTTGACTGAAGGGCTGCTGGTGAATGCCTGCATGCGGCGGATTTTCGCGGCGCGGCACCGCAATATGCTGCGGTTGCTCGGGTAGTGCACGTGCATCCAGCCCTGTGGAATTGCAGGTTTGCCTCTCCCGCCACTCATGACAATTTGTGTTTTTGCATAGGTCCCCGGCTCATTTCGTGGTTAACTTCGGCCTCGTCAAAATTCTCTACATCAACGTTCAGAAGGACTCCGTTCATGGCTCAAGTCACTCTTAAAGGCAACCCGGTTCAAGTCAACGGCCAACTGCCACAAGCCGGTTCCCAGGCGCCAGCCTTTTCCCTGGTTGCCGGCAATCTGTCCGACGTGACCCTGGCGAGCTTCGCCGGCAAGCGCAAAGTGTTGAACATCTTCCCAAGCGTCGACACCCCGACCTGCGCCACCTCCGTGCGCAAGTTCAATGCCCAGGCCAATGACGTGGCCAACACCGTGGTGCTGTGCATCTCGGCTGACCTGCCGTTCGCCCAAGCCCGCTTCTGCGGTGCCGAAGGCCTGGAAAACGTGCAGAACCTGTCGACCCTGCGCGGTGCCGAGTTCAAGGAAAACTACGGCGTGGCCATCGCCGATGGTCCACTCAAAGGCCTGACCGCCCGTGCCGTCGTGGTTCTGGACGAAAACGACAAGGTCCTGCACAGCGAACTGGTCAAGGAAATCGCTGAAGAACCGAACTACGACGCAGCGCTCGCCGTTCTGAAGTAAGCAAAGTTTTACAATTGTTAACGGCCTGGCCCTGTCCAGGCCGTTTTCATTTGTGTCCTAACTTCCTGTTACGTAAGCCAAAGGTAAATTGCCGGTAAAGGCGCTTTGCTTAATACCCGCCAGTGCTTATCGTTCAGCCTCCCGTAGAAAAAAGCGCACGCGCCCAATGGTTGATCATTCCATGCAATCCTCCGCTTCCCGCAATCCTCGTCGCTGGCTGTTCGGCCTGCTTGTCCTGTTGGTCATCGTCGGCCTGTGCTGGAAATTCTGGCCCGCTGGCAGCAGCCCGAAGGAGGGCGCAGGGCAGAAAGCCGTTGCCGGGCATACCGGTCGGTCGGGGGGGATGCGTCCGGGATTCGGCGGGGCGACGGGACCGGTTCCGGTGCGCGTGGCGCCGGTGGTCAAAGGCGATTTTCCGCTGTATTACAAGGCGCTGGGCACGGTCACGGCGCTGAACACCATCAATGTGCGCAGCCGCGTCGGTGGCGAACTGGTCAAGGTCTATTTCGAAGAAGGGCAGATGGTCAAGGCGGGTGACCTGCTGGCCGAGATCGATCCACGTCCTTATCAGAATGCCTTGCTCCAGGCCGAAGGCACCTTGCTGCAGAATCAGGCGCAATTGAAAAACGCCCAGGTCGACGTCGAGCGTTATCGTGGCCTGTACCGCGAAGACAGTATCGCCAAGCAAACCCTGGACACCGCCGAAGCGCTGGTCGCCCAGTATCAGGGTACGGTCAAGACCAATCAGGCGGCGGTCAACGACGCCAAGCTCAATCTGGAATTCACCAAGATCCGCGCTCCGATCACCGGGCGTGTGGGTCTGCGGCAGCTGGACGTCGGCAACCTTGTGGCGGCCAACGACACCACGGCGCTGGTGATCATCACCCAGACCCAACCGATCAGCGTGGCCTTTACCTTGCCGGAAAACAGCCTGGACACCGTGCTGACCCGCTATCGCACCGGCGCCAAGCTGCCCGCCGAAGCCTGGGACCGCGGCGACACCCAATTGCAGGCCACCGGCGTGTTGCAGAGCCTCGATAACCAGATCGACGTCACCACCGGCACCCTGAAATTCAAGGCCCGCTACGAGAACCGCGATCAAGCGCTGTTCCCCAATCAGTTCGTCAACGTGCACCTGCTGGCCGATACCCTTAAAGATGTGGTGCTTGCACCCTCGGCGGCGATCCAGTTCGGCACCAACGGCACATTCGTCTATGCGCTGGACGGCGACAAGAAGGTCACCATCCGCCAGTTGAAAGTCGGCGCCAGTGACGGGGAAAACACCGTGATCACCGAAGGCCTGGCCATCGGTGATCGGGTGGTGCTGGAAGGCACCGACCGCCTGAAGGACGGCAGTGAAGTGGAGGTGGTCAACGACAGCAAGGATGTACCGACCACTCCGACCGAACATCTGCAAGGCAAATCGGCGGCGACCCCAGGCGAGCCGGCGGCCACCGACAAGGCGAAAAAGGGCGGCGCATGAACATCTCGCGGCTGTTCATCCTTCGCCCGGTCGCCACGACCCTGAGCATGCTGGCCATTATTCTGGCCGGGGTGATCGCTTATCGGCTGCTGCCGGTGTCGGCATTGCCTCAGGTCGATTACCCGACCATCCGCGTCATGACGCTCTATCCCGGCGCCAGCCCGGATGTCATGACCAGCGCCGTGACTGCGCCGCTGGAACGTCAGTTCGGCCAGATGCCCGGCCTGACCCAGATGGCCTCGACCAGTTCCGGTGGTGCCTCGGTGCTGACCCTGCGGTTCAGCCTCGACATCAACATGGACGTCGCCGAGCAGCAAGTGCAGGCCGCGATCAACGCCGCGACCAATTTGCTGCCCAAGGATTTGCCAGCGCCGCCGGTGTACAACAAGGTCAACCCGGCGGATACCCCGGTGCTGACCCTGGCCATCACCTCCAAAACCATGCTGCTGCCCAAGCTCAATGACTTGGTCGACACCCGTATGGCACAGAAAATCGCCCAGATCAGCGGCGTCGGCATGGTCACTATTGCCGGCGGTCAGCGTCAGGCGGTGCGGATCAAGGTCAACCCCGAGGCCCTGGCGGCCAACGGCCTGAACCTGTCGGACGTGCGCACCTTGATCGGTGCCTCCAACGTCAACCAGCCCAAGGGCAACTTCGACGGCCCGACCCGGGTGTCGATGCTCGACGCCAACGACCAGCTGACGTCGCCCAAGGACTACGCCAACCTGATTCTGGCCTATAAAAACGGCGCGCCGTTGCGGCTCAAGGACGTGGCACAAATCGTCGATGGCGCCGAGAACGAACGCCTGGCGGCATGGGCCAATGAAAACCAGGCCGTGCTGCTGAACATCCAGCGTCAGCCCGGCGCCAACGTCATCGAGGTGGTCGACCGGATCAAGGCCTTGCTGCCGAGCATCACCGACAACCTGCCGGCCGGCCTCGACGTCACGGTGCTCACCGATCGCACCCAGACCATCCGCGCCTCGGTCACCGACGTGCAACACGAACTGCTGATCGCCATCGCCCTGGTGGTGATGGTCACGTTCCTGTTCCTGCGGCGGGCCAGTGCCACGATCATTCCGTCGGTGGCGGTGCCGCTGTCGTTGATCGGCACCTTCGGCGTGATGTACCTCGCCGGGTTTTCGGTCAACAACCTGACCCTGATGGCGCTGACTATCGCCACCGGTTTCGTGGTGGATGATGCGATCGTCATGCTGGAGAACATTTCCCGCTTCATCGAAGAGGGCGACAGCCCGCTGCAAGCGGCGCTCAAGGGTGCCAAGCAGATCGGCTTCACCCTGATTTCCCTGACCCTGTCGTTGATCGCGGTGCTGATTCCGTTGCTGTTCATGGCCGACGTGGTGGGGCGTTTGTTCCGCGAGTTCGCGATCACGTTGGCGGTGGCGATCCTGATTTCGCTGGTAGTGTCCCTGACCCTGACGCCGATGATGTGCGCGCGGTTGCTCAAGCGTGAGCCCAAGGAAAAAGATCAGGGCTGGTTCTACCGCTCCAGTGGCGCGACCATCGACTGGATGATCGCCGCCTACGGGCGCAAGTTGCAGTGGGTGCTCAAGCATCAGCCGCTGACCTTGCTGGTTGCCATCGGCACGCTGGCATTGACCGTATTCCTGTACATGGTGGTACCCAAGGGTTTCTTCCCGGTGCAGGACACCGGGGTGATCCAGGGGATTTCCGAGGCGCCACAGTCGATTTCCTTCGCGGCGATGAGCGAGCGCCAGCAGGAATTGGCCAAGGTGATTCTGGCTGACCCTGCGGTCGAAAGCCTGTCGTCCTATATTGGCGTCGATGGTGATAACTCGACGCTCAACAGCGGCCGGTTACTGATCAACCTCAAGTCCCACGGCCACCGCAACCTGAGCGCCACCCAAGTCATTGCCCGCTTGCAACCGGAGCTGGACAAGCTGGTCGGCATTCGCCTGTTCATGCAGCCGGTGCAGGACCTGACCATCGAAGATCGGGTCAGCCGTACGCAGTACCAGTTCAGCATGTCGTCGCCGGATGCCGAGTTGCTTGGCTTGTGGAGCGGGCGTCTGGTCGAAGCCCTGGCGCAACGGCCGGAACTGACCGATGTCGCCAGCGATTTGCAGGACAAGGGTTTGCAGGTTTATCTGGTGATCGACCGCGATGCGGCGTCGCGGGTTGGCGTATCGGTGTCGAACATCACTGACGCGCTCTACGACGCCTTCGGCCAGCGGCAGATTTCCACCATTTACACCCAGGCCAGCCAGTACCGCGTGGTGCTGCAATCGCAGTCCGGCGAGAAGATCGGCCCCGATGCGCTGAACCAGATTCACGTCAAGACCACCGATGGCGGGCAAGTGCGCCTGTCCAGCCTGGCGCATGTCGAGGAGCGTCAGGCGCAGCTGGCGATCACCCACATCGGCCAGTTCCCGGCGGTGATGATGTCGTTCAACCTGGCGCCCGGCGTGGCGTTGGGGCATGCGGTGCAGATCATCGATCAGGTGCAGAAAGACATCGGCATGCCGATTGGCGTGCAGACCCAGTTCCAGGGCGCGGCCGAAGCGTTCCAGGCGTCGCTGTCTAGCACCTTGCTGCTGATCCTGGCGGCGGTGGTGACCATGTACATCGTGCTCGGCGTGCTCTACGAGAGCTACATTCACCCGATCACCATCCTCTCGACCTTGCCCTCGGCGGCGGTCGGCGCCTTGCTGGCGTTGCTGTTGAGCGGTAATGACCTAGGGATGATCGCGATCATCGGCATCATCTTGCTGATCGGTATCGTGAAAAAGAACGCGATCATGATGATCGACTTCGCCCTCGAGGCTGAACGTAATCAGGGCATGGACCCGCAGGCTGCGATCTATCAGGCGGCGCTGTTGCGTTTCCGGCCGATTCTGATGACCACCCTGGCGGCGTTGTTCGGCGCGGTGCCGCTGATGCTCGCCACCGGCTCCGGCGCGGAATTGCGCCAGCCGCTGGGTCTGGTAATGGTCGGTGGCTTGCTGGTGAGTCAGGTGCTGACGCTGTTCACCACGCCCGTTATCTACTTGTACTTCGACCGCCTCGGGCGGCGCTGGGGCCGTAAGACCCAGTCCGTGGACCCGGTAGAGCAGCCATGAACCTGTCCGGACCTTTCATCAAGCGCCCGGTCGCGACGATGTTGCTGAGCCTGGCGATCATGCTGCTGGGCGGCGTGAGCTTCGGCCTGTTGCCGGTATCGCCACTGCCGCAGATGGATTTTCCGGTGATCGTGGTTCAGGCCAGTCTGCCTGGTGCGAGCCCGGAGGTCATGGCCTCAACCGTGGCCACGCCGCTGGAGCGTTCCTTCGGCACCATCGCCGGGGTCAACACCATGAGCAGCCGTTCCAGCCAGGGCTCGACCCGGGTGATTCTGCAGTTCGACCTGGACCGCGACATCAACGGCGCGGCGCGGGAAGTGCAGGCGGCGATCAACGCCTCGCGCAACCTGCTGCCCAGCGGGATGCGCAGCATGCCGACCTACAAGAAGGTCAACCCATCGCAAGCGCCGATCATGGTGCTGTCGCTGACCTCGGATGTGTTGGAAAAAGGCCAGCTCTACGATTTGGCCTCGACCATTCTGTCCCAGAGCCTGTCCCAGGTGCAGGGCGTAGGTGAAGTGCAGATCGGCGGCAGTTCGTTGCCGGCGGTGCGCATCGAGCTCGAACCCCAGGCGCTCAACCAGTACGGCGTGGCACTGGACGATGTGCGCACCACCATCGCCAACGCCAACGTGCGCCGGCCCAAGGGCTCGGTCGAAGACGGCCGGCGGCTGTGGCAGGTCCAGGCCAACGATCAGCTGGAAAAGGCCAAGGATTACGAGTCGCTGATCATTCACTACGCGGACGGCGCAGCCTTGCGCCTGAAGGATGTGGCCAAGGTCAGCGACAGCGTCGAGGACCGCTACAACAGCGGGTTCTTCAACGATGACGCGGCAGTCTTGCTGGTGATCAACCGCCAGGCCGGCGCCAACATCATCGAGACGGTCAACGAGATCAAGGCGCAGTTGCCGGCATTGCAGGCAGTGCTGCCGGCCAGCGTCAAGCTGAACCTGGCGATGGACCGTTCGCCGGTGATCAAGGCCACCCTGCACGAAGCGGAAATGACCCTGTTGATTGCCGTGGCGCTGGTGATTCTGGTGGTGTTCCTGTTCCTCGGTAACTTTCGCGCCTCTTTGATTCCGACCCTGGCGGTGCCGGTGTCACTGGTGGGCACGTTTGCGGTGATGTACCTCTACGGCTTCTCCCTGAACAACCTGTCGCTGATGGCGCTGATTCTGGCCACCGGGCTGGTGGTGGACGATGCCATCGTGGTGCTGGAGAACATTTCCCGGCACATCGACAAGGGCGTACCGCCGATGAAGGCCGCGTACCTCGGGGCGCAGGAAGTCGGCTTCACGCTGCTGTCGATGAACGTCTCGCTGGTGGCGGTGTTCCTGTCGATCCTGTTCATGGGCGGGATCATCGAAAGCCTGTTCCGCGAGTTTTCCATCACCCTGGCGGCGGCCATCGTGGTGTCGCTGCTGGTGTCGCTGACGCTGACGCCAATGCTTTGTGCGCGCTGGCTGAAGCCGCATACGCCGGGGCAGGAAAACCGTTTGCAACGCTGGAGCCAGCGGGCCAATGAGTGGATGGTCGGCAAATACGCCACCAGCCTCGACTGGGTGCTGCGTCATCGCCGACTGACCTTGCTCAGTCTGTTCGTGACGATTGGCGTAAACATTGCGCTGTATGTTGTTGTTCCTAAAACCTTTCTTCCCCAGCAAGACACCGGCCAGCTGATCGGTTTCGTGCGTGGCGATAATGGCCTGTCGTTCAGCGTGATGCAGCCGAAGATGGAAACCTTCCGCCGCGCCGTGCTCAAGGACGACGCGGTGCAAAGCGTTGCAGGGTTCATCGGTGGCAACAATGGCACCAATAACGCGTTCATGCTGGTGCGGCTCAAGCCGATCAAGGAACGCAACCTGTCCGCGCAGAAAGTCATCGAGCGTTTGCGCAAGGAAATGCCCAAGGTGCCCGGTGCGCAATTGATGCTGATGGCCGACCAGGACCTGCAATTCGGCGGCGGTCGCGAGCAAACCACCTCGCAGTACTCCTACATCCTGCAAAGTGGCGATCTCGGTGCGTTACGCGAGTGGTATCCGAAAGTCGTTGCCGCCTTCAAGGCCCTGCCTGAGCTGACGGCGATTGACGCCCGTGAAGGCCGTGGCGCCCAGCAAGTGACGCTGATCGTCGATCGCGACCAGGCCAAGCGGCTGGGCGTGGACATGAACATGGTCACGGCGGTGCTGAACAACGCCTATAGCCAGCGGCAGATTTCGACGATCTACGACAGCCTCAACCAGTATCAGGTGGTGATGGAGGTCAATCCGAAATACGCCCAGGACCCAGTCACCCTGAACCAGGTCAAAGTGATCACTGCCGACGGCGCGCGAATTCCGTTGTCGACCATCGCCCACTATGAGAGCAGCCTGGAAAACGATCGGGTCAGCCACGAAGGCCAGTTCGCTTCGGAAAGCATCGCCTTCGACATGGCCGAAGGGGTGACGGTGGAGCAGGGCTCGGCGGCCATCGAGCGGGCGATTGCCAAACTCGGCCTGCCGGAAGACGTGATCGCGAAAATGGCCGGCACCGCCGACGCCTTCGCCGCCGCACAGAAGAGCCAGCCGTGGATGATCCTCGGCGCGCTGGTCGCGGTGTATCTGGTGCTGGGTGTGCTGTATGAAAGCTACATTCATCCGCTGACCATTCTTTCGACCTTGCCATCGGCCGGGGTCGGCGCGCTGCTGTCGATCTATGTGCTGGGCGGTGAGTTCAGCCTGATCTCCTTGTTGGGGCTGTTCCTGTTGATTGGTGTAGTGAAGAAAAACGCCATTCTGATGATCGACCTGGCGCTGCAACTGGAACGGCACCAAGGCCTGGAGCCGCTGGAATCGATCCGCAGCGCCTGCCTGCAACGGCTGCGACCGATTCTGATGACCACCCTGGCGGCGATCCTCGGTGCCTTGCCGCTGCTGCTGAGCCGCGCCGAAGGGGCGGAAATGCGTCAGCCGCTGGGCCTGACCATCATCGGCGGGCTGGTCTTCAGCCAGGTGCTGACCCTTTACACCACCCCGGTGGTTTACCTCTATCTCGACAAACTGCGCCATCGTTTCAACCGCTGGCGTGGGGTGCGTACCGATGCTGCTCTGGAAACTCCGCTATGACTGACCGTTCGCTTCTCAACCTGGCTGCACCGCTGATCACGGCCCGAGGCTCGCGTTTGCTGAGCCTGTCGCTGTGCGTGGCAATGCTCAGTGCCTGCGCCATCGGCCCGGATTACCAGCGCCCGCAAGCCGCCGCACCTGCGCAGTACAAAGAGGCGGCCGGCTGGCGTCAGGCCAACCCCAGCGATTCGTTGGCGCGTGGTGCCTGGTGGGAGCTGTATGGCGATCAGCAGCTCAACGGCCTGATCGAAAAGCTCAACAGCGCCAATCAGACCGTTGCCCAGTCCGAGGCCCAGTACCGTCAGGCCCAGGCCTTGGTGCGCAGTGCCCGTGGGGCGTTTTTTCCGACGGTGGACCTGACCGTCAGCAAGAACCGCTCCAGCCAGGGCACCGGCAGCAGCAGTTCGAGCCTGAGCAGTTCGTCCAGCGGCATCCGTGACACTTACTCGGCACAGGCCGGGGTCAGTTGGGAAGCCGATATCTGGGGCAAATTGCGTCGAGGCCTGGAAGCCGACACGGCCAACGCCCAGGCGAGTTTTGCCGACCTGGCGGCGATGCGCCTGAGCCAGCAATCGGAGCTGGTGCAGAACTACCTGCAATTGCGGGTGATCGATGAGCAGAAACGCCTGCTGGAAGCGACAGTCGAGGCCTATCAGCGCTCGCTGAAAATGACCGAAAACCAGTACCGCGCCGGAGTTTCCGGCAAGGATGCGGTGGCCCAGGCCACCACTCAGCTCAAAACCACCCAGGCGGAGATGGTCGACCTGATCTGGCAGCGCGCGCAGTTCGAGAACGCCATCGCCGTGCTGATCGGCCTGCCGCCGGCCGAATTCAGCCTGGCCGAAACCAAAGACATCCCGGCGTTGCCCCAAGTGCCGCTGAGCCTGCCTTCACAGTTGCTGGAACGCCGTCCGGACATCGCCTCCGCCGAACGCTCGGTGATGGCCGCCAACGCCAACATCGGCGTGGCGAAGGCGGCCTACTACCCGGACCTGACCCTGAGCATGAACGGCGGCTATAGCAGTAGCACTTACGCCAACTGGATCAGCCTGCCGAACCGTTTCTGGTCGGTCGGCCCACAGCTGGCCATGACCCTGTTCGACGGTGGCCAGCGCTCGGCGGAAGTCGATCGCAGTGAAGCGGCCTACGACGAGACTGTCGCCAAATACCGCCAGACCGTGCTCGATGGTTTCCGCGAAGTGGAAAACTATCTGGTGCAGCTCAAGGTGCTGGAAGACGAAGCCGTCGTGCGCCAGGAAGCTCTGGATGCGGCGCGCGAGTCTCTTCGCTTGACCCGGAATCAGTACAAGGCCGGGTTGATTGCCTATCTGGATGTGGTGGTGGTTCAGGCTACGGCGTTGAACAACGAACGCAACGCGCTGAGCCTGTTGCAGAGCCGGCTGATTGCCAGCGTGCAGTTGATTGCCGCGCTGGGCGGTGGGTGGGACGGGCAGCTTCAGGTGAGTGACAAGCAATAACCCCATCCCTGTGGCGAGGGAGCTTGCTCCCGCTCGGCTGCGAAGCAGTCGCAAACCGATTGATGCGTTTTGACTGAATGTACGCGTGAGCATCTTTGGGACGGCTTCGCCGTCCGGCGGGAGCAAGCTCCCTCGCCACAATCATCTTGATGGCCTTTTGATTACTTTGTGAGTGCGTTCGTCCGCGGAATCAGTACAATCGCCGGCTTTGCTCCCCGAGAACAAACACAGTATGGCGGGGGCTGTTGCGAGAAATCCCATGCTCATTGGTAGTTATTCCCTTACGCTGGTTTTCATATCGCTGTGCGTGGCGATACTGGCCTCTTATACCGCGCTTGACCTCACCGGACGCATCGCCACGGCCAAGGGCCGAGCGGTGCATTTATGGACGGCGGGCGGCGCTTTTGCGATGGGCATCGGCGTGTGGTCGATGCATTTCATCGGCATGCTTGCGTTCACATTGCCGATCGACCTGGGCTACGACACCACCCTCACGGCACTGTCGCTGTTGATCGCGGTGCTGTCTTGCGGCTTTGCCCTTTGGCTGGTCAGTCAGCCACGGCTGCCGGCCTGGCAACTGGCGTTCGGCGCGCTGATCATGGGCGCGGGTATCAGTGCCATGCATTACACCGGCATGGCCGCCATGCGCATGCAGCCGGGCATCGATTACGACCCGACTCTGTTTGGCGCGTCGTTGCTGATTGCCGTCGGCGCGTCGGGCGCGGCGTTATGGATCGCTTTCCGCCTGCGCCAGCACACGCCGCATGTTCGCCTGTTCCGTGCGGGTGCTGCAGTCATCATGGGCATTGCCATCGTCGGCATGCACTACACCGGCATGGCCGCGGCGCGCTTTGCCGCCGGCAGTTTCTGTGGTGCGGCGGTCAGTGGTTTGAACGGCAAGGGGCTGGACAGCCTGGTGCTGATCACCACCTTGGCGATATTGAGCATCGCCTTGCTGACGTCGATCCTCGATGCCCGCCTGGAGGCTCGCACCGCGGACCTCGCCCACTCGCTGACCGTGGCCAACCGTGAACTCACTCAACTGGCCTTGCACGACACCCTGACCGGTTTGCCCAACCGCATGTTGCTGGCCGAC
The DNA here is from genome assembly GCF_059420765.1 of Pseudomonas sp. GW821-FHT03E01. Taxonomy (NCBI): domain Bacteria; kingdom Pseudomonadati; phylum Pseudomonadota; class Gammaproteobacteria; order Pseudomonadales; family Pseudomonadaceae; genus Pseudomonas; species Pseudomonas sp. GW821-FHT03E01. Next base: position 617,556 of record NZ_JBWKUI010000001.1, on the reverse strand, counting down.
CGTATCGATCAGGCCATATCGAAAGTGCAGGAGCAGGGCAGCTGTTTTGCGTTGATGTTCATTGATCTGGACGGCTTCAAACCGGTCAACGATGCGTTCGGCCATCACATGGGCGACCAGCTGTTGCGTGAAGTTGCACTGCGCCTGCGCGAAGACCTGCGTAGCCAGGACACCCTGGCGCGGATCGGCGGCGACGAGTTCGTGTTGCTGGTGCGCCTGAACGAGCCGAACGATGCGCTGAGCCTGGCGGAGCGTCAGGTCGGGTTGATTGCGCGCTCGTTCCGGGTCGCCGAACATGACTTGCAGATTTCCGCCAGTGTCGGCATCGCGCTCTATCCAGGCAACGGTCAGACGGCCGATGAGTTGCTGATGAACGCCGATGCCGCGATGTACCACGCCAAAGGCGCCGGGAAAAACGGTCATCGCTTCTTCGACGCCTCGATGAACAGCAACGCGCGCAAACAGCTGCAATTGCTCCAGGACTTGCGCAGTGCCGTCGATCAGCAACAGTTCAAGCTTTATTACCAGCCCAAATTCGACGCCGGTCATGGCCGGCCAGTGGGCGCCGAGGCGTTGCTGCGCTGGGAGCATCCGACCCTGGGCCTGCTGCAGCCGGACACGTTCATTGACCTTGCGGAGAAGACCGGGCTGATCATTCCGATTGGCGAGTGGGTGCTCAACGAGGCCTGCCGGCAGATGCGCGAGTGGTACGTGCTCGGTTACACCGATTGGCGTATCGCGGTGAACCTCTCGGCCTTGCAATTCTGCCACGCGGGGCTGGTGCAGAGCGTTGCCAAGGCCCTGGCCACCCATCATCTGCCGGCCAACAGCCTGACCCTGGAAATCACCGAAACCACCGCCATGAGCGACGCCGATGCGAGCATGACGGTGTTGCAGGAGCTGTCGGAAATGGGCGTCGATCTGTCCATCGATGACTTCGGTACCGGCTATTCGAGCTTGATGTACCTCAAGCGCCTGCCGGCCAATGAACTGAAGATCGACCGGGGTTTCGTCCGCGATCTGGAGCACGACAGCGACGACGCGGCCATTGTCTCGGCCATCGTCGCCCTTGGCCAGGCGCTGGGCCTGCGGATCGTCGCCGAAGGGGTGGAAACCGGTGTCCAGCAAGACTTCCTGACCCAGCTGGGCTGCGACTCGTTGCAGGGCTACCTGCTCGGGCACCCGCTACCGGCCGATCGCTTCATGGTCGACATACACCGCGGGGAGCAATCGGCTACCGGCTGACGGACCCCTGAACTGATGGTGAATACCTGTGGCGAGGGAGCTTGCTCCCGCTGGGCAGCGAAGCGGCCCCCTCATTTCTTCAGACCTACCAGGTTGCCTGAATTTACGACTGCTTCGCAGCCGAACGGGAGCAAGCTCCCTCGCCACAGGTTTGTCATCACAGGGTTGATGCAGGTCCATGCAAAACCGCGCAATGGCGGTTATTCTTGGCCCCGACTGCTTACGCTAGGAACGGGGGAAAGCCAGCATGGACAAAGTTATCGTCATCACCGGCGGCAGCCGTGGAATCGGCGCCGCCACGGCCCTGTTGGCCGCCGAACAAGGTTATCGGATCTGCATCAATTATCAGTCCGACGAACAGGCGGCGCTCAGTGTGCTGGAGCAAGTCCGCGCACGCGGTGCCCAAGCCATCGCCGTGCGTGCCGACGTCAGCATCGAAGACGAAGTGATCGCTCTGTTTCATCGGGTGGACACCGAACTGGGTCGGGTCACCGCGCTGGTGAACAACGCAGGCACCGTCGGGCAAAAGTCGCGGATCGACGAAATGTCGGAATTCCGCATTCTGAAAATCCTCAAGACCAACGTTCTGGCGCCGATCCTCTGCGCCAAACACGCGATTTTGCGCATGTCGCCCAAACACGGCGGGCAGGGCGGCAGCATCGTCAACGTCTCCTCGGTCGCCTCGCGTTTGGGTTCACCCAACGAGTACGTGGATTACGCCGCGTCCAAGGGGGCGCTGGACACCTTCACCATCGGCCTGTCCAAGGAAGTGGCGGGCGAGGGGATTCGCGTCAATGCGGTGCGTCCGGGTTACATCTACACCGATTTCCATGCATTGAGCGGCGATCCGGACCGGGTCAGCAAACTTGAGTCGGCGATTCCGATGGCCCGCGGTGGGCGGCCGGATGAAGTGGCGGAGGCGATTGTGTGGTTGTTGTCGGATAAGGCGTCGTATGCGACCGGGACTTTCGTCGATCTTGGTGGTGGGCGGTAAAGATCAGAAGCAAGATCAAAAGATCGCAGCCTTCGGCAGCTCCCACGCGCCTGTGGGCGCCGCGATCTTTTGCTGTTAAAAGGACCTGACAATCCGCCCCAACGTCTCCATCGCCTTCTCCGAATCCTCGGTCCACGGGCTGCCATAATTCAACCGAATACAATTCCTGAACCGCTGGGTCGGTGAAAAAATCGGCCCCGGTGCAATGCTGATCCCCTGCGCCAATGCCATCTGAAACAACTTCAACGAATCCATCTGCGGTGGCAGTTCCAGCCACAGGAAGTAACCGCCGGCCGGTTGGCTGACGCGGGTCTGGGCCGGGAAGTAGCGGGCGATGGCGGCGAGCATCGCACTTTGCTGTTCTTCCAGGGCGTAACGCAGTTTGCGCAGGTGCCGGTCGTAGCCGCCGTGTTGCAGGTAATCGGCGATGGCGGCCTGGGCGGGCATCGAAGCGCACAGCGAGGTCATGAGTTTCAGCCGTTCGATTTTCTGCGCATAGCGCCCGGCGGCGACCCAGCCGATGCGGTAACCGGGGGCCAGGCTCTTGGCGAACGAACCGCAATGCATCACCAGCCCTTCGGTGTCGAACGCCTTGGCCGGTTTCGGCGCCTGTTGGCCGTAATAGAGCTCGGCGTAAACGTCATCCTCGATCAGCGGCACCTGATGGCTGCGCAACAACTCCACCAGTTCCTGTTTCTTCGCCTCGGGCATGGTCGCGCCCATGGGGTTCTGGAAACTGGTCATGCACCAGCACGCCTTGATCGGGTGCCGTTCCAGGGTCTGGGCGAGTACGCCGAGGTCGATGCCGTCTCGCGGGTGGACGGGGATTTCCACGGCTTTGAGCTTCAGCCGTTCCAGCACTTGCAGGCTGGCGTAAAAGGCCGGGGCTTCGATGGCCACCAGATCGCCAGGCTCGGTGACGGCTTGCAGGCACAGGTTCAGCGCTTCCAGCGCACCGTTGGTGATCAGCAGTTCCTCCATCGGCAGCATCAGCCCGCCGACCATGTAGCGCAGGGCGATTTGCCGACGCAGTTGCGGGTTGCCCGGCGACATGTCGGTGACCACCATGCGCGGGTCCATCTCCCGGGAAGCACTGGCCAGCGAGCGGGACAAGCGCTGCAGCGGGAACAGCATGGGGCTGGGGAAGGCCGACCCGAAGGGCACGGTGGTGGGGTCCTTGATCGAGTCCAGCACTGAGAACACCAGTTCGCTGACGTCGACTTCGGTGGACTCGTTGACCTGGCTGCTGATCACCGGCTCCGAGAACGGGCTTGGTGCATGCGCATTGACGAAGTAGCCGGAACGCGGTCGCGCGCGGATCAGGCCGCGACGTTCGAGCAGGTAATAGGCCTGGAACACTGTGGACGGGCTGACGCCGTAGGTCTGGCTGGCGTAGCGCACCGACGGCACCCGATGGCCGGGGCCAAGTACGCCGGAGCGGATCAGTTCAGCGATATCGTCGGCGAATTTTTCGTAGCGTTTCATCGAGTGCCCGGTTAGTGAGTTGTGCATTTTGTGGCGAGGGGGCTTGCCCCCGTTGGGTCGCGAAGCGGCCCCCTACATTTTTCAGACATACCGAGTTGTCTGGTTTTGCGACTGCTTCGCAGCCGAACGGGGGCAAGCCCCCTCGCCACAGGACAAAGGATTGCATCTTAAAGGCTCAGCGGTTCATCGGTGCAACAAACCGGCTCTTGGCCACGCTATAGATGTCTGGCTCATCGCTGTCGACAATCTTGAAGCTGATTGTCTGCGAGCTGCTGCTCGGCCGTTCCGTGGTCATCGCCACCGACACCGGTACATCGACGATTTCACCGGGGGCCAGGCTCAGTTCGGTCTTGCCTTGCAACTGGAAGCCGTCGTCGTCGACCAGTGTCAGACGGTACTCCTGACGTTGCTGGGTCTTGTTGATGACCTTCAGGCTGTAGATGTTTTCGATCTGACCTTCACTGTTCTCGCGGAACAGGCCACGGTCCTTGCTCACGTCCAGCGACACCATCGGCCGCTCCACCAAGGCCAGGGCGAACGCGCCGATCATCACCAGCAGCACCGCGGTGTAACCGATCAGGCGCGGGCGCAGCAGGTGGGTCTTGCCACCCTGCAATTGATGTTCCGAGGTGTAGCTGATCAGCCCTCGGGCGTAGCCCATTTTGTCCATGATCGAATCGCAGGCGTCGATGCACGCGGCGCAACCGATGCATTCCATCTGCAAGCCATCGCGGATGTCGATGCCGGTCGGGCAAACCTGGACGCACACCTGACAGTCGATGCAATCGCCCAGTCCGACCTCGGCGGGTTTCACTTCACGTTTGCGCGGGCCACGGTTTTCGCCGCGAGCCACGTCGTAGGAAATGGTCAGGGTGTCCTTGTCGAACATCACGCTCTGGAACCTTGCGTATGGACACATGTGCATGCACACGGCTTCACGTAGCCAGCCGGCGTTGATGTAAGTGGCACCGGTGAAAAACAGCACCCAGAACAGGCTGACACCGCCGATTTGCAAAGTCAGCAGCTCTTCGGCCAGGGGCCGGATCGGTGTGAAGTAGCCGACAAAGGTCAGGCCGGTGAGCAGGCTGATCGCCAGCCACAAGGTGTGTTTGGCCGAGCGACGGAGCAGTTTGTTCAGGCCCCAGGGCGCGGCTTGCAGCTTGATCCGCTGGTTGCGCTCGCCTTCGGTGATCTTCTCGCACCACATGAAGATCCAGGTCCAGGAGCTCTGCGGGCAGGTGTAACCGCACCAGACCCGGCCTGCGAACACGGTGATCGCAAACAGACCGAAGGCGGCGATGATCAGCAGCGCCGACAGCAGGATGAAGTCCTGCGGCCAGAAGGTCGCGCCGAAGATGTGGAATTTGCTTTCGGACAGGTCCCAGAGCACCGCCTGGCGGCCGCCCCAGTTCAGCCACACCGTGCCGAAGAACAGTAGAAACAGAAACCCCGCGCCGCTCATGCGCAGAGTGCGGAACAGGCCGGTGAAGCTGCGGGTGTGGATCAGGTTGTCACTGGACTTGGCCTTCATCTTTGGACGCGAAGGCTCATTGTTTTTTATAAACGAGGCAGGTTCAACGGTTCGGACGGGGATTCTATCGCTCATGGTCTTTCGCTCATCAGCCTCCATCAGGCCTGAGCACTATGACCAGCGATCTGTTTGCATAACAGACTCAGCTAACGCAATAAAAAGCGGATCAGATGGGCTGCCCACACCCGCCTGCGACAACTTGATGCACCCGCAAGGGCGGGCTGCGAGTACCTATGTCAGGCGCTGGTGGGGTGTGTTGATGCCGGTCAGTCAAATCACCGAATCACTGTTCGTGGCCTTCAAATGCCGGCGACCGTCCACGGCGCCTGCTACGGTCAATGCGTCGGCTTCTGCTTCGGTGATGTAGAAGCGCTGGCCGTCGAGTTCTACTGCCGACATGGATTTTTCCTCGTCAGTGATTATGGTGATATCAGGGCAAAGGCGAATTTCTTCGCCGTTTTCGGTGATGAAGAAGCAGGTCTGGTTGTCGATGCGCACGGTCATGGAGGAGGCCTTTTTGCGGATTCATTAAGTGTTAGGGCGCATTTGCCGGTGATTGTTCTGTGCAACCGATAGATGGCGTGAGTCGTGCTTAAGTTGGTTGACCCGTGCCCGGGGGATTGATTCCTCGAAGGACCTGGCAAATCCCTCTGAACTTTGCCGGCGCCTGTGGCTCGGAACTTATGTGTGTTCATACCCTTGAGTTCATCTTGGGGCAGATCGCTTCGTGTGAGTGATGACCAGGCACAAGAGCGTCCTTGGGGCGTAAGGAGAGATGCTCGATGACCGCTGAAAAACCCACAGAACTGAGCTACAACCCGCATATACCGCTGTCCCAGGCGTTGCTGCTGCCGCGTATCGTGATCGAAAACACCATGCCGACCCTCGACGGCGGGCAATTTGCCGTTAAAGCCGTGGTCGATCAGGACGTGGTGGTGACCAGCAAAGTGTTTGCCGACGGTCATGACAAACTGGCCGTGCGCATCCGTTGGCGTGCCGAAGGCGACGACACCTGGCAGAGCGAGGTGATGGCCGAGTTGGGCAATAACGGCTGGCAGGGCCAGTTCCGTGTCAAGAAGCAGGGCCGCTATGCGTTCTGTATCGAAGCCTGGATCGATCAGTACGCCAGTTTTTGTTATGAGCTGAAAAAGAAGCACGGGGCCTGCATGTCGGTCAGCCTGGAATTGCAGGAAGGGCGCCTGCACGTCAAGCAGGCAGCGGAACGCAGTGAAGGCCTCCTCAGCGAGCAGCTGGCGGCGTTGCACCATGAGTTGTCCGGTCTGCTCGAAACCGAGCAGGTTGCCTTGTTTCTGCACCAACGCAGCGCGGATTTGATGGCCCAGGCCGATCATCGTCCCTTCGTGAGTCTGAGTCCTGAATTTCCGGTGGACGTGGAGCGGGAGTTGGCGCAGTTCGCCAGTTGGTATGAATTGTTCCCACGCTCGATCACGGATGATCCGGCCCGTCATGGCACCTTTAATGACGTGCATACGCGGCTGGCGATGATTCAGGACATGGGCTTCGACGTGCTGTACTTCACGCCGATCCACCCGATCGGCCGCAGCTATCGCAAAGGCCCGAACAACTCGTTGACCGCCGGCCCCGACGACCCGGGCAGTCCTTACGCCATCGGCAGCGAAGAAGGCGGGCATGAGGCGATTCACTCGGAACTGGGCAGCCGCGAAGACTTTCGCCGGCTCGTCGCGGCGGCCGCCGAACATGGGCTGGAAGTGGCCCTCGACTTTGCGATTCAGTGTTCCCAGGATCACCCTTGGCTCAAAGAGCATCCGGGCTGGTTCAACTGGCGCCCGGACGGCACGATCAAATACGCCGAGAACCCGCCGAAGAAATATCAGGACATCGTCAACGTCGATTTCTATGCCGTGGATGCGATTCCCAGCCTGTGGGTTGAATTGCGCGACATCGTGGTGGGCTGGGTCGAAGAGGGCGTGAAGCTGTTTCGCGTTGATAACCCCCACACCAAACCGTTGCCGTTCTGGCAGTGGTTGATCGCCGATGTGCGGGCGCTGTACCCCGAGGTGATTTTTCTGGCGGAAGCCTTTACCACGCCGGCGATGATGGCGCGCCTGGGCAAGGTCGGTTACTCCCAGAGCTACACCTATTTCACCTGGCGCAACACCAAGACCGAACTGGCGACTTATTTCACCGAACTCAACGAGTCGCCATGGCGTGAATGCTACCGGCCGAATTTTTTCGTCAATACGCCGGACATCAACCCGGCATTCCTGCATGACTCCGGGCGCCCGGGTTTTCTGATTCGCGCGGCGCTTGCGACCATGGGTTCCGGGTTATGGGGCATGTATTCGGGCTTCGAGCTGTGTGAAGCGGCGCCGGTGCCGGGCAAGGAGGAGTACCTCAATTCCGAGAAGTACGAGATCCGCCCGCGGGACTTCAACGCGCCGGGCAACATCATTGCCGAAATCGCCCAGCTCAACCGCATCCGCCGGCAGAACCCGGCGCTGCACACGCATCTGGGCCTGAAGGTCTACAACGCCTGGAACGACAACATTCTGTATTTCGGCAAGCGCAGTGAGGATGGCAGCAATTTCATTCTGGTGGCCGTCAGCCTCGATCCGAATAACGCCCAGGAAGCGAATTTTGAATTGCCGCTGTGGGAAATGGGCCTGCCCGACGATGCCAGCACCCAAGGCGAAGACTTGATGAACGGTCACCGCTGGACCTGGCACGGCAAGTACCAGTTCATGCGGATCGAACCGTGGCATCTGCCGTTCGGGATTTGGCGGATCACCGCTTCTTGACTGTGGCGAGGGGGCTTTTGTGGCGAGGGAGCTTGCTCCCGCTGGGGCGCGCAGCGGCCCCAGACAATATGTCAGTCACACCTCATTTGCAGGTTTTACGACTGCTTCGCAGCCGAGCGGGAGCAAGCTCCCTCGCCACAGGTCCGGCGGTTTTATTCGAATTAAACAGGAGTTTCAAATGGCGAAGAAACCCAGGTCAGCCACCTTCATCAAAGACCCGCTCTGGTACAAGGATGCGGTGATCTACCAGGTTCACGTTAAGTCTTTTTTCGACTCCAACAATGACGGGATCGGCGACTTTCCCGGCCTTATCGCCAAGCTCGATTACATTGCCGATCTGGGCGTCAACACCATCTGGCTGTTGCCGTTCTACCCCTCGCCACGACGCGACGATGGCTACGACATCGCCGAGTACCGTGGCGTGCACCCCGACTACGGCACCCTGGCCGATGCCAAGCGTTTCATTGCCGAGGCCCACGAACGCGGCCTGCGGGTGATCACTGAGCTGGTCATCAACCATACCTCGGACCAGCACCCGTGGTTCCAGCGCGCGCGCAAGGCCAAGCCCGGCTCGGCGGCCCGCGACTTATATGTCTGGTCCGATAACGACCAGAAATACGACGGCACCCGCATCATCTTTCTCGACACCGAAAAGTCCAACTGGACCTGGGACCCGGTGGCCGGTCAGTACTTCTGGCACCGCTTCTATTCCCACCAGCCGGACCTGAATTTCGACAACCCGCAAGTGATGAAAGCGGTGCTGTCGGTGATGCGCTACTGGCTCGACATGGGCATCGACGGCCTGCGGCTGGACGCGATCCCGTACCTGATCGAGCGCGACGGCACCAACAACGAAAACCTCCCCGAGACCCACGACGTCCTCAAGCAGATCCGCGCCGAGATCGACGCCAATTACCCCGATCGCATGCTGCTGGCCGAGGCCAATCAGTGGCCGGAAGACACTCAGCTGTATTTTGGTAACACCGACGCCAAAGGCCAGAACGGCGACGAATGCCACATGGCGTTTCACTTCCCGCTGATGCCGCGCATGTACATGGCGCTGGCCCAGGAAGATCGTTTCCCGATTACCGACATTCTGCGCCAGACTCCGGAAATCCCTGCCAACTGCCAGTGGGCGATTTTCCTGCGCAACCACGATGAATTGACCCTGGAAATGGTCACCGACAAGGAGCGCGATTACCTGTGGAATTACTACGCGGCCGACCGTCGGGCGCGGATCAACCTGGGGATTCGCCGGCGTCTGGCGCCGTTGATGGAACGCGATCGTCGTCGCGTGGAGCTGCTCAACAGTCTGTTGCTGTCGATGCCCGGCACGCCGACCCTGTATTACGGCGATGAAATCGGCATGGGTGACAACATCTACCTCGGCGACCGCGACGGTGTGCGCACGCCGATGCAATGGTCAATCGACCGTAACGGCGGCTTCTCCCGCGCCGACCCGGCCAGTCTGGTGTTGCCGCCGATCATGGACCCGCAGTATGGCTATCTGTCGGTCAACGTCGAAACCCAGGCCGGCGACCCTCATTCATTGTTGAATTGGACCCGGCGCATGCTCGCGATACGCAAGCAGTCCAAGGCCTTCGGTCGCGGCACGCTGAAGATGCTGTCGCCGAGCAATCGCCGGATCCTGGCTTACACCCGTGAATTCACCGGCGCGGACGGCAAGCACGAGATCATTCTGTGCGTGGCCAACGTGTCCCGCAGCGCGCAAGCGGCGGAGCTGGATTTGTCGGCGTATGTCGGCATGGTTCCGGTGGAGATGCTCGGCGGCAACGCGTTCCCGCCCATCGGTCAGTTGAATTTCCTGCTGACGCTGGCGCCTTACGGGTTCTACTGGTTCGGCCTGGCGGCGGAGAACCAGATGCCGAGCTGGCACGTGGAGCCGGCGCAAAGCCTGCCGGACTTCACCACGCTGGTGCTGAAGCAGCGCATGGAAGAGCTGCTCGAAGCGCCGTCTCGGCAGTCACTGGAGCAGGGCATTTTGCCGAGCTGGTTGCAGAATCGTCGCTGGTTCGCCGGCAAGGACGGCACCATCGACAGCGTCAACCTCGCTTACGGCGTGCGCTTCGGCGACCCGCAGCATCCGGTGCTGTTGAGTGAAATCGACGTCACCAGCGCTGGCCAGACCAGCCGCTATCAATTGCCGTTTGGCTTTATTTCCGAGGAACAGGTTGGCGCCGCGTTGCCGCAGCAATTGGCGCTGGCCAGGGTCCGTCGCGGTCGTCAGGTCGGCCTGATCACCGACGCCTTCAGCCTCGACAGCTTTGTTCATGCAGTGTTGCAGGGCATGCAGGCCAGTACGGTGTTGCCCTCGGACGGTGGCGAGATCCGTTTCGAGCCTACTGATGAATTGGCCAAACTGGGGCTGAGTGCCGAGTCGCAGGTGCGTTACCTGTCTGCCGAGCAATCCAACAGTTCGGTGGTGATCGGCGCCAGCCTGGTGCTGAAGCTAATCCGCAAGGTCGCGTCAGGGGTGCACCCGGAACTGGAAATGAGCGCGTACCTGACCCACGCCGGTTTCAAAAATATTTCGCCGCTGTTGGGAGCGGTGATTCGTCGCGATGCGGCGGGCGAGGACACGCTGTTGATGATCGCCCAAGGTTACTTGAGCAATCAGGGCGACGCGTGGGAATGGACCCAGAACAACCTCGAACGGGCGCTTCGTGACGAGCTCGCCGATGCCGTGTCCGAGCAGGAACAGCACTACAACGCTCTCGGCGAGTTGAAGGATTTTGCCGGCATGCTCGGCCAGCGCCTGGGGGAGATGCATCAGGTACTGGCGACCCCGAGCGCCAACCCGGACTTTGCCCCACACATCATGAGTCAGAAAGATGCCCTGGCCTCGGCCAAGGACGTGGCGGCGCAGCTGGAGCATGCACTGAAGCTGCTCAAGCAACATCAAACCGAACTGAGCGCGGCGGACCAGACATTGGTCAGCCGTTTGCTGGACAACAAGAAAGCCATCCTCGGACATATCCAGGAGTTGGGCAAAAAGGCCGCTGGCGGCTTGCGTATCCGCGTCCATGGTGACTTGCACCTGGGGCAAGTGCTGGTGATCAAGGGTGATGCTTATCTGATCGATTTTGAGGGTGAACCCGCGCGGCCGCTGCGTGAGCGCCGCAGTAAACACAGCCCCTATAAAGACGTCAGCGGCGTGTTGCGCTCCTTCGATTACGCCGCGGCGATGGCGATCAACGTGCACAACGTCGATAACACGGCGGATGCTCAGGCGGCGCGTCAAAGGGTTGCCGAGCGTTATTTAAGAGAGGCGCGACAATCATTTGTCGACGCTTATCGGCTGGCGGCAGCTAGTCTTGCTCATGCATGGCAAGATCCCGAAGGCGAGGACGCTGCGCTGGCGTTGTTCGGGCTGGAGAAGGCGGCTTACGAAGTGGCCTATGAGGCGGAAAATCGCCCCACCTGGCTGCCCGTGCCGTTGCACGGCTTATATGGATTATTGAGTGGGCTTAAACCCTTTTCCGATCTTGGTGGAGAGTAGTCATGAGTATCTCGAACAAGGAACAGGGGCACGTTAAAGAGGCGCTGCTGCCCAGGGCGCGGGATATCGACGCGTTGGTACGCGCCGAACATCAGGATCCCTTTGCAATTCTCGGCCCGCACGGCGATGGCGCCGGCGGGCAATTCATTCGGGCCTATCTGCCGGACGCCTTGAGCGTGCAGGTGGTGGACAAGGCCTCCGGTGAAGAACTCGGCAGCCTTGAGGCGACCCAGACGCCGGGGTTGTTCGTCGGGCACTTCGAGCAGGCCCGGCCCTATTTATTGCGAACCCGTTGGGCCGGCGGCGAGCAACTGGCCGAAGACCCCTACAGCTTTGGCCCGTTACTCGGCGAGATGGATTTGTACCTGTTCGCCGAGGGCAATCACCGGGATCTGAGCAGTTGCCTCGGTGCGCAACTGAAGACAGTCGATGGCGTGGAGGGTGTGCGCTTCGCCGTGTGGGCGCCGAACGCCAGAAGGGTCTCGGTGGTCGGCGATTTTAACGTCTGGGACGGTCGTCGGCATCCGATGCGCCTGCGCCATCCCACTGGGGTCTGGGAGTTGTTCATCCCGCGCCTGCAAGCGGGGGAGGCCTACAAATACGAAATCCTCGGCGCCCACGGCATTCTGCCGCTCAAGGCCGACCCGGTGGCCCTGGCCACAGCGCTGCCGCCAGACACCGCGTCGAAAGTCGCTTCGCCGCTGCAAGTCGACTGGCAGGATCAGGACTGGATGCAGTCGCGGGGCGAGCGTCAGCGAACCAGTGCACCGCTGTCGATCTATGAGTTGCATGCCGGTTCCTGGCAATGCGAGCTGGATGACCTGGGCGAAGTCGCCCGTCAGTACACCTGGCCCGAGTTGGCCGAGCGGCTGATTCCGTACGTCAAAGAGCTGGGTTTCACCCACATCGAACTGATGCCGATCATGGAACATCCGTTCGGTGGCTCCTGGGGTTATCAACTGCTGTCGCAATTCGCCCCGAGCGCCCGTTACGGCTCGCCGGATGACTTCGCTGCTTTCATCAACGCCTGCCACCAGGCCGAAATCGGCGTGATCCTCGATTGGGTGCCGGCGCATTTCCCCACCGACACCCATGGCCTGGCGCAATTCGACGGCACGGCGTTGTACGAATACGGCAACCCCATGGAGGGTTTTCACCAGGACTGGGACACGCTGATCTACAACCTGGGCCGCACCGAGGTACACGGCTACATGTTGGCGTCGGCGCTGCACTGGCTCAAGCATTTCCACGTCGATGGCCTGCGGGTCGATGCGGTGGCGTCGATGCTGTATCGCGATTATTCGCGCAAGGCCGGCGAGTGGGTGCCCAACCGTCACGGCGGTCGGGAAAACCTGGAAGCCATCGATTTTCTGCGCCATCTCAACGACGTAGTGGCACTGGAAGCACCGGGCGCACTGGTGATTGCCGAAGAATCCACGGCGTGGCCGGGTGTCAGCCAGAGCACGCAACAGGGCGGGCTGGGTTTTGCCTATAAGTGGAACATGGGCTGGATGCACGATTCGCTGCATTACATTCAGCAGGATCCGGTGTACCGCGCCCATCATCACAACGAACTGAGTTTCGGCCTGGTGTATGCCTGGTCCGAGCGTTTCATCCTGCCGATTTCCCACGATGAAGTGGTGCACGGCAAGCATTCGCTGATCGACAAGATGCCTGGCGATCGCTGGCAGAAATTTGCCAACCTGCGGGCTTACCTGAGCTTCATGTGGACCCATCCCGGCAAGAAGCTGTTGTTCATGGGCTGCGAATTCGGCCAGTGGCGCGAATGGAATCACGATCAGCAACTGGACTGGTATCTGCTGCAATACCCGGAACACCAGGGGGTGCGCAAGCTGGTCGGCGACTTGAATCGGTTGTATCGCGAAGAGCCGGCCCTGCACGATCAGGACGATGTCCCGCAAGGCTTCCAGTGGTTGATCGGCGACGACGCGATCAACAGCGTCTACGCCTGGCTGCGCTGGAGCAAGGAGGGCAGGCCGGTGTTGGTGGTGGCCAACTTCACCCCGGTGCCGCGTCAGTCTTACCGCGTCGGCGTGCCGTTTGCCGGGCGCTGGGTCGAGTTGATCAACAGCGACGCCGACACCTATGCCGGGTCCAATTACGGTAACGGTGGCGGGGTGTTCACCGAGGAAGAACCGAGCCATGGGCAGGCACTTTCCCTGGTGTTGAATTTGCCGCCGTTGGCGGTGTTGATTCTGCGACCGGAGGGTTGATCGAAAAGATCGCCGGCTTCGCCGGCTCCTACAGGATCGGGTCGCCCCAGGTGGGCGGGACAACGTTGAACCGTAGGAGCTGCCGAAGGCTGCGATCTTTTGATTTTTTTACCAACGCATCCGCACCCCAAGGCTGCCAATCAACCCGTTCAAATCATTTTCAACCACATTGCTGCTGTAGTCGGCGCTGACATACAGGCTGACCGAAGGCGTCACTCTGGCCACCAACCCCAGACCCACGTCTACTGTCGATGAATTGCGACTGCTGCTGATTTTGTCGACCTGATCCAGGCTCACTGTGTTGCCCGTGTACACCGTGTGCCACAAATTGGTCCGCACATAGGGTTCGACCGGCAGGCCGTTGATATCGTAATTGCCTTTCAAGCGTGCACCGACCCGACCGCTCCAGGAGGTCAGGTCGCTGGACGAGGCGTTGCCTGACCCGGCATATGGCGTATCCAGCGTGATGCGTTGATTGATCAACTGCGCCTGGGGTTCAACCACCCAGTTGTCGCCCAGGCCAATCGGGAAACCACCTTCCACCGACACTGTCATCGCGCTGCCTTCGGTGGTTTGTCGCACGCCCTGGTCGTTGCGGCTAAAACCGCTGACCCGGCCGCCGCTGGCCGTCAAGTCGACGTGCCAGCCTTGCGCCCCGGTCAGGCTCCAGTAGGCACCAAGGCTTTGGCCTTGAAGGTTGAGCGTGTCATGGCTGGGGTCGGCGAGGGCGCGGCTGGTCAGCAGGCCGTTGTCGTTGCCCTGGAATTGAGCGGTGCCGCCGATCAGTCCGACCCGCTGGATACTACCGCTGTTGCTTTGCACGGTCAGGAGTGCCGGGCCTTTGAATTCGCTGGCTCCGGGGATCGTGCCCTGGGTCAGATAATCGGTTTGTGCCTGCCGCGACGTCGGGCCATAGGCGTGGTCCCAGGCCAAGGGCGCGGCGTCTTCGATCGTCAGGCGTGAGCTGGGTAAGTCTGAGTTGACGCGTAAACGGTCAGGATATGTGGCGACGCCGAAGGGCAAGGTAATTGTCGGCAGTTGCTGGCTGTACCAGGGCGTTGTTTCGTCCTCGGCAGACGACGCTCGCACCTCCATGGATGAGCACAGCAGGAGTGAACCGGAGACGACGCAAAAAGTGAATTTTATCTCTTGTGGGGTGAATGAAGTTCTCATGGAGGTCTACCTTGCAATCGCATGCGTATCTCGCTGTGGCGTCTCTCCTACCCCGAATGAGGGGCGACCGAATGGATTGAGGCAAGGTCCGACCCGCCCGTTTTACGGGTGTCTGGAGGCTTGCCCCTGATGGATTTCCGGGGGTAGTAAGGACTAGCTAAGAAGACCGATGACGCTGCGTCAAGAAAATGGCCGATAAGTGGTACGGCTATTTCAGACTCTGTAAGTGACTGATTATTGGCGCCGATCTAAGTTGTTGTTTGTACGAAAAATCATCCTGAAAGGTGCAATCCAGACGTATTGGGTAGTGGGCTATCGGTTGCGTGACGGATGAACAGTGCAAAATCCATGAGCAAGTCCGTGACGTGATTACTGTCATTTTTTCTGCTTCAGGCAGCAGTTCTTGGCGCCTGTCGCTTGACGGTCTTACAGGCGCACCTCCACCGCCAGCGGCAAATGGTCCGATAGGTGCGTCCAGGGCTTGTAGCCGAGTATGCGTGGCTCATGACTGCTGGCATTGCGCAGGTAGATGCGGTCCAGGCGCAGCAGGGGAAACCGTGCCGGGTACGTTTTCGCCGGGCGGCCGTGGTGGCGTTCGAATGCTTCATGCAGGTAGTCGCGTCGGGCGAGGGTGGCATTGCCTTGCAACTGCCAGTCGTTGAAGTCGCCGGCAATGATGACCGGGGCGTCCTCTGGCAACGATTCGAGTAACAGGCAGAGCAACTGCAGCTGGAGTTGTCGATGGCTTTCCAACAGGCTCAGGTGCACGCAAATGGCATGCACTTCAGCATGGCCCGGCACATCCAGCACACAGTGCAGCAAACCGCGCCGCTCGGGGCCGGTGATCGAGACATCGAGGTTGCGAAATTCGCGGATCGGGTATTTCGACAGCAGGGCATTGCCGTGATGGCCGTCGGGGTAGACCGCGTTGCGACCGTAAGCGAAATCGCTCCACATGCTGTCGGCCAGGAATTCGTACTGCGAGGTCGGTGGCCAGTCGTTGTAACGGGAAGAATGCCGGTCATGCTCACCGACCACTTCCTGCAGAAACACCAGGTCCGCCGACGTACTGCGTACCGCTTCGCGCAGTTCCGGGAGGATGAAACGTCGGTTGAGGGCGGTGAAACCCTTGTGAGTATTGACCGTCAGTACTCTGAGTCGGCGAATCGCCGGGGGCGTGTTCGATGGCACTGATTCGACGGCTTGGCGTTCGGCATCGTGGGTCACGTTCACTCCTCTGAATCAGGGCTGCTGTATGTATGCGACTGATGCGTGGGCGAGCAGTTCAAACACATTCACCACACCCGTAGCAGCTGTCGAGCACCGCGAGGCAGCGTTCGGTGTGGGCCGCATTCGGACGTAGCCGTCGTGAATCCGGCTGACGCGGTTTGCCTGATGCACCGTAAGTTCCGGTTTTACGACGGCTACGCCGCCGAACGCAGCCTCGCAGGCTCGGCAGCTGCTACGAGCGAGTCCGATCAGACAAACACAATTTCATACGGCAACCGCATGCGTTCCAGAATCACTCGTGGCAGCAGCGGGGCGATGCCGATCGCCGGTTCGCCGTCGAGCTGGCTGGCGTAGGCATAGGTGGCGTGGCTTTTGCGCGCGACAGTCCAGGTGTCGAGGCGTAGCTTGCGCGCGCGATGCCAGGGGATCAGCCCGTGCTCGCGCATCGGCCAGTGCCAGGCCCAGACCGGTATTTCGTTGAGCGTCGCCCCGACCAGGGCGGCAGCCCTGGCGCTGGCCCGGCCGACAGCGTCGTGGTCGACGATGCCGTCTTCGCGCCAGGTGGTGAACACCACATCGCCGGGGCGCAGGTAGCGGACGATGAATTGGGTCAATTCAGACTCTCGCTCGGCCAGAGCGTTGTCGGTGAAGCCGCCGCGAATCCACTTCAGGCTGTGCATCGGCAAGCCGAGTCGACGCAAGGCTTCGACACTTTCCTGGGGGCGGAACACGCTCAGGCGCTTTTCCGACCACTGACGCGACCCCGGATGGCTGGCGCTGCCGTCGGTAATCGAGATCAGTTGCAGAGGATGACCGAGGGAGCACAACAGTTGCAGCAGGCCGCCGCAAGTCACCACTTCATCGCCGGGATGCGGGGCGATCACCACCGCGCGAGCTCCAGCAGGGACCAGTGTTTCGGTGTTGATGACGGGGATGTTGTCCAGTTGTGGGGCGCTGTTCCAGATCTGCGCAGGCAAGCTGTTTTCGCTGATGGAAACCGGTCTCATAGGCGCTACGTCCTTGTTCTGTCTGGCCCTCAGTCGTGCGCAATGCTTACGGGAGCAAGCCTGGCAGACCCGTGAAGGCGGGTAGATAGCAATGTGCGGCGCTCCGAACCCTGGATTGCCGCGTTCAGAGTATTGCTCATGAAACGCTATTCGTCGCCTCAGCCTTTGGTCTGATGCGTTTTTTTTAACCCAGGCTGTGTCAGGCTTCGCAAAAAGTCACCGAAACCGTCCCTTGGTAGCAGCTGCCGAGCTTGCGAGGCTGCGTTCGGCTGCGAAGCAGTCGTGAAGTCAAACGATGCGATCTTGCAGATATACCGTGCACTCAGGTTTTACGGCGGCTGCGCAGCCGAACGCAGCCTCGCAGGCTCGGCAGCTGCTACAGATATTATGGTGATCACTCTCACTCTTCTTCCTCATGCTGCAGTTCAAACAACAGCAGCGAACGGCCAGTAACCGAATATTGGCGACCAAATTCAAAGCGTTCCTGGCCCCGAATCGACGGTTGATTGGTATCGATCATGCAAGTCCAGAAACCACCGTCAGGCACTTCCGGCAGCAGGAAGTTGACGATGTCATGGTGCGCGTTGACCACCAGCAGCAGGGTTGCGTCGGCACCCTTGCGGCGAATGCCGGTTTCCTGGGCGCGGCCATCGAGCAGTATGCCCATGCAGCGACCGTGGCCTTCTTCCCATTGCTCATTGGACATTTCGCTGCCGTCCGGGGCCAGCCAGGTCACGTCCTTGACGCCGATGTCCTCGTTGTAATTACCCACCAGGAAGCGCCCGCGCCGAAGGATCGGATAGGCCAGGCGCAACTTGATCAGGCGTTTGACGAACTTGAGCAGCGCCTTGCCGTCTTCGCTCATGTCCCAATTGACCCAACCGATCTCGCTGTCCTGGCAATAAGCATTGTTGTTGCCTTTCTGGGTGCGGGCGAACTCGTCGCCGGCCACCAGCATCGGCGTACCCTGGGACAGCAGCAGCGTGGCGAAGAAGTTGCGCATCTGCCGCAGGCGCAGGGCATTGATCTCGGGATCGTCGGTGGGGCCTTCGACGCCGTGGTTCCACGACAGGTTGTTGTTACTGCCGTCCTGATTGTTCTCGTCGTTGGCCTCGTTGTGCTTGTCGTTGTACGACACCAGATCGTTGAGGGTGAAGCCGTCATGGGCGGTGACGAAGTTCAGCGAAGCATACGGTCGACGGCCGCGCTGGTTGAACATCTCACCGGAGGCGGTCATGCGGCTGGCGAAGTCGGCGAGCTGGCCGTCGTCACCTTTCCAGAACGCGCGCACGGTGTCGCGGAATTTGTCGTTCCATTCGACCCAGCCCGGCGGGAAGTTCCCGACCTGATAACCGCCGGGGCCACAGTCCCAGGATTCGGAAATCAACTTCACCTGACGCAGCACCGGGTCCTGGCGACAGGCGACGAGGAAGCTGTGCCGTTCGTCGAAGCCGTCATGGTAGCGGCCGAGGATGGTTGCCAGGTCGAAACGGAAACCGTCCACGTGCATTTCCGTGGCCCAGTAACGCAGCGAGTCAGTGACCATTTGCAGCACGCACGGGTGGCTCAGGTCCAGGGTGTTGCCGGTGCCGGAATCGTTGATGTAGTAGCGTTTGTCGTCGGGCCTCAAGCGGTAGTAAGAGGCGTTGTCGATGCCGCGCATGGACAGGGTCGGGCCTTGTTCGTTGCCCTCGGCGGTGTGGTTGTAGACCACGTCGAGGATCACTTCCAGATTGGCGTCGTGCAGGTGCGCGACCATCTCCTTGAACTCGGCGATCTTGCCGCTGGCCAGGTAGCGCGGGTCCGGGGCAAAGAACGCAATGCTGTTGTAACCCCAATAATTGGTCATGCCTTTGTGCAGCAGATGCTGGTCGTTGACGAAGGCATGGATCGGCAGCAACTCCACAGTCGATACGCCGAGCTTGCGGATGTGTTCCAGCACGTCATCGACCATCAACCCGGCGAAGGTGCCGCGCAGGTTCTCGGGAACGGCGGGGTGAAGCATGCTGAAACCGCGCACGTGAGTCTCATAAATGATCGTCTTGTCCCATGGCACGCTGACCCGATGGTCATGGCCCCAGGTGTGGGCCGGGTCGATCACTTTGCACTTGGGCACGAAGGGCGCGCTGTCCCGCTCATCGAAACTGAGGTCGGCGTCGGGGTGGCCGATGGTGAAGCCGAACAACGCTTCGGACCATTTCAATTGGCCGACCAACTGTTTGGCATAGGGGTCGATCAGCAGTTTGTTCGGGTTGAAGCGATGACCGTTGGCCGGGTCGTACGGCCCGTACACGCGATAGCCGTAGATCAGCCCCGGATGGGCGTCGGGCAAGTAGCCGTGGTAGGTCTCGTCGGTGTATTCCGGCAGCTCGATGCGCTCAAGTTCCACTTCACCGGCATCGTCGAAGATGCACAGTTCGACCTTGGTCGCGTTAGCCGAAAACAGCGCGAAATTGACCCCCAGGCCATCCCAGGTCGCGCCTGGCGGGAAGGGCAAGCCTTCACGGATTCGCGAGGCCTCGTGAGGTTCGGGCGCGGTTTTCTTTGGACTGGTCATAGCTGCTCCTGCAACGGTATTTTTCGAGGGCGAATGCGCTCTCGGTGGCGAGCGGGCTCGCCACGAAGTCAATCAGGACAAGACAGTGAAGCGTCAGACCTCGGGTGGTTTACGCGCGGTGCGCGGCTTTTTCACGGTGGTTTTTTCGCCCGGCGGGATCACTGCCGAAGCGGCAGCGGGTTTGGCTTTGGGCTTGGTGCGGGGTTTGGTTTCGATGCCCTTGGCATTGACCAGCTTGCCGTCGGGCTTGCCGGCCGCGGGCTTGCTTGCGGTTTTGCTGCTGCTCGCTTTGGCTGGTTTGCCGGGCGCCAGGGCTTCGGCCTCGGCGAGTTTGCAGGCCATCTCCCAATGGCGGGCTTCCTGGCCCTCGGGTTTTCCTTCGGACTCCCAGATTTGATAGGCAAATTCGCGGATGCGTTTTTCGTCGGTACTCATCGCAATGCTCCTGAACTGAACTCAAGTTTGGGTAAAGAGATTGACCGGGAAATCCCCCAGCGCGGCGCCGACCATCAGCTCCTTGTGTTTTGTGACTGCGACGCTGGTAAAAAGTCCCTTCAGATTTTCTTCGGTGGCGGTGAACGGCAATTTGATTCGGGTATCGCCCCACAGCGACGCGTCAATCCGGGGGGCGGCACTGTTTTCCAGCAGTCCGGCACAACGTATCGGTACGGCCACGATTGCCCGTTTTCCCTGCCATTCTCGAGCAAACGCCAGTACCCGGTGAGCCTGGCTGCCAATCACTTCAAGGGCTTGATAAGTGCCTTTTTGAAATATTTCGGCATGCTCGGCACGCCGGTTCAGCGCCCGGGCGATCAGGGTTTGCTTGATGCGCCCGTTACGCCAGTTCGCCAACAGATCGGGCAGGTCCAGCGGTAGGTGCATGGCCTGCTGACGGCTGACGTAATCCACCGGCCGGCGGTTATCCGGATCGACCAGGGTGAAGTCCCAGAACTCGTTGCCCTGATAGAGATCCGGCACTCCCGGCACGGTCATTCGCAGCAAGGTTTGCGCCAATCCATTCAGTGCACCCGGGACGGCAATGCGTTGAGCGGCTGCCTCGATGGCCGCGCGCAATGGCTGACCTTCGGGGCTCAGCAGCAGGCGTTCGAGAAAACCGTGGGTCGCCTGTTCATATGCTTCGTTTGACGCGCTCCAGCTGCTTTGCAACTTGGCTTCGCGCAGGGCTTTGCGTTGCCACTGCCAGAGGCGTTTGGCGTAGTCCGCAAGCGCAGGTTGATCGTCGCTACACAATTCCAGTGACCAACTGCCGAGGATTGCTTGATAGAGAATCAGCTCGTCGCCCGCCGAGGGCGCGCCGGGGTCGCTGCGCAGTTCGCCCGCGAGGGTTCGCCAGTGCTCGACCTGTTCGGCGTACCAGGCGCTGCGCTCGCTCAACACCGCCAGCCGCGCGCGGGTGTCTTCACCGCGTTTGTGGTCGTGGGTCGCGGTGGCCAGCAGGTTGTCGGGGAATTCGGCGAGGCGATTGGCGCAGGCGGCATGGAAGTCGGCAACCGGGGCGCTGAACTGCTCGGTGTTGTAGCCGACATCGTTGCGCGACAGCAGCACCGCCGAGCGATAAAGCGCGGTGTCTTCCACCGCTTTGGCCGCCGTCGGTGAGGTCAGTTGCTGGAAGCGCACGCAGGCATGCTTGAGCAGTTTGCGTGGACGGCCCACCGGGCGCTTGCGCCAGGGTTGGCCACCGAGCCAGCCGGCCAGGCAATCGAGCACCGGCCAGTCGGCCTCGCCAAGGGTTTGCCTGGCACCGGCCATGGCCTGCTGGAAAAACACCTCATCCTGGGCCGCACGACCCAACGGGCTGATGTAAGTGCGGTACACCGGGAAGTGCACGATCAGTTCCTGCAAGGCCCGTCGGATCGCGCCGAGGGTCAGGTCCCGGGTCATCAGGTCGTCCCGGGCCACTTGCAACAGGGCGTGGGCAACACTTTCGAAATCCCCGGCGAGGGAACCGTTGAGAATCTGCTGGCGCGCCAGTTGTGCTTCCTGGCGGAAATCGGCGGGCCGTTCGCTGTGCCGGCTCCAGAGTTCACCCAAGGCCTGGGTGCCTTCGGGGTCGTGTTGCAGCAGCGACAACTGGTTCATGAATTCGTAACCGGTACTGCCATCGACGCACCAGTCGCGGTGCAGGGTTTCGCCTTCGCCGAGGATCTTTTCGACGTAGATCGGCAGGTGTCGGCCGGGTGCCAGTCGATCAACTCGACGTCGCAGTTTGCGGCAGTAGCCACGCGGGTCGGCGAGGCCGTCGATGTGATCGATACGCAGGCCGTCGACCAGACCTTCGGCCACCAGCTCGAAGATTTTTGCATGGGTCGCTTCGAACACCGCCGGCCGCTCGACGCGCAGGCCGCCCAGTTCATTGATATCGAAAAAGCGCCGCCAGTTGATGTCGTCCGCCGCGGTGCGCCAACTGGCCAGGCGATAACTCTGGCGCTCCAGCAAGTTATGCAGGCGCTGGAAACCGTCGGGAGTGAGCGAGTCGTAAGTGTCGAGGGTGTGCTGGATGGCGTGCAGAATGGCCGGATCACTGGCCAGTTCCCGCAGCTCGGCTTTCAGTGGAATCGCCAGGCTGTACACGTCGGACTGATAACTCAAGGTGTCGAAGCGGTCTGCCAGGGATTTGAGCCGTTCAGCCTGCTTGGCATTCAATTGGTCATTGGCCTTGAGCAGTTCGCCGTAGTCGGTGGGGCATATCGGGAAGTGGTGTTCATAGTGCTCGACATGAATGGCGCCGCGCCGGGCATCGAAACGCAAGGGCAGGGTGCCGTCCTGCAAGGCGATGCCGTAGTCGCTGCCCAGAAAAGGCAGCAGCAACTGGCCTTCCATCAACGGGTCGGGCGAGTGCCACTGAATGTCGAAGAACTCGCCGTAAGGGCTCAGCCGCCCCCATTCCAGCAGGTCGAGCCACCAGGGATTGTCGCCACCGCCGACGGCCATGTGGTTGGAAACGATATCGAGGATCAGCCCCATGTTCTGTTCGCGCAACGCTGCGACCAAACGGCGTAACGCCGCTTCGCCGCCAAGTTCAGGGTTGACCGTGGTCGGGTCTACCACATCGTAGCCGTGCATGGAGCCGGCGCGGGCGGCGAGCAGCGGTGAGGCATAGAGATGGCTGATGCCCAGGCTGGAAAAATACGGCACCAGTGGCACCGCTTGATCCAGGGTGAAGCCTTTATGAAATTGCAGCCGCAGGGTCGCCCGCAGCGGCTGGCTGAGCGGTTGATTCATTGGTCACGCTCGGCCGCCTGAAGTCGCGCACAGGCGAGCAGTTCCAGGCGGCGGGCGGCGTCCGGATCATCGAGCAGGCTTTCGCTGTCGCCGGGCAATCGGCGGGACCAGTTGGGGTGGGTGTCGGTGGTGCCGGGCAGGTTGGCCTGCTGTTCGATACCCAGGGCATCCTCCAGTGGCAGCAACACCAGCGGCGCGCGGGTATGACCGAGGAAGCGGATGGCGGCGTCGAGCACCTGATCGGTTTCATGGGACTCTTCACGGAAATTTTGCGGGTCCTGGCTCAGCACCCGGCGCAAGCCTTCGCGCTCGCGTTCGCGATGTTGACGCCATTCGATTTCACCCGTGGCGTCGACCAGGCCCAGGCGTGCGCTCCAGTCGATATCGCGGCCATGCCACCAGCCATTGAGCGTCGGCAGGTCGTGGGTGCTGGTGGTGGCCAGGGCGTTGTCCGGCCAGTCGAGAATCGGTTTGAAGTGTGTGTTGTCCTGTTCGAACAACAGCACGCGCATGCCGAGGATCGAGCGCGCGATGAGTTTTTCGCGCAGGCCATCAGGCACGGTGCCGAGGTCTTCGCCGAGGACGATGGCCTGATGCCGATGGGATTCGAGGGTCAGAAGGCGCAGCAGATCATCCACCGGATAATAAAGGTACGCTCCGTCGCTGGGCGGTGCGTCTTTAGGGATCACCCACAGCCGCTGCAGGCCCATGACGTGATCGATGCGCAGGCCGCCGGCATGGGCGAAATTGGCCCGCAGCATTTCGATGAACGCGCGAAAGCCGTTACGCACCAGGCCTTCGGGTGAAAACGCGGAAATCCCCCAGCCCTGGCCAGTGCGATTGAGGATGTCGGGTGGCGCACCCACGGTCAGCGAGGCGAGTAATTCGTCCTGGCGACTCCAGGCCTGGCTGCCGCCGCCGTCAGCGCCCACCGCCAGGTCGGCGATCAGGCCGATGCCCATGCCGGCACCACGGGCGGAGGTTTGTGCGCGCTCCAGGCTGCGCGCAATCAGCCATTGGCAGAATGCGTAATAGCCGATGCGGGCCGAGTTCTCTTCGGCAAATTGCGCCAGAGCGGCGCTGCATGGGTTACGCCATTGCTCGGGCCACTCGCGCCAGTCGAGGCTTTCACCGCGCCTTGCACGGGCTTCCTGGATCGCTTCGAAGCGGCAATGATTTTCCAGCGCTTCGCCACCGGCGTGACGGAAGCTGCTGAAGTCGGCATGCAAGGGGTGTGCGCCGTGGGTGAATCCTTCGTACAAGGCTTCCAGCAAGCGATGTTTGGCCTCGGCGGCGGTGGGCCAGTCGATGAGCTGTAAGGTTTCCAGATGCTTGAGTTCGCCAGCCAGGCCCGTGGCGTCGATTGCGGTGCGCAGGGCACGCTCACCGAGAATCGCGCCGGGCGCTGCGTACAGGCTATTGAGAAACAGACGGCTGGACGGCGAGTAAGGGCTGTAGCGCTGGGTGTCGCCGCTGAACATCGCATGCAGCGGGCTGATCGCTAGTGCTTCGGCGCCCCGTTCGCCGGCCACCCGGGCCAGGTCCTCAAGCGCCTGGGTATCGCCGAAACCGCCATCGCCGGGGCGGCGCAGCGAATACAACTGCACGCTCAGGCCCCAGGCGCGCGGGGTTTGACTGTCAACCGCGTCGCCGACGCTGTAGCAGCGCTCGGGCGCCACCGCCAGGGTGAACGACTGATCGTCGATGCTGACGTGCTGATAACCCACCGGCACCAAACCGGGCAAAACAGCGTTGTCATCGAGCTTGAGGTTGAGCCGCGAGCCGTCTTCGAGATGGATCTCACACGGGGTTTGCGGTGCAAAGTAGTGGGCCAGATCAAGACCGACGCCAACGTCGCAGGTCAGCAGCGGCGGCAGGTGCCGGGTTTGCTGTGCCTCCTGCAGTTGCAGCAGGCTGGCGTCGATTTCCTGGGCGGTGCTGGCGGGATGGCCAAGCCCGGCCAGCACTGAACGCAGCACCGCCGGGGTAACTTTCTGTGGACGGCCATTGGCGTCGATCCAGTCGACGGCCAGGCCGGCTTGGCTGGCCAGTATTTCCAGTTGCGCATCGCTCATGGTCGCTCTCCATCCGGGGGTAGCAAAGGGGCTGCGGCTGTGAGGCTGACGAGCGCGCAATACGGGGCAAGGGTGCCCTGATCCAACAGACCGGCCGAGTGCGGCGGGTATTCGAACAGCAGTGTCGCGTCGGCCTGTGGGGAGTGGACCACGGGTGCGTCGCTGAGGTTCAGGTCAATGCGCAGCTGACTGCCATCGCCCAACCGCCAGCGGGCCGTCACCGCGCCCTCGGCCAGTACCTGCGCCCCCAGCGCGTGGGCGCCGGGCAACTGCGGGATGATGTGTTGATGGCGGATTTGCAGCAGTCGACGATACAGCTCATGAATGGCCGGTTGCCGGGTGGCGGTCAGCTTCGGCCGCGACGCTTCGAAAGTCTGCATCGCGTTCGGGTCGGGAATCTGCTCGCGTTTGTGCGGGTCGGCAAAGGCGCTGAAGGCCGCGAATTCGTTGCGTCGACCTTCGCGCACCAACTCCGCCAGCTCACCGTGGTGGCTGGTGAAGAACAGGAACGGTTGTTCGGCGGTGAACTCATCGCCCATGAACATCAGCGGAATCATCGGCGACAACAGCAGTAACACGGTGGCAGCACAGAGGGCCTCAGGCCGGGCCAGTTGATGCAAGCGTTCACCAAAGGCGCGGTTGCCGATCTGGTCGTGGTTCTGCAAAAAAAGCACGAAGGCCGTCGGCGGCAAGTGACCGCTCGGCTCACCGCGCGGCGTACCGTGGCGGGTGATATGGCCTTGAAACACGAAGCCCTGGCTCAGGCAACGGGCCAGTTGTTCGGTGGGGTTTTGGGCATAGTCGGCGTAATAGGCATCGGTTTCACCGGTAAGCAACACGTGCAGGGCGTTATGGCCGTCGTCGTTCCACTGCGCGTCGAAACCTTGCTCCAGCAGGCTGGCCTGGTTGTGCTCGTTTTCCGCCATCAGCCACACATGCCGCGCCGGATTGATATGTTGGCGAACCCGTTGCGCCAGCTCTTGAAGGAAGTCCGGGTCTTCGATGGCATGCACTGCATCCAGGCGCAGGCCGTCGAAACGGTACTCCAGCAACCACATCAGCGCATTGTCGATAAAGAAGTCACGCACCTCGCGCCGGCGGAAGTCGATGGCTGCGCCCCACGGCGTGTGTTGGTCTTCGCGGAAAAAACCTTTGGCGTAGCGATGCAGGTAATTGCCGTCCGGGCCGAAGTGGTTGTAGACCACGTCGAGAATCACCGCCAGGCCATAGCCGTGGGCCGTATCGATCAGGTGTTTGAGTTGTTCGGGCGAACCGTAGGAGGCCTGCGGTGCGTAAGGCAGAACCCCGTCATAGCCCCAATTGCGCTCGCCGGGAAACTGCGCCAACGGCATCAGTTCGATGGCGGTAATCCCCAACTCGACCAAGCGCGCCAGATGCTGCTCGACCTCGCTGAAACCGCCGAGCGCACCGACATGCAGTTCGTAGATCACCGCCTCGTTCCATGGCCGACCTTGCCAGGCACTGTGCTGCCAGCGATAGGCGAGGGGATCGACCACCACGCTGGGGCTGTCGATATCGCCCGCCTGGGCGCGGGAGGCCGGGTCCGGCACCTCCAGTTCGCCATCGATGTTGTAGCGGTAGCGGGTACCCGCGGGACAGCGGGTCTTGATCACAAACCAGCCGTCGGCCTGAGGCAGCAGCGGCAGGGATTGTCCGTTTTCCAGTTCAAGACTGACGTAAAACGCATCTGGCGCCCACAAGGCAAAACGCGTGTGTTCAGCGTCCAGCATGATTGCGCCGTGGGGCCAGGTTTCAAGAGTCCGTAACGGCATCGTTGAAAACCTCTTACTGTTTGCCCGATTTACCCAGCGCTTTAGCCACCAGTTGTTCGTAGAGTTCGGCGTAGGGTTCGACCGCCTTGCACCAGTTGAAAGGCGCCGCCATGGCCCGGCAACGCATGGCGTTGAGCAGGCCGGGGAAGGCGAACACCTTGAACGCGCGGCTCAGGGCTTCGCGATAGCTCTCCACGGTGGATTCGTCGAAAAGAAAACCGGTCACGCCGTTTTCAATGGTGTCGGCCAGGCCGCCGGTATTGCGCGCCACCGGCAATGAACCGAAGCGCTGGGCGTACATCTGGCTCAGGCCGCAAGGTTCGTAACGCGAAGGCATCAGCAGGAAATCACTGCCGGCAAACATCCGGCGGGCGTCGGTTTCATTGAAGCCGATGTGCACGCCGATTTGCCCGGGGAAGCGCAACGCCAGCTCACGCATGGCTTGTTCTTCTTCCGGTTCGCCGCGGCCGATGATCGCAATCTGGCCGCCATTGGCGACAATGTATTCGGCCACCGCTTCGGTCAGGTCCAGGCCTTTCTGGTAGACAAGTCGCGAGACCACGGCGAACAGCGGGCCTTCGGAATCATCCAGGCCGAATAACCGGCGAACGTGCGCCGCGTTGACCGCTTTGCCGTCCCAGTCACCGATGCCGAACGGGTGGAACAGGTGCGGATCGGTGGCTGCGTCCCAGCTTTCATCGATGCCATTGGGAATCCCGCTGAGCAGACCTTGCTGGGTCTTGGCGGCGAGAAAACCGTCGAGGCCGCAGCCGAAGGCCGGCGTGGTGATTTCCTGGGCATAGGTGGCGCTGACGGTGGTGATGTGGCTCGAGTAGGCCATGCCAGCCTTGAGGAACGACATCTTGCCGTAAAACTCCATGCCTTCCTGCTGCAAGGCATGCACGGGAATACCGAGTTCCGGGCATGAGCCGAGGCTGGTCACGCCCTGGTACGCCAGGTTATGGATGGTGAACAGGGTCGGGGTACGTTGGCCACGCCAGTGCATATAGGCAGGGGCCAGGCCGGCGGGCCAATCGTGGGCGTGCACCAGATCCGGGCACCAGTGAATTTGAGCGAGGTTGGCGGCGATATCGGCGGCCGCAAGGCCCAGGCGGGCGAAACGAATATGGTTGTCTGGCCAGTCACGGCCGTTGTTGGCGCCGTAGGGTGAACCTTCGCGCTCGTACAGTTCAGGGCAGATCAACACGTAAATGACCAGGCCGTCGGGCATGTCCATGCGCCCGATCTTGCAGGGCGGCAACGCGGCGTGCCCGCCCAGTTCACCGATGATATGAATTGGATTTTCGCTGTTCAGCACTTGCGGGTAACCGGGGATCAACACCCGGAC
The DNA here is from genome assembly GCF_059420765.1 of Pseudomonas sp. GW821-FHT03E01. Lineage (NCBI taxonomy): Bacteria > Pseudomonadati > Pseudomonadota > Gammaproteobacteria > Pseudomonadales > Pseudomonadaceae > Pseudomonas > Pseudomonas sp. GW821-FHT03E01. Next base: position 589,341 of record NZ_JBWKUI010000001.1, on the reverse strand, counting down.
ATCGTGCAGGTGAGCCATGGCTCGCGGCAGCGCGGCGGAAACGTCTCCCAGGCCACCGGTCTTCACCAGATCGGCAATCTCCGAGGTGACGAACAACACTTTCTTCTTGTTGGGATTCTGACGGACTACCGGTGCCAACGCTTTGGTGACCGGGACGCTGACCGATTTGGCGGTAAGGGCTCCCACGGTGTTGGCTTCGCCGACCTGTTGATGAGCACGTTCTCCCTGAACATCTAACGCCGTATTGATCATATGCATCTCCCCGTGTTGTTGATCTGATTCCAAACCTGGCACAAACGGTGTTGGCCAATTCCTGTGGCCGGGCGCAAACGCGCTACGCATCGGTGAGCAAGTGCTGCCCATGCGCTGAAGCTCAATGGGTGAAGTGGCTGTTGCAAGGAATGCACCAGTCGCTGTGCCCTACCTTTCAGCTGACCTGAAGCCAATACGAAAAGTTTCTATTTATTTCACCGAATGACCAGTCGGTTTTATTCCCCGAAAACAGTCTAGGCCAGAACCTAGAGCGGGGTGGTCAACCGGACAAATTGTTCGACAATCGGTTGGGGGAGGGTACAAAACACACGGGGTTTATGGGGGAGCGCACCGACGAAGGGCAGGTTTGTTTTTTTGGGTGGGTCAAATCGGGACCGGGAAGTCACGATAGTTGGGCGCGATGGAATAGGGGTTGCACCATTTCGGTGCGCAGGATTTAGGAGGGTGTGGTGGATTTGAGGGACTCTTCGCGGGCAGGCCTCGCTCTCACAGGGGAATGCATTTCACATGTGGGGGCGCGGCTTGCCCGCGAAGAACGATAACGCCGTCTCAGCCCAGCAACCGAATCGGCGCTCCGGTCGCCCAAGCCTGAATGTCCTCGATCATCTGCGAAAAGAACAGCTGATAGTTCTGTCGGCTGACGTACCCGACATGGGGCGTGGCCAACACATTGTCCAGGGTTCTGAACGGATGATGGCGGGGCAACGGCTCGTGCTCGAACACGTCCAGAGCTGCGCCCGCCAGGCGTTTTTTCTGCAGGGCCTTGATCAGTGCCGCTTCATCGACAATCGGCCCGCGCGCGGTATTGACCAGCCATGCCGTGGGCTTCATCCAGTCCAGCGCCTGAGCGTCCACCAGCCCTCGGCTGCGCTCGCTGAGCACCAGATGGACCGACAGCACATCAGCCTGTTCGAACAGTTCCTGCTTGCTGACATAGGTCACGCCGACTTCAGCGGCCCGTTCACTGGTGAGGTTTTCGCTCCACGCAATGACGCGCATGCCGAACACCTGGCCGAATTGGGCAACCCGTTGACCGATACTGCCCAGGCCGAGGATCGCCAGCGTCTTGCCCTGCAAGTCGCCACCCAGGCCTTGCTGCCAAAAGCCCGCGCGCAAGGCGTTGGCTTCGGCCACCAGGTTGCGGGTCGCGGCCATGATCAGTGCCCAGGTCAGTTCTGGCGCGGCATGTTTGTAGCTGTCGGTGCCGCAGACCTGGATGCCCAGCGCGGCGGCGGCCTTAAGGTCCAGGGCGGCGTTGCGCATGCCGCCGGTGACCAACAGTTTGAGGGTGGGCAAGCGGCGCAGCAGGTCTTCGTCGAACCGGGTGCGCTCGCGCGTCACACAGATCACCTCGAATGCGCCCAGGCGCTCGGCCAGGGTTTCGTTATCGGCCGGGTAGTCATGGATAAAACTCACCTGGCCGATGCTGTCCAGCACTGACCAGTCCACCACGTCGCGCGCCACGTCCTGCCAGTCATCGATCACCGCAATCTGCACCGCCATCAGCCTTACCTCATCAACGAACGGGATTGGTTTTGTTCAGCCAGCCGAGCAACGCCTGATGAAACTTCGCCGGCTCCTCCATCTGCGGCGCGTGGCCCAGACCCGGGAATTCAATCAGTGTCGACTGGGGGACCAGCTTCGCCACTTGCTTGCCGAGTACATCGTAATGACCGATTTTCGCCTTGACCTCGGGCGGTGCGATGTCTTTGTTGATGGCCGTGGTGTCGGAGGTGCCGATCAACAGCAGGGTCGGCACTTTCAGGTCCTTGAACTCGTAGTACACCGGCTGGTTGAAGATCATGTCGTAAATCAGCGCCGAGTTCCACGCCACCGCTGTTTTGCCCGGTCCTTTGGCCAGGCCTGCGTACATGTTCACCCAGCGGTCAAACTCGGGCTTCCAGCGGCCGTCGTAATAGGTGGTGCGTTGGTAGTCATGAATACCTTGCGCGGTCACTTTCAGCTCGCGCTCATACCATTGATCGACCGAGCGATATGGCACGCCGAGGGCTTTCCAGTCTTCCAGGCCGATGGGGTTGACCAGCGCCAGTTGTTCGACCTGATCGGGGTATTGCAGCGCATAGCGGGTGGCGAGCATGCCGCCGGTGGAGTGGCCGAGCAGGGTCGCCTTTTGTATGCCGAGGGCTTTGAGCAGTTGCTGAGTGTTGCTCGCCAGTTGCTGGAAACTGTACTGATAGTGGTCCGGTTTACTGGAGGTGCAGAAGCCGATCTGGTCCGGGGCGATGACCCGGTAACCGGCCTCACTCAGTGCCTTGATCGAGCTGTCCCAGGTGGCTGCGCAGAAATTCTTGCCATGCATCAACACCACGCTGCGGCCGTTGGCCTTGCCTTGGGCGGCAACGTCCATGTAGCCCATTTGCAAGGATTTGCCCTGGGATTGAAAGGCGAAATGCTTGACCGTGTAGGGGTAGTCAAAGCCCTGGAGTTCCAGGCCGTATTCTGGTGTTTCGGCCTGGGCCTGGTTCTGGGCATAAACGAGAACCGGCAGTGCCGCCGTTAGCAGCAGGCCGGGTAACCAGCGGGAAAGGATGGGCGACATGGGGAAACTCCACAGGAAATCCGCCGATGCTGGATTGGCGTGATTAGGGTGACATTAAACGCAGTCAAGCCATTCCCCTCGCGATGCACTCTTTTTGTAGCAGCTGCTACGGCGAACGCCGATACACGGGGCCTTTCGTTCAACCCATCCAGCCCAACGTGGCCATTGCCAGTACGCCATAGCGGGCACCCTTGGCGAGGGTCACGATCATCAGGAAACGCCCCAGCGGTTCGCGCATGACGCCGGCCACCAGCGTCAGCGGGTCGCCGATGATCGGTACCCAACTCAGCAGCAAGGACCAATGACCGTAGCGCAGATAATGTATTTGGGCTTGTTGAAGATGACGAGGGCTGACCGGAAAGCAGCGCCGCTCGCGAAACCGCTCGATGCCGCGTCCCAGCCACCAGTTCAGCAGCGACCCCAGCACGTTGCCCAGCGTTGCCACTGCCAACAGCGACCAGAGCCAATACCGGTCGCTGAGCAACAACCCCACCAGCACCGCTTCGGACTGCAAGGGCAGCAGGCTCGCGGCGCCGAACGCCGCGAGAAACAACCCGATGTAGGCACCGAACATCAATGGGCGGGGTAGTCCGCCACCACCACGTCAGTGCCATCCTTTTGCAGGCCGATCACCTGATAGGCATCGCTCATGCCGTCCATTTCCATCCCGGGCGAGCCCATCGGCATACCGGGGGCAGCAACTCCCAACAGATCGTCACGTTTGCTCAAGGCCAGCACTTGGTCGGCCGGCACATGGCCTTCGACGAACTTGCCGTTGATCAAGGCGGTGTGGCACGACGCCAGGCGAGGCGGTACGCCGTGTTGTTGCTTGAACTGGCTCATATCGGCTTCGACGTGGTCTTCGACCTTGAAGCCGTTGGCTTCCAGATGGCTGACCCATTTTTTGCAGCAGCCGCAATTGGCGTCGCGGTGCACTTCGATCGGGATCAGGTCGGCGGCCTGGGCCAGGGAGGAGATGAAGAGGGCGCTCAGGGCGGCCAGACGCAGGTGGGTTCGCATGGGAGTCTCGTCTCGGGTTACGGCCAAAAAGGTGCATTTTGACTCTTTTATCCGACTGGGCATTGCGCGAGTGTTTCTAAGTTATACAAGGTCGGCTGGCCAGATCATCGCAGGTTGATGCTGTCAGCTGAATGAGCGAGGAATGACAAAAATGTCAGGTGTGCCGTCTGAGCGTCGAAAACCGGCGCTCAGGGGGACTTACGAACTGTAAAATTTGCAAGCCTACGGCAAGGGCAACGGCTACCGGTCGAGCAACTTCATGACCTCTTCCGGATAGCGCAAGCCAGCGGTGGCATTGGCCGGGAATATCGCTTCAAGGGCCTGCAACTCTTCGCGGCTCAGTTTCACCTCCAGCGCGGCCACATTTTCCTCCAGGTATTTACGTTGTTTGGTGCCCGGAATCGGGATCAGGTAATCCCCTTGAGCCAAGACCCAGGCTAAGGCCAATTGGCCGGCTGTCACGCCTTTGTCGGCGGCCAGCGTTTGTACCTGCTGCACCAGCAACAGGTTTTTGGAAAAGTTTTCCCCTTGGAAACGCGGGCTGAAGCGACGGTAGTCGTCTGCGGCGAAGTCATCCGGGCTTTTCAGTGCCCCGGTCAAAAAGCCCCGGCCCAACGGGCTATAAGGTACAAAGGCCACGCCCAGGCGCTGGCATGCGGCCAGGCAACCGTTCTCTTCCTGATCGCGGCTCCACAGCGAATATTCACTTTGCAGGGCGCTGATCGGATGAACCTTGTGCGCTCGCTCCAGTGTATCGACCGAGGCCTCACTCAATCCCAGGTAACGCACCTTGCCGGCCCTCACCAGTTCGGCCATGGCGCCGACGGTTTCCTCGATGGCCACCTGCGGATCGATGCGGTGCTGGTAATACAAATCCAGGGTTTCCACGCCCAGGCGCTTGAGGGTGCCGTCGATCGCTTCGCGAATGTATTCCGGGCGACCGTTGACGCCACGCGCGCCGGGGTTGGACGGGTCGCGGACAATGCCGAACTTGCTGGCCAGGAACACTTGGTCGCGCTTGCCGACAATCGCCTTGCCGATTAGCTCTTCGTTGGTGTGTGGGCCGTACATGTCTGCCGTGTCGAGCAGGTTGATCCCCAACTCCAGCGCGCGATGCAGCGTTGCCGTGGCTTCGCGGGTGTCCACGCCGGTGGTGTAGAAATCGGTCATGCCCATGCAGCCCAGACCGATGGCTGACACCTGTGGTCCGTTCTTGCCCAGTTGACGTGTTTGCATGAAATGAACTCCCTGTGGATGTAGGCGCTTAGTGTCGATCTCGACAGAACGAAGATAAACCGGCTAAAAGTGCTATCACTGTTCGTAATTTCTAAATAATCATCGAGTCCTGACCATGGATCGTTTAAACGCCATGCGTGTATTCACGCGAATCGTCGAACTGGGCGGCTTCGCCAAGGCGGCGGACAGCCTGCAATTACCGCGTGCCTCCGTGACCATTCTGATCAAGCAACTTGAGGCCCACCTGGGCGTGCAACTGCTGCAACGCACCACCCGGCAAATCAGCCTGACGCTCGATGGCGCAGCCTATTACCCGCGTTGCGTGCGGTTGCTGGCGGATCTGGAGGAAACCGAAGCCGTGTTTTCCGCTGCTCGCCACAACCCCAAAGGCCTGTTGCGAGTGGATATGCCGGCGGGAGTGGGGCGTTTGATGGTGATCCCGGCATTGCCGCAATTCACTGCACGCTATCCCTTGATCGAGCTGGAAATCGGTTTGAATGACCGGACTGTGGATCTGATCCGCGAAGGTGTCGATTGCGTGTTGCGGGGCGGCTCGGCCCTGGACGAATCACTGGTGGCGCGACCGCTGGCCACACTGGATCAGGTCACGTGTGCGAGTCCCGAATACTTGCAACGTTGCGGGACTCCGCGGTGTCTGGAGGATCTGAAGGGGCATCGGATGGTGGAGTACTTTTCCAATAGCACGGGCAAACGCTACGGACTGGAGTTTGTCGTCGATGGGCAGTTGCGGTTGATCGACCTGCCCAAGCACGTCGCGGTCAACAGCTCCGATGGCTATCTGGCGGCGTGTGAGGCGGGATATGGCTTGGTCCAGGCTCCGTATTATCACGTTGCCCGTCAATTGAAGGAGGGACGTTTGATCGAGGTCCTGAGGGATGTGCCGCCACCGGGTATGCCGCTGACGGCGCTCTATCCTCCTCACCGCCAGTTATCCCGGCGGGTTAGGGTATTTGTCGACTGGCTGGTGGAACTTTGCGCTCAGCCGGGTAATGACTTTTACAGGAAACCCTCACGCGGCTGAGCGGGCTCCAATGGATGCATCGGCGCAGCGCTGGCTTCTCGTGGCGCTCGCGTTCTGCTGCAAATCGTCATGCAACTGTTGCATGTATACGCAGCCCAGATCGAGGGATCGAACCTGCACGCCCCGATGAAACAGGGCGAACCAGCCATTGTCACCTGACGTAGGCATCAAGCCGGTAAAGGCGAAGCCCAGCGCCGAAAAACTGCACAAGTCCCAGGCGAAGTGCCGGGACAGTTCGAGCCGTGCCGAGATCACCCAGTGCCCGGGCAGTTGCCGGAGTTGCTCAAGTAAATCATCGTTCAAATGCTGAATGATAATGTCGACCCGATGCTGATGTTGTTCAATTTGCAAGGACGTGGCGAGGCGCGGAGTGTCCTGGTGGGTTCCGAACACCGAGCACAGGTGCTGCATAAGCGCCCGGCAGCTTTCGGGCCATTGGATATCGGGGAGTGGTCGTGTGTGTCCTTCGATCATGTGGCAACACATCACCATGGTTTCCGGAAGTGGTTCGCCAAATGGCGAGGGGACGTAGTCGGGAAGCAGTCCAGTGTTGTGGAAACCGAGTTTTTTTGCGATGCGTTGCGTGTAGGGATGGTGGGTCACTTGCATGATCGAGGCGCTTTTAAGCCCCAGAGAACCTGCCTGTCTCAGCAGTTCGCGGCCCAGACGAGTGGCGATGTCCTGCCCCTGCGCGGCGGGATGTACCACGGTGAGGGCCAGTTCCGCGGTATTCGAAGGTGTGTCGCGTCGCAACGCGGCATGACCGAGGACGGCTGTGTCATCCACAGCCAGCATTGATTGCCAGTGACCCTCGGCATTGTGCTGATTGATCATGTTCGGCAGGTAAACATCCGGCTGAGCGTAATGATCGCCGTAGACTTCTTGAAACAATCGACTCACTGCGTTTGCATCGGAAGGGCGGTAGGCGCGAATTATCAACGGGGTCATCACACGAACTCCTGCAAGGGAACGTCATACACTCGCAAATCCAGCACCCGCAGTTGTTTGCCCGAGCGAGGGTGGAGTTTCAGGTCTGTGGTTGCGCAAGGCAGTACTCGAAACTCCAGCAGACCCTCGCGGCTCAGGTCGTCGATGGCGGGGTAGTGGGCGAGCAGCGCTTCACGCAATTCGCGGAGCACCGGTTCGACGGCTTGTAACTGAGGTTCGGGCACCCACTTCACGCTCAGCAGATCCTTGGGGCCGGTCTGCTCGATCAGCAATTGCCATTGTTCGCTGTGCGCTACACGCTGGACGATCTCGTGTATTTCTTCAGTGAACAGCGACAACACACCGACTCGTACTCGTTGACTGTGGGCACTGCGCCCTTTGAGCGCGAATTTACGCCTCGGGGTTGCGGCCGGCTCACGCCAACAGGCACGGTCGCCCACTGGGTAGCGCAGCAGCGGCATAAGCCGGCGTGTCAGGTTGGTCAGTACCAACAACCCGGTGCGATCGCACTCTTCAATCACTTCACCGGTGTGTTCGTCGACGATTTCCAGCAGGGTTTGTTGATCGAACACCCGATGCTCGCCCAATGCGCAGTCGCGATCGCTGGCGCCTATCAGCCCGGCGTCTACGCTGGCGTAGCCGATCGAGGCGATACGGGCATTGGGGAACATTTCCCCAAGGATTGCCAACTGCGGAGCAAACAGGCTTTCGCCGGCATATAACAGCGTCTCAACCCCGTACAACACACGCCGATGCTGCGCCAGGTAGGCGCAGAATTGCAGCAGTTGTGCCGGTACGCCGGCCAGAACGTTGATCCGATGCCGCTCTATGGCATCCGCCAATACGTCCGGCTCGACGTTTCCGGTGAACGGAAATTCGCAGATGGATCGCTCGACATAGGCCAGGGAGTCGTGGACGAACAGAAAGCTGGCGTAGAGATCCCCTGAAAAAAACAGGTTGGCAACCCGGTCGCCATTGTTCAGTTGAGCTGAGAGGCTGGCGCCGAACGTGCTGACCAAGGCTTGCCATTCCTCGTAGGAGTAAACCGCAAGTTTGCCTTGGCTGGTCGAGCCTCCGGTTTTTAATACCAGTGCATCATCGACATCTCCGGTCAGGACTGACCAATGACTCAAGTCGTTGCTACCGGACCAATAGTCGGCCACATGGGTTAATGGCAGATCTTTTAAAGTAAGCCCGTTCTCGGGCAAGTGTTCCAGATGTTTATGGTAGAAGTTGGAGTGTTGTCTTATATAAGGTACAAGTTGTTCAAGCGAATAAGTTGGCTTCACGGGATTCTCTTTTATAGTGGGCGTCTTGCGTCGACTTCTCTTATTTTCGTTGATCGATAACTAAGGGGGTTTTGCCACTGTGTTTGTTTCGGGTGAATGCTTGTTCAACGCATGTTGTCACCTCCACAATTAAAAGTTCAGCGCGCACCGCATTCGCCAAGGCTTCGTGGGTCAGCAGTTTTTCGTGTACCCACTCGGCGTCTGCATCCGCGAGAACGTACATGCGTTCGACCCCGTTGGCGGTGTGGTCCAGGACCACTTGAATGGGGGATCCCACACTGAGTTCCAGCGCCGCGGGCGAAATGAACTCCGTGCCAATGCGCACCAGTTTGTCGTGTCGCTGCAGCAGTTCGAATCGCGGCGTCTCCAGTCCGCAAGGGCAGGTTCCGGGTATCCAGCGGCCGGTGTCGCCGATGTCATATCGGCGCACGTGCTGACCCTGCCGGGCGCGTGACGTAAACAGCAGGCGGCCGATCTCATTGGCTTGTACCGGCGCATCCTGTTCGAGCTGGACGATTTCCAGATGCTGGATTTCGCTCATCAAGTGGAATACGCCGTCCGCCGTTGCCCGGCAGGCATGCCCCAGGGGGCCTGCATCGACGGAGCCATACATGGCGGAGCGAATCGTCGACACCCCACAGCTTTCCATCAGGCGCCGACTGGCTTCTCCCGGATGTTCGCCGCCAAGGAATACTTTGCCGATACCGGCATAAGCGCGAAGTCGGGCCTGCTCTTTGAGAAACAGCCGATGCAACGTGCTGGGCATGCCGATCAGCACGGTGACACGCTGCTCCACGATCAGTCGGGCGATTTCGCTGAAGTCATCGTCCTGGGGAGCCCCCATGGGCAAATGCACAACCCCCATCCGTTCAAGAATGTTGGAACAACTGAAAAAACCACCATAAAGGTTGCCGCCGTAGAACAGGTTCATCACCCGGTCCAGTGACGGATCGAGCCCGACGCAGAACATGCCGTCGGCCGAGGCGCGCATTTGTCGATGAAAGTCTTGATAGCTGAAGCCAGCCAGCGCCGGGGTCCCGCTGCTACCGCCGGAGCGGAAGTACAGCTGTGCTGCGGACCCGATCGGCTGGGCCATAAAAGTGTCCTTGTCCATGATCGGGTCACGGGATGTGTCGGGGGCGGGCGGAACTGGGTCGAGCGTTGCACGACCTGTTAAGACATGCTGGGGCAAACTCACCGAGAGGCGGCGACTCAGACGCGACAGCGCGTAGACGCCATCGTGGGGCTCGCCGGTGTATCCGTCATGGATCGATTCGCAAGGTGCAATGCGACTGACGCCGGCATTGACCAATGTTCGAACGAGCTCAGGCGTTTTTGCCGAGGGGGACATCAACGCGCAGCTTTGCAGGAAGTTGCGCCAGGGCTGCAGCGTCTCGGCGAGCAGATACTGAGGAACCGGTTTGAGCACAATCGTACGAAACAGCGGTGACGGCGCGAGCTTTTGATGGTGCTCCCAGATGACGCGCCATCCGAGGCCAGTCCACACTTGGCCGGTCTGATTGGCAAAGCACTGATCGAGCCGTGCCATGGCGGTGCGGGTGGTGATTTCCGATGCTTCCTGATCTGTCGGCGTTAATGCCGGCCAGTGTGGGGCGCGACGGTTGAAGGCTTCGGCCAGTCGATCTCCGAGGTTCTGCAGGACGGCCGGATCGTTGCTGTCCACCAGCACCCATTGAGGACTGGAACACGCTTGTTGATCCAGTCGACAGACTTCATCCGCCAGGGCATCGAGCGCCGAAGGCGACGCCGCATCAGGTGACAGGTAGGCGAAGCTGATCTTGTGTCCCCAATCGATCCAGCGACAGCCGGACGGGATCTGCTGGCGGATCGATTTAAGCGCCACTTCTGCGCCCCAGGCGGATACCCCATCGGCCTTGGCGCAGAGTTGAGCGATATAGGAGGTGTCCACCGGCAGAACCGCTACGAATTCGGCCAGTCTGCCACTGGTGTCGCAACGCAAAAGGGCGGCGAGCAATTGTGCGGTCAAACCCTGATCGCTGGAGCTGGGGCGCAGCCAGTTGATGTTGCCGGCCAGCAGGCTTTCGAGGATCGCGCAAAACGCCAGCATCGGCGCATTGCCCGGGGTGATATGCACCACCAGCCCCAATGGATGCCAGCTTTCGAAGCTTGGCTGGCGGTAGTCGATACGCCGCAGTGAACGCGGTTGCGGGCCCAATTCCCGTTCAAGCTTGGTGCTCAGGTTGCTGCGCTGGCAGAAGTCGATAAGCCCCTGACATTGGTCGTCGTCCAGGGGCAGATCCAGGCTGCGAGCTTGCAACTGCGTGGCAAAGCAAGCGGCGGACTCGATCACGATATCGCTGTCGATCGGCGTAGCCAGCAGCCGGGGCAGCGGTTGCTGAAGGAGGTCGAGGGCGCTTTGGGCAGAGATGTCGTCGCGCAGTTGGCCATTGATCAGGTACATATCAAGCTCCCCCGATCAGTTCTGAAGCGGCCATGGCACAGCTACGACTGGCGCTGGTGCCGGCACGTCCATGCAGCTCGAACCAATCGGTCGTCAGGCCGCATCCGCAACTGGCGCCGGGGTGCAACGTTGCCAGATCTCCCATGACCACAGCATGAGCAGGGCTTGAGGAAATGTAGGGGGAGACGAATTCCAGCAAACCGCGCTGGCCGTAGGGCTGGACAGTGAAATCGGATGGGTTGCGCACGAAAACCTTCGAGTAAATCGGTACATGAAAATGATGGTGGGCACACTGGATATAGGGCACGGCATGCTCTACGGCGCCGTAGCCGTCCCGGCAGCGGGACAGGTCGATACCCAATTGCCGGTTGATGCGGGCATACAACTGATGCAGGGGAGTCTCCTGTGCCGCCTGGGTTTTCCAGCCGCCCCCCAGCAACACCAGTGACTGGGCAGGCAACTGCAAGTCGGCCACGCCTGTGTCCTCCATGTGCTGCAGTGCATGGGAAAGGAACGCCGGAAAACCGAGAATGCGAACGGGCAATCCTTCCTCGGCAAACTCCTGCAGGGCGCGAATGACACCGAAGAGGTCGAACTCGTGGCCTTTGCCGGTCAGGCGCAAGCCGTAAGCGGCTCGGTTGACGGGGGCATAGCTACACAGAAATTGATCGGTATAGGCCGTGCCCAGGGTAATGACCGCCTCGGGTTCGTAGCTCAGAAGCAAATAATTGCAGGGGCTGTCCGGGGTGTCCCAGCCGTAGTGCCGGAAAATGTGGCTCACCATGCCTTGGGCGGCGACCATGCTGCGATGGTCGTAGCGCATGCGACTCTTCTGACCGCTGGTGCCGGATGAGGTCATCTCCAGCGCGCCTTCGCCTGTGGGACTGATCAGCAGATGACGTTTGAAGTAATTGGCGAAAATCGGCGGCAACCTTGACCAGTCATCCAGCGTCTCGAGAGTGCGGGCATCAAGGCCATTGGCGTTCAGCCAGCGTTCATATCCGGGCGTGTGATGACAATGAAACAGGCTGATTTCACCCATTGCCTGATCGAACAGACCTTCTGGCATGGATTCCAGGCAATAGGGTTGCGTTAACGCGCAAAGCGCATCGGCGTGGGGTGGATGGATCATCAAAAGACCTATGGGGTGGTATCAGACGGCAAGCGTGATATGAGAGCGACGCAGAAACAGTCGTAAGGGCGCCAGGCACAAGAGTCCCGTGAGGCCGGCCATCAGGGCGAAGGCTTCAAGGCTGTCACCGGCACCCAGTGCGGCGATAATTGAGCCGCCGCCACCCATGACGGCAATGGAGATCATGCCGATCATGGCCGAGACCAGGCCTTTGCTGTCGTCGCTGGAGAACAGGGCGAGCCGGTACAGCGCGGCATTGCTCATGCCGAGACCGATGGCGTAAAGCGATAGGCAACTGACCAACAGCACCGTTGAAGCACCGGTGAACGTTATGGTGATCAATGCAATGAGCCCGCCGCAAAATGGCCAGAGCGCATATCGAATCAGTTGAGGCAGTTCAGTGTTGGCAATCAATCGGTTGAGTATCAGATTGCCGAAAATGACGGCCGCAAATACCGGGATTTGCCACAGGCCATACTGCAGAGGAGAAAGTCCCTGGCTCTGGATCAGCAAGATTGGCGCCAAGCCGATCCAGGCAATCAACGGCAGGCTCATTAGTCCCAGGGCGACGGTAGCGCTCAGGAATTGTGTGTTGGTGAGCAACGCGGCGTATCGGCGCACGGTGCCGTTCCATTCAAAGGGCACTGCGGCCAATTGTTGACCGTCCTGGCGCGCGGTGCCCACGGTTTCCGGCATGAACAGGTAAAGCCCGAGCCAGACCGTCGCGCCGCCGACACCCAACACTAAAAACAGCTCCCGCCAGGAAAGCCATTCCAGCGCCAGGCTGCCGAGCAGGGGGCCGAGCAGCGGGGAGAGCAGCGCAACGTTCCCCAGCAACGCCATGATTTTTACCGCGTCGGCTTCGCAGAAGACTTCTTGCAGGGCTGGATAACTGACTGCAATGACAAATCCCAATCCGATGCCCTGAATCAGGCGCAAGCCGTTGAAGGCAAGAATGCTCTGCACGTAGAACGCCACGGCACAGGCCAGGGCGAACACCGCACAACCGATGAGCAACAGCCTGCGACGACCGAAGTGATCGGACAATGGTCCGATAAGCCACTGCAGAAGAACGCCGCCAATCAAGTAAAGATTGAAGGCATATGGAACGTGACTCGTACTGGCATCCAGTTGATGGGTGACGGTCAACATGGCCGGCATAATCATATCGCTGGCCATATAAGTCAGCAGTTCGAAAAGAGTGATTGCAAGACAAAAACCGAATAATCGAGGCGGACTTATATCTATCAAAGGTTTGCGCATGGCGTTCCCGTTGGTGCTGGAGTTGGATAAGGCAGCAGAGCAAGAGTAACCATGGCTCATGAATAATTACATGTGCTTATGTGAGGCTAAGAGTTTCAATACTTTTCGTTATGTGTCTGGCTGGAAGTTCAGGGGAAAGAGGAGTGGGGTTTTGTAAATAAAATTACAGAGAAATAAGAATAGTCCTACACAAAAATGCCCGCTATAGAGCAGGCATTTGTACGCGACATGTAGGGGTGATTTCTTCGTCTTGTGAGTGAATGGTAAGTTATTCACTGGTCAAGAAAGCAGTTTAACGTTATCGACGCTGGTAGTAGCCGTGTCCGTCACGGTCGTAATGGTGGCCGCCATGCCAGCCGTAGGAAAAATGATGCAGCCACTCAGGGTCAGGAGGGCGAGCAGTGGAATCAGCTTTGTGATTCGACGGAACATTTTAAAAATCCTCATGGTTATCGCCGCAATGAAGTCAAAACTCTTCATCGGCTGTAACATGAGACCCCGTTTGCAGCCCCGCATTCGCGCAGAACTGTAGGGGTTTGGTATGCAATCGGATACAAACCGGATACATTTTTTTGGTTCAGGAACCCGTAATGACCCAGTCGCAACGTTTGAAATACTCGATTCTGATTTCCCTGGTGGTACTGGGGATCATGTTCGGCCTTTCCTGGCTGCAGAACGCAGGGTTCATCAGCGAGAAGCTGTTCCAGTACATCGCCATTGGCGTGGCGGTGGTCGTGGTGGTGATCAATGGCGTGATGCGTCGCAAGGTCAAGCCTTGAGCGACGCCTGCTGGCCTGATTGCTCGCCATGAAGGACGGCGACAGCCTGTGGATGCAGGCTGTAGCTTTTGTCTGGATTGAGCGTGATAACGCCTTCGCTGCACAGGCGTTTCAACACTTCGCGGACACTGAGAAAGGACAGGGGAATGTCCAGGTCCAGCAAATGACTGTGCACACCGCGCACACCCAGGCTGCGGTCGCCTTCGGCGGCGCTTAGCAAGGCGTCGATGACTTTCAGGCGAATCAGGCTGGTCCGCAGGCCAAAGCACTTGAGCAAAAACCTGATCCGTTCGTTGCCCTGGCGTTCGGTCTGTTGATTGCAAGCACCGGAGCTCATGGCGCTGCCCTTTGATGCATGGCTACCATCCGTTGGCAGTTGCGGGTTGTACATGCAAAAACTCCTTTCCAGAGCCTGATCATGAAAATGTGATGGGTGCTCTTGATCAATAAGACGAACGAGCCGGGAAATAATGAAGACCTGCATGTAGAAAATTTGTCGCCGCGACGTCAGCGCTCTGTGAGAAGGGCATTTGGGGATGCCCTCGAAGACCTAATTTTTTTGGTGTTCGCTTCGTTTTTCTGGAAGGCGCATTGCGTGTCATACGTCTTTTCGATCAGGAGCGAGCGTGATTATTTCCAGGCAGTTAACCAGGTTGAGCCTGGCGGGTGTGTTTCTGGGGCTGAGCCTTGGGGCAAACGCGCGCAGTCAGCCAGAGCAGGCGACGGCCGACATCCGTCGAACCAGTTTCGGCGTACCGCATATCCGCGCCGAAAACGAGCGCGGGCTCGGCTATGGCATTGGTTATGCCTACGCCCAAGACAACTTGTGCTTGCTGGCCAATGAGATCGTCACCGTCAATGGCGAGCGTTCGCAGTATTTTGGCCCGGAGCAGGTGACGCTCGAGGAGCGCGGTAACCTGGCCAGCGATCTGTTTTTCAACTGGCTGAACACCCCCGAGGCTGTCGCCGGTTTCTGGCAGGCGCAAACTCCTGAAGTCCGTGAGCTCATTGAAGGCTATGTGGCGGGTTACAACCGTTCGCTGACAGAGCGTCGAGCGCAGGGTTTACCGCAGCAATGCCAGGGCGAATGGGTGCGCGCAATTACCGCCCAGGACCTGGTCAAGTTGACTCGTCGATTGTTGGTCGAAGGCGGCGTGGGCCAGTTTGCCGAAGCACTGGCCGGCGCGACTCCGCCTAAAGCCGTCGCTCATGCGGCAGGCGACCCGGCGTCGTTCCAGTTGGCGACTTCACGCATGCAACGCTTTGCTCTGGATCGCGGCAGCAATGCCGTGGCGGTTGGCAGCGAGCGTTCGTTCAACGGTCGCGGAATGCTGCTGGCCAACCCGCATTTTCCTTGGGTGGGCGGGATGCGTTTCTATCAGATGCACCTGACCATTCCCGGCAAACTGGATGTGATGGGCGCCGCGTTGCCCGGTCTGCCGATGATCAACATCGGGTTCAACCAGCATCTGGCATGGACCCACACCGTAGACTCGTCCAAACACTTCACCTTGTATCGCCTGCAACTCGATCCGAAGGAGCCGACCCGCTACCTGCTCGATGGCAAGTCTTTGCCAATGAAAAAGCAGACGCTGACAGTCAGCGTGAAGCAACCCGATGGCCAGACCCGGCAGATTTCCCATGTGGTCTATAGCTCGGCGTTCGGGCCGATTGTGCAATGGCCTGGAAAACTGGACTGGAACAATCAGTTTGCCTACAGCCTGCGTGATGCCAACCTGGATAACGACCGGGTCTTGCAGCAGTGGTACGCGATGAATCGTGCCGCCAGCGTCAAGGATTTACAGGCCTCGGTGCACAAGATTCAGGGGATCCCGTGGGTCAACACCCTGGCAGTGGACGATCAGGGGCAGACGCTTTACATGAACCTGTCAGTGGTGCCGAACGTCAGTGCCGAGAAGTTGGCCAAGTGCAGCGACCCGCGAGCGGGGTTACAGATGATCCTGCTCGACGGCTCCAACAGTGCTTGTGCCTGGGACGTCGACCCGCACGCCGCGCAAAAAGGCATTTATGCCGCAGACAAATTGCCGCAACTGCTGCGCAAGGATTTTGTGCAGCATTCCAACGATTCGGCCTGGATGGCCAACCCGGCACAACCGCTCACCGGTTTCTCGCCATTGATCAGTCAGGACAGCCAGCCATTGGGGCTGCGTTCGCGCTTCGCCCTGGAGCGCCTGAGCTTTTTGAACAAGGCGGGTCCTATCGCGGCGGCGGATCTGCAACACATGGTGATGGACGATCAGGTGTATCAGGCGGCCCTGGTGATGCCGGACCTGCTGCAATTCTGTGCCGCGGACCTCGGCACCGATGCGCCGACGCTGACGCCCTTGTGTGCCAGTCTCAAGGCTTGGGATCACCGAGTGAATCTGGACAGTGGGCTGGGCTTTTTGCATTTTCAGAACGTCATGCTGGCGTTGCAGCAAACCCCTGACTTCTGGCGTGTGGCGTTCGATCCGAAGGATCCGCAACACACCCCGAGTGGCCTGGCCACCGAACGGCCGGAAGTCGCCAAAGCGGTTCGGGCGGCGATGCTGGCTTCGGTAGAAAAGGTCGAGACCCTTGGCCTGAAGGCCGACAGCCGCTGGGGCGATATCCAGGTGGCCAGCAGTGGCGGGCAGCAAACGCCGATCCACGGCGGGCCGGGCACGCTGGGGGTGTATAACGCCATTCAAAGCGTGCCGAGAACCGACGGCAAACGTGAAGTCGTCAGTGGCACCAGCTATTTGCAGGTGGTGACGTTCGATGACAAGGGGCCGCAGGCTCAGGGTTTGCTGGCGTTTTCGTTGTCCAGTGACCCGGCGTCGAAGTATTCCCGGGACCAGACACAGGCCTTTTCGAACAAACAGTTGAGTGTGTTGCCGTTCACCGAGCAGCAGATCACGGCTGATCCGCAGTATCAGGCTCAGACGATCCGCGAGCAGGATGAAAAGGTGGGGAAGATCGCCGCGCAGTAACAGCGATAGCGTTTAAATGAAAAGGTGAAGGCCGTACCCCGCAAGGGTCGCGGCCTTCAGCTTTTTGGGGCTTGTTGAGGCATTGAGTTGAGGACCGGATTGCCGTCCTGGTTGCGGGTCAGGTAGACCGGCAGCACCTTGGGCAGCGAAGCCACCAGGTTATTGAGCTCTTTGATGTTGTAGATACCGCCGAGGCGAATCGAACCAGCGCTGTGGTCCGCGAGCATCACCGGTTTGTTCAGATAACGATTGATCAAGGGCAGGGCATCGGTCAGCGCCAGATTATCAAGCACCAGTTTGCCGCTGCGCCAGGCCAGCGACTGGTCGTTGGCATAGGTCTGGCTGATTTGTGGCGTGAAGTCGCCGTGCCTGTAACGTGCCTGCATCGCAGGTTCCAGGCGTAGACCGTCGCCGGGCAGGGCATCGTTGCTGGTCACCAGCACGGAACCCTCGATCAGGTTCACGCGTACCTGGTCTTCATACATCCAGACATTGAATTGGGTGCCGGTGACGCGAATCCTGCCGTCGCCCGCCCTGACAATGAACGGGTGCTGCAGGTCGTGGCTGACGCTGAAGAAGGCTTCGCCTTTTTTCAGCGTGACACGACGTTGATCCTTGTAGTTGCTGAACATCAGTTCACTGCCCAGGTTCAGCTCCACCTGGCTGCCGTCACCCAGCGTGACCTGACGAACACTATCGGTCGCCTCGAAATGCTGGTAGGCATTGGGCAGCCACCCCAGGTTCCATCCGGTATACGCGGCCAGTGGCAGCGCCAGGGCGCAGATCGCGGCTGCGATGCCGAAAGTGCGCCAGGGTGTTGTCGGTTTGACCCGAACAACCGGCGCAGCGGATTCGGGACGAGGCAAATCCCCCGCAACATCCCAGATATCCAGCATGGCTTCGTACTCGAAGGCGTGCAGCGGATGGGCATCACGCCATTGCTCGAACGCCAGGCGTTCCTCTGCCGTGCAGTCGCTGGCGTGCAGACGCATGCACCAGTGCGCAGCGGCATCGGTGATGGCGTCGTATTGGGCTTGCGAGAGAGAGTGGTCGGTCATTGACTCATCCTGATTTCCTGCATTCTAACCTTGAGGGGAAGCCTGCGAGAACAATCGTCATGGCATTTCCCCATCAAAGTCGAAGTTATTTTCAGGGCACTGACATTGCGCCAGTGCCTGGTGACCGCGTTTCAGGGGGGGTCGACGTGAAGTTGACGTCCCAAATGAGAGATAAGCCAAGCGACAGAGTCAGCATTGGCCAGCTGGACAGCCAGTCTTGTCGTCGCATCCTTTTTGAAATGCGTGCGGGCTTCGGCCAGGTTTTTTTTTCCGGTCAAACTCAAAATCCGGTCACGTGTACGGTTGGTTTCCTCGTAGAAGGTTTGACCAAAATCTTCCCATACATTTGTATCGTCATTCAAAACGGCGAACAGTTCGGATAAGGGGGTATGGATTGAAAGTGCTTCCTTCTGAAGCTGTGTCAGCGCCTTGCTCAAATGGTTGCCACGGGGCGTAGTGGTATCAATCAGGTCGACAAACGGTCTGCTTGCATCCATATAAGCAATATCCTCCGTGTCACAAATCACATGCGACAGCTCGTGGATCAACGTCGTTGCGCGGGCGTGGGCACGGATCGGGAACGCGGCATCGGTCATGTAATTACGGTAGTGATCCATGTAAGGCATAAAATACTTCTCTGCCAGGTAGATTTTTTTCTGTTGATCGGTAGGGATCGTGAAGGCAAACATATGGTCCCGGTCACCGGGATGAGCTCTCCCGGTGACGAAGCGTTCCGACTGCTCGTTCCTGAGGGTCGGATCCAACAAGGCACCGAGGATGTCCTCTACGACCTTCTGGATCATCGTCACATGCTCGGGCGATATCTCCGACACATCAAGAAACCTCCTGACGAGCTGATGAACCGGTGTCTCTGTGTCGCCTGAATTTTTCAACAGTTGCAAGTTACGAAAACCGTTCCACGCATAGGTGGTTGCGAAGTCAAGGCCTTCGTCGATCAGCCGCGCCCGCACAGGGAAGAGCCGGCGTATTTGAGCCATTCCGTTGGCTTCGACGTTCATCCCGCCACGGACAGCGTTCCACGTTTTCAACCTCTTGATCAGGCTGTACTGACGAACCAGCTCATCCGGTTCCCGCACCCACTGCTTTGAAGCGTTTCGAGCAACATGGGGGCCGCTTCCGTCCGGACCGCTGATGCGCCAGCGCAGGCCACGTTTTTCGAGTTGATAGACCTTTCCTTCAACCGCACCGTATTTTTTCTGTGTGGTCGGGTGCGTGTAGAGCCCAAGGGCGGTGTCCCGGGTCATTGAGCCAAGGTTGACATCAACGTGCTCGTGGTTCTGCAAACCGGTGCGTGCGGGATCGGTAGTGGCGATGTCCTGCCATTTAAGGCTGGCACTGGCTGGGGAGGGGGAAGCCTCGCTGGCCGCTGCAGAGGGCTCTGCCGGGCCTTCCATTGACTGGCGCAACATCGCCAGTTGCGTGATGCCGCTGATAAAGGATGTTATCGCCGGGCCCCATTTGTGTTGTTGAAGCTCCTCCGCAGACTGCTTGACCTCACGATAGCTGCGCCACACGACAATCGGGTAGGCCAGTTTGCCCATCAGGAACGTATAGGCCTGTTCCAGATCGTCACCCAGTACACGTTTTACGGTTTCCCACTCGCCCTGAGCGTCTTTGTTGGACTGGGTGCCCAACAGTCGCGCGAGGAGTTTGATATTTTCGTTGAACAGGTGCCTGAACAGATGGCCCTTGATGGGGTTGGAGGCCAGACTGATCTTGCCGGACGCTTTCGTACCCGTCACATGGGTGTCGTAATGCGTGCGGCCGGTGTCCGACAGCCTGTTGCGCACCCAACTTTGTAATGGCCCTTGTGACTTGAGCTCGGTCAGCAACAGCTTTTCGTTTTCATATTCCTTCACGCCATGCTCAGGGCTATAGGGTGCGATAAGCACCTCGGGTCCCGGGGTGTTCTGTTTGGGGCCGATCAAATACATTCCCGGGACTTTGATCGACTGGTCTTTACCGAAGAGAAGCTCAAGTGGACGGATTATCGCATTCGTACCGCTGACGGCCTCGCGGGCGATTGCATCGGGCATGTCCATGACCTGCCGAACGAGGTCGAACCCGGTTTCGCTCAGGCGTTCCTGCAGTTTTAGCGAATGCGCGTAGTGCAGCAGTTGCCAGGGCAATTGTGCGGCGAACAGCTGCCTGCAGGATTTCGCAGTGGTGCTGGTTTCGGCAAGCGCCGCCTCCACAAATTTTTTGTGGAACTGACCGACATTCAGCTTTCGTATCAGGCTCTTGATGTAAGGCTTGTCCATTTTGGCTGGGATGGCGGCTGAGGTGAGTGACTTCAACTTGAAGTCGGCACTGTCCAGTTCATCAAAGTGAGTCAATGCAAAAGCCGACAGCGTTAACGTCTTTGCCGTGGACATCAGGCGCGAGGCAACCTGCACCTGGACGTTGTCCGGATCAATGGTCAATTCATCGGCCTTGAGTAACTCTTTCAACTCGAACTGTGCCGTGCGTTCAAGAGAGCGCACGCCGCTCAGGTAATCCTTATCGTCTTGGGCATTGCTCCGGTATTGCTGAAGCAGTTCTGCATGCAGTCTCTGATCCTGTATGGACGCTTTGGCCAACCATGCCGGAAGCTTTTGTTGTGTCGTCAGAGAGCGCGCGAGGTCTGTTGCCCGACGCAGCCCCGTCATCGGTTTATGCAATGCCACCAGGCTCAGTAGATTCTTCAGGACCGGTTCGGTCAGGGGGGAGGCCAATGCGCGTTCGACGGACAGTTGATCCAGCCGAACAAATGGTTTTTGTACGTGATCCAGAAAATTCTCATGAATCAGCTGTAATGGCGCGAGGGTAAAGGTGCGCCCTGATGTTCGCTGGCTTCTTTCGATATTCTCCAGAATCGCTGGGCGATCGTCCTCGCTCTGCAAACGTTTATTGAACGCTGTCAGCAGCGGTGTGAGGGCGGAAAAGGCTTCGAATCCCGAGGCGGGGGTCCATAAAATCGCCTTGCCGGAGTGGGTCGGGTCCAGGCCGCCGCGTTCGGTGAGCACAAAACAACTGGCGAGATCGAGCAAGTCACTGGAGTCGCCGGCCTTCAGCGCAAGGGAAAAGACATCCGGCAGAAAACCGTTCAGCGCTGCGCGTTGCAGCCGGACCGGCGTCTCAAGCACCGTCTTGATTATCGCCAGTTCCGTCGTCCCAAGCGCGCGGATGACACCCAGCAGCTTGTGCTCGCTACGCAATGCGGTGGTCAGGGTATGCACAAACTTGGGTTGCAGTTGCTCAAGGGACGAACGGGTGAGGGTTTGTGCCGCCGCTAACGTTTTAACCGAAATGGACGGGTGTTTATCCAGCTGTTGCTCGAGTGCCTGCTTGACGGTGGAGAGACTTTCCAGTTGTTCTTTTGCCGATTCAGCCCGCACGGTGGCCGGTCGGGCACTCCATCGCTGATCGGCCCGGGTGCTCCAGCGGCCGTTTGCATCGCCGGTCAACAGGCGATTGTCGATCAGGCCCCGTACATCCAGCGCATTGTCGAGCAACGCATGCACATTGAGCGTGCCCTCGCTTTCCCGGTACCGGCTCAGGGCGTAGGTCAGGTTCTGCCATTGCTTGGCCCGGACATCTTCCATGAGTCGCTCAAACACCTGGCCGCTAATCGGTTCAGCAATGATCAGGCGCTCCTGTGGCTCAAGCGACAGGAAGGTGCCGCGTTCCTCGAGGGACATGAAATTAAGCAGATTGTCCTCGTGACCTTCACTTTTGAGCATGGTCAGTATCGTGTCTTTTATCGCTGCAAGATCGGTACTGGCCTGGATGCCTGAGGAGTGGGTGTACAGGTAGCCCAAGGTGTCTGAGTTACCGCACATAAAGGTGGATGCGAGCTCTACGTAATGTTTGTAGAGGGCGCTGACACGTACGGTCTCGACCCGTAACGGCAGGGCTGGCGCAGGCGCGGCGCCGCTGACGCTCATCAACTCCAGATATTCAGTGGTGTTCAAAATACCTTGCTGACGTTTTCGCAGAAGATCCACATGGTAGGCATCCCGCATGCCCTCGGCGAAAAATTCGGAACGGGACTGCCCGCTGCTCATGGGAGAATTCCAGAAGGTTTCGAGCAGACTCTGCAGATGGGGCGTGAAGCTTTGCGCGATCTCTTTTACCTCGAGTTCCCAGGCCTGGTTATCAGCGTCGCTGCTCACACCGTGGCCGGGGTTGGAGAAGGTCCTGATGTCGCCATCCGGCCATTGATTGGTCAGGTAGAGGTGCAGCAGGGCATCGCTCAAAGACAGCGAAGAAAGCTTGCGCCGGTTTTCCGGGTTGGTGCCATTGGAGGTGGGAGAAGCGCTGTCGATAAAACTATCCAGTTGCGTACGGCGCTGGTCCAGTTTGGGAAAACGCTTGGCCAGGGCGATGTTGAGCAGCTCGTCCAGCATCGATTGCAGCGACGGAATTTTCACCAGTTCAGCCAGCATCGTCTGGATGTTCTGCGTCTGGTTGCGGTCGAGGATCTGCTCCTGGTCCTGAAACCCCGCCCCCTCGATTTTTTGCGGCGTCACTGTCAAACCCGTGGCAGCCAATGCAGTCGCCCGCTGTTCGATGGAGAGATAGCGCAACAGCGCCTGCTTGCCGTCGTCCTGGCTCAGCAGTTCCTCGAGTTTCTTGGTGAGGTCGGTCATGTCCGCGTATTTGACGAGACCTTTCCACGGTGTGTAGAGGATGACTTCGCCGTTGGCCTTGTGTTCGTTTTTGACATCGTCCTCGACTTTGGGGTGACTCATGCAAAACGCACCGGCCAATGGAATATCAGTCCCATCGGGCATCTTCAACATCACCCGATCTATCTGCATCGGAGTCTTTTGGGCTGCGCGAATCTCGTGGGTGGCGAGATAGACACCACCCCTCAACCATTTCAAATCGTCGAGAGTGAGATGCAGCGCTTTCTCGCGATCACCGGGGTGTTTGGCATTGGATGCACGTTCTGCCTCGTCGAAAAAATACGGCAGTGCTGGAGCAGTCATGATTTTTCCTCGATGGGCTGCGATCGATGGCGATCGCAGGTCGTTGGCTCGAGGGAAAACAGTAGGGCCAATGAAAAGCCCGGGTGCGGTACATATTGCTTGAGCTTATCCT
This sequence comes from Pseudomonas sp. GW821-FHT03E01, assembly GCF_059420765.1. NCBI lineage: Bacteria > Pseudomonadati > Pseudomonadota > Gammaproteobacteria > Pseudomonadales > Pseudomonadaceae > Pseudomonas > Pseudomonas sp. GW821-FHT03E01. The sequence goes on along the minus strand of NZ_JBWKUI010000001.1, from coordinate 566,220 downwards.
TTGTCGCAGGCTTGACAGGACGCCGGTAAAACAGCGCTTAATCGACGACTTTTTTCGGTTGTCCTGCAACCTCGCTTGACCTGTTGCCCATACCCAATAATAAAACCGGAGCTTCAGATGACCGCATCGCCTGAAATGGCCGTCAACTCGAACACACAGAACCTCGACTTCGACGCGCTCGTTCAATTGCTCGAACAGATTTTCCTGCGCCATGGCACCTCGGCCGATGTCGCCAGAACCCTGGCCCTCAACTGCGCCAGCGCCGAACGTGACGGGGCTCACAGCCACGGCGTTTTCCGTATTCCCGGTTATGTGTCGACGTTGCAGAGTGGCTGGGTCAATGGCCAGGCCGTGCCAGTGGTCGAGGACGTGGCCTCGGGTTTTGTCCGGGTTGACGCCGGCAATGGATTTGCCCAACCGGCCCTCGCGGCGGCGCGGCCCTTGCTGGTGGAAAAAGCCCGCAGCGCCGGCATTGCGGTGTTGGCGATCCGCAATTCCCATCACTTCGCCGCCTTGTGGCCGGACGTCGAGCCGTTTGCCGATGAAGGGTTGGTGGCGCTGAGCGTGGTCAACAGCATGACCTGCGTGGTGCCGCACGGTGCCGATCGTCCGTTGTTCGGCACCAACCCGATTGCCTTCGCCGCGCCCAGGGCCGGCGGTGCGCCGATAGTCTTCGACTTGGCGACCAGCGCCATCGCCCATGGCGACGTGCAGATCGCCGCGCGCAAAGGCGAACGCTTGCCAGCGGGCATGGGTGTGGACAGCCTCGGCCAGCCGACTCAGGACCCGAAAGCCATTCTCGAAGGTGGCGCGTTGCTGCCGTTTGGCGGGCACAAGGGCTCGGCGCTGTCGATGATGGTGGAGTTGTTGGCGGCGGCGTTGACCGGTGGCAACTTTTCTTTCGAGTTCGACTGGTCGAACCATCCGGGGGCCAAAACCCCTTGGACCGGGCAACTGCTGATCGTGATCGATCCGAGCAAATCGGCGGGGCAGAATTTTGCCGAACGCAGTCAGGAACTGGTCCGGCAGATGCATGGTGTGGGGCTCAAGCGTTTACCGGGGGATCGGCGTCACCTGCAACGCGCCAAAGCCAATGTTGAAGGCATTGCGCTCGATCCACAGACGCTGGCGAATCTGCGGGAACTGGCCGGGTCCTGAGCCCGTTCCCACAGATCAATGGTTCAACGCCGACCCAACAACAGACCAACCACCAGGCCGAAACCCGCAGAGATGGCCACGGTTTGCCATGGATGGCCGCCAATGTAGGTTTCGGTGGCGTCGACCGCGGGTTGGGTCCGGTCACGAACACTGGATAACGAGCTTCGGGCCTGCTGGAGTTTCTGGGCGATTTGCCCGCGAAGGGTGTCCGCTTCTTCTCCGACCAGTGAGGCACTGCTTTTCAGCAGTTTTTCCGACTCTTCGATCAGGGCCTGAAGTTCGCTGAAGACCTGATCCTTGATTTGATCATCGGCGACTTGATCGACGGTTTTGCGAGCCATTTGGTGTACTCCTTACAGTGAATGGACAGTGAGCAATGGAGTCTGCCGCCGTGGCAAAAGTTGCAGCCATTTTGCGCGGTGACTCACTCCTGACGAAAAATCCAGCGCAGGACATTTCTTCCTACAGTGTAAGATGTCGCCTATTTTACGCAGCAGGTAATTCCCCATGAGCTTCAATCTGGCCGACAAACCCCTCGCCGAGCGCGCGGCGCTTGAAGATGAAAAATCCCGTCTGTTCGAACTCTGGCAAAACAACCTGGGCAAAGCCAAGGGCGAAGCCGCTCGGTTGTTCGGTGAGCGCGCCAAGCGCAAAGGCAAATGGGCCGAGTGGGTACGCGCCGAACTCGACGGCATGTCGCCGCCGGAATTCGCGAACATGGTGCGCAGTGAAGTCAATCGCTTGATGGCCGCTAAATAAACGCCCCGGAAAAAATCGCGGCAATCGCTTCACGCACTTTCAATACCACCGGATCGAGCTGAGCATTGGTGCGCCAGCCCAGCTCGATCGGGTAGCGCGGCAGTGCCAGAGGGCAGGGCAGCAGCGCCAATCCGCAAAGTGCTGCAATACTTTGCGCCGCATGGGCCGGAATGGTCGCCACCGCCTGACTGCCCTTGAGCAGATACGGCAACGCGGCAAAGTGGGTGGTCGACGCGCATACCCGCCGACTCAATCCCAGCGCCGCCAGACCTTCATCGGTAATCCCGATAAAACCGCCCGAGGACACCAGAATGTGCTCGCGGGCGACGAACTCATCAAGGCTGAGACTCTGTTGTCCTTCGGCCAGGCTGAGGGGATCCACCAGGCACAGATAACCCCCTTCACCCAGCACTTGGCGGCTGAGCAAACGCTCGGCAAACCCGCCTGCGGTGATCGCCAGATCGATGCTGCGTTCCATCAAGGCCCGGGCGACGATCTGGCTATGGGTCTGGCGAAAGATCAGCCGCAGTTTCGGCGCTCGGTGAGCGATTTCCTCGATCAATCGTCGCCCGTAGGCGATTTCGAAATCATCCGACAAACCCACGGTTACCGAGCGTCCGTCGTATTGATGGGCCGCCGGGTCAACCATCGCCAGGCTCTGGCGGCACTTGTTCAGCGCATCGCTGATTACCGGTTTGAGCTGGTTGGCCTTGAGCGTCGGCGCAAGGCCTCGGCCAGTGCGCACGAACAACTGATCACCATACACCTCGCGCAACCGGCGCAACGCCGCGCTGACCGCCGATTGCGTCACGCCAAGACGCAGCGCGGCGCGGCTGGCACTGGACTCCTCATGTAGCGCTTCGAAGATTTTGAGCAAGTTGAGATCGACGGTGGCGATATTCATTTGGTTCATATCATTCAGCAGTGATTCGGGCTTTATTCATGATCCTGTGGCGCCGGAGAATGAGCAACACCTCATTCCTGACGGAGCCACCGTAATGCCCAAGTCAATCGTTGCTGCCCTGCAAATCGGCGCCTTGCCCGGCGGCAAGGCCGACACCCTCGATCAAATCCTCTCTTGGGAAACCGCCATTATCGAATCCGGCGCGGCGTTGGTGGTCATGCCCGAGGCGTTGCTCGGTGGCTACCCCAAAGGCGAGAGCTTCGGCACGCAACTCGGCTATCGACTGCCGGAAGGTCGTGAAGCGTTTGCCCGGTATTTCGCCAATGCCATCGACGTGCCTGGTACCGAGACCGACGCCTTGGCCGGGTTGTCGGCCCGCACCGGGGCCAACCTGATGATCGGCGTGATCGAGCGCGCCGGCAGCACCTTGTACTGCACCGCGCTGTATTTCGACCCGCAGGCAGGGCTGGTTGCCAAGCACCGCAAACTGATGCCCACCGGCACCGAGCGACTGATCTGGGGCAAGGGCGATGGCTCGACCTTGCCGGTGATCGACAGCCAGGTCGGGCGGATCGGCGCGGTGGTGTGCTGGGAAAACATGATGCCGTTGCTGCGCACCGCGATGTACGCCAAGGGCGTGGAGGTCTGGTGCGCGCCGACTGTGGACGAGCGCGAGATGTGGCAGGTCAGCATGCGTCACATCGCCCATGAAGGACGCTGCTTTGTGGTCAGTGCCTGTCAGGTTCAGGACTCGCCACAAGCCTTGGGCGTGGACATCGCCAACTGGCCGGCGGAGCGCCCGTTGATTGCCGGCGGCAGCGTGATTGTCGGGCCGATGGGCGACATTATCGCCGGGCCGCTGCGTGGCGAGGCGGGATTGCTGACCGCCGAAATCGACACCGATGACCTGATCCGCGCCCGGTACGACTACGACGTGGTCGGGCACTATGCGCGCCCGGACGTGTTTGAGTTGACGGTGGATGAGCGAGCCAAACCGGGCGTGCGGTTCAACACATAATCCGTCGGGGGGTGTGATTGTCGTCTAGTCTCCAGGCGTTCACACCCCCGTCAACGGATGGACTCGCCATGAGTTTGTTAATAGGCCCGATTCTGCAGTTTCGTGGCATCAATAATAATGTCTACAACGTGTCTGCCCTGGTGGTTTCACCCTTGGGCGAGCCACCTCCCACGGTAAAAGTGCCCAAGGATGTGACTGCCGACACACCCTTGGCCATCGCCGATATCCCGCTGCTCAACCCTAATTCCCGGGTCTGGCGCATCGATTTCAAGGCGGCGCAGGATCAGGCCGTTGCCACCAGTTACACGGTTTCCGTAGACGGTGCGCAGGCCAACTTCGTCGTTCCGGCCAAGGGCCAGTCGCCGCGCATTGCGTATGTGTCGTGCAACGGTTTCTCCGACCCCAAGGAGATGGAGAAGGTAGACCGGAACAACGAGCGTTGGGAGCACATGTGGGGTGCTCACCAGGGCGAGCCCTATCATCTGCTGTTGATGGGCGGCGATCAGGTTTACAGCGACGACATGCGCAGCAGTGTGCCGTCGATGAAAGCATGGTTCGCCAAACCCTTCGCCGACCGGCAAAAGGCTGCTTACACCAAGGTGATCGAAGCCGATCTGGACAAGTTTTTCACCAGGCTCTACCTGGAATGCTGGAAACAGCCCGAGATGGCCAAGGTGTTCGGCGCCATTCCGACGGTGATGATGTGGGATGACCATGACATCATCGATGGCTGGGGTTCCTACGATGAGATATTGCATTCAAGCCCGGTGTTCCAGGGGCTGTTTGCCACAGCCAAACGCTATTTCAGGATTTTCCAGCAGCAACTGATCCAGACGCATCCTCACCTCAAGCCGTCCGCTGATACCCATCCCTGCGCGATTCCCGGAACCGCCGATGGCTTTCACCTGGGGTTCACCGGCCTGGGCGAGTTGGCCTTGCTGGTTCCCGATCTACGCAGCGAACGTGCGCCGGACTTGACCACCCCGCAGGCCCAACAAACCCGGGTTATTTCCCCGGTCAGTTGGGATGCGATTTATGCCTGGCTGGACAAGGTCCCTGCGCACAAGCATCTGTTACTGATGTCGAGTATTCCGGTGGGTTACCTTGATTTACAGGCGGCCGAAAAGGCGCTGGACGTGATGGTGGGGCAACAGGAGCTCGAGGACGATTTACGCGACCACTGGCGAAGCCTGCCGCACCGAAGTGAACGCAAGCGGTTGATCATGCGGCTGCTGGATTTCGCCAAAGCCCAATCATGCAAGGTCACGCTGGTGTCTGGTGACGTTCATGTGGCCGGGGCCTGTGTGATCGAATCGAAGTTGCCCCGGCATGGCAGCGATGGCGCGGGGAAAATCTACCAATTGATTTCCACCGGCGTCGTGCATCCTGCGCCGCCAGTGTTGGCGGTGCACTTTCTGGAGTCCATCGGTGCGAACCAGGAACAGATCGACTACGGCATCACCGGAACCATGTTGCCTGTCGGCGCAAGGGGGCGTTACCTGATCGCCGCTCGAAACTGGCTGGCGATAGAACCGGATGAAGGCGGCAACGGCAAGACCCGACTATGGGCCAACTGGCACGTAGAAGGTCTGAAGCATAGTGTGACGCAGGTGATCGACCCCGTTACATAGCGTTCTGCGGTTCACTTAAGCGATTTCAGCCGCGACGCATTCCTTGTAGCAGCTGCCGAGCTCGCGAGGCTGCGTTCGGCTGCGAAGCAGTCGGTAAATAAGACAATGCGGTGCATCAGATACACCACGGCAGCCGGACTCACGACTGCTTCGCAGCCGAACGCAGCCTCGCAGGCTCGACAGCTGCTACAGATCGCATTACGGCGTAAGTGAACAGAATTACGTTACTAGCGCGTTACCAGGTGCCAGAGATCGAGCCCGGCAGGCTGAGCTTGCCGCTATCGACAAAACGCATGGTGCCGAACGCCCCTCCGGCCAGTTTGCCGTGCAGTACGTAAGGCAGATTGTCCAGTGTCTGCGTCTGACTCAGTCCGAGGGTCTGACGCAGCATCGAGAAGGCCGAAACGCTCACCGGCACCACGATCACTGCTTCGGAGAACCGCGGGATCGAGCCCGACTGATCGCTGACGCCGGAAGCTAGTGGCTGGCCATTAACCTCCAGGTCCAGCGCCACGCCGTTATAGGCGATCGCGGTTTCATTGGGGTTTTGCACGCGCAGTTTTACCGCGAAGCGCACTTCCAGCTCCTGGCTTTGCAGCGGCTCGATACCGACCACGTTGATGTGCAGCGGGTCGCGACTGGGGAACAGGGCGCAGGCGCTCAGAGACAGCAATAGAAGGGATAGGGACAGGGCCAGCAATCTGCGCATGAACATATTCTCGTAAAGAAAAAGGCCGAACCGCTCAAAGCTCGGCCTTCGAGCATTACGGACGGTTCAACTGTGCGACAGCCACAGGTGACGCGGGTTCACCCTTGGCCGCAACATCCGGGTAATGCATCACCTGAAGCACCGAGGCTTCCGGGTCGAACTCGTCTTCTTCCAGCTCGATGAACTCTTCGGGCAGGAAGATATTCAGCACGATAGCGCACAACGCACCGACAGTGATCGGCGATTCGAAGATGTTGTGCAGCGCCTTCGGCAGCTCGCGCAAGACTTCAGGCACCGCCGCGACGCCCAGGCCCATGCCGAGGGAAATCGCCACGATCAGCATGTTGCGCCGATGCAAGCCGGCCTCGGCGAGGATCTTGATCCCGGCCACGGCCACAGTGCCGAACATTACCAGTTCGGCACCGCCGAGCACTGGTTTTGGCATCAGTTGCAGCACCGCGCCGATCATCGGGAACAAGCCCAGCAGCACCAACAGGCCGGCAATGAAAAACGCCACATAACGGCTGGCCACGCCAGTGAGTTGGATCACCGATTTTGGGGCCGCTTCGCCGCTCAGCGGGAGCAAGCTCCCTCGCCACAGAGTGGGAAATTTTTCAAAATCGGCTATAGCTCCTGCCACTTTCTGACAGCAGCCTCTGCTAAGCTCCGGCGACTTCCAGCAAGGAGCCTGCCGACCGTGTCGCGTACCACTCGTTTACTGACCTTGTTACAAGTGCTACGCGGCAAAAGTCGTCCGGTGACTGCCGCGACATTGGCCAGCGAGCTGGAGATTTCCGAACGCACGCTGTACCGCGATATCGCTGAACTCACCGCACTCGGCGCGCCGATTTTTGGCGAGGCGGGGATCGGCTATGTGTTGCGCAGCGGTCTGTTTCTGCCGCCCTTGATGCTCAATGCCGATGAGACCGAAGCCATCGTGCTCGGTTTGCGCTACGTGGATCAGCGGGGTGATGAGGTGTTGAGCAAAGCGGCGGCCGATGCCCTGGCAAAAATCGCCGCGGTGCTCGACCCGACGGCCCAGGACGCCTTGCGCAACCCGACGGTGTTGCCGGGGCCGCCGGGTTGTGGCTATCCGCAAAACGCCGTGCCGTTGAATGTGTTTCGCCAAGCCATCCGCGATCAAGCCAAGTTGCATATCGATTACGCAGACGCCAACCAGGTGCCCAGCCAACGTTTGATCTGGCCACTGGCCCTGGGGTTTCTCAATGAGGTGCGGATCATCGTCGCTTGGTGTGAGTTGCGCAGTGCCTATCGCACGTTCCGCACCGACCGGATCTCCGCCGCCAGTGAACAGGGTGAGCGCTATCCGGGGCGGCGCAGCGACCTGTTGCGCACCTGGCGCAAGCAGATGCAACTGGACGAAGCAGGGCGTTTCACTCCTGACAAGAACTGACACTGGCTTGTTTTAGCATGGCTCCAGAAACAACTCACAAGGAGCCGTAAACATGTCCAATCCAGCCTCTTCACTGGCCCCCGCCATTGCCGCCTACATTGCTGCCGCCAATGCTCGCGACACCTCGAGGGTCGCCAGTTTTTTCGCTGAGGATGCCAACGTGTTCGATGAGGGGCAGCATCAGGTCGGCACGCAAGCCATCGCCCAATGGATGCAAGACACTGCGCAACGTTATCAGCCGCGGGTCGAGGTGCTTGACGTTCAACAGCGCACTGGCAAAGTGCTGGTGCACAACCTGATCTCCGGCACTTTTCCCGGCAGCCCGCTGGAACTGCGCTATATGTTCCGCCTCAATGAACAGGGCAAGATCGCCCGGCTGGACATCTCGCTGTAACCACCGGCCTATGTAGCAGCTGTCGAGCACCGCGACGCAGCTGCTACGGCCCGGGCTTGGCGAGCCGCTATAGAGACGTATACTGCCGCGCATGAATGTCGACTCTCCCTTAACCGCCTGGCAACACGCCATCGAACAGAAGGGCTTCGTCCAGGACGAAGCCCAGGAACATGCCGTGTGGGCGCTGCAAAAATGCCACGAAGCCTTGCAGGAAGGCCGCGCGCCCATCACCGGCGTGTACCTCTGGGGCCCGGTCGGGCGGGGCAAGACCTGGTTGATGGATCAGTTCTATCAAAACCTGCGCGTCCCGGCCCGGCGGCAGCACTTTCACCACTTTATGGGTTGGGTGCATCAGCGCTCCTTCCAGTTGACCGGTACCGCCGACCCGCTGAAGGCCCTGGCCCGCGAGCTGAGCCAGGAAGTGCGGGTGCTGTGTTTCGATGAACTGTTCGTCAACGACATCGGTGACGCGATCATTCTCGGGCGTTTGTTTCAGGTGATGTTCGAGCAGGGCGTGGTGGTGGTCTGCACCTCCAACCAACCGCCGGATCAGCTGTACGCCGATGGCTTCAACCGCGACCGCTTTGTGCCGGCGATTAGCGCGATCAAGCAACACATGCAGGTGATTGCGGTGGACGGTGGAGAAGATCATCGTCTGCACCCCGGCGCCGGCCTGCAGCGTTACTGGGTGAACGTTCCGGGTCAGCCCGGTGCCCTTGGCGACGTGTTCAAGGCCCTGACCGTCGGCCAGACGCTGTCCAGCGATCCGGTGCAGATCGGCTACCGTTCGGTCAATGTCATGCAGGCCAGTCGAACCGTGCTCTGGTGCCGTTACGCCGAGGTCTGCGAGCAGCCTTTTGCCGCCATGGACTTCATGGCCCTGTGCGACACCTTCAGCGCTATTCTGTTGAGTGACGTGCCCAATCTCAGCGCGCAAAAACGTGAAGGGCGCATCGCCCGCGGCACTGAAGACGGTGTCGAGCGGGTGGCGGCGGGGGATCGCGAGTTGCCGCAATTGTCGGTGCATGACGACGGTGTGCGGCGGTTCATTGCCCTGGTGGACGAGTGCTACGACCGCAAGGTGCCGCTGTACCTCGAAGCGCAGGTACCGATGGAGGCGTTGTACACCGAGGGTTATCTGGAATTCCCGTTTCGCCGCACCCTCAGCCGTTTGCAGGAGATGCAGCTAAAACGTTTTGCCGAGGCTTGATGTCCGGAAGAAGGTGCAACGGGGCGAGAGGATCCAGTTGTCGGCACCCTGGCGCTCGCGATAAGGTCGCAGGACCTTTCAGTGCGCAAGAAGCGAACTGGGGCAACTTCATGTGTGATCGAGGGTGGAAATGGAATCCGCAGAAATTCTTGTGCTTCAGGCCAGTTACAGCAACCCGACACATGCCGAGGCGATTTGTCTTGTATTGAACCATTACGCCGAAGACCCGATGGGTGGCGGTAAGTCGTTGCCCACCCATGTGTTGCAACAACTGCCGGGGGAGCTGGCCAAGCGGCCCCATGCCTTCAGTGTATTGGCGTTTGTCGGTGGCGAGCCGGCAGGGCTGGTCAATTGCTTCGAAGGCTTTTCGACCTTTGCCTGTCGGCCATTGGTCAACGTGCACGATGTGGTCGTGGTGTCGAAGTTTCGCGGGTTGGGACTGAGCCAGAAAATGCTGCACAAAGTCGAGGACATCGCACGTCAGCGCGGCTGCTGCAAAATCACCCTGGAAGTGCTGGAGGGCAATCCAGTGGCCCAGGCGTCTTATGGCAAATTCGGTTTTTCACCCGGCATGTTCGACCCGGCGCACGGCCGGATGCTGTTCTGGACCAAAGCGCTTTAGTCCTCCGAGCCATAAAAAAGGGCGTCGATCAGGACGCCCTTAAGTCATTTGTCGGCCCCTCAAAACTACTGCTGAACGACCGCCGGGGCGACAGGCGCGACCTTGGGTTTTATCAGGCTGAAGTCGATCAACGGCCGCTGCTCACGCTCGTAAGGGTTGCCGATCATCAATGGCCGAGGCTTGAAGCTGTCGCTGACCAGGCTTTTGCTGCGGTCCAGTTCATCGAAACTCAGGCCGGCCAGATCCGCCCAGGTGTGAATCAGCTGGGAGCTGCTGTACGGCCGACCCAGATCAGCGGCAAAACTCCAGTCATGGGTTTCGCGCCATTTCGGCGAGGCCCAGGCCACGAATGGAATGGTGTACATCGGCGCGGTCGGCTTGTTCTCGTTGCGGCCCAGGGTGTTGTGGCCAGCGGAGTCGAACACGTCTTCGCCGTGGTCGGAGAGGTACAGCAGGAAGCCGTTTGGATCGGTCTTGGCGTAGTCCTTGATCAGGCTCGAGACCACGAAGTCGTTGTACAGCACCGCGTTGTCATAGCTGTTGTACGTCGGCACTTGATCATCACGCACGCCGTCCGGCACGCCTTTGCGGTCGGTGAACTTGTTGAACGTCGGCGGGTAACGGTACTGGTAGCTCATGTGCGTGCCGAGCAAATGCACGACGATCAGTTTGCGTGGCGCCGCATCGGCCAGCGCCTTGTTGAACGGCTCGATCACATCGCCATCGTACTGGGCGGCGTTCTGGTTGCGGTTGTTGTTCAGGTACGCCTGCTCGTCGGCCTGTTCAGAGAAGGTCGTGAGCATGGTGTTGCGCTTGGTCATGGTCTGCTGGTTGGTGATCCAGAAGGTTTTGTAACCCGCCTGTTTCATCATGCTGACCAATGACGGCGTCGTCAGGTAGAGGTCCGGGTTTTCTTCGTCGGCGAACGTCAGCACCTGCTGCAGCGCTTCGATGGTGTAGGGGCGTGGGGTAATGACGTTATTGAAAACCGCCAGTTGGTCCTTGAGCTTATCCAGTTCCGGGGTGGTTTCCCGCGGGTAGCCATACAGGCTCATACGCTGACGGTTGGTGGACTCGCCGATCACCAGCACCAGGGTCGCCGGCTGATTGGCCATCGAGTCGGTTAAGTTCTTCAGCGGCGGGATTTTGCTGGCGCTGTCGAGCATGCCTTGCATGCTGCCCAGGGTCCCGAGGTAACGGTGATAGGCCACGGCCATCTGCCATGGCACCGCGGGCTCGATGCGGGTTTCGAATTTCTCGAAGCCTTCCGCCAGGCTGCCGGTGTGCGCGGTCTGCTTGATCAGCGGGTAACCGATCACGGCCAGCACGATCGCCGTCGCTGCGATCAGCGCCTGGACGCGTGGCGGGTACACCGGACGCACGCGGGTCCAAAGGAAGTACGCGAATGCAGTGTGGGCGAGGAACGCCAGCACCATCCACCAGGCAAAATACTGCGTCAGGTATTCGCCGGCTTCAGACACGTTCGATTCGAACATGATGAAGATGACGCTCTGGGAAAATTCCTGCTGATAGATGAAGAAATAACCCAGGCTGGCCATCGAACAGGCCCACAGCACCACACCGATCAGCGCGGACATCACACGGGTTTGTCTGGGGAACAACAGCATCGGCGCGAGCCAAATGGCGCTCATCACAAAAGCCTGGCGGAACCCGCTAAAACCGGAGGTGCCCGTCAGTTGAATCAGTAGTTGGGTGATACCGGAGAAATACCAGAAGAACAGAAATAACCAGAGTAATCCTGCCCAATCAAAACCATTCGCAGACGTTTTGCTGCGTTTAAGCAAAGCCATTCAACACTCCAGCCTGATGATCGGCCGTCGGCACTCTCCTTGTCGCAGACGAACGGATGCCGCTCGCAAAGCAAGCAGCCACAAAGGGCCGGAGTATCGCCAAGCAAGTGTGAAAACTTTGTGAGTTGTCGCAGCGGACAGGATTGCAGCGAGTCAGAAACAGCGCTGGGCCGCTTCCGACTCAAGCGAGGAGATCAGGCGTGAGGAGCACGTTGGGTGACGGGCAAGGGCTGAGCCTGATTGCCTTGGGTCAGCAGGCGCAATTGCGCAACTTCCCGCTTCAACTGATCGCGCTCCTCTTTCAACTGGCGCAGTTCATCGCGACGGATCGTGACGTAAAGGGTTTGTGCTGGCAGTGCTGTGTGTACGGTGCCCATTGCTCACCTCGCAAATGGCGGTATCAACTGTAAGTCGACTCCCGAAATCGGGTGCTCACTTACTATCGGCGCCAATTTTGATTTCTTTTGCCCCTGAAGGGAACTTTTTTATTTTTCATGGTCGTTGTGTCTTCGGCACGATTCCCGACGTTATCAGTCTGGATCGGGCACAATGCCCGGAAACTTCATCCCGCCGCTCTGGACTAACCTTCACTAGTCGCGTTGGGCTATAACCTTAGACACACTTTATTTGTAGTAGGGAGCATCAGTACATGCAACTCGGGATTATTGGACTGGGCCGCATGGGCGGTAATATTGCGCGGCGCCTGATGCTCAACGGGCACACCACCGTTGTTTACGACCGCAATACCGCTTTTGTCGATACCCTGGCCGAAGAGGGCGCCACCGGCGTCGCCGACTTGCCAGCCCTGGTCGCTGGCCTGGCCAAGCCGCGCGCGGTGTGGGTCATGCTGCCCGCCGGCGCACCGACCGAAGACACCATCGACACACTGAGCACCTTGCTTGAAGCGGGCGATACCATCATTGATGGCGGCAACACCTTCTATAAGGACGATATCCGTCGGGCCAAAACCCTGTCGGAAAAAGGTCTGCATTACATCGACGTCGGCACCTCCGGCGGCGTCTGGGGCCTGGAACGTGGCTACTGCATGATGATCGGCGGCGATGCCGAGACGGTTAAGCGTCTTGACCCGTTGTTCGAGTCCCTGGCCCCGGGTATGGGCGACATTCCGCGCACCAAGGATCGCAAGTCCGATGACGATCGCGCCGAGCGCGGTTACATCCACGCAGGCCCCGCCGGCGCCGGCCACTTCGTCAAGATGATCCATAACGGCATCGAATACGGAATGATGCAGGCCTTCGCCGAAGGCTTCGACATCCTCAAGACCAAAGCCAGCACCAACCTGCCGGAAGATCAGCGTTTCGACCTGAACGTGGCCGACATCGCCGAAGTCTGGCGTCGTGGCAGCGTGGTCTCGTCCTGGCTGCTTGACCTGACCGCCGATGCGCTGGCGTCCGATCCGAAACTCGACGGCTACTCGGGTGAAGTGGCGGACAGCGGTGAAGGGCGCTGGACCATCGAAGCCGCCATGGAACAAGCGGTGCCGGTACCGGTGCTGTCGAACTCGCTGTTCTCTCGCTACCGTTCGCGCGGGCAAGGCAACTTTGGCGACAAGATTCTCTCGGCCCAGCGCTTCGGCTTCGGCGGCCATGTGGAGACTGCGAAAAAATGACCCACGTGATCCGCAGGAAATCCAAGGCAGAACCCGCACCGCCCACCACGCTGTTTTTGTTCGGTGCCCATGGTGATCTGGTCAAGCGCCTGCTGATGCCGGCGCTGTACAACCTGAGTCGCGATGGTTTGCTGGGGAATGGACTGCGGATCGTCGGCGTTGATCACAACGCCATCAGTGACGAAGCCTTTGCCAAAAAACTCGAAGATTTCATTCGGGCGGAAGTGGCAGCCAAGGTCGGCAAGGGCGATCACGCCCTTGATCCGGCGTTGTGGGCCAAATTGGCCAAACACATCAGCTACGTCCAGGGCGATTTCCTGGATGAGCGCACTTATGACGCGCTGGCGGCGAAAATCGACGCCAGCGGCACCGGCAACGCCGTTTTCTACCTGGCCACCGCTCCGCGCTTTTTCAGTGAAGTGGTGCGACGTCTCGGGGCTGCCGGATTGTTGCAAGAAGCCCCTGAAGCGTTCAGAAGGGTGGTGATCGAAAAGCCTTTCGGCTCGGATCTGTATACCGCCGAAGCCTTGAACGCGTGCTTGCTCAAAGTGATGACGGAAAAGCAGATCTACCGGATCGATCACTATCTGGGCAAGGAAACCGTGCAGAACATTCTGGTCAGCCGGTTCTCCAACAGCCTGTTCGAAGCCTTCTGGAACAACCATTACATCGACCACGTACAAATCACCGCCGCTGAAACCGTCGGCGTTGAAACCCGTGGCAGTTTTTATGAGGTCACCGGCGCCCTGCGGGACATGGTGCCTAATCACCTGTTCCAATTATTGGCGATGGTCGCCATGGAACCGCCGGCGGCGTTTGGCGCCGATGCGGTACGTGGCGAGAAGGCCAAAGTGATCGGCGCGATTCGCCCCTGGTCGATCGAGGAAGCGCGAGCCAACTCAGTGCGCGGCCAATACACCGCCGGCGAGATCGATGGCAATCGGTTGCCCGGTTATCGTCAGGAAACCAACGTCGCGCCCGACAGCACCACTGAAACCTATGTCGCGCTCAAAGTGATGATCGACAACTGGCGCTGGGTCGGTGTGCCGTTCTACCTGCGTACCGGCAAGCGCATGAGCGTGCGCGACACCGAGATCGTCATTTGCTTCAAGCCGGCGCCGTATGCGCAGTTCCGTGACACCGAGGTCGAAGAATTGCAGCCGACCTACCTGCGGATCCAGATCCAGCCCAACGAAGGCATGTGGTTCGACCTGCTGGCCAAACGGCCGGGACCGGCGTTGAACATGGCCAATATCGAGCTGGGCTTTGCCTACAAGGATTTCTTTGAAATGCAGCCTTCCACCGGCTACGAAACCTTGATCTACGATTGCCTCACCGGCGATCAGACGCTGTTCCAGCGTGCCGACAACATCGAGAACGGCTGGCGCGTCGTGCAGCCGTTCCTCGACGCCTGGCAGCAGGATGCAACCGTGGAGAGCTATGCAGCCGGCGAAGACGGACCCAAGACCGCTGACGAACTGCTGACCCGCGACGGTCGCGTCTGGCACAGCCTCGGATGATGGACGTCACGCAACAACCCATCCGTTTTCTGCTCAGTGACATGGACGGCACCTTGTTGCTGCCCGATCACAGCCTCAGCCAGCGCACCATCGATGCCGTTCGCGCCTTGCGTGACGCCGGCGTGCTGTTCAGCCTGGCCACCGGGCGTCCACCTAAAGCCATGTTGCAGCAGATCGAAGCCCTGGGCGTTGATCTGCCGACGGCGGCGTTCAATGGCGGCACGATCGTCAACCCGGATGGCAGTTTGCTGGTGGCGCATTATTTGCCGGCAACCGCAGCGCTGACGGCGCTGGCACTGTTTGCCGATCAGCCGGACATTGAAGTCTGGGTGTTCAGCGGTGGTGACTGGCTGTTGAAGGATCCGTACGGCCCGATGGTCCCGCGAGAGCAACATGGCCTGGGTTATCCGCCGGTGGTGGTCGAGAGTTTCGAGCCTTGCCTGGCACGCATCGACAAGATCGTCGCTGCCAGCAACAACACCGAACTGTTGATCGAGCTGGAGGCGCGGTTGCTGCCCAAGGTCGAAGGGCAGGCGCAGGTGTCGCGTTCGCAACCGGTCTATCTGGATGTGACGGCGGTGCAGGCCAACAAGGGCGCGGCACTGGCGACGCTGGCCGAGTTTCTCGGGGTGTCGCTGGAACAGACCGCCGCCATGGGCGACGGCGGCAATGACCCGGCGATGTTTCATCGTGCCGGGCTGTCGATCGCCATGGGGCAGGCGGAAGAGGCGGTGAAGCGTCAGGCCGACGTGGTGACCGGGGCCAATACCGAAGACGGCGCGGCCCAGGCGATCGAGCGATACATCCTCCCTCGATAAGCACACAAAACCAATGTGGGAGCGAGCAGGCCCGCTCTCACATTTTTGTTCTGGGTTACAGCCAGTAACTTACCGCGTACCAGCCAAGCCCTCCCATCACCACGGTGTATGGCAGCGCCATCCACACCATCCGCCCGTACGACAGACGAATCAGCGGTGCAATCGCCGAGGTCAGCAGGAACAGGAACGCCGCCTGACCATTAGGCGTCGCCACGCTCGGCAGGTTGGTCCCGGTATTGATCGCAATCGCCAGGGTTTCAAAGTGCTCGCGGCTCATGTGGCCGGAGATGAATGCCTGTTTTATTTCGGTGATGTAAATGGTCGCCACGAACACGTTGTCGCTGATGGCCGACAGCAAGCCGTTGGCAATAAACAGCATGCCCGGCTGTTGGTCCGCCGGCAGCGTCAATACCCACTGGATCAGCGGCGCGAACAGCTGCTGATCGTGAATCACCGCCACCACGGCGAAAAATACCACCAGCAGCGAGGTGAACGGCATGGCGTCCTTGAAGGCGGTGCCGAGGCGGTGTTCGTCAGTGATACCGGTAAACGCGGTGATCAGCACGATCACCATCAAGCCGATCAGGCCGACTTCGGCGATGTGAAACGCCAGCCCGGCAATCAGAATCAGTGCCGCCGCCCCTTGAACCAGCAGCGCAGCGCGCTGACGCGAAGTACGCTCGGCGTTGTCTTCAGCGGCGTAGTTGGCCAGCACCGCACGCACGTTGTCCGGCAGCAGCGTGCCATAACCGAACCAGCGCAGTTTCTCCAGCAGTACGCAGGTCACCAGGCCCGCTGCCAGCACCGGCAACGACACCGGGGCGATCTTCAGAAAGAACTCGGCGAAGTGCCAGCCCATCTCATGGCCGATCAGCAGGTTTTGCGGCTCGCCAACCAGCGTGCAAACGCCACCCAACGCTGTGCCGACCGCGCCGTGCATCAGCAGGCTGCGCAGGAGGGCGCGGAATTGTTCGAGGTCGGCATGGTGCAATGTCGGTAACTGCCGGTCATCGCCGAACTCACTGTCCTGACGCGGATCGTTGCCCGAGGCAACGCGGTGATACACCGAGTAAAACCCCACGGCCGCGCTGATGATGACCGCGGTCACGGTCAATGCATCGAGAAACGCCGAGAGAAACGCTGACAGGAAACAGAACATCAACGCCAGCAGCGCCTTGGAGCGAACTCCCAGCAGCAGGCGCGAGAACAGAAACAGCAGCAGGTCCTTCATGAAGTAGATGCCCGCCACCATGAACATCAGCAGCAGGATCACCGGGAAGTTGTGCACCAGTTCGTCATAGAGCGCCTGGGGCGTGGTCATTTTCAGCAGCAGAGCTTCGATCAGCAGCAACCCGCCGGGCATCAGCGGGTAACACTTGAGCGCCATGGCCAGGGTGAAGATGAACTCCAGCACCAACAACCAGCCGGCCGCCACCGGACCGATCGTCCACAACACCAGGGCGTTGAGAATCAGGAATCCGATAATGCTGGCTTTGTACCAGCGGGGTGAATGCCCAAGAAAATTGTGTGCGAAGGCCTGGGCCATTGAGCCGGACATCGGCTACTCCTTGTATTAAGAAGCGCGCAACTTGCCGTAAGCGGAAGGGAAGATCAAGTGCAGGGAACTAGGGTTGATAGCGGGCGACGACGGCGCGGTAGTTGCCATCCAGTGAATAGCCGCCGACGACGATGCAACCATCGGCCTGCACGGCCAATGCAGTGGCGGTGTCCGGGCCTCGACTCAGGCGTGTGCGGACCCAGCCCATGCCATTGGCGAAGCTGCGATCCAGCGCCCCATTGGGTAAGTACCGGGCGAGAATGAAATCGCCTTCGAGCCCGCCGCCCGTCGCTCCGACCGTCAGCACACAGTCGTCCGGTTGTATCTGGGCGGCGGTCCACTGGCAGCCGCTGTGGCTGATTTCCAACAGTTGTGGCTGGCCGCTATTGCAATGCATGTCAGGTCGGCCGTTGCTGTGAACGTTCAGGGCGAGGCAGTGCATCGGGTCGCGACTGCTGCCAAAACAATGCAAATCACCATTTTCGTGCTGGACGATCTGGCAGACCTGGGCACTCTGACCCCAGGCCTTGAAGGTCATGAAGCCATCCACGGCGAAGCCGTCATCCAACTGGCCATCGGCGTGATAACGCGCCAGCAAACCTTCCTCGGGGAAGTTGATCGATCCGCCCACCAGGATTCGGCCGTCATGTTGCACCATCAGACTGTTCAGCCAGGTGTTCATCAATAAGTGCCGGACCATGACAAAGCCACGACCATTGAAGGTGCTGTCCAGCGAGCCGTCGGCATTGAGTCGAATCAGCATGCCGACGTGATCGGTCAATTCAAAGTGATGATTGGCCAGCAGCAGGATTCGACCATCGTCCTGCACCCAGATATCACAGGCCTCGGTACCCGGTACGCCGGGTGGTAACCAGGCGTCGCGAGCGCCTTCGGAAAGCTTCCCCGGCAGGCGCACCACGCAGCGGCCGTGCTCACCAAAACCCTGTATCGGGCAGCCTCGTTGATCAAACATCGCCACGGTGGGCAACGTACGATGAGCATTTTCGTAGTGCAGGCCGGCCACCAGAATGTTCCCGTCGGCCAGCACCCGCACTGTGCCCGCCATGGCCTCGTAGCCGTGGGCGAATTGCCCGATGACGCTGCCTTGTTTGCCGAAGGCCAGATCCGCCGAACCATCCTCACGCAGGCGGGCCAGGCCAAAGCGGCTGCCACCTGGCGTGCCGACCTTGGCTACCACCAATATTCGGCCGGTGTGGTCAATCGCCACGCCATTGACCCTGCTGGAGGTACTGCCGGCGAAATACACTTGAGTCTTGCCGCTGCCGGCGAAATGGCTATCGAGTTGCCCGGCGTCTTTCACCGCTGCCGGTATGGCAAAAGCAGTCTGGAGTGACATGCACGCATCTCCTTGCCAGTCGTCCTTGTCCGGGTGCCCGGAGGTTGACTGCATGAGAAGAACATTCAATCCCTGAATGCGATGATGCGCAACTGCCATTACGCTCGGGAGGAGCGGCGTTTTGTGCCAGAACAGTGTCTTCTCGATCCACTGACAAGCCTGCCAAGTAATCTGGCGGCTAGAAGTTGGAAAACGAAAATGGCGTTATGCAGCTGACCGTAGAAAACCGTCAACTAAGGAGAAGAAGGGACGCGGATTACCGGGCGGTAATCCGCGAAAAAGATTAATGCGGCATGGACCACGATTGCAGTGTGTAACCTTCCTCGCTCAGCTCGGCGCGGGCTTGTTCCAGCAAGTGTGCAAGTTGCTGCGGATCGGAATAGGCACTGCTGGGGATTTGTTTGCTGCTGATGCGAGTGTAAGTGCGATCAATGATGGCCAGGCTGAGCTCGCCATTACCGTCTTGTGGGGCCCAGGCCACGCATTGAAGGGGTTGGAATGCGCGGTCGGCAATCAAAAGAGCTTCGTTGATACGGAGCGGGGCGTTCATGGGGTCTTCTCTCTGTGTGCCCAATCAAGTGATGTGCCGTCGGTTGGGCTTACCGTTCGGCTGGTTACTTGTACTGATGTCCGCAACCGGGGGTTGGGTCACACACAATCAAAAGAAATTTCAACTTTCTTTGATTCGCCGGCGATTCAGGCAGTTGCTGAAAGCTGAATGAAAGGTTCAATTCGTTAGGCAACTCATTAAGTGATTTTTTATAACTAATAAGCCGACGTCCCTATAAGCAATCGATACAAGCCCGCGTCAATATTTTGCTAGTGTTACACCGAAGCCCGCCAAATGACTGTTTTTAATAATATTTCCTAAAATTTGGCGCCAAGGAACAGTCATGATCGAAGCGCCTGCTTTACGACGTCTTTTAGTAGTGGATCCTTGCGACGACTGCCACCGTTTGCTGCCGGGTTTACGCGCTGTGGGTTGGGATGTCGACAGCTGTACCCTGGAAAACGCCGCGGAACGAACCTGCGACGTCGGCCTGTTGCGCTTGCAGCCATTTCATCTGGAGCGTCCGGAAGCCGTCAAGGAACTGATCACCCGTAGCGGTACCGAGTGGATCGCCGTGCTCGATCAGGATGTCCTGCGAATGCAGAATGTCGGGGATTTCGTCTGCGAATGGTTTTTTGACTTCCATACCTTGCCGTTCGATGTTTCAAGGGTTCAGGTCACTCTGGGCCGAGCGTTCGGCATGGCGCGCCTGCGCGGGCAGGGCACGGTTCATATCGATCAGCCTGAACACGAACTGCTCGGCGACAGCAAACCGATTCGCGAGCTGCGCAAACTACTGAGCAAGCTGGCGCCCACCGAATCGCCGGTGCTGATCCGCGGCGAAAGCGGCACCGGTAAGGAATTGGTCGCCCGTACCCTGCATCAACAATCCCAGCGTCACAGCAAGCCATTCGTGGCGATCAACTGTGGAGCGATTCCCGAACATTTGATCCAGTCCGAATTGTTCGGTCACGAGAAGGGGGCCTTTACCGGCGCCCATCAGCGCAAGGTCGGGCGGATAGAAGCCGCCAACGGCGGCACCCTGTTTCTCGATGAAATAGGCGATCTGCCCCTGGAGCTGCAAGCCAATCTGTTGCGCTTCCTGCAGGAAAAACACATCGAGCGGGTTGGCGGCCATCAACCTATTCCGGTGGATGTGCGGGTATTGGCGGCGACGCACGTCGACCTTGAAGAGGCCATCGAGAACAAACGCTTTCGCGAAGATTTGTACTACCGTTTGAACGTCCTGCAAGTAGTCACCGTGCCGCTGCGTGAGCGCCATGGTGATCTATTGATGCTGGCCAACCACTTTTCCCATTTCTACAGCAGTGAAACCGGCCGTCGTCCGCGCAGCTTCAGCGAGGATGCGTTGGTCGCCATGGGCAAGCACGACTGGCCGGGCAATGTCCGCGAGCTGGCCAATCGGGTACGTCGTGGGCTGGTATTGGCCGAAGGACGACAGATCGAGGCGCGAGACCTGGGGCTGCTCAGTCAACACGCCTTCGCCACGCCGATGGGCACCCTTGAAGACTACAAGACCCGCGCCGAACGCCAGGCGCTGTGCGATGTGTTGAACCGGCACAGCGACAACCTGAGTGTTGCCGCCCGAGTCCTGGGCGTGTCACGGCCGACTTTTTACCGATTGCTGCACAAGCACCAGATCCGCTAGGGCGGTGCAACAAAAAAGGCCCGCTACGACAACTATCGTAGTGGGCCTTTTCTATTGCGGGGTGCGGTTTAGAAGTAGTACGGGAATTTCAGGCTGAAGGAAAAGTCCGGCGCATCGTCGGTCATACCGATGGACAAGTTGGGAACGATCGTCAGGTTGTCGGAGGCCGCGATGGTCATGCCGACGTTGAAGTAACCGGCGTTGGCGTCGCTGGACACCACCGACTCCCAATCCCCGCCATCCTGCTTGAGCTTGCTTTTGCGTTGCACCAGGTCAGACACCGAGAACGACATACTCATTTTTTCGTTCAGCGCGAACGCGATGCCCGCGCCAATCTGGAAGCTGTCGCCGATCCGCACCTTGCCCGGGACTTTCTGATTGACGGTGGCACTGATGTCGTCGAAGGAACCTTCGAAGTTGTGGGTGTAGGACAGGCTACCGAACAGAACCGCTGGATCGTAGGTCTTGACCAGCGAGATACCGGGGCTGATCGACCAGACGCCGTTGCCGGTTGGCAAGGTGTCAGGCACGAACAGGTTGGTATTGGCGTCGCTCTGGCGCAGTTTGATGCCGAACGGGTCCTTGCCGGTCGGCGCCTTGACGCGCAAGGTGACTACTGCATCCGGGGTGTTGACCGATTCGTCCAAGAATTTGTAGGCAATACCGAAGTTGACATCGCCCAGTGTCGGATCGCGGGTGACGCTTTCTTCGCTGGTCACTCCCGCCGCACCGTTGTTGGCGCCGCCGGACTGATACGTCGATTCGCGGTACACCACTGGTACGTTTAGGTCGAACTGCCAGCGATTGTCGAAGTTGTAGCGCCCGGTGAGGTCCAGCGTCCAGGTGTCGGCCTTGATCCGGTCCAGGTTGATGTTGCCCAGAAAGATCGAGTCCAGTGCGAGGAAGCCGTTGAGGATCAGCTGGCGGGTGTCGTAACGTGAATAGGTCAGCCCGGTTTCGAGGCTGAACTTGCCGCCGCCGAAGAATCCGCTGGCCTCGTCATACAGGTTGGAAACACTCTGTGCCGGTTGAGAGTCATCGGCCAGCGATTGTCCATAGGAACTGCCGCTGCCCGCGGCGCCGCCTGAAGCTGCGGCCGCTCCCGTCCTGGTGGCCACTTGCGGGTTGCCTTTCATGTCGGCTGGTGACTTGGCCAGGCGTTTAGGCGGCGGCGCCGCCGGTTGCTCCTCCACTTGGCGGACTCGTTGTTCGAGTACTGCCAGGGCTTTTTGTTGTACTTCGTATCGTTGTTTGAGCTCCATGAGCTCCTGTTTCAAAGCCGCCACGTCCGCATCGGGCGCTGCTTGCAGCAGCGCCGACGGGAACAAAGTGCTCAGACAAACGATCGCGCGCAGTGGTACTGACCGATACATGATAAGCCGTCCCCCATGAAGCCCAATGATCGAACATCAGCGTAGTTCAATATCCCAGGCTGCGTAGTGCGTTGAGTTGACTCAGATTGCAGTTGACTGCTCCGGCATTTCGGCCGTTGTTGTTAAGCACTACATTAAGTTGCGTCAGGTTATTGACCCTGTTGCTGTTGCCCAGAAGCCGGGTGTTCTGCACCAGCCCCCCCTGAGCCGCTTTTTGCATGGCCGTACCTTGATTGTTGCTGGCCTGGATGGCCATTTGCACGCCACCACCGGTGTTCGACACCGCGACGCTACCGGCGGCATTGCTGTCGGTAATGGTTTGCCCGCTTGTCAGCACCTGCCCTTGGACGGGACTCGGCGCCGGCGCCTGGTTGGCCTCTTTGACGTTGATGGCGACATTGTTGTAGGCGGTATTGCCGTCACCAGCGGCGCGAACAGTTTGGGTGACTCCCTGGGTAGTGGTCAGTCCTGCGCCACCGATCACATTTCCGGTGCCCGATGGCGGCGTACTGCCGTTACCGGTTTCTTTAATGGTCGACACGTAAAGTTGCGGCTTTACGGTAGAGGCCTGGATCTGCATGGCCGTCGCCACCCCGATCAGGTCTCCGCTGGCATTGCGCCAGGTGCTGCTCATGATGATGCCGAAGCTGATGATCCGCCCTGGCATGACATAACGACCGCGTAGCTCGGCGAGCTCATGGTCCTTGAGTTCGATGGGTTTGAATCCTGCATTGGCATAACCCGATGCGCTTGCTGCCAGGCAAGCGGCGGCCAGCCAGTATGAGGTTTTCATCTGCTGCTCCCAGGGCATCCAGCCCTCTCTATCATCAGTGGGCGATTAGAAGAAGTCGCTCTGAATGAAGCCAAAGTCCATCAATTCGGCATCTTTGACCGGGTTGAAAGTGTCCAGTTTGTTCTTGGCCGTCAGCGGTTCCGGAGGGCTACGCAATGCATTGGTTTTGTCGTACCCGGGACCCACGATAGCGAAGACGATGCCGTTCCAGCCTTTGACAAAGTCATCATGGGAATAGCGTTTGTGCCCAAGCACCGGGTCGCCGATATAGACCCAGTTCTTGTCCGCCCGCTGCATCACCACGAAATGCTTGTAGCCGCGAATTTCCATCAGCACCACCACCGGAATGGTCACCGCTTCGAGTTTCTCGGGCGGTATCCGGTAGCCACGCGCGCGCATGCCGATTGCTTCGATGTAGCGCTTCATGTCCAGCATGGAGAAACCTTGAGTACGGACAAGGTTCTGATCAGCATTGATCAGCATGCCTTTGATGATGTGTTCCTCATCGACATCGAGCCAGTAAGCCTGGCGTAGCACCGTAGCCAGTGCGGCAGCGCCGCAGCTGAAGTCGGTTTTTTGTTCGACGATGTCGCTGAACTTGCGCTCACGCACGCTTTGCACCTGCTTGTAAACCAGCATGCCGCCCGGTAAGGCGGCCACCGGCATCTGCGCCGCCTGAGTCAGGCCGCACAGGCACAGCAGGGCGAAACAAGCTGTCGTACGCATGATCGATACGCCTTTGGTGAACCGTGGAAAGAAAGCCCCGTTGCCGGGGCTTTCATTTCGATCGCGATTACATGCAGGCTCTGCAGCCGGCAGCAATGGACAGAGAGTTGCTTTGTTGGTTGCCCACACCCGCCGACACGTTGGCACCGCCGTTGCCGGAGAAGCTGTTCATCGAGTTGGTCATGGAGGCGTTGTTCACAACCGGGTTTTTCCAGCCGTCTGGAGTCAGCACTTGATGGGTGGTGACGCCAGCCAGATCGAAGGTGCCCACGGCGCTGAATTTGAACTTGTCATCGCCTCTGTGACCCCAGCCACTGTCGTCGATCGTCCCGGTGCCTTTGGCCTTGAAGGTGCCCGAGGACGTGGTGGTATCGGTGAGGGTGGTGGTGACGTGGGTCCGGTCAGCCTTGTTGTCGACATCCAGGCCGGTGGTGGATTGGTAAGCGTCAGCCGAGGCTGTTGCTACCCGGCCGCCAGACACGGCAATCGCCAGGTTGTTTTTCTGTTGGTTGAAGTTGCCGGCAGTCACGTTGATGCCAATGTTGCCGGAGCCGTTGTTGCCAGCATTGTTGAGCGTGGCGTTATTTTGGGTAGAGCGGTTTTTGACGTAGTTGTCGGTGTTGTACTGATAGGCGTTGGACGTTGCAGTGGCAGAACCGAAGATGAAACTTTCATCGGCGGTCGCCAGCGCGGCGGCGTTGTCTTGTTGGTTGCCGTCACCGCCAGCCACGTTGGCGCCCATGTTGCCATTGGAACCGTTGAGTGAGTTGTCGGCATTGGCAGTGTTTTTGGTGCCCTGGTTAAGTACCGAGTTGCCGCTGCTGTCCTGTGTGTCCCCTACATAGGCGTTGGCGGCTGAGTCGATTGACAGCTGTTGTTCCCAGGTGGGGCCTTTGGGGCCGTGATGATGGTGGTGACCACGATCGTTGTCGCTGGCCTGTGCAGCCATCGCCATGACGGATGCCAAGGCGAAGACCAGAGGCTTGAGAGCCATTGTGGGTTTCATGGTGATTCTCCGTGCTTATTAGTTGGTTAAGTGTTGGTTACTTTCTAATCGCACTGCGTTCGGGTCAGTCAGCGACCCGTATGCTCAGGGTGTTAGCCATTCGGTTCCCCACCCCGGCACTCTGGTTCACCTGAATCACTCCTCGGCTGCCGGTGAAGGCCTGGTCGCTTGTCACGACCTGGCGACTGCCTTTTGAAGCGTCAGTTGCCCCTGAGCTTGGTAACAACGCCACGTTCTGTTGAGAAAGGGCGCTATCGTCGACGCTTTGCGGCGCAGCACTGATGCTGATGCGCATTGCGTTGGCCATCTGGTTGTTGGCCCCGGCGCCCTGGTTGACACCCAGTGCACCGTTGCCTTGACTGAAAGAGTTGCCGCCGATGGTGGCCGTCGCGTTCATCGACGGGTTGGCGGGCGTGTCGAGTTTCTGGATGACGCGGGTGGTCGCCGAGGCATCAGTGGTGCCGATGGCGATGGCGCGGGTATTGGCCTGTTGCTGTTGATCGCCGGAGGCCTGGTTGACGTTGAAGTTGCCGTTGTACCGGGCGCCGGAATCCAGAATGTTGGCGGTGTTGACCACCGGAACGCTGGAGTCGGCCATGGCGCCTGGGCTCACACTGGCACCGATGACCAGGGCGAGAAGGATCAGGGAGCGGCTCATGTCATTGACCTCCCGCCAGTCTGCCCAACGGCGCGAGGCCGGAACTCATGGCATGGTTGATCGTTCCCGAAATCGCGCCACCGCTACCGCCGCCGTGACCGACGCTCATGCCGGGCATGCCATTGGGATTGGTCACGACATTGAGGCTGCCGGGTACGCTCCCGTTCTGATTGATGTTGTTGCTGATGGACGAACCGCTGGCCACGCTGGCGAACTCACCATCGCTCAGTTCGGTGCTGTTGAGTGTCGAGGTGACACGATCCGAAGGGTTGGCGTTGACAGTGATCGGGTAGGGGTCTTTCTGGAATGGCGGTCTGCCGATGGTGTGGGGCTGTACATCGCGAGTGAGCACGATGACGCCATTGCCTTCAGCCTGAACATCAAAACTGAGTACCGAGACGGCGGCACATCCGAGCAGCATCAAGCGCGTAAAGCCTTTACGAAAAGTCCCCACGACTGCGATTCCTTCTGTTGTGCGCTGGCCCTAATCAGCGTTGTGAAGGAGAGAGCGAAAGTCGTGCCGCTTTTTGATTGTTGTTTTGATTCAAGGGGTTATCGATCAAGCAAGGTGGATCGATGGTTGAGCTGTTTCAGGCCTGAGACAAAATCTGGAGCTGCAACGGGAAAAAAGCGGGATAGAGCTCTGGATCCGTGGTTTGCGCTGTGATGTATCAGCGCTTTAACACATGGCATGACAGGATGATGAACGACGCTTAGACGGGCGGTTAGGGAGCAGAGGTGTGTTTCAGAAGCGGACGTATTTGCAAAATTACCGCAACAAATGCCGGGTGCTGGGGTGTTGGCGACTGTAGCAGCTGTCGAGCTTGCGAGGCTGCTACAGCGGGATACAGGTCAGCGCTCAAGCAGCAGAGTGACGGCCTGCAACGCTTGGGCTCGGCGTTCTGCCCAGTCACCCTGGATCACTTGAACAGATTGCCGATGCTGCTCCAGCCACGCTTGAGTCGCGTTGAAAAAAGCCCGGCGTTGATCCAGCTGCGGCTGACAGCGCTGGCCATCGTCGGTCCAGTCGACGAGTTCAGGCGACAACAGCAAGTGCAAGTCGTAATGCCGGGCCAGCAGCACTTGTTCGAGCCAGGCCGGGCAATCGCTGAACAGGGTCTGGCTCCAAAGCATGTTGCTCAGCAAGTGCGTGTCGAGAATCAGCAACGGTGGCGCAAGGGCGCGGGCATCATCTTCCCATTGCAACTGGCCGCGGGCGATCTCGGGGATATCCGCGAGGCAGGTGTCCCGTGCCTCCTGTTCAATGAACCAACGCACGTATTCACCCACCAGAACGCCGCCGAATTGCTGTTGCAGCTCGGTGGCGAGCCAGCTCTTGCCGCTCGATTCGGGGCCCGTGAGCACCAGGACTTTCATGTGCGCAACGCCGGGTCGGCGCGCCACGTCCGCCAGCCTTGCACCGCCAGCAGGGCGAAAACCCCATAGAGGGCTGCGGTCAGGTACAGCTCTTTGTAGATGAACAGGCCGACGAAGATGACGTCCAGCGCGACCCACAGCGGCCAGCATTGCAGGCGTTTTTGCGCCATCCATAGCTGGGCTACCAGGCTGAAACCGGTCAAGGCGGCGTCGAGCCAGGGTTGGGCGGCGTCGGTCCAGTGAGCCATCGCAGCCCCCAGCAGCAGGCTGCCGACCGCGCCCACGGCCAGACCGATCGCGACGGATTGGCCATCGAGCAGGCTGACGTGCCGCCCGTCATGCGTCACGCCCGCGCGAGTCCACTGCCACCAGCCGTAAAGCTGCAACGCGGCGTAGATCACTTGCAGCAGCATGTCCGAATACAGCTTCACCTCAAAAAAGATCCAGCTGTACAGCAGCACCATGACCAGACCGACCGGCCAGCACCAGGGGTTCTGTTTGACCGTCAGCCAGACGGCAATCACACCGAGGGCGGCGGCAAACAGTTCAAGCCCGGACATGGAGGATCCTTGGGGAAGACGAAAAGGGGGGAGGATTGTAGCGGCAGGCGCGGCCAAGTAGAACCGGCTTGCGCAGTCCGGTGTAGCAGCTGCCGAGCCTGCGAGGCTGCGTTCGGTGTGGGCCGCATTCGGACGAAGCCGTCGTAAATTCTGCGCACACGGTCTATCTGGAACCGGCGTCGCCTGATTTCACGACTGCTGCGCAGCCGAACGCAGGCTGCGCCAGCTGCTACAAGTGATCAGACGCGAAACTGCTTGAGCAACCCGTTCAACTGTTCGCTCAATTCCTTGAGATGAACACTGGCCACGCTCGACTGCTCGGCCGCCAATGCCGTGCTGTGGGACAACCCGGCGGCCTGGGTGACGTTCTGATTGATGTCTTCCACCACATGCGCCTGCTGCAAGGTTGCACTGGCAATCGAGGCATTCAAGCCGTTGAGGTTGCGCAAGGCCTGGCCGATGGCATTCAGGCTGGCACCGGCCAGGCCGGCCTGCTCGATGGTCAGTTGCGAGGCGCGGCTGCTGTCGCCAATGACCTTGACCGCCGCTTCGGAATGGCTTTGCAGGCGTTCGATCATCGACTGGATTTCTGCCGTCGACTTCTGGGTACGCTGGGCGAGCAGGCGCACTTCATCGGCGACCACCGCGAACCCTCGACCTTGCTCACCGGCCCGGGCGGCTTCGATGGCAGCGTTGAGGGCCAGCAGGTTGGTTTGCTCGGCGATAGAGCGAATCACTTCCAGGACACTGCCGATTTGCGTGCTTTCGTCGGCCAGCGTACGAATCACTTCCACCGCTTGATCGATGGTCGAAGACAGCTTGTCGATCTGCTGCAGGCTGCCATCGATATTGATCTGTCCCTGCTGTGCCTGAGATTCGGCATCGCGCATTTCACTGGCCGCGTGCTCGGCGTTTTTCGCCACATCCTGCACGCCGTAGGTCACTTCGTTGATCGCGGTCGCCACCAGTTCCATTTGCTGGGACTGCTGCTGGCTGCGTTGCTGGGCTTGTGCGGCGTCGTTGCCCAGTTCGCTGGAAGACTGGCCCAGCGCGCCGGCGGACACTTGCAACTGATTGATCACCAGGCGCAGCTTGGCGGTAAAGGCGTTGAAGTGTCGGGCCAGTTGCGTGACTTCGTCCTGGCCGTGGGTATCAAGGCTGCGGGTCAGGTCGCTTTCACCGCTGGCGATATTGGCCATGGCATTCACGGTTTCCTGCAACGGGCGCACGATGCTGCGGGCAATCATGATCACCAGCAGCGCCATGATCAGGGCAATCACCAGGCCGACGAAAGACGCCTTCCAGACCTGCGCATTAAACTCGGCCTGCATGTCGTCGATGTACACGCCTGAGCCGATCACCCAACCCCAGGGCTCGAACAGTTTGACGTAGGAGGTTTTTTCCACCGGCGCACTGGCACCCGGTTTCGGCCAGCGATAGTTGACCATGCCTGCGCCCTTGGCCTTGGCGATGGCGGCCATTTCGTTGAACAGTGCAAAGCCATCCGGGTCGCGGATCGTCGAGAGGTTCTGGCCTTCAAGTTTTGGATTGGTCGGGTGCATGACCATGACCGGCGTCAGGTCGTTGATCCAGAAATAGTCATTCTGGTCGTAGCGCAAACCCCGCACGGCGGTCAGTGCCTGCTGTTGCGCGGCGGCGCGGGTGAGGGTGCCGGCGGTTTCCAGGCCGTGGTAGTAGGTCAGAATGCCACTGGCGGTCTGCACCACGTGCTGGGTTTTCTGGGCCTTGGCCTGATAGAGGTCGTCGTGGATCTGCTTGAGCATCAACGCACCCAACGTCAACAGCATCACCACGGCCACGATCAAGATAAGCCACAAGCGTCG
This sequence comes from Pseudomonas sp. GW821-FHT03E01, assembly GCF_059420765.1. NCBI lineage: Bacteria > Pseudomonadati > Pseudomonadota > Gammaproteobacteria > Pseudomonadales > Pseudomonadaceae > Pseudomonas > Pseudomonas sp. GW821-FHT03E01. Next base: position 537,151 of record NZ_JBWKUI010000001.1, on the reverse strand, counting down.
ACTGATCGACACACTGCGCAAGCTGTTCATAACGCTGTTACTCCGTTTTCTTGTTCTTGTCATAAACGATCGCCAGCATCCAACCACACGTTGCCGATCGGGGCCTATCCGACTCAGGTCTTATTACGCGGCAGCGTAAATGAGGCTTGTCTGATAGGATTTCGGCCCCGCGCGGAAAAACCTGAGTCCGAGTCGATTTTTCACGGAATTTTTACGGTTTTGTGTGGATCTTGTGCGCGCGGGGTTTCAGCGCACGCTGATCGCGAATAACGCTCTACAAATTATTAACGGGGCATGCCTGGGGGCATGGCTTCTTGGGGGAATGATGGATCTTTGGACAGCCTTTCAGGCATTGATTTTAGGCGTTATAGAAGGGCTGACCGAGTTCTTGCCCATTTCCAGTACCGGGCACCAGATCATTGTGGCGGACCTGCTCGACTTCGGCGGCGAGCGGGCGATGGCCTTCAACATCATCATTCAGCTCGGCGCGATTCTTGCGGTGGTCTGGGAGTTCCGTCGCAAGATCCTCGACGTGATCATCGGTTTACCGACGCAGCCCAGCGCTCGACGCTTTACCGCGAACCTGTTGATCGCCTTCATGCCGGCCGTGGTATTGGGGGTGATTTTCGCCGACCTGATCCACAAGTACCTGTTCAACCCGATCACTGTGGCCAGCGCATTGGTCGTGGGCGGGATCATCATGTTGTGGGCTGAACGCCGGCAGCATGTCGTGCATGCCGAAAGCGTCGATGACATCACCTGGAAAGAGGCCCTGAAAGTCGGTTTCGCCCAGTGCCTGGCGATGATCCCGGGGACCTCGCGTTCCGGTTCGACGATCATCGGCGGTTTGCTGTTCGGGTTGTCGCGCAAGACGGCCACCGAATTCTCGTTCTTCCTTGCCATGCCAACCATGGTCGGCGCAGCGGTTTACTCGGGCTACAAATACCGCCATCTGTTTGTGCCGGCTGATTTCCCGGTGTTCGCCATCGGCTTCGTCACCGCGTTTATCTTTGCGATGATCGCCGTCCGGGGCCTGCTCAAGTTCATCGCCAGCCACAGCTACGCGGCATTCGCCTGGTATCGCATTGTGTTTGGCCTGGTGATTCTGGCGACCTGGCAGTTCGGTTGGGTCGACTGGACCGCGGCCAAGCCATGAGCGACGCCGCCGCACGCAACAACCCCGGGCGCAAGCCCGGGGGAGCGATTCAAAACCTGCGGTTGAAATTGCTGGTGTTCGTTTTGCTGTGCGCAGTGCCGTTGTTTGGCTCGGTGTCGCTGTGGCTGCGCGGGGTGTCGGTGATTCCCCTGGCCGCCTATGGCATCGTCAGCGTGCTGGCGTTTTTCCTGTACTGGGGCGACAAGCACAAGGCCCGCGCCGACAGCTGGCGCACGCCGGAGAACGTCTTGCACGCGGTGGAACTGGCGGGCGGTTGGCCGGGTGCCTTGCTGGCCCAGCAAGTGTTTCGGCACAAAACCCGCAAGGTTTCGTTTCAACTGGTGTTCTGGCTCATCGTGCTGATGCATCAGGTGTTCTGGATCGACCAGTTGTTTCTGGGTGCTCAGCTGTTCGCGCTGTTCTAAAGCTGTTCTAAAGCTGTTTTAAAGCAGCAAGCCGATCTGCGTGCGTTTGGGCAACTTGCTCACCACCAGTTGGTGGGAACGTTGCAGCAAGCCTTGCAGCTCTTCGGTACCCAGCGGGTAGGGCGTGTCCATGATGATCCACTGCGCCCGGGCCAGATACGGCGCCGGGTGAATGCCCGGTCGGTCGCAATGGCCCAGGAACAGGTCCTTGTCGACCTTGAAGGCCAGGGACTGACCCCGCAGGTTCTGCAAGGCGAACATCTTGCTCCCGGCAATCGAAAACACCCTTACGCCCCCCCACTTGTAATCCTCCCGCGCGCCGGGCAGCGCCAGGCAGAATTGCGCGACATCCTCTTCGCTCATTGGTCTTGCCTTCATAACAGTCGGTCCCCACAGGCATTGAATGATTCGATCAAATGGTCGATCCAGGCGCGTACTGCCGGCATTACCCCGCGCCGATGAGGGTAGACCGCTTGCAGCCAACCGCCCGGCAATGACCAGTCAGGTAGCAGCTGCACCAGTGAGCCGTTTTCCAGTTCCTGCTCGCAATACATCATCGGTAACACGGTGAAACCCAGCCCGGACAGGGTACACGCCTTGCGCACGAGAAAATCGTCGATGCCCAATCGGGCTTCGAATGTCATTTCACAGGCCTTGCCCTGCTGGTCGAGCATCCGCAGATGCACCAGCCGATCGGCTTCCAGTGCGCCCAATATCGGTACGTTTTTCAAGTCGTCCGGGGTCTTGATCTGCCGCTCGCGAAGAAACGCCGGGCTGGCGACCATGACAGTCTGCGCCTGACGTAAGCGGCGGGTGACCAGCAGTGGGTCTTCATCTCCCAGTTCCCGCACTCTCAAGGCGACATCGACGCCTTCGGTCACCAGGTCAACCCGGCGATTGAGCAGCAGCATCTCCAGCTGAACCTGCGGGAATTTCTCCAGGAACTTGCTGATCACCGACGGGAACATGTCGTGGGCCAACCCCACCGGGCAGGAAACCCGCAGCCGCCCCCGGGGTTCGCTGGACATGCTGGCCACCGCTTCGTCGGCCATCTCGGCCTCCAGCAGCATCGCCTGACAGTGCCGCAAGTAGCGCTCGCCCACAGCGGTCAGGTTGAGTTGGCGGGTGGTGCGTTGCAACAGACGCGCGCCCAGGCGTTCTTCCAGTTCGGCGATGCGTCGTGACAACCGAGACTTGGGAATCCCGAGCAAACGCCCGGCCGCCGCGAAGCCGCCGGCCTCGACCACCTTGGCGAAGTAGTAGAGGTCGTTGAGATCTTGCATGATTTAAATCCAGCTGTTCTATCAGTGGGACGAACTATCGCATTATTGCCAGCTAATCAGCTATTGGTTTCGTTGGTAGGATTGTTTCCATCAGATCGCCGGGTGGCGATCCTCACCTTGGAGATCCCACATGAAATTACTGCATATCGATTCGAGCATTCTGGGTGACAACTCGGCTTCCCGTCAGTTGAGCGGTGAAGTCGTCAAAGCCTGGCAAGCCGCCGAGCCTGGCGTTGTGGTGACTTACCGCGACCTGGCCGCCGATGCCATCAGCCATTTTTCCGCCGCCACGCTGGTCGCCGCTGGCACCGCCGCTGAGCTGCGCAACGCCGCGCAACAGCATGAAGCCGATTTGGGTGCGCAGGCCCTGGCCGAATTCCTCGCCGCCGATGCCGTCGTGATTGCAGCGCCGATGTACAACTTCACTATCCCGACCCAACTCAAGGCCTGGATCGACCGCATCGCCGTAGCCGGCCAGACTTTCCGCTACACCGAAGCCGGCCCTGAAGGCCTGTGCGGCGGCAAGAAAGTGGTGATCGTTTCGACGGCTGGCGGTTTGCACGCTGGCCAACCGACCGGCACTGCTCACGAAGAGTACTTGAAGGTGATGTTCGGCTTCCTCGGTATCACCGACATCGAGTTCGTCCGCGCCCATGGCCTGGCCTACGGTGATGAAGTGCGCAGCAAAGCCATGAGCGACGCTCAGGCGCAAATCAGCGAACAACTGTTCGCCGCCGCGTAAGGCTTGCGTAAAGTCGTAAACAGCTCGGGCAATACCCCTGAAACTCTGTATTCTGGTCATCGTGATGGCCAGGTACAGAGTTTTTTGTTTCTGGCGGCGATCAGTTTCTGGCCCAGGTTATGCAGTCGAGGGTTAATATCTGCGGTCAGGTAATAAGGTGGGGCATCCCATGGTGCGTCTTTGTGCAACATTACTGATTTGCCTGTTCGGCAGCCTGAATTCAGTGCACGCCGCGCCTGTGCTGTTTCCTCACTGGAGCGTCGGTTTCCATGAGATGACGTTCCTCGATCCGCTGGACTTGCAGCCGATGCGCGCCATCGCCTTTTATCCGTCCAGTGAGAGGGAACATTCCAGCAAGCTCGAGGGTTACACGGTCGAAGCCGGTGAAGACACCAAAGTCGCCATCGGACGCTTCCCGATGTTGATGCTGTCCCATGGCAACACCGGAACCCCGCTGGCCCTGCACGATCTGGCCACCTCGCTGGCACGCAAGGGGTTTGTGGTGGTGGCGGTGATCCATCCCGGCGACAACTCCAAAGACCACAGCCGCCTCGGCACCTTGAGCAATCTTTACGGGCGGCCGATCCAGATTTCCGAAGCCATTACCGCGACCTTGGGCGACCGTATGCTGGCGCCCTTCGTCAATGCCGATCAGGTCGGGGTGATCGGCTATTCGGCGGGCGGTGAGACCGCGTTGATCCTGTCCGGCGCCACGCCGGACCTGGACCGTCTGCGCCGTTATTGTCATGAGCGCCCGGACGATCATGATGCCTGCAACACGCAAGGTGAATTGATCGTCGACCGCGATGACTTGCAGCCTGTGCCAGACCCACGAGTGCATGCCTTGTTGTTGATGGCACCGCTGAGTCTGAAGTTCGGCCGCCAGACCCTGGCCGACGTGCATGTGCCGGTGCTGCTATACAGCGGTGATGGCGACAAACTGGTGGCGTTCGACAAAAACGCCGCAGCGCTGGCGCGCAAACTGCCGACTGCACCGGATTTCAAATTGCTGGCCGGGGCAGGGCATTTCGTGTTCCTGGCACCGTGCAACGAAGAACAGATCGCCGCCATGCCGGCGCTGTGCACCGATGCCGACGGCGTCGACCGCAAGGACATTCACCGCAACCTGATCTCCGAAGCCGGACGTTTCTTCTCCCATGCCCTGGGCAAACCGAGTCGGGCCGGCATGCAAACTGCCGATCAATAAACTCCCGCAAGAGATTTACAGCAGGCTTTAGACCATCGCCCGGTGTTTCAGTAACAGGGTCAAACCGAGCCCGGTCACGGACAACAACGCCGCACTGAAGAAAATCCACGCATACCCCAGGTTCAACGCCACCGCGCCCATCAACGGCCCGGCAATCGCCAGCGCCAGATCGAAAAACACCGCATAAGCACTCAAACCCGCGCCGCGACTGGAATTGGGCACCTGCTTGATCGCTTCCACGCCCAGCGCCGGATAGACCAGCGACAGGCCGAAGCCGGTCAGGCCTGCGCCAATCAAGGCGTAAACGGTCGAGGGCGCCAGCCACAACAGGATCAGCCCCAAGGTTTCAATGCTCATGCAGGCAATGGCCGAGGTGAAGCCGCCGAAACGGCTGATGCTGGAAATGAACAACAGCCGCGACAGAATAAAACACACCCCAAACACCGTCAGGCAGTAAGCCGCTCCCGTCCAGCTACGACTGGCGTAATACAGGGTAATAAAAGTGGTGAGCGTGCCGTAGCCGATAGACGCCAGGCTCAGGCTCGCGCCGAAAGGGGCAATGCGCCCGAATACCGCCCAAAACGGCAGCCGCTCGCCGCGAATCACTGGCACCGAGGGTTTGTTGCGGATCAACAGCAGTGCCAACAGGGCCAGTAACGACAGCACGATCCCGAGGCTGGCGAAGCCCAATTCAGCGACCATCACCACGCCCAACGGTGCGCCAATGGCAATGGCGCCGTATGAGGCAATCCCGTTCCAGGAAATCGAACGTGCCGTGTGCTCGACACCGACCTGGCCCATGCACCAACTGATGGTGCCGACTCCGATCAACCCTTGGGCGATCCCCAGCAACAACCGGCCAGCGATCAGGATGATCAGGCTCAACAGCGGCAAACTTTGCAGCAGGGTCGACAGCAGCGTCAGCACGCCGCTCAACACAATCCCCGACAACCCGTAAACAATTGCCCGTTTGGTGCCGACGCTGTCCGACAAGCGCCCGGCCATCGGACGGCTGAGCAGGGTGGCCAGGTATTGCGAACCGATGGTCAGCCCCGCAACGATGGCGCTGAACCCCAACTGTTCATGCACATACCCCGGCAACACGGCAATCGGCAGGCCGATGCAGAGGAAGGCAATAAAGGTATAGAAAACGATGGAAACGATCTGCAGGGTGATCGCCATGGAGCTTTGCGGGGGCAGTTGCTGCACAGACATGAGAGCTCGATCGCGGGCGGCGGTAGGAGAACTGCATCATGGCGCGGGCGTGAAATAAAAGAAAGCAGGCTAACGATGTGGATGACAGATCGGCTGTAAGTGGATCAACCTGAAATGCAAAAAGCCCCGTCACCAGAACGGGGCTTTCCATTTGCAGCCAGAAGCCGCCTTACATCAACACACCCTGACTACGCAGGTAGTCGTCATAGGTGCCGCTGAAGTCGATCACGCCATCGGCGCTCAACTCGATGATGCGGGTGGCCAGGGACGATACGAACTCACGGTCGTGGCTGACGAAAATCAGCGTGCCCGGGTAGTTCTCCAGCGCCAGGTTCAGCGCCTCGATGGATTCCATGTCCAAGTGGTTGGTCGGTTCGTCCATTACCAGCACGTTCGGCTTTTGCAGGATCAGCTTGCCGAACAGCATGCGACCTTGCTCACCACCGGAGATGACCTTGACCGACTTGAGGATCTCGTCGTTGGAGAACAGCATGCGCCCGAGGGTGCCGCGAACCAGTTGCTCGCCGCCCTGGGTCCATTGGCCCATCCAGTCGAACAGGTTGCAGTCGTCTTCGAAGTCGTGCGCGTGGTCCTGGGCGTAGTAGCCCAGCTCGGCGGCGTCGGTCCATTTCACGGTGCCGGCGTCCGGGGTCAGTTCGTTGACCAGGGTGCGCAGCAGGGTGGTTTTACCGATACCGTTCGGGCCGATGATCGCCACGCGCTCGCCGGCTTCAACGGTGAAGCTGAAGTCCTTGAACAGGGTCTTGCCGTCGAAGCCTTTGGCCATGCGCTCGACGATGACCGCCTGACGGTGCAGCTTTTTGGTCTGCTCGAAACGAATGAACGGGCTGACACGGCTCGAAGGTTTGACTTCGGCCAGCTGGATCTTGTCGATCTGCTTGGCGCGGGAAGTTGCCTGCTTGGCTTTCGAGGCGTTGGCCGAGAAGCGGCTGACGAACGATTGCAGTTCCGAGATCTGCGCTTTCTTCTTGGCGTTGTCCGACAGCAGTTGCTCGCGGGACTGGGTCGCCACGGTCATGTACTCGTCGTAGTTGCCTGGGAACAGGCGCAGCTCGCCGTAATCCAGGTCAGCCATGTGGGTGCACACGCTGTTCAGGAAGTGACGGTCGTGGGAGATGATGATCATCAGGCTGGAGCGCTGGGTCAGCACGTTTTCCAGCCAGCGGATGGTGTTGATGTCCAGGTGGTTGGTCGGTTCGTCGAGCAACAGCACTTCAGGATCGGAGAACAGCGCCTGCGCCAGCAACACGCGCAGTTTCCAGCCCGGCGACACTTCGCTCATCGGGCCGAAGTGCTGCTCGATGCCGATACCCAGGCCCAGCAACAGCTCGCCGGCACGGGACTCGGCGGTGTAGCCATCCATTTCGGCGAATTCGGTTTCCAGCTCGGCCACGGCCATGCCGTCTTCTTCGGTCATTTCCGGCAGCGAGTAGATGCGATCGCGCTCGGCCTTGACCTTCCACAGCTCTTCGTGACCCATGATCACGGTATCGATCACGGTGAATTCTTCGTAGGCGAACTGGTCTTGACGCAATTTACCCAGACGCACGTTCGGCTCAAGCATGACCTGGCCACCGGACGGCTCGAGATCGCCACCGAGGATTTTCATGAAAGTCGACTTGCCGCAACCGTTGGCGCCGATCAGGCCGTAGCGGTTGCCCGCGCCGAATTTGACCGAAACGTTTTCGAATAGCGGCTTGGCGCCGAACTGCATCGTGATGTTAGCTGTGGAGATCAATTACTTTACCTATCAATGGGTTGCGAGCTGCGCATTTTGGCGCTTGGGCCATACCTGGGGCGTTTTGGAGTTTCTCCATCTCTCCCCAGTCACCGCTAGACTTCAACCGGCGCGCATAAGTCGAGAGCAGCATCTGGACGCTTGTCCAAGCTGTTGGGCAATAAAGGCGGGATTCATGCCAGACATTCTGCATATTGTCGCATAAGTGTGACGGCAGTTGTACGGCGCGCGATAACGTGTCGCGAGCTTCTTCAGGTTGGCCCCGCTGCTTGGGTCTGCCCGAGGGGATGGTTCGTCCTGGTGGGTGGCGAAACGCTGCGCAAATCCTTGATTACACGCCAATGTTATTTTTGTTCAGCGTTGTGTTAGGGACACTGGGCGCTGCTCTGGGTAAAGTCGGCAGCGCTTGCCCGGCCAGGTGTCTTTCAGAAGGATTGCTGAATGGCCAGCACTTGGTCAGGGTGGGCACCTATCCGGATTTATCTCTCCACGCCGCATGAGGCGGCAGTCTCTCTCCAGGGCATCGAGGCTTTGGTTGCTCTTGCCAGATGATTCGTTCTAAGCGACTAGAATATAAACGGCCTCTAGTCACGGATGAATCAAATGAAACTGATTTTGGTCGTGTTAATCATTGGTTTGTTGGCCTGGAAGCTTTCCCCCGAGTTACAACCTTGGGTTGAAGCCAAGCTACCGCCCCCGAAAGTAACCCCTACAGTCGCGACTGCGCCGAAACCTGTTTCTGCGCCATTCAAATGTGACGGACGCCAATATTGCTCGCAGATGACCTCGTGTGCAGAGGCCAAAAAATTTCTGCAAAATTGTCCGGGAATGAAAATGGATGGCGACAACGATGGCGTGCCCTGTGAGTCGCAGTGGTGCCAATGACTTTTGCCGCGGGACAAGGGGAATAAACGGGCCTGACGGCTACAAAACTTGTAATAAGTTGTCCGTGATTGTTCCCGAAAAAATAGTCTTTACCGGCCCGATGAGAAAGACCGGGCCCACGCCATCCCATTGAACCGTTACGGTGCCGCCATCACATTCAACCTCAACGGAATGGTCTAATAAACCACGACGAATTCCGCTGACAGCGGCGCCACAAGAGCAAGAGCCTGAACCAAGCGGAATACCACCCCAGCGCTCCCAAATGCGCAACCGTATGTGTTGTCGGTTAATGATCTGGACGAAATGCACGTTCGTCCTGAGAGGAAACAGTGGGTCGGTTTCAATGGTCGGTCCGATGGTCGCTATATCAATGGCTGTCAGATCATCCACAAAATAGGTGCAGTGAGGATTGCCCATGCTGCAAGCTGCCGGGCCACCAGCCAGTGGCAAAACAGCAGTGTCCAGTTCCTGAGCCAGGGGAATATCCGACCAGCCGAAAAGCGGCTCGCCCATGTTGACCGAAATTGCGCCGGCTGAAGTTCGTTCGCAAGTGAGTAGGCCACGGTTGGTTCGCAGCGCTATCGAAGTCATATTGGATTCGCGCATCAGCATGTCCGCGGCACCCCGCGTTGCGCTGCCACAAGCATCCAGCGTGGAGCCATCTGCATTCCAAAACATCAAGCGGGCATCGGCATCATCGCAATCAAGCACTGCTGCGAGTTGATTGAATCCGACGCCTCGGTTCCGATCACCCATTCGCCGAGCCAAACTACTTGTCACTGGATTGGCCGAGTTTCGCGAGTCCACAATGACGAAGTCATCGCCATTGGCGTGCATTTTATGAAAACTCAGCGGCATAAATAGATCCTGGGCGAACTGGCGTTTGAGAACGATCTAGCCCCAATCACATAACCTTTGCAAGCCGTGAGCGGGTAAAGAAAAACACCGGCCCTCGAAACCGATAACGATTGATCGACTCTTGAATTAGTATTCCATCCCCCACCCAAGGAACATGGAAGTGAGAAACAAATTCGCAGCAGGTATGTTCTGTTTCCTGACGATTGTGACGGCTCAATACGCTGACTCCAGCGCTACGGATGAGTCCGCCGAAAACGCCTCATTGCTCTGCAAAATCCTCGATGGCAATGATGCCTTGACCCAGGCCTCCGAATTCTCGGCCGAGGATCGTACGGTCAATATCTCGGTAGACCGTTCTCCAGAGGACGCCAAAAAGCTTTGCCCGGAAATCAGCGCCATCGTCGAGTATCACGAGATGACTTTTACGCAAGGCTGGACTGTGCAGATCACTTCTCCAGACAGTGGTTATGACGTTGTTGCTATCTGCCCATTGTAATGATGGTGGTTGTCCTGTACGCCAGTGATCAGGTGCAGTGGAATGTGCTGTTGCTCATCAATGCATGTGATTTCGAAACTGCCCACTATTTGAGGGGGGCGCTCACTCAGCCCGGTCGACTCTTCTTCCTTTGCCTTAGCCATTCTCGCGTGGTTCGCTGCGATTTCGTTGAGAGTTGACACGTTACATCTCCCGGTGACTGACCAAGCGTATCGCTGGAGTCCTTAAACGTTAATGTGAATGCCGCCGCGTCAGAATTACGTCGTTCTGGGGCCGCTATCGCCGGCATGTGCAAACCCTAAGCCAGACATTGACGCGTATTCCGCGCCACGCTTTCCATGCGACGAATGGTGTCGCGCGATGTTCAGATAGGTTCGATCAGTCCAGGGCCATCGTTGTGCACATTGCCCACGGCTTGATCAACCTTGAACCACTCGAATGTCTCGGCCGGCTCGCCCTGCGACAGTACTATCTGCTCGGCTCGCTCTTTCGGCGTGGCCGGGTCCAGCCATTCCCGGGCCAGTTCGGCATTCAGCGCCACCGGCTGGCGATCATGAACATCCACCATGCCGCCCTTGCTGTCGGCGGTGATGATCACGAAGCCGTCATGTTCGTCCGGCTGATGTTCGTACCTTGGGTATTGACCGATCGCCGCGCACAGGATCGGTGCGCGATCCTTGCGGCGGATGAGGTAGGGCTGCTTCTTCGGACCGCCCTCGTAAACCCATTCAAACCAGTTATCGATGGCAACGATCGCCCGGTGCGGCCATATGGCTTTGAAAAATGGGCCGTGACTGACTTTCTCGACCCTGGCATTGATCGGCATAGGGTGTTCTTCGGACCAATGCGGCCGCCAGCCCCAGCGAACCCTGTCGGCGTGCAGCACGTCGCCTTCCTGGTGGAAGAGGGCGAGCTGAGTCGTCGGTGCGGCGTTGTAGAGCTCGAATGGCTGATCGCCGGCATTGTTGACCAAGGCGTTGGGCATGCTCAGCGCCTTGACGAAGTCGTGAATGCCTCGGTACTGCGAAAGTCGTCCGCACATGGCTGAGCCCTCATGCTTACATCTGAGCTTAGACGATCCTTTGAACTAATAGGGCGTTAAAGCCGCGTGGCATTTTGGCGGGCATGAGTAGACACATTTTCACAGTTGAAGGTTAACTATTGGTTACAAAGTATGGCTAAAATGACATCTTTCGCCCCCATGTCGATTGTCGGCATGGCTCAAGAACGCGCCATCGGGACGCACTTTGTTCATTTCAGACGTGTGACGATTTCCGTGAAACTCATTATTGCCGCTATCTATGTCATCTCCATCGCGTATGTCCACTTGCGCGGTAAGGTGCGCCACAAACCAGGCCGCCAACTAAGCGACCACTCGACGTTTCTGGCGCCGATCAATTGCTTCCTTTATATGTTCTCGAAAATCCCCAATCGGCCTTATCTCAATCCGGCGGACTTTCCTGACTTGAGCCCTTTGCAGGCTCATTGGGAAGAGATTCGCGCCGAAGGCCAGAACCTGCTCAAGGCCGGGGAGATCAAGCGCTCGAATCAGTACGACGACGTTGGTTTCAACTCGTTTTTCAAAAGTGGCTGGAAGCGTTTCTATCTCAAGTGGTATGGCGACAGTCACCCATCGGCCGCGAAGCTCTGCCCGCGTACTACTGAACTGGTGCAAAGCATTGGCTCGATCAAGGCAGCGATGTTTGCCGAACTGCCACCGGGTTCCAAACTGGTCCGCCACCGCGATCCGTATGCCGGCTCGTACCGTTATCACCTGGGGCTGGAAACGCCGAACGATGCCGGTTGCTATATCAACGTCGACGGTGAAAGCTACCATTGGCGTGACGGCGAAGCGGTGATGTTCGATGAAACGTTCATTCATTACGCTGAAAACAGCACCCAGCAGAACCGCATCATCCTGTTCTGCGACGTCGAACGGCCGATGAAGTATCGCTGGGCGGCGGCGTTCAACCGCTGGTTCAGCCGCACAGTGATGGCGGCGGCGGGGGCACCGAACGATGCGGGTGACAAGACCGGTGCTATCAACCGATTGTTTGCCAAAATCTACACGGTTCGCCTGCGCGGCAAAGCACTCAAAAAGCGTAACCGCGCTCGCTATTACCTGGAGAAGTGGGCGATTTTTGGCGGGTTGCTGGCGATTTTTGTGCTGATCTGAGTTTTGCTTTGCGGCGCATTTAGTCATTGCAAGCAGGCCAGGATTTTCACCGCATAACGTATAGGCACTCCACTAACCGATCAGCCACGAGAACGCTTCGTGGCTTTTTTATCTGTGCTCGCTTTGGCTTTTTCTGCCGTTTTACCGGCACTCCTGGCACCGAGGCTGCGCTTGAGCAGTTCAGTCAGATCGATCACATCCGCGGTCCTGCGTTCGTCCTCTCCCGTAGCGGTTTCGACGATTTCGATCTTGCCTTCATTCGCCTTCTGCTCAACCAGCGCCATGATCTTGTCTTCAAAGCTGTCGCGGTACTCCTCGGGTGTCCAGTCGGCGCTCATGTCCTCCACCAGCCGTTTGGCCATCTCCAGCTCGCCCTTGGCCAGGTCCGGCCTGGTCACTTCACTGCCCAACTCCAATTGATCCAGGCTGCGCACTTCGGCCGGCCAGCGCAGCATCACCAGAACCAGGGCCGATTCCAGCGGCATGACGGCCGCCAGGTGCTGGCGGGTATGCAACACCACACGGGCGAGGGCGACCTTGCCGGTTTTGCTGAGGGTTTCGCGTAACAGCGCATAGACCTTGCCACCGCGTTTGTCCGGCGCCAGGTAATAGGGTGTGTCGATGTTTTGCAGGGGGATCTGCTTGCTGTCGACAAAGGCAAAAATGTCGATGGTTTGGGTCGACAGTGGATGGGCCGAGCGAATGTCCTCTTCGCTGAGCACCACGTAACGACCCTTTTCGTACTCGACCCCTTTGACGATGTGCGCCTGGGTGACCTCCTTGCCAGTGACCTTATTGATGCGTTTATAGCCCACCGGCTCCATGCTGCGACTGTCGAGCCAGTTGAAATCGATCCCGTGGGAAGACGTCGCCGAGACCAGCGCCACGGGGATGTGCACCAGACCGAAACTGATTGCGCCTTTCCAGATTGCCCGTGCCATCGTCGTGTTCTCGTCAGCCCATTGATGTTCAGGTGACCTATTGCCCGGAGGAAAGTTTCAGTCGGCTGCGACCCGCTTTTGCGGGCTGATCGACGGTGCAGTCAACTGGTGTTACATCTTCTGAAGGAGGTTTTAGTTAACAAATTCGAACCCCGGGCGTAGCGTGGCTCTATTCATCCATGAAGCGTTGCACGCGCTTTTAGAGAGGTTTCCATGAACCGATGTGTGTTCGGCGTCATCGCACTGGCGTTGAGTGGCGTGCTAAGCAGCCTGGCCCTGGCCGATGCCGCCGCGCCGCCATCCTCGCCCTTGCTGCTGGCCCAGAACCTGCCGGGCAGCACCAATAACAATCCTTACAACAACCCGATCCGCCGGGCCAATCCCAACAGCATGCAAGGCACGCGACCCGGCATCCCGGTGATCCGCGGGCCGAGTACGGCGCCTGCGCCGCGACCACCGACCCTGGAGAACGGCGGTATCGGCAACCGTTATCCGCAGGATCGCCAGGCTCCCGCCAGCCCACCGACATTCATACCCAATCCACCTCATCGGGACGCAGACACCAGCAACCGTTGAACGGCAGGACAGAGGTCTTGCCAGCCATTTTGACCACAAAAGGAATCGTGCATGTTGCGTAAGACCCTCCTGACTACACTATTTGCCGGCGTACTGATCATCAGTGCGCCCGTGTTTGCTGCGCCTGCCCAGGAATTGAAAAGTGAGGAGGGCACCCTTGAGGTCACGCCGATCGTTAAAGGTCTGGAGCATCCCTGGGCGCTGGCGTTCCTCCCCGGTCGCCAAGGGATGCTGGTGACCGAACGGCCGGGCAACCTGCGGGTGGTCAGTGTCGATGGCAAACTTTCGAGCCCGCTCAGCGGTGTGCCTCAGGTCTGGGCCAAGGGGCAGGGCGGGTTGCTCGATGTGGTGTTGTCGCCCGACTTCAAGCAAGACCGCATGGTCTATCTGTCTTATGCCGAAGGTGGCGGTGAGGGCGGCAAGGCGGGTACGGCGGTCGGTCGCGGACGGTTGTCGGAAGACCTGACGGCCCTCAAGGATTTCAATGTGATCTTCCGCCAGGAGCCCAAGCTTTCGGTTGGCAATCACTTCGGCTCCCGTCTGGTGTTCGACCGCGACGGTTATCTGTTCATCACCCTGGGCGAGAACAACGATCGACCCACGGCGCAGGACCTCGACAAGCTGCAAGGCAAGGTGGTGCGGATCTATCCGGACGGCAAGGTGCCGAAGGACAACCCCTTCGTCGGGCAAAAAGGCGTACGCCCTGAAATCTGGTCCTACGGCCATCGCAACCCGCAAGGCGCGGCGCTCAATCCCTGGAGCGGCACGCTCTGGGAAAATGAGCACGGCCCCCGGGGCGGTGACGAAGTCAACATCATCGAGCGTGGCAAGAACTATGGCTGGCCGATAGCAACCCACGGCATCAACTATTCCGGCCTGCCGATCCCGGAAGCCAAGGGCAAAATCGTCGAAGGCACCGTAGGTCCACAGCATGTCTGGGAAAAATCCCCCGGCCTCAGCGGCATGGCGTTCTACGATGGCGATCGCTTCAAGGCCTGGCAGCACAACGTGTTTATCGGCGCGCTGGTGGGCCAGGAGCTGATCCGCCTGCAGTTCGACGGCGACAAGGTTGTTCACGAAGAGCGGCTGTTGGGTGAGCTGAACAAACGGATTCGCGATGTGCGGCAGGGGCCGGATGGTTATCTGTATGTACTGACCGATGAAGACGATGGTGCGTTGTACAAGGTTGGGTTGAAGTAAACAGACTCGCACAACCTTTGTAGCTGCTGGCGTAGCCTGTGTTCGGCAGCTGCTACAGAACGTGTTTCTCCAGTCGCATCGCGTCGGCATGGTCTTGGTAATAGTCATGAATCAGCCCGAATCGCCGATAACCGTTGCGCTCGTACAGAGCGATTGCCATCGGGTTGTCGATGCGAACTTCAAGTCGCAGGCAGGCGCAATCGTGCTCAAGGGCGCAGGCTTCGGCGCGTTCGAGCAATTGCTTGCCCAGCCCACTGCCGCGAGCATCAACGGCGATCGCAATCGAGTACAGACGTGCCCGTGAAGTACCCCGGTGAAACAACACCAGCGCATACCCCACCAATCGCTCGCCACGTTGGGCCACCAGCAGTTGCCCGTGAGCCCGGCTGATCATCCATCGAAAACTGCGCCGGCTGAGCCGGTCGGTGGTGAAGCATTGCTGTTCGAGTGCCAGCAGTGCTGGAAGGTCTTCAATGACCGCCAGGCGAAAAACAGGATTCATATGACCGCCGTAAAAGTTGCGTAACGAAACGGGACTTTCGAAAAAGTTCGTGCTTAATAGGAAAGGTCTTGTTCTCCAACGGATCAATCACTATGTCAGCGGTACAAGGTCATTGGCGCGAAGTATCCGAACAAACGTTGCCGACGGCAATAACTTCTGCAAACTATTTAAATGCCTCGATCAGAACTTCCAGTCCGTTGATGATAATCGTCGAACGCAAGGAAGACTGGGCCTCATACTTTCCCAGTGAAGACATCGTCACCGCCCAGGAATACCTCGAACAGACCCGTAACAACGAGCAGGGCAAACGGGTTCAGGTGATCAACCTGTGCCGCAGTTACAAGTACCTCGGGCACGGTTATTACTGCTCGCTGTTGGCCGAAGCGCGGGGGCACAAGGTGATTCCGTCGGTGCGGACCATCAGCGAGCTGACCCGAAAGTCCCTGTATGGCCTGGCCTTGGACGATCTGGATAAAACCCTGGAAAAAGCCTTAAGTCATCATGTTTACAGCGATACCGAAGGTTTCACCTTGACCCTGTACTTCGGCCAGACCTCAATCGAGCCATTACAGGAATTGGCTCGACAGTTATTCGAGGTTTTTCCTTGTCCGATATTGTTAGTTGAATTTCGTCGAACTAACGGTTGGCACATCGAAGGTGTAAAGTTCGGCACCCTGCATAAGTTGCGTGAAGATCAGGAAGATCAGTTTGCAAACGCGCTAGATAGTTTCAGTCGCAAGATCTGGCGCCTGCCACGCTCTCGGCGCTTGGCCCGTTATGACTTGGCCATTCTGCACGACCCGCAAGAAGCATTGCCGCCCTCCAACCCCAAGGCTCTGGACAACTTTGTCAGGGTCGGCAAGATGCTGGGCATCGACGTTGAGCTGATCGAACGCAAAGACTACGCCCGAATCGCCGAATACGACGGGCTGCTGATACGCGAGACGACAAGCGTCGACAACCACACCTATCGTTTCGCGAAAAAAGCCGAGAGTGAAGGCCTGGTGGTGATGGACGATCCGGCGTCGATCCTGCGCTGTACCAACAAGGTTTACCTGACTGACTTGCTCAAGAGCCATCAACTGGGCATGCCGGCCACTGAAATCCTCTACAAGGAGCGACCGGAAGACTTTGAGCGGGTAGGCGAGCGTCTGGGGTTTCCTTTGGTGTTGAAAATCCCCGACGGCTGTTTCTCAAGGGGCGTCATCAAGGTCGAAAGCCAGCAAGCCTTGCTCAAGGCCACCGCCGAACTGTTCGAACACTCGGTGTTGCTGCTGGCCCAGGAGTTCTTCTACACCGAGTACGACTGGCGCATTGGTGTGCTCAACCGCAAACCAATTTTTGCCTGCCAGTACTTTATGTCCAAGGGCCACTGGCAGATCTACAACCACAAGGCCAAAGGCCAGGACATCAACGGCGAATGCCGCACCCTGGCGGTTCACGAAGCGCCGCGCGCGGTGGTTGAACTGGCGGTGAAAACCGCGAATCTCATTGGCGACGGACTCTATGGCGTCGACCTCAAACAGTCCGGCGACAAAGTGGTTGTGATCGAAGTCAACGACAACCCGAACATCGACGCCGGCATCGAAGACGCGTACCTGCAGGACGATCTGTACACGCTGGTGCTGGAAGAGTTCGTCCGGCGGCTGGAGCTCAAACGCCGTGGTCAGGCTTGGTGAGTGGCCTCAACCTACCGAGCTTGTTGAAATTTGGCCATTGACTTGCCATCAGCGTCCGGCTAATTTCCAGCCATGACTTCCACCGTATTGCGCTGCCAGCCAAGCATTATTACCGCCATTCCTTATTTGGCGGGCTAGCTCACGACTGCAGCACCCAACCCGCCCTAGAGGCGGGTTTTTAGTTTCTGTCTCTTGGGCTCCGATCAACGTCAGGAGACGACCATGAACAGCACCCCCACCCAGCAGAGTTTGCTTGAGCATTACGTGAAAAAGATCCTCGCCGCGCCGGTCTACGAACTCGCCGTGCGCACGCCGCTGCAAGCGGCACCGGCCTTGTCCGAGGCGTTGGGTAATCAGATCCTGCTCAAGCGCGAAGACTTGCAACCGACTTTTTCCTTCAAGATCCGTGGTGCTTACAACAAGCTGGTGAACCTGAGCGATGAACAGAAGGCTCGGGGCGTGATCACCGCATCGGCAGGCAATCATGCCCAAGGCGTAGCGTTGGCGGCTCGCGAGTTGGGGATTGCCGCCACTATCGTCATGCCCTGCACAACGCCGGAATTAAAGGTGCTGGGTGTGCGCAGCCGGGGTGCCGATGCGGTGCTGCACGGCGAAAGTTTTCCGTTTGCCCTGGCCTATGCGCTGGACCTGGCACAGCAAACCGGCCGCACCTTTGTCTCGCCCTTCGACGACCCGGACGTGATCGCCGGGCAGGGCACCGTCGGCATGGAGATCCTTCGTCAGCACCAAGGGCCGCTGGATGTGATCTTTGTGCCTGTGGGCGGCGGTGGCTTGATCGCCGGTATCGCCGCGTACGTCAAATACCTGCGCCCGGAAGTGCGGATCATCGGTGTCGAATCGGAACATTCCGCCTGTTTGCAGGCGGCCTTACAGGCCGGCGAACGGGTTGTGCTGCCGACCGTTGGCACCTTCGCCGATGGTGTGGCCGTCGCTCAGATCGGCGCGCATGGTTTCGAGGTCTGCCGGTTTTGCGTCGATGAAGTGCTGACCGTCAGCAACGACGAACTCTGCGCCGCGATCAAGAATATTTACGACGATACCCGCTCGATCACCGAACCTTCCGGCGCCCTGGCCGTGGCGGGCATCAAACAGTACGTGGCGAAAACCGGCACCCGAGGGCAGACCCTGGTGGCCATCGACTCCGGTGCGAATATCAACTTCGACAGCTTGCGTCATGTGGCCGAGCGCGCCGCATTGAGCGGCGCCCCGGCGTGAGGGATGGACCAGTTATTCCTGAACGGCGTTCTCGACGCGGCTCGACGCCGACCAGATCCGGTAGCGCACTTCGACATCACTGGGCACGTAGAGCACGATCGGCAGTTTGCTGTTGTAGCGCAGCTTGAAACCGTCACCGACCACCGGCACGAAGTCCTGTTTGTGCTTGCCGTCAGGACAGGCCATCAGGGTGCTCATCGGGCCGGTGACTTTTTCCAGCCGGTAAAACGGGTAGCCCCAGCCTTCGAGGTTCTTTTCCTCAAGCATGCCGCCTAGACGCTGACGGTTGCAGTCGACGGTCAGGGTCTTGCCGGCCAGAATTTCGACCTGGTAGGCGTCTTCCTGTTTTTGCGGGGCGAGATGAATGACCTGGCGGGTAAAGCCGCTCTCTGGTTTGGGATACGGCGCGACGTCTTCGAGTGTCGCGGCCTGGGCAACGGACGACAGAACGGTAACTATCAGCCCGACGGTCGTATTAAAGGGCAAAGCACCCATAATGCCTCCTTGCGTGCGCGTGGGGTCAGCGGATACTGAACAGATGGCCGCATTCTCACTGCCGTCCTCGGTCAATGCAAACCCGCCATCAGAGATGGGTTGCAAAATGCAGGTATTGAAAACTGACCTTTCTTGCATTTTGCATGACGCAATGTGTTGCCATCTTCTCTAAAACCTTGATTTGCCGACGAGCCGCAGGGCGAAATTCCGGGCATGTTTTATGCTGAAGCTGTCTTGAGCTGACCACGGTCCCGTTGAGTCAGCGCTGAAACAAAAAAACGGTCGGACGTTGGAACGATGAAGCCCGCAAGGAAGAAAAGAACGGGTGATCTGAGCTCCGACCGACAATTGATTTTCGATTGGCAATCTCACAATACCGAGAGGGTGGCCATGTTTCTTTCTGCCTTGGAACTACGCAATATCGTTGAAAGCAGTTTTCTTCCGAAACGCTGCCAATGCACGCTATCTCCGGATCTGTCGATGACCGTCAAGGTGTATTCGGACAACGAGACTGACCATCTCGACCTGTGCGTCACTGGCATAGACGCCCATCACCTCAACGGTTGTCGGGAGATCAATAATCTGATCGCCGGGTTACGCACCGACCTTGAGCAAAAAACCCATAGCCAAATGTTCAGCCCAAAGTCAAAAGCCCATTAACCGGCCGTTTCACCCAGTTCAAGCGACACGCGCCGGGTCTGGATAAACCCCAGACCCAGCGCCAACTCCACCAGGATCGCCAGTAAGATACCCGGCCCGGCATGACCATTGAGCCATTCGCCGAAGCCCAGCGCTGCCAAGCCGAAACAGCCAACCATAAAGCCGCTGCATATCGCACTTCTCGCCGCCGAGGGCGGTGCCTGCCGCACGAGATAAAACATCACCCCAAGCGCACCGAACAGCACCGCACTGCGCCTGGCCACAAACCCCGCTGCGGGCGAATACTCGATACTCCAGATCGCCAGCAACCATTGCGGCATCAAACCCCACACCAGCGCCAGCAGAAAGCAAAGCGCGGCGGTGAACGTTGAAAGCGTGCGAAACGAGAACGGCATGGCGAATCCTTTCGGCGGTAGAGGGGACGCCAAAGCATAGCGTCAGAATCCCCGCAGGCCTACCGCCAAGTGCCGAATCAGAATCGTCTGTCAGCTCTGATAACTGCACGCGTCAGAAAGTTTTCGATAGGTAATTTCCACAGGCTTGCCCGAGGTGCTATCGATGTACTTCATGTCCGCCGTGACTACTTCGCAGTCCAGCGTCGACGGTTCGGTCATGGAAATGACCTTGCCCACATTCATAGGCATACCGTAGTGATAAGGCACGGCCTGGGAGGACGACGTATCGTTGGCCTGAGCAAAACCGGCGAGTGCGGTGCAGGCGAGGGCGGTGGTCATCAGCAGTGTTCGCATGTTCATGATGGGTCTCCAGTGCAGAGGGGAAGCCAGTTCGATGCAAGAGCGTCGAACCTGCCGCACTGGGCGTCAGAGGGTGCTGAGGGAGTGCGGTCCAGTAAAGTTTTGGACCGCAGGATTAATCGAAGGTTAAGTAGCGGGCTAATGGTTGTTGCGAGCCGGTTGTGCGGTTATCTATTCGAGGTGCACAACCTTGAACCCACGTCGATCTGGAGGCGTCTCTATACCAGCGGGTCCTTCCAACTGCCCCCTTCCAGCAACATAGTCATAGACCAAAAACTTCGCCGACACTTCATACCCAATATTAGGAATGACCAGCCGGATCTGCTCTCGTCCGAGGTACAGCCAACGTGGTAACGCCTTCTCGGCAAAATCGATTCGCTCGACGGTGTGAGTGACAGGGTTCTTGCGTAAAACGACGCCTTTTAAATACGGCGAGCCGTATGCGAAGGCGAATATCAGGCTGGAAGAAACACACTTTGCCAGGAAGACTTCGCCGAAAAAGTCGAAATCCGGGATGTCGGTAAAGGCCGGTTGGATTTTGCTGTCGAGTTTCACAAACAGGCGCTGGCCTTGCGCATTCGTTTCCGCCAGCAAGGACACCTGAGTTCTATCGGCCAAAGGGCAGGTGAGGATTGTCTGGAGTGGTTGCGCGTAGGCCGGGGCGGCTAGCAGTGCCGCGATGATGTACTTCCATGGTGTTTGCATTCGGGGAAATCCCTTCGGTTGTCGGGTCCTACGTTACTGCCCGTGAGTCGTGATAAATCCTAAGAAAGCTTCGTCCCGTTCCTACAGGCTCGGGCGTGTTGTTGTCTTTCGCCGGCTGGTTTCCAGCGGTTACTGTTTGGCGTCGCTGCAAAATCAGCGAACAGGTTTGGTCACCTGATAACAACGCACATATGTGCCATCATTCGCGCTGCGGACATCTATGTCCTCACAGTGCGTTGCTATGGCGGCTGTGTGCGGGACGCCTTCGGGCGAGCCGGTTGGTTGTTATCGGTTGACCAAGCCTGTACACAGTCCGCCTCCATCGTTTGGTCACGGTGCTGGTGGTTACTTACAAACAATCGAGTAATCCATATGCAAACTTTTAACCCGTTTCCAGATCGTTATCGTTCAATCAAAAGCAGCGTCACCAACTCAAATCCCTTGGTAATCGACACAGAAGCCAATCCCCAGGACATCCTCGAATCCGCCCTCCAGCGCATCCGGGCCTCCAGCGCATCCGGGCCTCCAGCCAGTTACTTGAAACACTTCACTGCCTATGCTTCAAGCACGGTGATGTTCAGGACATTCCGCACATTACCCATGCGATTTATTTGTTGACCCAGGATGGTTGCGACCTGCTGCAAGTTGCGCAGCAGCGGATGATGGGCTGGAAAGCGCCGGTCTGACGGATACGGTATTACACACAAGCCAGCCTCTTGCGGACGCTGGCTTGTTCGCCCATCCGAACAATGATTGGCTGAAGTCAAGTCAATCTGCCGCCGCTATTATTCTTCACCTGACCAATACCAAATAGTATCGCCCCATCTCGAGTCGCTGAAGCTCGGCATGATTTCGCCCTGTTCGAAATAGCGACGAGATTCTGCTTGTGCAGGTGTAAACCAATAGCCTGCTTTACTGCAAGGTTGCCCTGCATTTATACGAGCAATCTGGGCAGTGTCGGTCGGTTGGTAATTTCTCGCGTATTCGACCAAGTCTTTTGGATAAACCATATGATTAATTTTGCTGTCGTCGATACCGTACAGAAAAGCAATAGCACCAGCCTCCAGCGCCCAATATCCAAAGTAGCCTCCTTCATCCCCTTGTTTGTGAGAGTCGTGCCATGAGGCCTGCTCAAACGCGGGATACCAATCATTGCAATATTTTTGCAATAGTTTGGAAGCTTCTTCCTTGTCCTCCTCATAGGTGGCGTATACCAGAGGCGAGTAAACATCGTGATACCAGCGATCGACGTCGTATCGGTCAGGCAGCAGTTTGCAAAGCAAATCCTCATAGAGGGTGTCATCGCCTGCGTAACCTGCTGGATCTATTAAGGCAACGAATCGTTTTAGCAGGTCGGTGCGATGTAGAAGAATACACAGACTGAACACTTGAACGCATTCTTCGTACTGATCAGGCCAGTCATCAATCGTTAATGGTGTAATGTTCGGGATTTTTTCGTAATTCGCCAGCTTCTCCTGAAGAAGCTCGTAACTTTTTACAAGCTTTTCCAATAATGGGATCAGGACTACGATCTCATTGCCAGCGGTGTAGCGTATCAGTATTTCCTTGAGTATCAGCTTCTGAAAGTATCTGGCTCTGAGCGATTTTTCTTGCTCGTCAGAGTCCGCCTGAAACGTATTTTCTTTGAAGAATTCAATCGAATCTTTGTAGTTGATAAAAAAATTATCGAAGCGAGCTTCGCTTAAGAATTGTTGTCTTCTGCTCATGATCATTCCTCCTCCTTCAGGGAGCTCAATTTGCCGTATTTTTTGGTGAGTGACGCCTTCTTTTTATTGACGGCTTCTTTAACTTTGTTTTCTTTGTAGTGAATAGCCTCGTGCGCAGTATGAGTCTCCGGCCCCGTCATATTTTTTCGAGCTTTTGCGTGTTCGCGAGGACCATTGAGAACGCTGTAAAGAGGTGTGAAAAATAAATGCCGACTGAATGAACTAAGAACGTTCTTTGAAATTTTCTCACGTAGAGCTTTGTCTATGTTCTGGTGAATCCATTCGATACTCATTTGTACCAATACAACCTTGCCCGATTTTTCGGTAGGTTGAGCAGAGTCAATTTCTTTTTTTTGCTCTGTTTTTTCTATTGTTTTAGCTTTTTCTTTTGGTGCGTTATCATTGGTGGCTTTTTTTCTGTTACTGCTCGTCGATGCATTTTTAGTAGTCGTACTATTGTGTTTTTTTCCCGGTCGGGATTTTTTCGGCGCGGTTGTTTCTGCAGTCGTGTCTGATTGATCAACAGGTTCGAGTAACTCTTCAACTGCAATATCACCCGAAACACCCAGTTTGGAAACAATGCTGGGTTTACGAGGTTCTGGTTGTGGGCCTGAAGCCGCCGGTTTTTTTGAGTGCTTAGCTGCCTTATCCTCTTCTTCTTTTTTTCTGTATTGATCTTTTATAAATTTTGGAGTGTCTTCGTCTCTGCTTGCTTTAGCTTCGACAATCGCAAACTTTTTTGAATCATTCGTTGCAGGATCGGCGCGCCATACTGCGTCGATACCAGTACCGTTCGCCCCATCAGATAATTTATACAGGGCGTGCCATTCTTTTGGGTTGCCACCCATTGAAAGTTTGCCTAACGTATTTTCGTCAGGATTGCCACTAAGCCAACGTCCCTCTGCGCCTTTATCATGGCCATCCCAATGTTTACCCCAGCCTAGAGTTTCCGCGCAGTAATAGTCGGCGATATGCTCTCCACTGACGCCAAGTGCATCATTGGCAATATGGTAGACCTTGGTGGCTGCGTTCTGCTGGTCAATCTTGTTGGAATGTGTGCCGCTCGCGCCGTCCGCACCTTGACTCGCCACTGAAGCATCTTTGCCCGCGGGTTTCTTTGTTGTTGCCGGCTTGCTTGACGCCGCCATCGCAGAGCTGTTGCGTTGCATGCCTTTCCACTTGAGCAAGCGTCTTTCGACAATAGCGAGCATTTCCGGCATGTTGTCGCGAGACGTCGCCAAGACGGTAACGACCGCGGATTTTGCCCAATTAGGCAAACTCTGAAATGTCGACGAGCCTTTGACCGCGCTAATGATAGCGTCTAGCTCAGCACTCAATTTTGACGCATCGAAAACCTGCTTGAGCAGCTCCTCGGGACTGGTTTTGATCCCACACTCCTGAAGAACGAAGCGCAACAGATCGAACAAAACCGGTGCAAATCGCTGTGGGTCGCGGTTAACGATGCGCATGCTTTTCTTCAACCCATCGCCTGGGCCTGGTATCCAGCCTATCACTGCCATTAAAAGGTCAAATTTGGCGTCTTCCTTTCCGTCTGCGCTTTCTGCGTTATACAAAGTAATGGACGATTCGATAGTGTCATAGGCGTCGATGGCCTGGCCGAGGAAAGGCACGGCGCCCATGGCGATACCTTTGGCCAACTCGACAGCTGCTTCCTTATAAGCGGCCTTACGGTCTGTGTCGTCTGTGACCTCGGTATTTTGTGCTACTTCACTCATGCCAGCCTCCCTGCAGCTTGTTCAACCAAAGCCTGTAAATCGACCTCGTTCGGGTCATATCCTAATTTGAGCAAGTCTTCGTTGATCTTATCGTCGGAGCTTTCGACAACCTTGATTGATTCACGGTTGTACGGCCTTGGATCCTCGCCGTAATACACCTTGGCCGGTCCTTTCGGGACATCCTCCAAACGAGCAAAGCCGTCGTCGTCCAGCACGCCTTCACGGGTCGACCCGTCGGCAAAATCAACTCGATACGACGCGCCCTGCACAGGCTCAAGGTTGTCGTAATGCAGGTTCAATTCCAGCCAGGTCGGATCGGTCTTGGCTTCTTTCATCAGGCGACCGGCGATGTCGGCAGCAGCAAGTCCTGGAATAAGCGGGGCAAGGATGGCGATTCCGGTGCCGGAACCTGGCCCACCACCCGAGTTGACCTTCACCTCAGCCCCACTGATCGTCACACCCCCCGCATCAATCTTCACAAAACTCCCGCCAGCCTTGGCCGTGAGCTCCATGCCACCCTCAACCACTACCTTCTCGCCAGCGTTGTAATGAATCTCCTGACCGGCCTCGACAAACTGCGCGGTGCCCACCTTCACATGCTGGGTCACGCCCACGGTCAGGTGATCATCCGCCCGCGCTTCAGTCTTGCGGTCCAGATGGGTAATCCGGTGCTCTTCCACCTTGAACTCGCTGAACACGTTGGCTTCGACCGTGTCATGCCGTTCATTGCCGACGCGGATTTTCTGGTCGTGTTCGATGTTTTCATCCCAGTCGCGCTGGGCGTGCAGGTAGATCTGTTCCGCGCCTTTTTTGTCTTCGATGCGAAACTCGTTGTAGCCCTTGCCGCCCGGCGAGCTGAGGGTTTTGATGGTGCTGCGGGTCTTGTTCGCCGGCAGGTCGTAGGGGACGACGTTTTCCTTGTGGTACAGGCAGCCGGTGATCAGCGGCTGGTCGGGGTCGCCTTCGAGGAAGGTGACGAGCACTTCCATGCCGACCCGCGGGATGGCGATGCCGCCGTAGGCGTTGCCGGCCCAGCCGCTGGCGACGCGTAGCCAGCAGCTGGTCTTGTCGTCGGCCTGGCCGTCGCGGTCCCAGTGGAATTGCACCTTGACCCTGCCGTATTCATCGCAGTGGATTTCTTCCCCCGGCGGGCCGGTGACGATGGCGGTCTGGCTGCCCAGCACTTGCGGTTTCGGGTGTTCCAGGGCCGGGCGGAAGTGCGCGTCCCACGGGGTGGCGAGGAAGCGGTTGCGGTAGCCCTGGTGGAAGTCGTCCTTGTTGTCGGTGACGTCGCTGGTGGTGTTCTCGCCGAGCACTTGCGGCTGTTTGCCCTCGTGGACGATTTCCAGCAGCAGCCACAGGTCGTTCCATTCGGCGCGCGGGTGTTCGCTGAGAACCAGGAAGTGGCCGCTGACCAGGGTCGGCTCGTCGCCTTTGCCTTCGGCCAGTTGGTAGTCGCTGCGATGGCGCTCGAGGGCACGGGTTGCCAGTTGCTTGCCGCGCGCGCGGTCGGTGAAACGGCCGGGGTAGTCGTAGTCTTCGAGGTCCGGGGCGAACGCGCTTTTGGCCGCGCTTTCCGGCAGCAGCCGGGGTTTTTCGAAGTCGTAGTCGCGGCGGCTGACGCGGGTAGTGCGGGTTTCCAGGCGCAGGTTGAAGCGCTTGATCACCGGTTTTTCGGCGGCCATGCCGGAGTCCTGCTGGTAGCTCACCGGCGCCAGTTTGCGGAACACCGTCTGGTCATCGCCGAACACCAGTTTGTGGCCGCTGGCCGAGTGCTGGAAGTGGAAATGGATGCCTTCCTCTTCGCACAGGCGCTGGATGAAATGCAGGTCGGATTCGTCGTACTGCACGCAGTACACGCGCTCCGGGTAGATCGCGCCGAGCTGGAAGCTGTAGGCGTCGGCCAGAATGCCGCGGGCTTCGAGGACCTGGGCGATGATCTTCGGTACGCTGAGTTGCTGGAAAATCTGTTGGTCGTGGTTGTGGCGCAGGTAAGCCAGTTGCGGCACCAGGCTGATGCTGTAGCGGGTCAGGCTCTTGCCGGAATCGCCTTGCTCGATGCGGTACACCAGACCATGGATTTTGCCCTGGCCGGTGGCGCCGAAGGTCAGACAACCGGGCTTGTGCAGCAGCTCTTCGAGTTTCAGGTCGGGGCGGGTGCTGACCAGTTCGATGTCGAAACAGAACGGCTGGTTGAGGGCCTCGCGGCCGATGAAGCTGAGCACCTGAAGGTCGACGGAAACGCCTTCGAGGGTGAGGGAGATATGGATTGCGTTTGCGTCCAGCATGCCTTGAATTCCGTCCTTTGAAAAAGCAGGGGGCGGATGGTGCAGTATTAAATGGCCATGTTCAAGGCGAAAATGCCCTAGGTCAGGGGCCTGACGCTTGTAGGGCTTTCCCCTATAGCTGAGGTTTTGCACGATGAATACAGGCACTTTTCGAGGCAATTGACCGCTACGCCATATAAAAAAGAAGGCCCCACAGATGGGGCCTTCGTTTATGACTCAGCCAATAAATTCAAAGCGATTGCAGGGAAATGGTCGCGCTCTGAGAGTTTTGCTGGCTGTCAGCATCCATCCAGACCCACTGCGTACCGTCGCCTTGCAGATTATTGGAAATACTCTGAATCTGCGAGTAACTGATCTTGACGGCCCCAACTTCACTTGCAGTAGGCCCGATCGTGGTGACCTGGCCGGAGAGCAGGCCGTTCGACGTCTCGTTGACGACGAACACGGTCGCTTGCGCCTCACGGAACTGGCATGAGAGAAACTGTGTAATGGTGCTGGTGATCGTCAGGTTCATCCATTTCGATGGAGGGACCGCATAGTAGCGGGTGTACTTGTTGAACGGATGCTGCTCACCATCGGCCGGCAGCGGATAGTTGCTGAGCCCCGATGTGTTGGTCGGCATGCTGACACTTCCCAGCCAGATTTCGACCTGTGATTTACCGGCGTTGCTGGACAGTGAGACCGAAACGGTTTGAGTATCGGTGCCCGAGACAAAACCCAACGATGCCAGGCCTGCATTGGCCGTGGTGCCAGGTACCGTGATCGGTACGGGCGGTTGGCTGTTGCTCCAGTTCACGGAGACAGTCGAGTTGTTGTCATTTTGCGCGGAGTTGTAGATAAAGATCCCATACAGCTGGCCTGGGCTAAGCGCGGTACAGGTGGCTGTATCACCTGCGGTGAGCGTAATGCGTTGTCCGCCGTTCCAGTTAATTTGGGCAGCTGAGATAGCGACACTTTCCATGTTGGAGTTCCTTTTCCTGTTGTGGTGGTATAAGGATTCGCACAGCAATTGTCCTTACCTGCGCCGTGCGTGGAAAAGATACTAGTTGAAGGTATGTAGCGGTCAAGTAACTAACTGGTTGTAGTTGGCTGCATGTGATTATTTTTTTGGAATAGTTGCAAGTATAAATCGCTATAAATTTTCTCAGGTATAAAAAATATAAAGCTGTCAATGGCCGCTTATCTTTTGTACGGGTTTTATTTTTTAAATTGCAATAAGACTATATCTAAAAAATATAATGGGAGAAAAGATGTAGCGCCCAATGAAGCAAGATATGCAAGCTGTCTTTTATTCAAGTCCTGCGGCAGGCCCTGAAATCAGGACCCGCCATAGTAGAGGAGGTATGGGGGGTGTATTTCAGCTCAACTGCCGCCGATACGGCAAATCCGGCCCGGTCTTGCTGCAGGTCAACGCGGCGGCACTCACCGCAAACCTGAGCATCCCGTCAATCTGCTCACGGCTCAGCCGCTGCACACCCGCAACCGAATCCAGCTGCTGCTCGGTCAGCCAGGTAATCAGCGCCGCCTGGAAGGTATCGCCAGCCCCAACGGTGTCGGCAATCTTCACCGAACAGGCCGGCACCGACCATGTGCCATGAGCCCGGCTGAACACTGTCGCCCCCTGACCGCCACGGGTCAGGAACACCAACTGACAACGATGGTCCAGCCAGCCTTCGATCACGCGCTGCGGATCCTGCTCGGGATACAACAGGCTCAAATCTTCGTCGCTGACCTTGATCAGGTCGGCAAGCTCCACCAGGGTGGCGATCCGTGAACGCCACAACTCGATGTTCGGCTCGGGATTCAGGCGCACGTTCGGGTCGAGGCTGATCAGGCGTTTGCCACTTTCGCGCTGCACCAGCGCCAGCAAGGTATCGGCAACCGGTTGCACCACCAGCGAGAACGAGCCGATGTGCAAGCCGCGCACTTCAGGCCCCAGTTGCGGCAGATGAGCAAGGCTCAACTGCCGATCCGCGCAGCCTTCGCCGCGAAAGCTGTAGTGAGGCGAGCCGTTGGCACCGACCGCGACCATCGCCAGCGTGGTCGGCGCGGCGAAGTCCACGAGGTAATCCGGGCGCACGCCTTCATCCTGCAGCACTTGCTGCAAGCGGCGGCCGAGGTAGTCGGTCGACAGTCCGGCAAACAGCGCGGCATCCACGCCCAAGCGGCGCAACCCCACTGCAACGTTGAACGGCGAGCCGCCGGCAATTGCCTTGAAATTCACTTTGGATGCCAGGCCGCTGGCATCGTCTTCGCTGAAGAAATCGAATAGCGCTTCACCACACACCAGATACATAGTTGCTCGCTCTTTAAAGGGTTGCGACATGCTGTTGATAGCGTTCGTAGGCCTGCTGACAGGCCTGTACATTTTCTGCAATCGGCAGGGTTTCACTGGCCAGGTCGAGCTTCACGCAGCGCTCGCACAAGTCCGCCAGGCTGTCTTCGTGGCCGTTTGCCCAAGACTTGCACCACGCCGCCTGAATCGCTGCGCCAAGCGCCGCGGCCTCGCTCTGTTCGGTACAAATCACTGGCGTATTCATGATGTCGGCGACGATTTGCCGCCACACCGGGCTCTTCGAGCCGCCGCCGGTCAGGCAGATGCTGCGGCTTTGTAAGCCATTGTGGCGCAGCAGGTCCAGCCCGTAACGCAAACCGAAGGTGGTGCCTTCCACCACGGCGCGGCACAGATTGGCCCGGGTCAGGTTGGTCATGGTCAACCCCAGCAGGCTGCCGCTGGCATGGGGCAGGGCGGGAACGCGTTCGCCATTGAGGAACGGCAGCATGCACACGCCTTCAGCACCAATCGGCGCGTGTTCGACCAAGGCGTTGAACTGCTCGATATCCAGTTCGAACAACTCGCGAATCGCGCCGGTGGCATTGGTCAGGTTCATGGTGCAAATCAGCGGCAGCCAGCCGCCGCTGGAGGAACAGAACGTCGCCACCGAGGCGTCCGGACTGACGTGCGCTTGCTCGGCATAGGCGTAGACCGTCCCCGAAGAGCCGAGGCTCATGGTGATCGCGCCGGGCTTGATGTTGCCGGTGCCGATCGCGCCCATCATGTTGTCGCCACCGCCGCTGGAGACCAGGGCCTTGGGGTTGATGCCCAGATGCTCGGCGATGCCCGGCAGGATCGTACCGACCGGCTGGTGGGCATCGATCAGCTCCGGGAGCGCGGCTTGCAGGCGCCCGCTGGGGTCGATGTCGCGCAGCAGTTGCAAGTCCCACTGGCGCGTACGTACGTTGAAATAGCCGGTGCCCGACGCATCGCCGTACTCGCTGCAACTGCGGCCGGTAAGCCAATAGTTGAGGTAGTCATGGGGCAGCAGGATACGGGCGATGCGGGCGAAAATTTCCGGGTGTTGTTCTTTGGTCCAGAGCAGCTTGGACACGGTGTAGCCCGGCGCGATAACGATGCCGAGGCGCTCCAGGGAGCCTTTTTCACCGCCCAGATGAGCCAGTAGACGATCATTCTCCGGGGTGGATTCGGTATCGCACCAGAGCTTGGCCGGGCGCAGTACCTGGCCGTGATCGTCGAGCAGCACCAGACCATGCTGCTGGCCGGAAACGCCGATGCCGAGGATGGCCTGACCATCGACATCCGCGGCGAGCAACGCGCGACGGGTGGCCTGGGTAAAGGCTTCCAGCCACTGGGCAGTGTCTTGCTCGCGACGGCCATTGGGGCCGCTGATGAGGCTGTGGACAGCAGCGCCCTGACCGAGGACCTGACCGCTGTGTGCGTCGAGGATCACGGCTTTGGTGCCTTGGGTGCCGCAGTCGATGCCCAGGAATAGTTGTTGGTTTGCCATGGAAACACCCTACCGAAGATTGTTCCCACGTTCTGCGTGGGAATGCATCAATGGACGCTCTGCGTCCGCTTCTGGATGGGACGCGGAGCGTCCCGGGCTGCATTCCCACGCAGAGCGTGGGAATAATCAGACGGCCAGCACTCGTTCGAGCGTCTGCGTCACGCCAACTTCCCGCAAGCTGTTACAGCACCACTCGAACGCCGCGACGAACTCTGGCGAACGCGGAATCGCCGTGCCGAAAATCTCCTCAACCTCCAGCAGCCGCTGGGTGATCAATGCATCATCGGCCACCAGCGCCTGACAGAACGCCGCCCGCGGATCCGGAATTGCATAGGTCTGACCGTTCTCATCCACGCCTTTGAGGTACAGCGCCCAGGCCGCCACCACCAGCGCCGCACGTTTGGTCTCGCGGCCGTCGGCGATCAAGCGGTTGAGGGTCGGCACGGTGAATTTCGGAAACTTCGATGAGCCGTCCGAACACACCCGCTCCAGTTGATCGGCAATCGCCTGATTGGAGAAGCGCGCCACCAGGGTGTTTTTGTACTCGGTCAAATCGATGCCCGGCACCGGCGCCAGTTGCGGCGTCACGTCCAGGTCCATGTAGGCGCGCATGTAGCGCACGAACAGCGGGTCGTTCATGGTTTCGTGAACGAAGCGGTAACCCTTCAAAAAACCCAGATAAGTCAGGGCCAGGTGACTACCGTTGAGCAGTTTGATCTTCATCTCTTCGTAAGGCGTGACGTCGTCGGTGAACTGCACGCCGACTTTTTCCCAGGCCGGGCGACCGTTGACGAATTTATCTTCCAGCACCCACTGCACAAACGGTTCGCAGACCACTGGCCAGGCGTCGTCAATGCTGTGTTTGTCGTGCAATTGCAGGCGATGCTGGATGCTGGTCATCGGCGTGATGCGGTCGACCATGGCGTTGGGGAAGCTGACGTTGCGCTCGATCCAGTCGCGCAGGTCGGCATCGCGCAGGGCGGCGAATGCGAGCAAGGCTTTGCGGGTCACCGCGCCGTTGTGCGGCAGGTTATCGCAGGACATCAGCGTGAACGCGGGCGTGCCGGCGGCACGCCGTTTGGCCAGCGCGGCGCAGAGGAAGCCGAACACGGTTTTCGGCGTGTTCGGATTGCTCAGGTCGTGCTGGATCTGTGGCAGATGCGCCATGAACTCGCCATTGCTGTCGTCGATGCAGTAGCCGCCCTCGGTGATGGTCAGCGAGACGATGCGGATCTCGGGGCTGGCCAGTTTATCGATCAGCGCCTCGGCGCCGTCTTCGGCCAGCAGCATGTCGCGGATCGCGCCGATGACTCGCACTTCGGTGTCGTCGGTATCGCCGAGTTCAAACAAGGTGAACAGGTAATCCTGTTCTTTGAGATCGTCCCGGGCACGACGGTCTTCGGCGCGCAGGCCAACCCCGCAGATGGCCCAGTCCAGTGCTTCGCCGGTGTTCATCAAGGCGTCGGTGTAGTACGCCTGATGTGCGCGGTGGAAACCGCCGACGCCAATGTGCGCGATGCCCTGGCGGGTGTCGCTCAGGGTGTAGGTGGGCAGGGCCACCTCGGGGGCGAGGCGGTTGAGGTTGGACTTGTTCAGTTTCATCGCATGTTCTCTGATATCAGGCTGCGGCGCGCAGTGGACGAGTCAGCGCCACGCCGTTGGCATCGAATAAATGGCAGTGTTCGGCGTCCAGGTGCAGGCTCAGGGTTTCGCCATAACGGCTGGCCAGATCGCCGCGAACGCGCATGGTCAACGCTTCGCCGGACGACGTCAGCACATGGCAGAAGGTGTCGCTGCCCAAACGTTCGCTGACATCGGCGGTGACTTGCAACGTGCAGTCGCCAGGTTGCGCCAATTCCAGGTGTTCCGGGCGAATGCCCAGGGTCACCGCGCCGCCGACGCTCAGGTTGGCCGCGCTCAGCGGCAGAGTGATGCGGGTGCCGGCGTCCAGCAGCACTTCGCAGCCCCGGCTTTCAATACGGGTGACTTTGCCTTTGAGGAAGCCCATTTTCGGTGTGCCGAGAAAACCTGCGACAAACAGGTTGGCCGGCTGGTGATACAGGTCCAGTGGCGAACCGACTTGCTCGATCTTACCGCCATTGAGCACGACGACTTTGTCGGCCATGGTCATGGCTTCGACCTGATCGTGGGTCACGTAGATCATGGTGGCTTGCAGTTCTTTGTGCAGGCGCAACAGTTCCAGGCGCATTTGCACCCGCAGGGCGGCGTCGAGGTTGGACAGCGGTTCGTCGAACAGGAAAATTTTCGGGTTACGCACGATGGCCCGGCCGATCGCTACGCGCTGACGCTGACCGCCGGACAGCTGTTTCGGTTTACGTTCGAGCATCGGCCCGAGCTCCAGAATGCGCGCTGCTTCGCCGACCTTCTTCTCGACTTCGGCTTTCGCTACACCGGCCAGGTCGAGGGCGAACGACATGTTTTTACCCACGCTCATGTGCGGGTACAGGGCGTAGGTCTGGAACACCATCGCCAGGTCGCGCTTGGCCGGGCTGACTTCGGTGATG
The DNA here is from genome assembly GCF_059420765.1 of Pseudomonas sp. GW821-FHT03E01. Lineage (NCBI taxonomy): Bacteria > Pseudomonadati > Pseudomonadota > Gammaproteobacteria > Pseudomonadales > Pseudomonadaceae > Pseudomonas > Pseudomonas sp. GW821-FHT03E01. The sequence continues at coordinate 504,118 of NZ_JBWKUI010000001.1, read as the reverse complement.
TCGCGGCCATCGAGCTCGATGGTGCCGCCGCTGACTTCTTCAAGGCCGGCGATCAGCCGCAGCAGGGTCGACTTGCCGCAACCCGACGGGCCGACGAACACCACGAATTCCTTGTCGTTCACTTCCAGGTCGATGCCTTTGATGATGGAAAAACCTTCGAAGCCTTTTTGCAGATTTTTGATTTTCAGGTTGGCCATGATGGCGCTCCTTTATGTTTATTCTTTGAGGGCTATTTCACGGCGCCAAACGACAGGCCGCGGACCAGCTGTTTCTGGCTGATCCAGCCGAAGATCAGGATCGGCGCGCAAGCCAGGGTCGACACCGCCGACAACTTGGCCCAGAACAAACCTTCGGGGCTTGAGTAAGAGGCGATCAGTGCGGTCAGTGGCGCGGCTTTGGACGAGGTCAGGTTCAGCGACCAGAACGCCTCGTTCCAGCACAGGATCAACGACAGCAACACTGTGGAGGCCAGGCCGCCCTTGGCGATCGGCAGCAGCACCCGGACCATTTCCTGCCACAGGGTGGCGCCGTCCAGGCGTGCGGCTTCGAGGATGTCCTTGGGGATGTCTTTGAAGTAGGTGTAAACCATCCAGACCACGATCGGCAGGTTGATCAGCGTGTAGATCACGATCAGCGCGATTCGCGTATCCAGCAGGCCAAAGCTCTTGGCCAACAGGTAGATCGGCATCAGCACGCCCACTGGCGGCAGCATCTTGGTGGAGAGCATCCACAGCAGCGTGCCTTTGGTGCGCTGGGTTTCGTAGAACGCCATGGAGTAGGCGGCCGGCACCGCGATCAGCAGGCACAAAGCGGTGGCGCTGAAGGAAATCACCACCGAGTTCCAGGCGAAGCTGAAGTAATCGCTACGCTCGTTGATGTGCAGGTAGTTCGAAAGCGTCGGCGTGAAGATGAATTGCGGTGGCGTGGCGAAGGCGTCGATTTCGGTCTTGAAACTGGTCAGCACCATCCAGAAGATCGGGAAGAAAATCAGGATCGCGATGGCCCAGGCCAGGGTGCCGAGCAGCAGGCTTTGCAGACGACGGGATTGTTGAAGAGTCATGGCGCGGGCCTCAGGCTTTGTCTGTCAGGTTTTTGCCGATCATGCGCACCAGCACAATGGCCGCGATGTTGGCAATCACCACCGCGATCAAGCCACCGGCGGAGGCCATGCCGACGTCGAACTGCACCAGCGCCTGGTTGTAGATCAGGTAGGCGAGGTTGGTCGAGGCGTAACCGGGGCCACCGTTGGTGGTGGTGAAGATTTCGGCGAACACCGACAGCAGGAAGATGGTTTCGATCATCACCACCACCGCAATCGGCCGGGCCAGGTGTGGCAAGGTCAGGTGCCAGAAAATCGCGATCGGGCCGGCACCGTCCAGGCGTGCGGCTTCTTTCTGTTCCTGGTCGAGGGACTGCATGGCGGTCATCAGGATCAGGATCGCGAAGGGCAGCCATTGCCAGGACACAATGATGATGATCGACAGCAGCGGGTAGTGCGCCAGCCAGTCCACCGGCTGCGCGCCGAACAGCTTCCAGATGTAGGCGAGAATCCCCGAGACCGGGTGAAAGATCAGGTTCTTCCAGATCAGCGCACCGACGGTGGGCATGATGAAGAACGGCGAGATCAACATCACCCGCACGATGCCGCGACCGAGAAACTCACTGGCCTCCAGCAACGCGCTGATCAACACGCCGAACACCACGCTGATCAGCAACACACTGCCCACCAGCAACAGGGTATTGGTGGCGCCGGGCAGGAAACCCGAATCGCTCAGGAAGTAGCTGAAGTTCTCCAGCCCCACGAATTCGTTTTCGCCAGGGTAGAGCAGGTTGTAGCGGATCATCGAAAAGTAAATGGTCATGCCCAACGGCACGATCATCCACAGCAGTAGCAACGCCACCGAGGGGCTGACCAGAAACCAGCCGGGGTTGGTCAACCGGCTTTTACGCAGCGGTTGCGGGATGTCCATGTGAGCTTTGACAGTGGTTGAAGTATTCATGGCGATCAGAACCGATTGGGAACAGACAAATGAAGATCAACTGTAGGGGCGAGGCTTGTGTGGTGAGGGGGCTTGCCCCCGTTGGGTCGCGAAGCGGCCCCAAAAACACTTTGCGACTGCTTCGCAGCCGAACGGGGGCAAGCCCCCTCGCCACACAAACCTGTTCCCACATGGGGCGCTGGTTATTTGGGATAACCGGCGCGCTTCATTTCACGTTCGGTGGTTGACTGGGCGGCGGTCAGGGCCTGGTCGACCGTGGTCTGGCCGATCAGCGCCGCCGAGAACAGCTTGCCAACCTGGGTGCCCACGGCCTGGAATTCAGGAATGGTTACCAGTTGGATGCCGATGTAGGGCACGGGCTTTTGCGACGGTTGGCTCGGGTCCGCGGCTTTCAGCGATTCCAGCGTCACCTTGGCGAACGGCGCGGCATTCATGTATGCCTCGGTGTAGGTCGAGGCGCGAGTGCCTGGTGGCACGTTGGCGATGCCGTCTTTTTCCGCGACCAGGGCTCCGTACTCCTTGGACGTGGCCCAGGCGCTGAAGGTTTTCGCCGCTTCCTTGGCCTTGGAACTGGTGGGGATGGCCAGTGCCCACGAATACAGCCAGGCCGAACCTTTGTCGGTGACCTGATGCGGTGCGTAAGTAAAGCCGACGTGGTCGCTGACTTTGCTCTGGGTTTTGTCGGTCACGAACGAGCCGGCCACACTGGCATCGACCCAGATCGCGCACTTGCCGCTGTTGAACAGCGCCAGGTTCTCATTGAAACCGTTACTCGATGCGCCGGGCGGGCCGGACTTTTTCATGGTGTCGACGTAGAAATTCAGCGCATTTTTCCACTCAGCACCGGTGAATTCCGGCTGCCATTTCTCATCGAACCAGCGCGCGCCATAGGCGTTGGCGACAGTGGTGATCAGCGCCATGTTTTCGCCCCAGCCAGCCTTGCCGCGCAGGCAGATGCCGTACTGTTCTTTATCTTTATGGGTGAGTTTGCTGGCGAATTCGCCGATCTGTTCCCAGGTCGGGCGTTCCGGCATGGTCAGCCCGGCGTCCTTGAACAGGTCGGTGCGGTAATAGGTGATGGAGCTTTCAGCGTAGAACGGCAGGGCATAGAGCGAGCCCTTGACCGAAAGACCTTCACGCACCGAAGGGAAAACGTCGTCGAGGGCGTAGTTGGCCGGCAAGTCCTTCATCGGTTCCAGCCAACCCTTGGCACCCCAGAGTGCGGCTTCGTACATGCCGATGGTCAACACATCAAACTGCCCGCCCTGGGTGGCGATGTCGGTGGTCAGGCGTTGGCGCAGGACGTTTTCTTCAAGCACCACCCAATTGAGTTTGATGTCCGGATGCTCGGCTTCGAAGGTTTTCGAGAGCTTTTGCATGCGGATCATGTCGCTGTTGTTGACGGTGGCGATGGTCAGGGTCTGAGCGCCGAGGCTGACGCTGCTGAGGGTCATGCAGGTGAGGGCAAGCAGAGCTTTTACCGAAGGTTGCATCGTGCACTCCTTTTCTGCACCCGGGGGTTACAGAAGGACAGTTATTGTTTTTGTGTCTTCCTGCGGAGGGAAGAATGTGCAGCGATTACAGCCTTCAATTGACAGGCTGACAAATCATCCATCGCACTGTGATCGATACTTTTTTGCACTGGGAAGTCAGGGGCTGGTGTCGCTGCATGCCGCGCTGTAGCAGCTGCCGTCAGGCTGCGTTCGAGGGCGAAGCCCTCGCCGGGTCCGAAGCTGCGGCGATACAGAAGAGGTGGAGTGGCCGGGTTTGCGACTGCTGCGCGGCCGAACGCAGCCTTCGGCAGCTGCTACAGGGATCCGTGGTACAGGATAAGTCAGTGCTGATTCTGCTCAGTCAACCGTTGCACCGCCAGCCGCCGATAGTGCGACGGCGTCATGCCCTTGAGTTGCTGAAAACGCCGGTTGAAGTTGGAAATGTTGTTGAAGCCCGACTCGAAACACACATCGGTCACCGTTTTGTCGCCATCGGCCAGCAGCTCGCAGGATTTGCTGATGCGCAGGCGATTGACGAACTCGATGAAGCAGCGTCCGGTGGCCTGTTTGAACACTCGGCTGAAGTAGGTCGGCTTCAGACCCAGATGCTCGGCCACCTCTTCCAGCGTTAAATCCCTGGCGTAATGGGCAAAGATGTAATCCACCGCCCGGTTGGTACGGTCGATATTGTGTTCATCGGCCAATTGCGGCGTTGTGGCACCGGACAGCAACTGGTAGTCATCGGACGCCGCCAGCAACTCCAGCAGAATGAAAAAATGCCCAAGCCGGGTCATGCCTTGGGTGTCGGCGATGCGCTGCATCAAGGTCATGGCCTGGCGTATGGTGCGCTTGCAGCGAAACTCGATGCCGTACTGCGCGCGCTCCAGCAAGGGCGCAATTGTCTTGAGTTCAGCGAATACCTGATGGCCACTTTCGAACAGCTCGTCAGTGAAATTGACCAGCATGTCGCGCTCGGGCACCACTTCGTCTTCGGCCACCTGGCTGATCCAGTTGTGGGGCAGGTTGGGGCCGGTCAGGAACAGTGTTTCCGGGTAGAAGTTACCGATGTAGTCACCGATGAACACCTTGCCGGAGCTGGCGATGATCAGGTGCAGTTCGTATTCCTTGTGGAAATGCCAGCGCACCAGGGGGCAGGGGAATCCGTGTTGGCGATAGATGATGGACAACCCGTTGTGGTCGTCCATCAATTCGTAGGAAGGATCGGTGACTCTGGCTGTTCGGGTCATGTCAGGGCGCTTTGATTGTTATCGCCCCTTGATCATGCCTCTTTCGGGATGCCTAAGGCCAGCTTGCAACGCGACTGTGCTCAGGCGGGGGCATGCAAGGCATCACCGTATACCGCTTTCATGCTGGTGGCACTCCAGCAGTAACGAACGATTTCGGATTCATCGAAAAAGTCGGTATTAATGATGCTGCAGCGCGTCACCCAGTCCCGGGTGGGATTGAACCAGTCATTGATGTGGTTTTTGATGTCTTGAGGCCCTCCCAGAAACGCGTAGCTGGTGGCCGATAACGACCATAGAAATGTTTCGTATGGCGCGTCTTTGAGTGTGTTGGAAATATGGGTTTTCAAATCCTCGGTGTCGGTAAACCGCTTGTTGATCCACTTGTGTGTAATACGCGGCCAGAAATAATTCTCATCCAGTTCCCGCCGTACGGGCGCCGCTAATATCACCCGGCGGCGAGCACTGATCCGCTTGAGCTCGCCGATCGTTTTTGTGGCGTTGTCGGGCGGTATCACTCGCTGTCCGAGTTGGCTGACCAGAAGCTCATTGAGTTTCTGATAGTCAAAGCGATTGTTACCGTCCCCTAGCTGATGAAAGTCCAAAACCACGAATTCATCCGGGTTTCGGTCCAGGAAAGATGAAACTGCGCTGATGAGTTCATCGAGAACCCGATGTGATTGATATCCATGGTGATGGAAATAGAAAATCGACTGCTCAGCCCCCTCGGTGTAGCCCAGGCGGATATCGAATGCCCGTGCGCCATTGGACAATTGCCATGCAAATGAACCGTTTTGACATGTCGTCCAGTTGCCGACGACCACCTCATAATTAGGCGCCTGTTTATCCATGCCGGCGTTATGGGCGCCGGGCCAGATAACATCAGTCAGTTTTATACGATCGATGTCGAGGGCATTACTCATCCATTTTTGTTTATCCAGCGTGATTACTGCGTTATGGGTCATGACAGTTCCTTGTCGTAGACTCGTCCCTTCCATGGAGGGGACGAGGTCCATGTTTAGGGTGTGGCTGCGTGCCATACCTCTATTGCTCGCCTGCGTAGAAAGGCTTTCATGACCCAGCATAGAAGCGCGCGACTGCATCGCCAGTCACGGAAATACTTGCATAAGAATTAATCCTTTAATGGCTCTGCGCTAGTTGGCGCGCTTGGCCGCTTTACTCAGGTTTGCGGTCAGGCAATACGAAACGATGTTGCTTTCTTCAATGAAGTCGACATTGATAATGTTGCACCGTGTTGCCCAGTCGCTTTTATTCGGGTCAAACCACGAATTAAGCTCATCGTGAATATCTACCGGACCACCGAGAGCGCTATAACTGGTCGCGGACAGGGACCATGGTGCCCATGTGCCTGGCGGAAACTTCAGCACTTTTGTAATGTGCTGTTCCAACTCGGAGGCACTGGTGAGGCCGTTGCCAGACCATTTGTGCTCGATCTGTTCAATGAATAGGTTTTGATCAAGGGCTCTGTTCCTGGGGGCTGCGACCAGTATTCTTTGCAAAGAACTGATTTGTTTGAGTTGACGCAGACTCAGCGACCGGTTTTTGCTGGGAATGATCCGATGACCGAGAAAGTGGATCATCATGTCATTAAAATAAGCGAAGTCAAACGTGCTTCCGCTCAGATCGTGAAAGTCCAGGATGATGAATTCATTGGGGTTTTCCTGAAGGAATTTTTCTACATCGGTTACAAGTTGGCCCAGGGTTCGGTCATTGCGATAATTGTTATGATGACAGCGAAATTTTCCAAGTCCCGGCGCGCGGGCGTCGTAAGTCAGGCGAATATCCAGCGCGCGGGAACCGTTGTGTAGCTGGGAATAAAACGATTTATGCTGACAGGCCAGCCAATGGGCTCCCGGGCCTTGCAGCCAAGTGGCTTTCCAGTCGCTTCCGGCGTTATGGGCGCCTGGCAGTGTCAACTCATTGAGCGACAGTGTATCGATTGCCGGCGTGCTGGCCATCCAGTTTCTAAGTACGTAGTTGTTCTGAACAGTATTGTCCATTTAATGCTTCCTTGCATAGTTTGATAGGTGTTATCGGTTGGCCGAAGTGAGTGGCTGTTACTCACTTCGGTCAATAATTTATAAAGGGAAAGAGCGGGGCGATCAATCGTTGTGATAATGCAAGATATGTGTATTTGGTTGTGCGTAACTTAAGCAGGGTTTCGGTTTTTCGCCTCAATCCATTGCGCCATGTATTGCGTACTTTTATGGTGGTGATGACGCAACATACTACCGGTAAAATTATCGCGTCTAAGTTGAGTCAAGTGCTGTTGGCAGTGCAACAACTTCTTGATCAATGCCGGGCCATGTTCCGACATTTTATATCGATCGGCCAGTAACCTCTGTCCGTGGGATTGGGCCTGCGCCCAAAGCGCTTCATCCTTATACAGGCGCACCGCACAGTCAGCCAGTTCCCGTGCCGTGCGGGCCACGGTCCCAGGCCAGGGATGATTGCCATGCATGGCTTCGGCGCCGATGGGCGTCGTCACCGTGGGGGTGCCACATAACATGGCGTCGACGATCTTGCCTTTGATACCGGCACCGAAGCGTAGAGGCGCCAGACAAATGCGTGCCGCCGACATCACTTGCAAAGCATCTTCTGCCCAGTTCATGACATGAAAACCCTGGGCCGGGTTGTGCAACGCGGTAGCTTTGGGGGGGGTGTAAGCACCGTAGATATGCAACTGAGCCGTGGGCAGTTGCTCGCGGATCAACGGCCAGATGGCTGTTTTCATCCAGAGCACCGCATCCCAGTTCGGCGCATGTCGAAAATTGCCGATGCTGAGAAAGTGCGCCCGATCTTCAAAGGCTGTCGGCGGCACGAGCTCAGGTTCGACCATCAGCGGACACCAGTGCAACAAGTTGCGCGGCAGCTTGAATTGCTCGACCAGCAATTCGATCTCCACTTCAGAGATCATCAGGTTCAAGTCGCAACGGTACAGCGCAGCAATCTCCCGTTTGGCGAGATCGGTATCAGCCATCAGTTCGAACTCTTCGCGCAACGCCGGCGCGAACAAGTCGCTGAAATCATTATTGTCGTCACTGACCTTCAAGCGATCCTTGAGGCGCTGATGCCGGGCGTGCCGCAAGCTTTGCAGATCCGATGTCTCGAGGACACGCAGGGCATCGGGACAGTATTTTTCGACCCGCCAGCCAAACTGCTCCTCCATCATGAACTGATCGAACAGCACTATGTCCGGAGCAAGTTCACTGACGAAGTCGTCGAAACTGCTGTTGTTCAATTCAATCGGAATTTCACGAATGCCCAACGCCGTCAGATCAGCCCGATGTTCGCCGGTGCCGGCCGGGCTACTGAAGGTGACGTCCCAGCCTTGCTGCAAGAATGTTTCAAGGATTTGCATGACGTGCCCACCGGCCGCTGAAGAACGGGGCTCGGGCCAGACGTAACCAATGACCAGGACTTTGGTTGCGTTGAGCTGACTCATGACAGTGTTCCTTGGTGTAGGCGAGGAGGGACGAAGAAAAGGCCGCAATTAAACCACAGGAGGCGATTCCTGTGAGTTTGCGGCCGTTTACTTGAGTCGACGGGAGGTCAGCGCCCCCGTTGACAGAGATTTTCTGTTCCAGGCATCTAGGCGAGTGTAGACAGATTAATGATCACAGCCTCCGTGATGTGCTTACCGGTTGCGGTGTCGAACTTGCTCCTCATCCGGCCCAGGTTTTCGAGAAAGCGCGGGTAATTGGCCGATCGTTGATTCAGCAAGCCAATAGCCAGGGCGTAAGAGTCGGCGTTCAGGAGTGCAGGAGCCTCGGCAACGATCTTGGGCAAGTCTTTTTTAAGCTGGTTAAACTCACGGAACCCCTTGTGATCGGCATCCCGCAATGTGAAAGGATCTAATCCTTCCGGATGCTTCGCCAGATTCATCAACTGAGTCACATCGACATCGCCGGCCTTACCAAATGCGGGATCCGGGTTGCCATACATCAGGTCAATCGTACGTTGTGAGCCATGAGACATCTCATGCACCACGCCATCAGCGATCCGTCCTCTGTCGAACCTTTCCTTTTGGAAAAAGTCAGTCATATTGTCCGAGTAGATCTTAATGAATCGACTGTTAACTGAATCGGCAGGGTAATTCGCTGCTTTCCATCGCGCGAAGGTCTCGGGAAGCATTGCCGCCAGCGCGCCGTCCGAAGGTTTTTTTACAATATCTATGTTCTTCAGGGAGATGTGATTGAGGTCTTTTTTCATTTTGCGTAATGCTTCGGTCAGGTGCTCAACAGTTTGAGCGGAACTGTTGCCGAAGAAATACTTTATTACTGCTTTTACTTCGAAATCAGCACTGTTCGCCACCAGTTGATGCAGTGCGGTGTCAATTTTTGTCTGGGCGATCGGTAAGCTTCTTTTGACATAGGCGGAGACGAAGCTATCCGGCAGGAGTTTCTTGCGAACGTAGGACTTGAAACTCAAGTCGAAGTTTTTGAGTTTCTTTCCCCACGGCTGCCCCAGCCGGTTGAGAGCGTACCAGTCATCCTGCATGCGGACCGCAGACACGACGAAAGAATCTCCAGAGCTACCCAGCGGACGCCAGGTTCCTTGTCCGATATCAGTTCGTTGCGCCGCTTTGATCAAGTCATAAGCGTCAGCACTGCCGGTCAGTCTTCGAAGTTGATGGGTTGCACTTTCCAAAGAGTTCAAGCCAGCCCGACTGATACCCAATACACCTTTCTTTAAATACTTTCCGACGCCCAGGATCAGCTCTTGCGTACCGTCCAGCGGGTTGAACACAGAGTGGAGAAACCCTAGGCCCAACTTGGCTAGCGCTCTGGTCTTCGAGGCCGTGGAAACGGCCTTTGCCGCAACGCTAGCGGCTTTTGCGGCGACGCCAACAACCAGCAAAACGGTCATCGCTAGTTCAAGCGTGCAGGACAACGTACTGCCCCTGTTACGGTCCGGATCGTCGGAGAAGAAGTCTTCGATGCAGGATTTAAAAGGCACAATAATATTAATGAATGTCTCGAATTGTTGTTCTTCCTTTGAGTGTCTTTGCTCCAGTTCTGTTCGGCCCCGTGCGTCTTCTATCAGTTCGTCATACGTCCAGAGGGGGCGATGCTTCAAAATGAAATTTGTCAGGGGGCTGAATTCTTCGCTTTGATAGCTCTCATAATAACCAGGCTTAATAGTGCGTGTTGTTTTTACCGATGCGTTCAATGATCCCAGTTTTTCAATTACCCCATGACTGGACCGGGTGTTGCCGGGTGGAACTCCATGGGTATAGCTCTCTATATCAGTTGGCAAATTGTGGATTTTTTCGGCTTTGCTCAAACTGTTGATGTGATCGGTAAAGTCCAGTCTCGCAGGTTGTGCCAGCAGACCTTCTTTTTGCACAAGTGCTGCCAGTTGAGGGTTCTCCCTGCATTCACCGTGCAAGGTGAACAGTTCATAACAATACAACCGGCCTTCATATTTCGAGCACATCACGACGCCATAGCGACCCGTGGCTTCATCTTTGGCTTTCTGTTTTTCCTGAGGAAACAAATCGGGAGGCTGGATGATGGCAACCGAGGGCCGGATAGTGAAGAAAGTGACTTCACCGCACAGCAAACGAACCCGGTCAGCCGGCGGTAACGCCGACAAAGCCAGCTTGACAATACTGGCCATCGCTTTTTCCAATGGCGCATAAGCCTGGTCAAAACGACGTTTGAAAATCCCCTCCGTAGAGACCAGATTAGGCACAAGGTGCGGAAATCTCTGGTAGAGACTAGGGCTTCTTTTCAAATCCCAGTTCAGTGTCCCCAGATGGTTGGACATGTTGAGCTCTACCATGGACATGGCTAACGGCTCGAAATTGTTGAACTCGTGCCAACCCCGTTGTTTCTCGAACAGTATTTTTTCGTCGATGAAATCGCAGTCCGGCACGATCTGCTCAAGTATCTCCCGGGAAATCGCTTTTCGGCTGGGCAGTGGGGTCGATAACGTGGCGACTGCTTGCGAATAGGCATCCGCAAAGGTCTGATAAGCCTCAATGGCACGATCACCAGAACCTTTATAGTCACTGATCACCTGCTCAAGAGTAATCACGTTGTTCAACAGCGCCCAGTCAATAATCGGGTCTACTGATAGCACGCTGTGCAGAATTTCCTGCTCGTTGTTGACTGGCTCAATCGCTTCAAGTTGCATGACGTTTGCAAATGTCATGGAAAGCACGGAGCCGCAAGCGTTGGCTTCTGCTATGGCAACACCCCGACAGAACGTAATCCATTCGGGGGTGCCCAGTCGCAATGATTCGGGCAGATTTCTTACCAGAAATTCGGGTGCCCTGCCTGCCAGCAGCAAGTAGGCGGCGAGCGTACTGGTGTTAGAAGGAATGTCATGCTCATTCTCAAGATGCCGTTCCAGTTCAGTGAAAACCTCTGGAACCGATTTCTCTATGTTTTCAGGTGCATAAAGGTTGTAACCCGCGATGTGATTTCGACGCTCGTCGCCTCCCGCGTCCGGGTAAATGTCGAGAATAATTGCAGTCATGAGCACCTGCTCGAGGTTCAACTCTGAGACGGACTCACCTGATTTGGATCCGTACCAGTCAAGCGCTTTTAAGTAACTTTCGGACCAGCTTTTGAAATAGGGGTGTACACCCAATTCATGCAGCAGTTCGCGGCAATTCAATCGGTTTGCTGTTTTCGAACGATTTCCCAATGCAATGCTACACAGGTCCACCAGCAGTTTTCCGCGTCCGCCGATGTGCTGAGCGGTCAAGGTACGAATTGTTTGCCTGTCATCCGCCGACAACACCAAAGCCCTGTCCTCACTGCTCGTGATGGCTTCCCAGTAGTTACCCAATGCAGGGGAAGGGTGGTAGTCAAACTCTAGATGTTTGATCAGGTTTTTTATGCGTTTTACATCTTCGGGCAGTTCGTATTCGTGGAATGTGATCCATTGAGCAACACCCAGCCGATTGTCGAAGAACACCACTCTGTCGATGGTTGCTGCAATATCCGCGATTGCAACCAAATCATCATTGAGGTCCGGATCAAGTTTGGTCTTTGCGGTCAATCGTATTTCGCGGCCATTATGGGAGGCGATGATGTGACCTGCATCGACAACATAGAACGAAGCATCGGGATGGACGGAATAGTAGGCGAGCACTTCTTTAAAGGCGGGCTTGTCGATCATGCTCTGTAACATGACAGCGCCGGGGCGCAGCGCCTGTTCGAACGAAGAACCTTCGGTCACTGTAATGAATAGCTCTTCCCAGTCTATCTGCTCATTGTTTTCTTTTCCGGAAATAGCCTTTTTAAGCTGTGCGATGATTTCGCCTCGCTCGATTTTATCGCTCTCAATGCCTTGTTTAAGTCGAGGGGTGATGTCTTGAGGGTTGGATAGTTGCAAATTATAATTCACAGCTGTGTGCTGTTGGTCCATTAGTAGTTCCTTCTACTGGTTGTTGCTTAAAGGTGTGGGGATCCTCTTTTAGTTTAAGTTATTGGGCAACTGGCATTGTATTAGTGCTTGTTTCAGATGGGGTCATAAAGTTGTTGAGGGCGCGGACTGTTCCGTTGCGGAAAAACTAAAAAGCACCGCTCTTTTCAGGAGCAGGTGCTCGGTGCGGCTTAAGCGCTTAGTTACACTTCAAGTATGTCCTTGACCTTATCCCGCAGTTGATCAATCGAGAACGGCTTGCCGATCACATGCATGCCGTCAGGCACCTCGATGCTTTCGGCATAACCGCTGGCGAACAGGATCGGCAACTCGGGGCGCAGCAGGCGTGCCTGTTTCGCCAATTCCCGGCCGTCCATGACCGGCAGCCCCACATCGGTCATCAGCAGGTCGATGTGCTGGTCCTCATCGTTGATGAAATCCAGCGCCTCTTCACAGCCATCGGCCTCAAGTACCCGGTATTCCAGTTCCTCCAGCACATCGACGATCAGCGTGCGCACGATGGCATCGTCTTCGACGACCAGGATGGTGGATGTGTTGGTGGACATAGTGGGGCTCTCAAAGGTTGGATTTACGATAGCGTCGATCGAAATCGCCGGGCTCTTGCATGAGTATGGGACGGATCACGACAAGTTCCCGAGGCGTTACAAAGAACAATAGCCGCACAAGAGCCGCGAAGAATAACCGCTCCTTTGCGCCGGAGCAGTGAAATGCAGGGTATTGCCGAAAAACGTGTCAGAAAAATGGATCCCCTCGGCCGATTTGGGGCAGACTCGATGGCATCCAACAGTTCGACAAGGCTTCCCATGACCTCTGCGCCTGCGGTTGATGAGCAACGATTCCGTAAACTCCTGAGCCGCAACGTCAGCCTGCCGTTGGGTGTCGGTGTCATCAGCGCGGCGTTCTTTGTCTTGCTGATCACCTATCTGCTGTCGGTGATCCAGTGGGTCCAGCACTCGGACCGGGTGATCAATAATGCCAATGAAGCGGTAAAACTGACCGTCGATCTGGAAACCGGTATGCGCGGTTTCCTGCTCAGTGGCGACGAGCAATTTCTCGAGCCCTATGAGACGGCCAAGCCAAGAATAACGGTCGCCCTCAATACCTTGCTCGAACTGACCGCGGACAATTCGGTGCAAACCGACCGCCTGCACCGGCTCCAGGCCTTGCAGACGGAATGGGCCAATTACGCGCAATCGATAATCGATTTGCAGCGCGCAGGCGGTGATTACCGCAGCGTCGTCAAGGTCGGGCGCGGCAAACGGTTGACCGATGAGATCCGCAAGCAATTCGAAGACGTGATCGACATGGAGCAGCAGTTGCGTGCCACGCGCAATGAAGAAGTGCGAAGCGCCACAATCTGGAGCATCGCCCTTTATCTGTTGTTCGTAGCCGGTATCAGCGGATTGCTGGCCTATGTCGGCCGCCGGGATCTACTCAATCTGTCCCGCAGCTACAGCGTCAACCTCGCCGCGCAACAGGCCAGCGCCCGGCGTCTGGAACAGCAGGCCTGGTTGCGCAATGGCCAGACCGAACTGGCCGAGCAAGTCCTGGGGCAGTTATCGCTCAATCTGTTGGGCCGCAATATCCTGCAGTTCTGCGCGCAATACCTGGGCAGCGCCGTCGCGGCGATCTATGTCCGTGAGGAGCATGGTGGCCTGAAGCGCATCGCGTCTTACGGTTTCTCCCGGGAACAGGAAGCACTTGAGCAGCAGATTTACAATGGCGAAGGGATTGTCGGCCAGGTGGCGCAACAGGCGCGCCTGATTCGTCTTGATGAGGTGCCAGGGGACTACTTCAAAGTCAGCTCCGGCCTGGGCGAAGGTTTACCACGCAGTGTACTGGCGGTGCCGACCAGCGATGACGATCGCGTCAACGGGGTGATCGAACTCGGTTTCCTGCGACCGCTGACAGATCGTGACATCGAGTTGCTCGAACTGGTTGCCGGCAACATCGGCACCTCGATCGAAGCGGCGCGCTATCGCCAGCGCTTACAGGAAGTGCTGGCCGAAACCCAGCAACTCAATGAAGAGTTGCAGGTTCAGCAAGAAGAACTCAAGAGCGCCAATGAAGAGCTGGAAGAGCAGTCGCGGGTTCTCAAGGAGTCCCAGGCTCACCTGGAAACCCAGCAGATCGAGCTGGAGCAAACCAACGAGCAACTCGCCGAACAGGCGCAGATCCTGGCCGAGCAACGCGATGCCATGGACCTGAAGAACAGCCAGCTGAATCAGGCCCAGCTTGAGCTCGAGGCCCGCGCCGAAGAATTGCAGCGTGCCAGCAAGTACAAATCCGAATTCCTTGCCAACATGTCCCACGAATTGCGCACGCCGCTGAACAGTTCGTTGATTCTGGCGAAATTGCTGGCGGAAAACCCGCAGGAAAACCTCAGCGCCGAGCAGGTCAAGTTCGCCGAGTCGATCTATTCCGCCGGCAACGACTTGCTCAACCTGATCAACGACATTCTCGACATTTCCAAGGTTGAGGCCGGCAAGCTTGAGGTGCGTCCGGAGAACACCAGCGTTGCGCGCCTGGTGGAAGGCCTGCGAGGAATGTTCGAGCCGTTGGCCGCGGACAAGAAACTGGATTTTGAAGTCGAATTGCGTGCTGACGCACCGCTGATGCTGTTCACCGATCGCCAGCGCCTGGAGCAAGTGATCAAGAACCTGTTGTCCAACGCGGTGAAGTTCACCGAAAAGGGCACAGTCAGCCTGATTGTCGCGGCTCAGCCAGGCGAGGGCATCGCCTTTATCGTCCGTGATACCGGGATCGGCATTGCGCCGGATCATCAGGACAGCATTTTTGAAGCCTTCCGTCAGGCCGACGGCACTACTAACCGTCGTTACGGCGGAACCGGCCTGGGCCTGTCGATTTCTCGTGATCTGGCCACCTTGCTGGGCGGCTCCGTCAGCCTGACCAGCACGCCGGGGCAGGGCAGTGTGTTCACCCTGGTGTTGCCGCAGCACTACATCGAACCGGGCGATGCGCCTGTCGAAACGATGAAAGCTACGCCGGTGACCATGCCGCAAGCCATCGTGGTTACCGCGCCTGTGCCGCTGGTTGCCGAGGTCGAAATCGCGCGTTTCGATGATGATCGCTACGGGGCGCCGTTCGCCACTCGTTGCATCCTGGTGGTGGAAGATGAGCCGGACTTTGCGCACATCCTCTACGATCTGGCCCATGAACTGGGTTATCAGTGCCTGGTGGCCTACGGCGCCGATGAAGGCTACGACCTGGCCAGGCAATTCATCCCCGACGCGATCCTGCTGGACATGCGCCTGCCGGATCATTCCGGGCTGACGGTGTTGCAGCGCCTGAAAGAGCAAGCCGAAACCCGGCACATTCCCGTGCATGTGATCTCGGTCGAAGACCGTGTCGAGGCCGCCATGCACATGGGCGCCATCGGTTACGCGGTCAAACCGACTACGCGCGAGGAGCTCAAGGAGGTGTTTGCCCGCCTCGAAGCCAAACTGACCCAGAAGGTCAAACGCATATTGCTGGTCGAAGACGACGATCTGCAGCGTGACAGCATCGCCCGATTGATCGGCGACGAGGACGTCGAAATCACTGCCGTCGGCCTGGCGCAGGATGCACTCGATTTGCTGCGCACCACGATTTTCGACTGCATGATCATCGACCTGAAACTGCCGGACATGCTTGGCAACGACTTGCTCAAGCGCATGTCCTGCGAGGATATCTGCTCGTTTCCACCGGTGATCGTCTATACCGGACGCAACCTGACCCGGGACGAAGAGGCCGAGCTGCGCAAGTATTCGCGCTCGATCATCATCAAGGGCGCGCGTTCGCCCGAGCGGTTGCTGGATGAAGTGACACTCTTCCTGCACAAGGTCGAATCCCGCTTATCCCATGAACGCCAGACCATGCTCAAGACCGCCCGCAGCCGCGACAAGGTGTTCGAGGGGCGCAAAGTGCTGCTGGTGGACGACGATGTACGCAATATCTTCGCCCTGACCAGTGCGCTGGAGCAGAAGGGTGCGGTGGTGGTGATTGGCCGTAACGGTCGTGAAGCAATTGAGCGATTAAATGAAGTCGAGGACATCGACCTGGTGCTGATGGACGTGATGATGCCGGAAATGGATGGTTTCGAAGCCACTCTGGAAATCCGCAAGGATCTGCGCTGGCGCAAGCTGCCGATCATTGCGGTGACGGCCAAGGCGATGAAGGACGATCAGGAGCGCTGCTTGCAGGCCGGCTCCAACGACTACCTGGCCAAGCCCATCGACCTGGATCGCCTGTTCTCGCTGATTCGTGTGTGGTTACCGAAGATGGAACGCCTCTAATGGAGCGCAGCGAAATCGAACTGAGGTTGTTGATCGAAGCGATCTACCTCAAATACAGCTACGATTTTCGCGATTACTCCGGCGCGTCGATCAAGCGTCGGGTCAACCATGCATTGAGCCAATTCGAGTGCAATACCATCTCGGCGCTGCAAGAGAAGGTCCTGCACGACCCAACCGCGTTCATGCAGCTGCTGCAATTGCTGACGATTCCGGTCAGCGAAATGTTTCGCGACCCTTCGCACTTCCTGGCGCTGCGTCAGGAAGTGGTGCCGCTGCTCAAGACCTATCCGTCGATCAAGGTCTGGATTGCTGGTTGCAGCACCGGCGAAGAGGTCTATTCGATGGCGATCCTGCTGCGCGAAGAAGGCTTGCTGGAGCGCACCATCATCTACGCCACCGACATCAACCCGCGCTCGCTGGATAAAGCCAGGCAGGGGATTTTCTCCCTGCAGAATGTTCGGGCCTACACTCACAATTATCAGCAGGCCGGTGGTCAGCGTTCGTTCGCCGATTACTACACGGCGGCTTATGACTACGCGATTTTCGACAAGAGCCTGTGCGACAACGTAACGTTCGCCGATCACAGCCTGGCCACTGATAGCGTATTCTCCGAAACTCAATTGATTTCGTGTCGTAATGTGCTGATTTACTTCAACAAAAAGCTTCAGGATCGAACGTTCGGCTTGTTTCACGAATCTTTGTGTCATCGGGGCTTTCTGGCACTGGGCAGCAAGGAAACCCTGGATTTTTCGGCCTATGGCAATCAGTTTGAGCCGTTGGTCAAACAAGAAAGGATCTACCGCAAATCATGAACCGTGCAGGTATTCCTTGTGTAGAAGCTATCGTGATCGGCGCTTCGGCCGTCTTCGTGTCGAGCGGGAACAAATCCCATGCTAAGTAACATCCAGGCCAAATTGCTGATCGTCGACGACCTGCCGGAGAACCTGCTGGCGCTTGAGGCGTTGATCAAGCGGCAGGACCTCATCGTCTACAAGGCCTTGTCCGCCGACGAAGCCTTGTCGTTGTTGTTGCAGCACGAATTCGCGCTGGCCATTCTCGATGTGCAGATGCCCGGCATGAACGGCTTTGAGTTGGCCGAGTTGATGCGCGGCACGGAAAAAACCAAAAGCATCCCGATTGTGTTCGTCAGTGCCGCTGGCCGTGATCTCAACTACGCATTCAAGGGCTACGAAAGCGGAGCCGTGGACTTTCTGCACAAGCCGCTGGATGTTCACGCGGTCAAGAGCAAGGTCAATGTCTTCGTCGATCTGTATCGCCAGAGCAAGGCGATGAAGCAACAGGTCGAAGCCCTGGAGCAAAGTCGCCGCGAACAGGGGGCGTTGCTCGAACAGTTGCAGAACACCCAGAAAGAACTGAAGCAGGCGGTGCGCATGCGCGATGACTTCATGTCCATCGTTGCGCATGAAGTCCGTACACCGCTCAATGGCCTGATCCTCGAAACCCAGTTGCGCAAAATGCACCTGGCCCGGGATAACGCCGCGGCGTTCACCCTGGACAAAATGCACGCCATGGTCGAGCGCGACGAACGGCAGATCAAAAGCTTGATCCGCCTGATCGAAGACATGCTTGATGTGTCGCGGATCCGCACCGGCAAGCTGTCTATCCGCCCCAGTCGGTTTGACCTGGTGCAACTGGTGCACAATCTTTTGCAGAACTTCGCACCGCAGGTTGAGGCCGCAGAGTCGTCAGTCAGCTTGATCGCCGACCAGCCCGTGATGGGCGACTGGGACGAGTTTCGTATCGAACAAGTGATTTGCAATCTGCTGACTAATGCGTTGCGCTATGGTGCCAAGAGCGCGATCGACGTTCGCGTGTACAATCACCACGGGCAAGCGCGGGTTGAGGTTCAGGATCGCGGTATCGGGATCGGTGTAGAGAATCAACAGCGCATTTTTCAGCAGTTCGAGCGGGTTTCCACCAGGGCCGTGGTGGCGGGGCTGGGCCTGGGGTTGTTTATTTCGCAGCAGATTGTCGCCGCCCATGGTGGCTCCATTACCGTCGAGAGCCGGATTGGCGAAGGCGCCTTGTTTCGCGTTTGTCTGCCGCTGCAGGAAAACAGCCCGATGAACGCAACCTCTGATTGACCACATGGTCGTATCAGCAGCTATTGACCGAACAAAGGTTTTCCATGAGTGAAGATGCACAAGACGTGGTACTGATCGTTGAAGATGACCCTTCGATTTTGATGGTGCTGTCCGCTTATTTGTCGGGTGAAGGTTACCGGGTGCTGCAAGCCGAAAATGGTGAGCAGGCCTTTGAGATCCTGGCGAGCAAACCAAACCTGGACATGATGATCACCGATTTCCGCCTGCCTGGCGGGATTTCTGGCGTGCAAATCGCCGAACCAGCCGTGAAGCTGCGACCGGAACTCAAGGTGATCTTCATCAGCGGTTACCCGCAGGAAATCCGCGAGACCGACAGCCCGATCACCCGCAAGGCACCGATCCTGGCCAAGCCATTCGATCTGGATGTGTTGCAACAGATCATGCAGGACATGCTCTCCTGAAGCTGCGTCGACGGTTGTGTCGTACGGCCCCCTTTAGGGGCTGCCGAAGGCTCGGGCCGCGTTCGGACGATCTTTTGATCTTGATTAAAGCCCTTGCTGCAATGCCGGATCATCCGGATTGAGCTGCTCGAGCTGCGCCAACAGGATCTGTACGTTCTGCAACTGTCCGCTTTCCTTCCAATAGTTGATCAACAGCACGCGCGCTTTGCGATCGGCCGGGTGGCGCTGGACGATTTCCTGCAGCTGTTTCTGCGCGGCCTCCAGCTCTTGTTCACCATGCAACGTGGTGGCCAGGTCGTAGCGGTAATCCTTATTGTCGGGTTCAAGCTCCACGGCTTTGGACAGCCCGAGCAAGGCGAACTCACTTTGCCCGTGATGCAGCAACCAGAGCCCCAACGCATGTTGCAAGTAGGCCGAATCGGGCTGGGCCTTTAACTGCTTCGCCAACAATTGCTGGGCGGCATCGCTTTGGCCCAGTCGATCCAGCACGTCAATCTGCATCACCAGTGCCGGCAAGTTGCCGGGCGCCAGTTGCAACGTGCGCTCCAATGCCTGCTGCGCGTCCTTCAGTTCGGCATTATGCAAATGCAGGCGCGCCAGTTGGTACTGGGTGTCGGCGCTTTCCGGCTGCTGCTTGAGGACCTGCTCCCAAGCGTCAATGGCTTGCTCCAGGGGGCCGAAATACAACCCCAGCTCATCCGGAGACAGCCCCAGCAAGGCGTTGACCGCCGCAAACCGGACGCTTGGGTCGCTGTCATCGAGCAAGGGCCCGAGCAACAGACTTCGCTGTCCATTGGGCACTAAACCGCTGATGCTTTTGATCGCCGCGATGCGTACCTCCGCCGATGGATGTTGCAGGTCCGCATCCGCCAGTTTCAAGGCTTGCGGGCTGGGGTAGTTGGGCAGTTCGGCATGCAGCCAAACGCGGCGTTTGTCGGACAGGTCAGGGCGGCCCAATTGCTGGTAAAGAACCCGCGCCGCCCCCGGTTGACCCGTGCGTGCCTGGGTCAGCGCTTCGCTGTAGCCGCGTCGAATTGCCTCCGGCACCACGGGCGTCGTGCTGCGCAAAAAAAACCAGGCAAGGGCGAGGGCAAACAGTGCACAGAGGCTGATGAGCAGATAGCGGCGGGACTGAGGCATGCAGGAATCCGGGAGCTGACAGGCTTTTACAAGGTCACCAGCTTCGGTCAGGCCGGGCTGTGAGTCAAACCCTGGCTCAGTTCAGCACGTAGTCATCGGGCTCAAGGGCCGGTGGCAAGTCGGTTTGCCCCAGCGCTGCCAGCACTTCGCGCTCCAGCGTGCGCAAAATCGCATTGCACGGCAGATCGTTCTCATCGAAGCCGAACGGGTCTTCCAGATCGTCGCCGATTTCGTCGAGGCCGAAAAAGGTGTAGCTGACAATGGCGGTAATCACCGGTGTCAGCCAGCCAAGAGGTTCGGCCATGGCGAACGGCAACAGGATGCAGAACAGGTAGATGGTGCGGTGCAGCAACAGGGTGTAGGGGAAGGGCAGCGGCGTACTTTTGATGCGTTCGCAACTGGCCTGGACCTGACTGAGGCTGACCAGTCGCGTTTCCAGTTGGGTGTAACGCCATTCGCTGATCTGGCCGCGCTCGGCAAGTGCCGAGCACCGGACGCCAATCCGCTGCAAGAGCGCGTCAGTGATGTTCGGATGCGCTGCGTCCACGGCATCCTGCGTCCACGGCTTGATGGCGCCCATCTCGTTTTCAACGCGCAGGCGGGCGATCAGGCCATGGGCGAACCCGCAGAGTTCACGCAGCATAAGTTCACGTTCGGCCGCCGCCATCAGCCCCTGGGTTTGACGAATCAACGATCGCACTTCGATGATCAACTGCCCCAGATGCTTGCGGCCCTCCCACCAGCGGTCGTAGCAGGCATTGTTGCGAAAACTCATGAAGATCGACAACGACAGACCCAGCAGGGTGAACGGCGTGGCGTTGACCTTGGAGAAATACGCCGGGTGCCAGATCTCCACCAGCACGATTACCGACGCCAGCAGCGTCACCAACAGACTGCGCAAGGCAATGCGCTTGGCAATCGAGCCTTTAAGGGAAAACAACATGCCGAGCAGATTCGGCTTGGGAC
This sequence comes from Pseudomonas sp. GW821-FHT03E01, assembly GCF_059420765.1. NCBI lineage: Bacteria > Pseudomonadati > Pseudomonadota > Gammaproteobacteria > Pseudomonadales > Pseudomonadaceae > Pseudomonas > Pseudomonas sp. GW821-FHT03E01. The sequence continues at coordinate 483,031 of NZ_JBWKUI010000001.1, read as the reverse complement.
GCACAATCATGGGCAGGGGCTTTATAGAGAGAGTGATGCATGCGCAGCGATTTCAGCCTAGGGGCATGGGGGGATCCTGTCCAATCGCTTTGGCTGACGAAGTGATCGACGGGCTCTATCAGCGCAGGCGTGTCCATCGGCGAAATGGCCTACAGGTCTTGTCGACATTGAAACTCGTCGAAGCAAGGAAGCAATGACTACGCTTGCAGGAGACTACTCGATGAGCGCACTCATGCAACCGTTGCTTCAATACTTCAAGGCGATTCTCAACCCCGGACGCGAGGTGCTGCTGTTTGCCCTGAGAACCATCGTGGCCGGGTTGCTGACGCTGTACCTGGCCTTTGTGTTCGACCTCGACCAGCCCAAGTGGTCGATCATGGCGGTGATCATTGTCAGTCAGCCATTGGGCGGCATGGCCCTGGCCCGAAGTTTCGGCCAGATCATCGGCACCACGTTGGGCGCGGCAGTCGCGGTGTTGATCATGGCCATTTTCCCCCAGGCGCCGCTGCCCTTCATCATCACCCTGGCCTTGTGGTTGGCGCTGTGTACCGCCGGCGGCACCTTGTTGCGCTACACCAGTTCCCAAGCGTTTGTCCTGAGCGGTTACACGGCGGTGGTGGTGGCACTGCTGGCGCAACCCGATCAGGAGGGTACGTTCCTGCTGGCAGTCACTCGCGTGACAGAAACATTGCTGGCGGTGGCCTGCGTGTGCGTTGTCAGCCTTCTGACGGCGCGACCGGAGGCGGTGGCCAAGGGTTACTTCGCCAAGATCGATCAAGTGATCAAACTGCTCGCGACTCACGCGGCAGCGGTGATTCGAACCGAGGAAAGCGAGGCCGATTTCCACAAGCGGCAAATGCAACTGTTGGGCGAGATCAGCGCCCTTGAAGGGCTGCGTCGACATTTGTACTTCGATGCACCACGGTTGCGCAGTTCCAATAGCCTGGTGCAATTGCTTGGCAATCAACTGGTGCTGCTGACTTCGCGGCTGACGGCTTTGCGTCACCAGCGGCAATTACTCACCGAACGTTGGGAAGGCGCGCTGCCGGAAGAGATACAGCGTTTGCGCAGCGAGGAACTGGCATTCCTTGATGAGCTGGCCGTGCAAGGTCGCTCATTGTCGATTGAGGCGCGGCATCATTTTTTGACGCTGCAACAGCGTTTCGATGACCAGGCCTACAAGGCCGAACAACTCACCGAGACGATGCCTGCCACGCTGCGTTCATTGGCCTGGGCACTGCGCTGGGAGCAGGCACGGATGTTGGAGCAACTGGGGCAGATTCTGGAACTGAGTGACGCGATCCAGGAAGGACGGGAAGCCAGTTGCGTGTTCCGCGGCCAGGACAACCCGTTGCATCTGGACTTCACGTTGGCAGCAATGAACGCAATCCGGGCATTTACCGCGTTGCTGGTGGCGGGGCTGATCTGGATCGAGACTGCTTGGGATGGGGCCCGTGGCGGGATGATTGTAGTGGGGATTCTCTGTTCGCTGATGGCGACTTTTCCGCGACCGTTGCTGGCCAGTCAAAGCTTTGCCAGGGGGCTGGGTCTGGCCTTGGTGGTGTCGGCGTTCTATCTGTTCATGCTGATGCCGATGATCAGTGACTTCGAGTTGCTCGCCTTGTTGTTTACGCCATTGCTGTACGCGGTCGCGGTGGGGCTGGCCAGTCCGCCAACCACTGGCACAGGCATTGGTCTTGGACTGACGACCATGCTGTTGCTGGGGCCGCAAAACGCAGGAATCGGCCAAAACAATGCCATTCAGTGGTTCGAGTTTGCCGGTGCGTATATCTGCGCGGCCGCGATGGCGCTCAGCGTGTATGCCTTGATCTTCCCGTTCAGGCCCGATTTACGAATGCGCCGGCTGTTCAATGAAAGCTGCGAGCAGGTCTACGCTTTGTTGAAGACGCCGGCCACCGATGAACAGCAATTTGCGTTTGAAAGCCGTATGGTCGATCGCCTGACCATGATGTTGGGACTATTGCCGGCGACCAGCGACAAGCACTCTCGCGAGCTGTTCGAAGTCAGCCTCGGGTGCATGGCACTGGGGGTGGCATTGAACCAGCTCAGGCAGCAGGGGCAGAGCAATGCGTTGTTGAGTACGCAACAACAGAACCGTTTGCTGGCGGCAGTCCGAGAGACAGGGCGATTGATCGCCGGGCGACCCGGGGTTGACCTTGTGCAGTTGCTCGGAAGCTTGCATGTCTTGGGCGATGAAATGGACGACTTGCATCTAGACGTACATGAACACCTGTGGTCGGTATTCAGGATGCGCGTGGCGTTGTTGATCGTGGTGTCGTTTCTGGAGCGCCATCGCAAATACTTTCAACCCGCAGACAAGGAAGGAGTGCCAGCCCTTGCCCATTGATCTGGAAGTGGGGGGCGTCTATCTGCCGCCAATCGCCCAGGCGCTGTTGCTGGCCTTGCCGATTTTTCTGCTGTTGGACTGGACCTTGCGCCGCCTGGGGGTATTGCGATTTGTCTGGCATGAAGCCCTGTTCGAAGGCGCGTTGTATGCCTGCGTATGCGCAACGTTGATTCTGGTGATGGGCGCCTGAGCTGTAATTTCAACTGGGGCCATTAACGTTGAACCGCGCATCAGCTTCTGAGCGGACTCTGTGCGTTGGCGTACAGACTCGTGCCTGTGAATACACTCAATCTGGGCTCTGTCAGATTGCTGGACGCGCTTTGAGCGATAGTCAACCAGCCAGTTTCTTCATGCGTCCGAGGAGATAGCCATGAGCTTGGGCACAATTCTGTTAATTATTCTCATCCTGCTGTTGATCGGTGCGTTCCCGAGTTGGCCGCATAGCAGGAGCTGGGGATACGGGCCAAGCGGTGGGTTGGGCATTGTGGTGATCATCGTCATCGTGCTGCTGCTAATGGGGCGGCTTTGATTGACTGGCGCCGGGCTTGACTGAACAGCGGCATGTTGCTGTTTCGAGCCCCTTGCCGCCTTGTCTGAGGTTCGCTACCTAGCTTGCTGATGAGACCGATGCGCGTCTCGGAACGTTATTTATGCATTCAATCTTCCGCCGGGCACTTGGGCAGCGCGTTCTATCACCCCCCTGGAGTGACCATGCGCCGGTACGGGAGACGCTTTTCGGTATCGAGCGACTTGAGCAGCATGCCGAGAGTCTGGCCATCGCCCAGCAGGTGACACCCAGGCCGCCCACTGTGCTTTCCTTGCATGTACGCCTCGACGACAACGCTTCGGTCCTGCTCGCCGCCTACCGGGCGAGCGCCGCGGAGCTTGAGAGCGGCCACAGCGTGGTGCCCGCCGCCGAATGGCTGCTGGATAACTACCATATCGTCGAGGAACAGATCCGGGAAATTCGCGATGATCTGCCACCTGGCTACTACCGCCAGTTGCCGAAGCTCGCCGAGGGACCGTTCGCTGGCTACCCGCGGGTCTTTGGCCTGGCCTGGGCCTTCGTTGCGCATACCGACAGTCATCTCGACCTCGACATGCTGCGGTGTTTCATCGATGCGTACCAGCGGGTCCAGCCGCTGACCATCGGTGAGTTGTGGGCTGTGGCGATCACCCTGCGTATCGTCCTGATCGAGAACCTGCGCCGACTCGCCGAGCAGATCGACGACGGTCGTATGGCCCGCGCGGACGCCGACGAACTGGCCGATCGTTTGCTCGTACCTGCCAGCGCCCGTTCGGCGCTGGCAGACATCGCCGCGCGTCCGCTCGGGCGGTTGCCCGAGCTGTTCGCCGCTCAACTCGCTAAACGCCTGCGCGACCAGGATCCGCGTACGACCCCGGCGCTGGGCTGGCTGGACGAACGTCTGCAAGCACAGGGTGTTTGCGTCGAGGAGGTGGTGCAGCACGCCCAGCAACGCCAGGGTGCCTCCAATGTCACGGTGCGCAACATCATCACCAGCATGCGGCTGATTTCCGATATTGACTGGGCCAAGCTGTTTGAAAGTGTCAGCCTGGTCGATGCGCGCTTGCGCGCGGGCAGTGCGTTTGCCCTTATGGACTTCCCGACGCGCAACCTGTACCGCAGCGCCATCGAGCAACTGGCGCGTGGCTCGGCTCTCTCGGAACTGGAGGTCGCCGACCGGGCCTTGGAGGCTGCCCGCCTGGCTGAGAGCGCCGAGCAGGGCGAGGAGTGGGGTGGGCGAGCGAGCGATCCTGGCTACCACCTGATCGCCGAGGGACGCCCGGCGCTGGAGCGGGCCATGGGCTTTCGCGCACCTCTGCGCTTGCGCATCAGCCGCTTCAACATTCGCCTGGGCATCGGCGGCTATGTTGGCAGCATTTTCTTGCTGACCACGCTGCTACTGGCGCTAATGGCCTGGGCCTTGGCGGTGCCGTCCGTGGCTGTTGGCTGGATCCTGTTGTTCCTGCTGTCGATGTGCGTGCCGGTCACCGAGGTGGCCACGGCGCTGGTCAATCGCATAGTCACCTGGAGTTTCGGCGCCATTACTCTGCCGGGGTTGGAGTTGTCCGCCGGCGTGCCGCAGGCGCTACGTACGCTGATCGCTGTGCCGACGCTGTTGACCAGCGAAGCCGATCTGTTGGAGCAGATCGAGCGACTGGAGGTCCACCATTTGGCGGGCATCGGCGGCGATCTGGCCTTTGCCTTGCTGGCCGATGGCGTCGATGCGCAGCAAGAGGAGCTCGACAGCGATGCGCATTTGCTGACGGTAGCAACCGAGGCGATCGAACAGCTGAATCGCCGCTATGGGCCTGGGCCCGGCGGCCAGCGCTTCTTCTTGCTCTGTCGGCGGCGCTTGTTCAATGCCCGCGAGCAGTGCTGGATGGGCTGGGAACGCAAGCGCGGCAAACTGCACGAGCTAAACCGCCTGTTGCGTGGGGATGGCGAGACGAGTTTCATGTCCATCTTCGGCGAGGCACCGAAAGTGCCGGCCGGGGTGCGCTACGTGATCACCCTTGACGCCGATACCCGCCTGCCGCGGGAGGCGGCGCTGCGGCTGATTGGCAAGATGGCTCACCCATTGAACCACCCACGTTTCGACGCCGCGCTGAAGCGCATTGTCAGCGGCTACGCGATCCTCCAGCCACGGGTCACGCCCTCTCTGCCGCTGGGCGGCGAGGGCTCCTTTTACCAGCAGGTGTTCTCCGGTCCCGGCGGCATAGATCCCTACGCGTCGGCGGTTTCGGATGTTTACCAGGACCTCTTCGGCGAAGGTTCCTACACCGGTAAGGGTATCTATGATGTGGATGCCTTCGAAGCCGCGCTCGGTGGCCGGGTCGGCGACAACCGGCTGCTCAGTCATGATCTATTCGAGGGCATCTTCGCCCGCGCCGGCCTGGCCTCGGATGTCGAAGTGATCGAAGAATCCCCGGCGCGCTTCGATGTCACCGCCAAACGTCTGCACCGCTGGACGCGCGGCGACTGGCAATTGCTTCCTTGGGTATTCGGGCACTGGAGGGGGGCTCAGGCGGTACCGCCGATCGGCCGCTGCAAGATGCTCGACAACCTGCGTCGCTCGTTGTTCGCGCCCTTCGCCCTGGCCAGTCTGGTGTTCTGCTGGTGGCTGCCGTTGCCGCTGGCGCTGCTCGCTACACTGTTCGTGCTGGCGACCCTGATGATTCCGGCCCTGCTGCCAACCGTCTGCTCCCTGCTGCCGCAGCGGCGCGGCATCCGTCTGCGCAATCACTTCGGCATGTTAGGTGCCGACCTGCGTCGCGCGGCTCTGCAGATTGTGCTCTCGCTGGCCTTTTTGGCGGACCTTGCATGGCGCATGGGAGACGCTATCGGGCGCACCTTGGTGCGGATGTTCTCCAGCCACGATCACCTGCTCGAATGGACCACCGCCGCGCAGGCCTCCGGCTGCCCTTTACCAGACCTGCGCGGCAGTTACCGGCAGATGGCTGGTGGCACCGCGCTTGCGCTGCTGATGAGCGCCGCCGGGCTGGCCTTCGCGCCCAGCTCCTGGCCGTTAGTCGGGCCACTAGCGTTGCTCTGGTTGGCGGCGCCGGCGCTGGCTCTGCTGAGCAGCCGGCCATCGAAGGTCGCCCGCCAGCGCACGGCTTCGCCGCTGGACGCGCATGCCCTGCGCTTGACCGCGCGACACACTTGGCGTTTCTTCGAAACCTTCGTTACAGCGGAGGATAACCTGCTGCCGCCGGACAATTTCCAGGAACAGCCCAAACCGGTACTCGCACATCGCACCTCGCCGACTAACATTGGGCTCTATCTGCTCTCGGCAGTCGCTGCCCGCGACTTTGGCTGGGCCGGCAGCATTGAGACGCTCGAGCGCCTGGAAGCGACCATGGCAACCCTGGAGAAGCTACCGCGCTATCGCGGGCATTTTTTCAACTGGTATGCGACCCAAGACCTACGAGCCTTGCATCCGGCCTACGTGTCGTCGGTCGATAGTGGTAACTTCGCCGGGCACCTGATCGTGCTCGCCAACGCCTGCGATGAGTGGCGGGAAAGCCCGTTGGCGCAGGAGGCCTGTCGTGGCCTGATGGACGACCTGTGGCTGGTCCAGGAGGCCATCGGCGGGCTGTCGGGCGCCGGTGGCGAGCCGCTGCGGCAACTGCGCGACGATCTGGAGGAAGTCCGCGTCCACTTGGCGGGGCTGCAAGCATTCGACGGACTGCTGCCGAGTCTGAAGCGGCTGACCGAGAAGGCCGCCAAGGTGGCCGTCAGGGTCGTTCCGGTCGGCGAGGGTGATGACCTGCTGTTCTGGGTCGAAGCGCTGCGCAAGGCAGTGGCTGAACACCTGCGCGACCGCACGCTGCCGGACGAGGCGCGGTCTACATTGGCGCCGCGCTTGCAAGCGCTCGCCGATATGGCCCGGGCGATGGCCGGGGCGATGGACTTCAGTTTTCTGCTCGACCCCGAACGAAAGCTGCTATCGATCGGCTACTCCCAAACCGATAATCGCCTCGATCCGAGCTGCTATGACTTGCTCGCCTCGGAAGCACGACTGGCCAGCCTGTTCGCCATTGCCAAGGGGGATGTCCCGACTCGTCACTGGTTCCGCCTCGGACGCATCGCAACGCCGGTCCCCGGCGGCTCGGCGCTGATCTCCTGGTCCGGCTCGATGTTTGAATATCTGATGCCGTCGCTGGTGATGCGAGCGCCGGCTGGCAGCCTGCTGGAACAGAGCACTCGTCTGGTGGTGGCGTTACAGGAAGCCTACGGCCGTTCGTTGGGCATCCCCTGGGGGATCTCGGAGTCCGCCTACAACGCCCGCGATCTGGAGTTCACCTACCAGTACTCCAATTTCGGTGTGCCCGGGCTTGGCCTCAAGCGCGGGCTGTCCGAGAACGTGGTGGTCGCGCCTTATGCGACCGGTCTGGCGGCGATGATCGATCCGCAGGCGGCGCGCCGCAATTACGAGCGGCTGGCCGGGATGGGCGCGCAGGGCCGCTATGGTTTCTACGAGGCGCTGGACTTCACCCGCTCACGGCTGCCGGATGACGAGAATGTGGCGATCGTTCGCTGCTTTATGGCCCACCATCAGGGCATGACCATCGTTGCCATCGCCAATGCCTTGCACGATGGCAGGATGCGCTGCCGTTTCCACCGCGAGCCGATGATTCAGGCCTGCGATTTGCTACTGCAGGAGCGCGTGCCACGGGACGTACTGTTGGCGCATCCACGAGCCGAAGAGGTGACTGTTTCCGCGACCGAGGGCCGCAGCGAAACCCTGCGGCGCATCGATGCGGGAGGCGGCGCGCCGATCACCCATCTGCTCTCCAATGGCCGCTACGCGCTGATGCTCACCTCGGCAGGCGGCGGTTACAGTCGCTGGGGGGATATCGACGTGACGCGCTGGCGTGAGGATGCCACCCGCGATGACTGGGGCAGCTTCATCTTCCTGCGTGACACCCAAAGTGGGGAAGCCTGGTCGGCGACGCTGCAGCCCAGTGGCCGCGACGTTGAAAACGGCGAGGTGCTGTTCCACGAGGATCAGGCCGAGTTCATTCATCGCCAAGGCTCGCTGGTCACCAGCCTGGAAGTACTGGTGTCCGGCGAGGACAACGGCGAAGTGCGGCGAGTTTCGCTGGTCAACAACGGGCGCAGGCCACGCGACATCGAACTGACCTCCTATGCCGAGGTGGTCCTGGCGACTCGGGCCGCTGACAGCGCGCATCCAGTGTTCTCGCGAATGTTCGTGCAGACTGAATACCTTGCCGAGTTCACGGCACTGGTCGCCACTCGCCGCCCGCGTGGACCGGAGGAAACGCCGGTATGGGCGGCGCACTTCGTGGTGGTGGAAGGTGAGCTGATCGCTGATCCGCAATACGAGTCCGACCGCGCGCGTTTCCTTGGCCGCAACCGTAGCGTGCGCGAGGCGCTGGCGATCACCGGGCATCGGGCGCTGTCGAACAGCCAGGGGACGGTCCTCGATCCGATCTTTTCCTTGCGTCAACGTCTGCGGGTTGGGCCCGGCAAAGTTGCGCGGGTAGCCTTCTGGACGGTGGTCGCAAGCTCGCGAGAGGAATTACTGGATCTGATCGACAAGCACCATGAACGCAATGCCTTCGAGCGCGCCAAGACCCTGGCCTGGACCCAGGCCCAGGTGCAATTGCGCGACCTTGGCATCGACTCCGAGGAGGCGGCGGACTTCCAGCGCCTGGCCGCGCCGATTCTCTATGTTGACCCACGTTTTCGCGCTTCGGCGCCGGCCATCATACGAGGGGCGGGGTGCCAGTCGGGGCTATGGCCGCTGGGGATTTCTGGTGATCTGCCGTTGGTTCTCTTGCGCATCGACGAGGTCGAGGACCTCGCCCAGGTCCGTCAGTTGCTGCGTGCCCGTGAATACTGGCGGATAAAGGGCCTGCACGTCGACCTGGTCATCCTCAACGAACGGGCGTCGTCCTATGTGCAGGACCTGCAGGAGGCGATAGAAACCGCAGTACGCAGCACTCAGTCTCGCCTGCACTTTGGCGAGGAGCGCAGGCGCGGTGCGGTCTACACATTGCGCACCGACCTCATGACCGTAGAAACACGGGCGTTGCTGCAGGCCGTGGCGCGAGTCGAGTTGATCGCCCATCGTGGTTCCATTGCAGACCAGCTCGAGCGCCTGCCAAAGCCTGCGCCGCGCAACTGGCTTGCCGCCCGCCAGCCTCCGTCAATGCCAGTGTGGCCGTTGCCGGAGGCACCGGTCGGGGATGACGGCCTGGAGTTTTTCAATGGCCTGGGCGGCTTTGATCGCAACGGGCGGGAATACCTGATCACGCTTGAGCGCGACCAGACGACGCCCGCGCCGTGGATCAATGTGATCGCTAACCCGGCGTTCGGCTTCCAGGTCTCGGAGCACGGCAGTGGCTACACTTGGGCCGAGAACAGCCGTGAAAACCAACTCACCCCCTGGTCCAATGACCCGGTCGCTGACCCGGGGGGCGAGGCGCTGTATATCCGCGACGAGGAGAGTCACCAGCTTTGGAGCCCTACCGCGCAGCCGATCCGCGACGACGGCGTCTACCGCGCTGCGCACGGCTTCGGCTACAGCCGCTTCAACCATTCGGCACACGGCATTCACACGCAATTGCTGCAGTATGTGCCGCTGGACGACCCATTGAAAATCTCCCGACTGACCCTGCGCAATCTGTCCGGGCGGTCGCGTCAACTGTCGGTGACGGCCTATATGGAATGGGTGCTCGGCACCTCGCGCGGGACCAACGGGCCGTTCATCCAAACGGAGATCGACGCCGCCAGCGGCATGCTGCTGGCGCACAACCCATGGAGTATCGCCTTCCCGGGCCGTGTGGCATTTGCTGATCTCGGCGGCCGGCAAAGCGCCTGGACCGCCGACCGCCGCGAATTCCTCGGTCGCCATGGCGGGCCGGCGGCGCCTCGGGCGCTGCTTGGTAGAGCTCCGTTGTCCGCGGCCTGCGGTGCCGGTCTGGACCCATGCGCGGCGCTTCAGTGCGTCGTCGAGCTGGCCCCCGGCGAGTCTGTCGAGGTGCTGGTTTTGCTGGGGCAGGCCGTATCGACCGATGCTGCCCGGGAGATGGTTATGCGTTACCGCGAGCGTGACCTGGACGAGGTACTTGCAGCGGTCAAACGGCACTGGGACGAAGTGCTCGGTGCAGTGCAGGTACGCACGCCCGACCGCGCCCTGGATATCCTGCTTAACGGTTGGCTGCTCTACCAGACTCTGGCTTGCCGCATCTGGGCTCGTTCGGCGTTCTACCAGGCCAGCGGTGCCTATGGTTTCCGTGACCAGTTGCAAGACTGCATGGCACTGGCATTCGCACACCCAGCGCAAACCCGGTCTCATCTGCTGCGTGCTGCCGCCCGGCAGTTCGTCGAGGGCGATGTGCAGCACTGGTGGTTACCGCATTCGGGGCAGGGGGTCCGTACGCGGATTTCCGATGATCGTGTCTGGCTGGCCTTTGCCTGCGCCACCTATGTCACGTCTTCCGGGGATGCCGGGGTGCTGGACGAGAGCGTGCCGTTCATCGAAGGGCGGCAGTTGCTCCCCAGCGAAAGCGACGCGTTCTTCCAGCCGATGCCCGCGGACGAGTCGGCTTCGCTGTTCGAACATTGCGCCCGCGGTCTCGACCAGTGTCTGACGCTGACCGGTGCCCACGGCTTGCCGCTGATCGGCAGCGGCGACTGGAACGACGGTATGAACCGGGTTGGCGTGGGCGGGCAGGGCGAGAGTGTCTGGCTCGGCTGGTTGCTGTTGAGCACCTTGAACAGTTTTGCGCCTTTGGCCGACGGCCGCGACGATCAGCGTGCCAAGCGGTGGCGGGCGCATGCGGGGTTGCTGCGCAAAGCGTTGGAGCGTGAGGCCTGGGATGGCGACTGGTATCGCCGGGCGACGTTCGACGATGGTACGTGGCTCGGCTCGGCGGCGTGCGAGGAATGTCGGATCGACTCCATTGCGCAGTCCTGGGCGGTACTCTCAGGTGGCGCCGATCCCGCCCGCGCGAGGCTGGCGATGGCCTCGCTGGAGCGTCTGCTGATCCGCCGCGACGACAACCTGGCGTTACTGTTCGCACCCCCGTTCGCGCACACTTCGCTCGACCCCGGCTATATCAAAGGCTACCCGCCAGGCCTGCGCGAGAATGGCGGGCAGTACAGCCATGCGGCGATGTGGACGATCCTGGCGTTGACCCGACTCGGGGAGGGCGACAAGGCCGTCGAACTGTTCGCGCTGCTCAATCCGATCAACCATGCGCGCACGCCAGAGCAGGTCGAGCGCTACAAGGTCGAACCTTATGTGATCGCCGCGGATGTCTACTCCGTTGCGCCGCATATAGGCCGGGGTGGCTGGACCTGGTACACCGGCTCGGCCGGCTGGATGTACCGCGCCGGCGTAGAGGGGATTCTGGGGTTGCGCCGAGAGGGGGCGTTTCTCGTTGTCGATCCCTGCATCCCGCGTCACTGGCCAGGTTTTGAAGCCCGTCTGAGGCTGGACGGCAGCGACTACACGATCAGCCTGAAGTCGGCGGGACGACGTTGCCGGGACCTCGAGCAGGCGCTGCTCGATGGTGTACCGCAGACCTGCGAGCAAGGGGCCGTTCGCGTGCCGCTGGACGGATGTGCGCATCGTCTTGAGCTTGTTCTCTAATGGGTACGCTGGCGCACAGAACTACGTTGCCGATGCGTTCAATCTGGAGGTGTTCAGAAAGTCCTGGATCACAATCGGAGAATCGTCATGCTACAAACAATCGTGGTCGTCCTGATCGTCCTGTGGTTACTTGGGCTGGTAACGTCGTACAGCCTGGGCGGCTTCATTCATGTCCTGTTGATCGTGGCGCTGATTTTGCTGGCGGTCAGTTTCTTTCAGAGCAGGCGCTCATAAGCCTCTTCGGTCCTGCCGATGAACAGGGTTGAGCGCCGCTCGCGGACAGTACAGTCCACACTCGCCGATGAAGCGCTTTTCGATCGCCTGCAGCGTGCCGCCTTGGGTTATTTCCTGCAGACATTGAATCCGTTTAACGGACTGGTGGCCGATACCTCGCGTCCCGGTTCGCCCGTCAGTATCGCGGTGGTCGGATTCGCCCTGTCAGTGTATCCGCTGGCCGTAGATCGGGGCTGGTTGACACGGGCCGACGCGCTGCGGTTCAGCCTCGCCGCACTGCGTTTCTTCCAGGCCAGCGATCAAAGCGGTAGCCCCGGGGCGACAGGATATAAAGGGTTTTATTATCACTTCCTTGATATCCATACGGGTGTGCGGGTTTGGCGCTCGGAACTGTCGATGATCGACACCGCTTTGCTGATCGCCGGCGTGTTGACAGCAAGCCTGTATTTTTGCGCGGATACCGCTGACGAGAACGAGTTGCGGGGCCTGGCCGACTTTCTTTATCGGCGCATCGACTGGCGCTGGGCACAGGACAGTGGTGAGACGATAAGGCAGGGTTGGAAACCCGAATGCGGGTTCCTGCATTACGGCTGGGAGGGCTACAGCGAGGCCATCCTGCTGTATGTGTTGGCGCTCGGCTCGCCAAGCTGTGCCATCGTGGGCGACTGCTACCGGGCATGGACCTCCACCTATCAGTGGGAAAACCTCTACGACCATGACTATCTCTATGCCGGGCCGCTGTTTGTCCACCATTTCTCCCATGCATGGATAGATTTTCGCGGCATCCACGATGGTTTCATGCGTGAGAAGTGCTCGGACTACTTCCAGAACAGCCGACGCGCCGCTTACATCCAGCGTGAGTACGCGCGGCGTAACCCGCAAGAGTTCGCCGGCTACGCTGAAAATTGCTGGGGCTTGTCCGCTTGCGATGGGCCGAGCGATGAGCAGCCGCAGCTGTCCAATGAGCCGCGGCGATTGTTCGGTTATGCCGCTCGTGGCGTACCGTACGGGCCGGATGACGGCACACTGTGCGCCCCCTCGGTGGTGGCGTCGTTGCCGTTTGCGCCGGAAATTGTCCTCGACGCGGTGCGGCATATGATGGAGCGCTACCCGGAAATGTGCGTCGAAGGGCGCTTTTCCAGCAGCTTCAATCCGAGCCTCGCCGATGCCAACGGGCGCGCCTGGGTGTCCCCAGGGCACTACGGGCTCGATCAGGGCATTGTACTGATGATGATCGAGAACCATCGTAGCCAACGGATTTGGGAGCTGATGCGCGCCTGCCCCTACATCCGCGACGGTTTGCAGCGCGCCGGGTTCCACGGCGGCTGGTTGCAGCAACCGCCATTTGCGGGAGCAGGCTGATGACGCAAGACTACGATGGGTCGATCACCACGCCGCAGGATGCTTATGAGCGTCAACGCCTGGCCAGTGTGCATCCGCCGCGCTGGGTCAATCCGCACGCTGCCGAGCGCTACCACTTGGTGATAGTCGGTGCGGGGCCTGCGGGTCTGGGCGCCGCGAAAACCGCTGTAGCGCTCGGCGCCAGGGTGGCGTTGATTGAATGCAGGTTGATCGGCGGCGATTGTCTGAACAATGGTTGTGTACCGTCGAAGGTGATTATCCGGACGGCGCAGTTGTATGCCGAAATGCGCGATGCCCGGCACTATGGCGCGCAAGTGCCGAGCGACATTCAGGTCGACTTCGCTGCCGCGATGGAGCGCGTACGGCGTATCCGCAGTCACCTCAGCGGCGGCGATTCGGCGGCACGATTGAGCGCAATTGGCGTGGATATGTTCTTCGGCGAAGTGCGCTTCACGGGGGCTGATTCGCTGACCGTCGATGGGCAGACCCTGCGCTTTCGCAAAGCCTTGATTGCGACTGGCGCGGCCCCGAATATCCCGCTGATTCCCGGTCTCGCGCAAGCCGGTTACCTAACCAATGAAAACGTTTTCGATCTGACCGAGTTGCCGCGCCGCCTGCTGGTGATTGGTGGTGGCCCCCTTGGCTGTGAACTGGCCCAGGCCTTCTCCCGGCTTGGCGCACAAACCACCATCGTGCAAGACATGCCGCTGTTCCTCGGCAACGAGGAACGGGACGCCGCGCAACTGCTCTCGGATGCCTTCGCTCGCGACGGCATCGAGGTCCGTCTGAACACCCAGGTCGTTGCCGTGCGCGTAGAGGGTGGGCAGAAACTGGTCGACCTGGTCAGCGACGATTACCGCAGTACGGTTGCCGTCGATGCGATCCTCGCCGGCATCGGCCTCTCGCCGAATGTCCAGGGCCTGAACCTGGAAGCCGCCGGTGTCGACTACGACGCCAGTGAGGGAATCCGTGTCGATGACTTCCTGCGCACCAGCAATCCGCTTATCTACGCTGCCGGGGATGTCTGCCTTGAGCACAAGTACACCCATACCGCCCTGGCTTCAGCCCGCATTGTCGTGCAGAACGCCCTGCTGCGCGGTCGCGAGCGGATGAGCCGGCTGGTAATCCCCTGGTGTACCTACACCGATCCGGAGATTGCTCACGTCGGTTTGTATGTGCGTGAGGCCAACCGTCGGGATATTCCGGTGAAAACCTTCACCATTCCCATGCATCAGGTCGATCGTGCGGTCACTGACAGTGAGGAGGAGGGTTTCGTGAAAATCCACGTCAGGGAGCGCACGGACCAGATTCTCGGTGCCACCATCGTCGCTCGCCATGCCGGCGACATGATCAACGAAATCACCCTGGCCATGGTGGCGGGCGTCGGCTTGCGCACATTGGCCCTGGTGATCCATGCCTATCCCACGCAGGCGGAGGCGATCCGCAAGGCCGCCGATGCCTACAATCGTACCCGCTTGCCTCCTCGCGTCAGGTCACGTTTGGCGCGTTGGATGGAGCGCTGAGTCAGTAGCCTGAAGCCGTCCCAGCAGCGCCTTGGCGCGTGCACAGACATTGTCGATGCTGAAGCCGTATTCGCGCAGCAGTACGTCGGCCGGTGCCGAGGCGCCGAAGTGTTCTACCCCGAGCATGTCCCCCCGCGCGCCAATGTAGCGCTCCCAGCCTTGCCGCACACCCAACTCGACCGCCAGCCGCGCGCCGACTGACGGCGGCAGTACCGCGTCGCGCTCGGCCTGCGGCAGGGCCTCGAACAACTCCCAACTGGGCATCGAGACACAGCGCACGGCAATGCCTTCGCGTTCCAGGCGCTCGCCCGCCGCCAGGATCAAGGCGACTTCCGAGCCACTGGCGAGCAGGATCAGTTCGGGCTCGCTGTTCGCCGCATCGCTCAGCACATAGGCGCCGCGACGCAATCCATCTGCCGGGGCATAGCGGTTGCGATCCTGGGTTGGCAACGATTGCCGGGTCAAGACCAGCAGCACAGGGCGGTCACGGGTGGTCACCGCAACCTGCCAGGCGACTGCGGCTTCATTGGCGTCGGCGGGGCGGATCAGCACCAGATTCGGGATGGCGCGCAGGCTCGCCAGTTGTTCGACAGGCTGATGGGTAGGGCCGTCCTCGCCGAGCGCCAGGCTGTCGTGGGTGAACACATGCACCACGTGCAGGCCCATCAGTGCCGCGAGGCGTAGCGGTGGGCGCATGTAGTCAGAGAAGATCAAGAAGGTCGCACCAAAGGCAATGAAGCCGCCGTGTGCGGCAAGGCCGTTGACGATGGCGCCCATTGCATGTTCGCGCACGCCGAAGTGCAAGTTGCGACCCGCTTTGCTCCAGCCGCCCACGTCAGAGCCTTGTTGATCCGTGCCCGTGGTAGGCGGCGGGTTGAAGTCGCCAAGGCCCTTGAGCGCGGTTTTCGTTGAGGGATCGAGGTCGGCGGAGCCTCCGCTCAATGCTGGCAGACGGGGCGCGATGGCATTGATCACCATGGCGCTGGCGTCGCGTGTGGCCAACCCCTTGGCATCGGTGGGAAACACCGGAATGTCTGCATCCCAGCCCGGCGGCAGTTCCCCGTTCAGGCGCTGCTCCAATTCATGGGACAGTTCTGCAAAGGCCTTGGTGTAGACGTCCATGCGCATGTGCCAGGCAGCCTCGCTCCGCACCCCGTGTTCCACGGCCTTGCGGAAATGCGCCAAGGCAGCGTCGGGTATCAGGAAGTCCGGCTCGGTGGGCCAGCCCAGCTTCTCCTTGGTCTTGCGCACCTCTTCCACGCTGAGCGGCGAGCCGTGGGCCTTGAAGGTGTCCTGCTCGGGTGAGCCGTAGCCGATATGTGTACGAACGAGAATTAACGATGGCCGCGTGCTTTGCGCCCGTGCCGCCTGCAGCGCGGCATCTATCGCCAATAGGTTATTGCCATCTGCCACCGACACTGTGTGCCAGCCGTAGGCCTCAAATCGCCGCGCACGATCCTCGGAGAAGGTCATGGCGGTGCCGGCGGCCAGAGTAACGGCATTGTCGTCGTACAGGCAGGTGAGCTTGCCCAACCCGAGATGGCCGGCGAGCGAGGCGGCCTCGCTTGCCACGCCTTCCATCAGGTCGCCGTCGCTGACGAGGGCGTAGGTATGGTGGTCGACGACCGCATGACCGGGACGGTTGTAGCGCGCGGACAGTTGCGCCTCGGCCATCGCCATGCCGACCGCGTTGGCCAGGCCCTGACCAAGCGGCCCGGTAGTGGTCTCCACGCCGGGCGTGTGTCCGCGCTCGGGATGCCCTGGCGTCTTGCTACCCCATTGGCGGAAACGCTTGATCTCCTCCAGCGCAAGCTCGTAGCCACTGAGGTGCAGCAGACTATAGAGCAGCGCCGAGCCGTGTCCGGCGGAGAGCACGAAACGGTCGCGGTCGGGCCACTGCGGGTTGCGCGGGTTGAACTTTAACCAGCGCGTCCACAACACATAGGCCATTGGCGCGGCACCGAGCGGCAGACCGGGGTGGCCGCTATCGGCTTTTTGCACCATGTCGAGCGAGAGGAAGCGTAGGGTATCGATGCATTGCTGGTCGAGTTTGCTGGTCATGATGGTCTCTTGGTGAGGTAAAGGGGACTCAGCGCGTCGCGGGTGTTTCGGTTGTGGTCCACATCCATCATCGGGTTCACGTCCCTTTACTCGCGGTTCCCGCTTTGATCCAACGCTCATCAGGTATGTCGTGTATTCCACCAGCAGATAAAAAATGCCCGCCAATGCGCCGGGATTTCTCGTTCAGCCTCTACCCAATCCTGAGCGTTGGCCTCTGCCCATGAGTCGTTTCGAGGTCCTCCTGAATTTCAGCTATAAACTTGCCTATCGCTCGATTGCAATTGAGGCTGGCTGTACTAATTCCCGTAACCAACAGCTCTACTCGACCAGAGACAGGCTCGAATATCAGAGCTTGCAGTGATCCGCTTTGATCGACTCGGCACTCGCAGGACAGGGGACGGAGTGCTGACTCGATGATGTGACGCAACTCAAGCGTGGATAGCATGATGACTCCAGTGAAGACGGTGGACTCGGGAAGGGCGAGTGTTGAACCGTCTCATAGCTGGAGTGTGAGGGACGCCGTCGGGGTGGTCTGTTCGCTAGAACACGCAGGTGCGGGTCAGCAAGACGGTTTTAACGGAACATAGGGCAACAGGCGCTCGGTTTCTTTTCTGACGACGGCGTAGCACTCGCAACTCAGTTGCTCAAGTGCGGCCCTGTCCAGCACCTTGATATGGCCACGGCTGTATTCGATGACGCCCAGGCGTTGCAGTTTGCCAGCGGCATCGGTCACGCCTTCACGGCGTACGCCGAGCATGTTGGCGATCAACTCCTGGGTCATGATCAGTTGATTGTCTTGCAGGCGATCGAGAGACAGCAGCAACCAGCGGCACAATTGTTGATCGATCGAGTGGTGGCGGTTGCACGCGGCGGTCTGCGCCATCTGGGTGATCAACGCCTGGGTGTAGCGCAACATCAGCAGGAGCATCTCCCCGTGGCGATTGAACTCATCCTTGAGTCGCTGGCTGGGTAACCGAAAGGCATGCCCGGCGCTCTGTACGATCGCCCGGCTTGGTGTGCTTTCACCACCCATGAAGACGGCGATGTCGATCAAGCCTTCATTGCCTACCACTGAAATTTCCGCCGATGCGCCGTTTTCCATCACATACAGTAAGGACACGATGGCGTCGGTGGGGAAGTAGACGTGCCGCAGGACATCCCCGGATTCGTAGAGCACCTTGCCGAGCGGCAGGGTGATCAGTTCGAAGTAGGGCAACAAGCGCTCCCTCGATTGTGCAGGAAGGGCCGCCAGAAGATGGTTCTGTTGTGGCTTGGGTGTATCAAACATATCAGCCAGCATCCGAGGTTGAGACTTCCAATACCTAAAGATTAATCCATGGCGCACGCCGTACGCTGCCATATGGGGCCGTCCGTCGGTTTTGCCGGCACATTCAATTCGGGCCAGGCCCTTGGACGGCCGTCGAGGATTGGCGGCTCCATAGGCTCCTTGTCATCTTTCAGGCCTTTGAAGAGCGGCGTAACGGAGGAAGACGATGCGAGCGCTTCGATCAGGCGTGAGTGCTATTAAGTGCAAAGAAGCGTCAATGGCTCACCAGCGGCAACATCACCACGAACTCACTTCCCTTACCATTACCCTCGCTCGTGGCGGTGACCTTGCCACCGTGCGCTTCGACCAGCTCCCGAACGACGGTCAACCCGATGCCCAAACCGGAGCCGTTGAAACCTATGGCGTGTTCGTCTTGAACATAAGGGTCAAAAATAAAAGGGAGTGCTTTAGCCGAAACGCCGATTCCATTGTCGGAAATACTTATCTTCAGAACGTCGGCCTCTACCGTGGCAGACAGCTTGATTCTGCCTTCGGCCGGAGTGTACTTGGCCGCATTCGCCAGTAGATTGTGAAGAATCTGAGCGAGGCGTCCTGAATCACCATTCACCATCAAGGTGCCATCTGGAAGATGGACATCGAACTGCTGCTGTTGGGCGATCATCACAGGACCACACGCATCAACAGCCTCAATCAGAATTTGCATCATGTCGACATCGCGGCGATTGATTCGCAGCTTGCCCGTGCTGGCGCGGGAGACGTCGAGCAGATCGTCGACCAGCTGTGAAATATGCTGTACTTGACTCTCAATCAACTCACGCATTCGCGGTAGTTGGTCGCTGGGCAGTCGAACCATACGCTCTGCAATCATGCTGATAGGTGTTAACGGATTTCGCAGCTCATGGGCCACCATCGCCAGTACGTTTTTCTGCTGGTTCAATGCGCGCTCGGCTGTAGCCTGAAGGTCTTGAGCGCTGAGCGCAGCCATTACCAGCTGCGCATTAGCCTCGCGCAATTGCTGGTACAAACGCTGCTCCTCCAGACGAGGGGGGGTTACAGCGTCTGATTGCGCCAAGAGTATCGCCAGTACCAGCTGCTGATTGGCCTCGATCACTTGCTCGACCTGCTGGGTATCTGCCAACCGGCTGCTGGCGTCGCTCAACTGTTTTTGCAGTGCTGCCAGTACGGCGCGCGCTTCAACAGTTTTTTGTCCAAGCAGGAAGAGTTCGTGAGCAGCATTGGCCATCTCACGTTCCTTCTTGCCACCGGCTTTACTCATGAGTCGGGCTCAAACATTTTTATCTCCCGTACGTACCGCTCCTGAACTCTGTTTTGTCGGTCGACCACCGAGCAGCCCCTCCTGGTCCGGCAGCATTTCGCCGATCTGGAGGCCGTTATCGTCGATGTGGTACTGGCGCAACTGATCTGAATGGGCGCTGGCTCGGACCTTGACCACGGCCATGATCCGCAACAAGCGGCTCTCTACTTCAATATAGCGTTGAACGATGATCGCATCGGTGAGAAAGGCGGTGCCGTAAGGACTGAAACGCAGATCGGTGTAGCGGTCTTCCAGCTCGGAGGTCATCAACACACTGACCCCGGCGCCGGTCAGCGCGGTGACCATGCGTGACAGCGACTCGCGGAAGTCATCGCGGAAGGTCGGCGCCAGCGCCAGTTCGAAGCCCGACAGCGAATCGATGACCACGCGGGTGGCTTTCAGCCGGGTGATCTCGCTCAACAGCAACTGCACGATTTCGTCGATGGAGAGGTCCGGGGCCCGGCTGTCCACCAGACCGACCTGGCCACTCTGGATCAGGCCAGCGAGGGTGGCATTCTGGGAGTGATTGGGCCGCTGTTCGAACACCGCGATCACGCCGGTTTCGCCATTGCGCGCGCCTTCAGCGAGAAATGTCGCGGCCAGAATGCTTTTGCCCGAGCCCGAAGGCCCGGCTACCAGCAAGGAATAACCACGGGGCAGACCGCCGCCGAGCATCTCGTCGAGCTGCGGCACGCCCATCTTCAGGCGCTTGATAGGGAACTCCAGCGGCGCTTCAACCGGGTTGGGGGCCGTTGGCGCAAAGACCTTGATCCCCGACGTCGCGATGCGGAAGGTATGCAGCCCCGGCAGTGTCGGTTGGCCGCGCATCTTCATGATTTCCATCTTGCGCACCATGGAATTGCGCTGAACGCTTTGACGCAGCCAGATCAGGCCATCGGCCACGGTGAAAATCGGGTTGGTGTCGGTTTCGGTGAAATATTCACCGATCAGGAAGGTCGTCGCCTGCCAGGTGGTCATCAACATGCCCAGTTGCTGAATGAACTGCGGCAGGTTGTTGTTGGGGTTGTCCTGGGTTTGGCTGGCCAGCACCACCGAACGGAACGAGTCGACGAACACCAGCGACGGAGAGTGCGCCTCCACCTCGCTGACGATGCGCCGCAGCACTTCGTCCAGATTTCCGGCGAGGGTGTCGTTGGCCAGGTTGATATAGCGAATCGAATGGTTGATCGCTTCACTGTCGAAAAAATCGAATTGCTGTTGATAGCGCAGCATCTTCAGCGGCGGCTCGCCAAGCACCGTAAAGAACAGCGCCGGACGTTCGGGCGTCGCCAGGGCAAACATCATCTGGTGAGCGAGGGTAGTCTTGCCGCAGCCGGGAGGGCCGGCGATCAAGTTGAACGAAAACTCCGGCAAACCTCCGCCCAGCACTTCGTCCAATCCTGGCACGCCGGTGGCCAAGCGGTTGATAGTCACTTTGGTGCTCATGGCGAATTTTCCTGCGATGGGGTGTCGCTCAAAGAAGGTTCCCACACGTCACGAAGCAACCGTGCGGTGAGCGAGGGCCCGATCAGCGTGGTCAGCAGTTCGTAGAAGGTGATCAGCATCACTTCACCGAAAAACAACGCATCGGCTTCGCTTTGTTCAACGAGTACGGATTTGAGGGCAGCCAGATCCAGCGCGGCCTGCACGCGGTCATAGGTACCGGCCAGGCGCGGATGAGCGCAAGTGCAAAGCTGGAGGCTACGGCGGTAAAGCGCGGCAACCCCTTGCGGCCCAATGATGGGCGTGAGGGCTGCGTCCATATCCTGCAAGGTTGAAACGATCGCCTGGGCGACCCTCGCAATGTCCGCGTCGGGACCAACACGGTGCGCCAGAGAAGCTACGATCTGGCGGCTCTCTTCGCTTAGCGTGGGCATGACGGACTAATATCTGATGGACAGAGCCTGATGGTACACCCTATCTCGAGTTTATCGAGACTCAGTCTGAGGCAGTATTGAAAAAGCAGTCTGATTGTCCTTTTGGCTGTGATCTGAGCTTGATCCCATCGGTACGGGCTGGAGAATCGGTTAAAGCAAGGGTGTGATCGTCTCTTTTTCTGACGATGCCGAGAGAAAAGCCTCCTTTTTACCGGCGCCAGTGGCTCGCTGTGGGGCGGTACGGTGCTACGAGACGGACGCGTTGTGCTGGCTGTGCAATCTCATCTGCCCATTACAACCTATCTGAAAATATTCAAATCTCAGTGAAAATGACCGTCTACGCTTGCGTGTGTGCGGTGGTGATTTTGGTGATGGGTATCTCATGAGTCTGAAGAAAACCGTTGCACAACTGGTGACTTTGGCCGTAGTCGGGTTGGCGGTGCTGCTCGGTTGGTTTGCTTGGGATCATTACACTCGATCACCCTGGACTCGTGATGCGCGAGTGCGTGCCGATGTGGTGACGCTATCAGCCGAGGTCTCGGGACGCATCATTAGCTTGCAGGTGCAGGACAACCAGCATGTGCAGAAGGGCCAGTTGCTGCTGGAAATCGACCCGGCGCGTTACGCACTGGCGGTCGAACACGCGAAGCGCTCAGTCGAAGTGGCGAAAGCCACTGAGGGCCAGTCGAAGGCATCAATCATTTCCAGTGAGGCCTTACTCAAACAACGCCAGAGCGAAGAGCAGAGGCGAAGGACGCTCAAGCAGCGTTTCGCGATCTCCGGCGAAGAGTGGGAAAAGTCCAGTACCGAAGTGGCGGTAGCTCAGGCGGACCTGTTGAGAAACCAGGCCAACCTTGGCTTGGCGCAAGCCAATGTGCAGCTGGCTATTGCGGCCTTGACCCAGGCCGAGCTGGATTTACAACGAACCCGGGTGGTGGCGCCGGTCAGTGGCTATGTGACGAATCTGCTGACCCGCGAGGGTGACTTCGCTAGTGGTGGCGGTGCGCTGTTGGCGTTGGTTGACAGTCAATCCTTTTATGTTAGTGGCTACTTCGAAGAAACCAAGTTGCCGCGAATCGAGGAGGGTGATCGGGTCAGGATCGAGTTGATGAGCGGCGAGACTTTCGGCGGCACCGTACAAAGCATCGCTTTTGCTATCGCCGACCGTGAGAACTCCCCCGGCAGTCGCCTGCTGGCCAACATCAACCCCAGCTATACTTGGGTCAAACTGGCGCAACGAGTGCCGGTGCGGATTCAGATCGACGCCGACTATATCGCCAAAAACAGCCTGCGTGCCGGGACCACGGCCACGGTGACCGTCATGGAAAACCGGGATAATCAGGCAACCCACTAACCCCATATGGGGACGGGCTTATGTGGCGAGGGGGCTTGCCCCCGTTCGGCTGCGCAGCAGTCGTAGATTGGGGCCGCTTCGCGACCCAACGGGGGCAAGCCCCCTCGCCGCAAAGGCTCGCTCCCACAGGGATATGCGTTGAATTAAAGACCGACAAAAAAAAGCCCCGCGACCGAATGAGGCGCGGGGCAAAGAATTTGGTTGGGTTGCGGCCAACCAAAGGGGCACGTTAAAGCATTACTTGCTGGCGACCGTCTCTGGCTGCCAGCCGCCGCCGAGGGCTTTGTAGATCGCGACGATGCCGCGATACAAATCGACTTCGGCCTGGGCCTGGGTGTCTTCGGCTGCAAGACGCTCACGCTGGGCATCGAGCAGGACGAGGAAGTCCACGGTGCCTTCGCGGTAGCGAATTTCGGCGAGGTCCGCAGCGGCGCGGCTTGATTCGCTTTGACGAATCAGCGAAATCAGGCGCTGCTGGCGTTTGCCGTAATCACTGAAGGCGTTCTCCGATTCTTCCAGTGCCAGCAATACGTGCTGCTCATAGGTCGCCAGGGCGCCTTCGGCTTCAGCATCGGCACCGCGCAAACGGGCGCGCACGCTGCCCAGGTCGAACGCCGCCCAGGTGATGCTCGGGCCCAGTGCCCAGGCATTGGCCGCCGACGAGCCGATTTGCGAACCGCGCCCGGCAGTCCAGCCAAGAAAACCGCTGAGGCTCACCCGAGGGAACAAATCAGCCTTGGCCACGCCGATACGCGCAGTGGCAGCCGCCAGTTTGCGTTCGGCGCTGCGGATGTCCGGACGACGTTGCAGCAGTTCACCCGGATCGCCGATGGGCAGGGCCTTGGCGATCGCCGGCAAGTCTTTTGGACTCAGGTCGACGGTCAGCTTGTCTGGACGTTCACCCAGTAGGGTGGCGATGCGGTTGCGCTGACGAACCTGTTCGGCTTGCAGTTGCGGCACGCTGGCTTCGACAGACGCCAGGCGCGCATCGGCACGAACCACGTCCAGCTGATCGCCAACACCGGCGTCACGCAGGCTTTCGGTGATCTTGCGTGACTCCTGCTGATTGTTCAGGTTGGCCAGCGCGATTTTTTCTCGCAGTTGCGCGCCGCGCAGTTGGCCATAGGCGTCCACCAGTTCGGCAATCATGGTGACTTGCAGTTGGTAAAGATCGGCTTCGGCCGCTTGCTGCTCAGCGTCGCTGGATTCCAGGTTGCGCTGGATGCGACCGAACAAGTCCAGTTCCCAGGCCATGTCCAGGCCCAGGTCATAGCGTTCGCTGTTGACCCGTTTGGTGGTCTGACCCGGAATTTGCCCTTTGCCCAGATCGCTGCTCGCGCGGCTGGTGATGGTCGGCATGGCGTCATTGCTGGCGTCATCGCGAATCGCCCGGGCCGCTTTCCAACGGGCAAAAGCCACACGCAAATCACGGTTGCCCTGCAAGGATTGCTTCACCAACTGGTTGAGGGTCGGATCGTCGAATTGCTGCCACCAGATGCCTTCGAAACGGGCGCGGTCAAAGTTCTTCTGACCGGCGCTGCCATCGTTGGCGGCCGTGATGTTGGCCGCCTCGGTGGCTGGGGTTTTATAGTCCGGGCCGACGGCACAGGCGCTCAGCGCCAGTACCAGCAGGCTCGGCAGGAAGGCTTTCAGGCTCATTGTTGCGCCTCCAGTTGCTTTTCCAATTTCAGTGCCTTGGCCGCTTTGCGTTGCTCACCGCGCTCCACAAAGTTGCGAATCAGTACGTAGAACACCGGCGTCAGCAACAGACCGAAGAAGGTCACCCCGAGCATCCCGGAGAACACCGCCACACCCATGGCATGACGCATTTCGGCACCCGCACCGCTGGAGAAAACCAGTGGCACAACACCCATGATGAACGCGAAGGAGGTCATCAGGATCGGCCGCAGACGCAGACGGCAAGCTTCCAGTACCGCTGCCAGCGGGCCGAGACCTTCTTCCTGCTTATCCTTGGCAAACTCGACGATCAGAATCGCGTTCTTACAGGCCAGTCCCACCAGTACGATCAAGCCGATCTGGGTAAAGATGTTGTTGTCGCCGCCCGAGGCAATCACCCCGGTAATGGCCGACAGCAGAGTCATCGGTACGATCAGGATCACCGCCAGTGGCAGGCTCCAGCTTTCGTATTGAGCAGCGAGCACCAGGAACGCCAGCAGTACGCAGAGCGGGAACACGAACAGCGCAGTGTTGCCGGACAAAATCTGCTGGTAGGTCAGGTCGGTCCACTCGTAGGTCATGCCGTTCGGAAGTTCATCCTTGAGCAGTTTCTCGATGGCTTTCTCGGCCTGGCCGGAGCTGTAGCCTGGGGCTGCCGCACCGTTGATTTCAGCGGTGATGAAGCCGTTGTAGTGCATTACGCGGTCTGGCCCGGAGGTGTCGCTGACCTTGATGAAGGTCGCCAGCGGGATCATCTCGCCACGGTTGTTACGCACTTTCAGCTGACCGATCTGATCCGATTCGAGGCGGAACTGTTGCTCGGCCTGAACGTTGACCTGATAGGTGCGACCGAAGCGGTTGAAGTCGTTGGCATACAGCGAACCCAGGTAGATCTGCAGGGTGTCGAAGATGTCGCTGACGGCCACGCCGTGGGTCTTGGCTTTTTCCCGGTCGATGGCGGCATCGACCTGCGGCACGTTCACGGTGTAGCTGGTGAACAGACCGGCCAGTTCCGGCACGCTGCGGCTCTTGGCGATGATGTTCATGGTTTCTTTGTACAGCTCGTCATAGCCCAGGTTGCCCCGGTCTTCGATCTGCAGGCGGAAACCGCCAATGGTCCCCAGGCCTTGTACCGGCGGTGGCGGGAAGATCGCCATGTAGGCTTCCTGAATCCCGGCGTACTGGCCGTTCAACGCGCCGGCAATCGCACCGGCGGACATGCTCGGATCCTTACGCTCGTCGAAAGGCTTCAGGGTGACGAACACGATGCCGGCGTTCGGGCTGTTGGTGAAACCGTTGATCGACAGGCCGGGGAAGGCCACCGCGCTTTCCACGCCAGGCTGTTTCAGGGCCAGGTCGGACATGCGCTTGATCACATCTTCGGTACGGTCCAGGCTCGCGGCATCCGGCAGTTGTGCGAAGGCCACCAGGTATTGCTTGTCCTGACCAGGTACGAAACCGGTCGGGGTGTTGGAGAAACCGAAGAAGGTCAACACCATCAAGCCTGCGTACAGCAGCAGGGCGATACCGCTGCTGCGGATTACCCGGCCCACGGTGCCGACATAGCCATGGCTGGCCTTGTCAAAGAAACGGTTGAACGGACGGAACAACCAGCCACCGAATATCTTGTCCAGCACCTTGGAGAAGCGGTCTTTTGGCGCGTCATGGCTCTTGAGCAACACAGCGGCCAGCGCTGGCGACAAGGTCAGCGAGTTGAAAGCCGAGATCACGGTCGAAATCGCAATCGTCAGAGCGAACTGTTTGTAGAACTGACCGGTCAAGCCGGAGATGAACGCGGCCGGGATGAACACCGCACACAGCACCAGCGCCGTCGCGATGATCGGGCCGGTCACTTCACGCATCGCACGCTTGGTGGCTTCCACGGGGGTTAACCCGAGCCCGATGTTTCGCTCGACGTTCTCCACCACCACGATCGCATCGTCGACCACGATACCGATGGCCAATACCAGTCCGAACAGCGATAGGGCGTTCAGCGAGAAGCCGAACAGGTGCATCACGGCAAACGTACCGATCAGCGAAACCGGCACCGCCACCAACGGGATGATCGAGGCGCGCCAGGTTTGCAGGAAGAGGATCACCACCAGCACAACCAGGATCAGTGCTTCGAAGAGGGTGTGAACCACCGCCTCGATGGAACCGCGCACGAAGATCGTCGGGTCATAGACGATGCTGAAGTCCATGCCTTCCGGGAAGTTCTTTTTCAGCTCGGCCATTTTCGCCCGAACGTCGTTGGAGATCTGGATCGCGTTGGAGCCTGGGCGCTGGAAGATCGGGATCGCCACCGCCGGTTGGTTGTTCAGCAAGGAGCGCAGGGCGTATTGGCTGGAGCCGAGTTCGACACGAGCGATGTCTTTGAGGCGAGTGATTTCACCATTTTCGCCAGAGCGAATGATGATGTTCTCGAACTCTTCCTCGGACACCAGACGGCCTTGGGTATTGACCGACAGCTGGAACGCGGTGGCATTCGGTGCAGGCGGAGCACCCAGGGCACCGGCCGCCACTTGACGGTTCTGTTCACGAATCGCGGTGACCACATCGGTGGCGGTCAGGTTGCGCGAAGCGGTCTTGTTCGGATCGAGCCACACCCGCAGCGAGTAATCGCCCATGCCGAACAGCTGCACATCACCGACACCGCCCAGACGCGCCAGCTCATCCTTGATGTTGAGCAAGGCGTAGTTGGACAGGTAGAGCATGTCGTAGCGTTTGTCCGGCGAGGTCAAGTGCACAACCATGGTCAGGTCGGGCGACGCCTTGTCGACGGTGATACCGATGCGCGTCACTTCCTCGGGAAGTTTCGGCTCGGAACGCGTCACGCGGTTCTGCACCTGCACCTGCGCGTTGTCCAGGTCGGTGCCCAGGGCGAAGGTGATGGTCAGGGTGATCTTGCCGTCAGCGGTGGATTGCGAGGACATGTACAGCATGTTCTCGACGCCGGTGATGGCTTGCTCCAGAGGAGCGGCCACGGTTTCACCGATGACTTTAGGGTTGGCGCCGGGGAAGTTGGCACGGACCACCACGGTTGGTGGCACCACTTCCGGGTATTCGCTGATCGGCAACTGGAACAGCGAGATAGCACCGGCGATCAGGATCAGCAGCGACAGTACCGCTGCGAAGATCGGCCGTGAAATGAAGAATTGGGAGAAATTCATCGGAGTAATTGCCCCTTAACCGCGTGGAGTCGCAGCAGCCAGTTTCACAACCGTACCCGGCGCGACCTTGGCAGGTGCGACTTGGGGCAGGTTGCTGGCTTCCAGCGCTTGTCGTTGTTGAGCAAGGGCCGCGAGGGTTTCCTTGCTGGCCATCGGGATCACTTCAGGGCTGACCGGCGAACCAGGGCGAACCCGTTGCAAACCCTTGACGATGATGGTGTCGTCTTTGTTCAGGCCGCTGCGCACGATGCGCAAACCTTCGATTTTCGGACCCAGCTCGACGGGGCGATAAGCCGTTTTGTTGTCGGCATCCATCACCAGCACGAACTTTTTACCCAGGTCGGTACCGACCGCTTCGTCGTTGATCAACACCGCGGAGTAGGTGCCGCTGCCCACCAGTTTCAGGCGTGCATAAAGACCCGGGGTGTAGCTGCCGTCTCTGTTGTCGAACACCGCACGACCGCGGATGGTGCCGGTCTTCGGGTTGACTTGGTTGTCGACGAAGTTCATCTGGCCCTGGTGCGGGTTGCCGTCTTCATTGGACAGGCCCATGTAAACCGGGGTAGTGGCGCCGCGTTGACCCTGGCGGGCGAGCTGGTTGTACTTGAGGAACACACGCTCGTCGGCGTCGAAGTAGGCGTAAACCTTGTCGGTGGACACTACGCTGGTCAGCGCGGTGGTGTCGGCGGTCACCAGGTTGCCGGCGGTGATTTCCGCACGGCTGACACGACCGCTGATTGGGGACGTCACGCGGGTGAAGCTCAGGTTCAGTTTGGCCAGGTCCAGTTGCGCCTGGAGTGCACCGACGGCGGCGCGAGCCTCTTGAGCGGCACTGGTGCGCGAGTCGGCGAGTTCGGCGGAAATCGCGTTGCTGGTGCGCAGACGTTCGCCGCGTTGGGCTTCGTTTTCACTGCGGGTGGCTGTGGCGCGAGCTTGCGCAACCAGGGCTTCGAGGCGGCGGACCTCAGCCTGGAACGGACGCGGGTCGATCTGGAACAACAGATCGCCTTTCTTGACCAATGCGCCTTCGGTGAAGGTTACGTCATCGATCTGGCCGGAGACCCGTGGACGAATCTCTACCGTTTCCGGCGCTTCCAGGCGCCCGGTGAATTCGTCCCACTCGTTGACCGGTTGCTCCAGCACCTTGGCCACGCTGACTTTGGCCGCGGGCATGGTGGCGGCAGCGTCCGGAGTCTTGCCGCAGGCGCTCATCACCATCACGGCCAACAGGGCCAAGGGGAAGCGCAAATGTTTGAGTGACTGTTCCATGGATGCATCCGCCAATGTATTGAGATGGGCGGATAATGCTTGGCGGGGCGGTATCAAACGAATCGAACGAGGCAAAGGTAACTATCATTCGGAATGATATAAGCCAGAAGCAAGCCCTCTAGCATGCACCTTTCGTTAGCGGGCTATCAAATGAAATGATGACAATTGTGTGTTGCGGGGAATGCAAAGGTTTGGCTTGAAACCGTGTAGCGGCCTTCGCGGGCAAGCCTCGCTCCCACTGGGGATTTGTGTATCGTTGATCCGGTCCAGGAGCGAGGCTTGCCCACGAAGAGGCCATCAGCCTCAATACAACATCAGGATCAGGCCAGACTATCCGGGTCCCCAAAGAATATTTTGACTTGACTCCAGGGCGGTGGTTTCAGGTGATAAAAAACTGGCGATGCCCCCACTTTTACCCCCACTCACTATTAGAGTCAGGGGCATCGTGCGCAGCTGTCAGGGCGTCTAGAAAATTCAGGGTGATTCACCGTGTCGATGGCACCCACCTCAGGAATGCTCTATCACCATCACCGCAGTGGTGTCCGCCTCGAGTGCTTCGAACACGTGAGGCACATTCGCCAGGTAGCTGATGTAGTCGCCAGCGTTCAGCAATACAGGTCCAGTCGCCGGGCCGATATGGGCGCTGCCGCTGCACAACACCACGTGCTCTACGGTTCCCGGTGGGTGAGGCTGAGACAGCCGAACTTCGCCGGGCTGCACTTTGAGCCGGTAGATATCACGTTGTACTCCCGCCGGGCAATCGGCAAGCAGTGTCGCTGCATAATTGGCAGTCTCGGCATAGGTCGTCATACCCTCGTTGGCGCGAATCACCCGCAGGGTCTGCTGGGGTTGCTCGAAGAACCGAGTGACTTGCAAGCCCATTGCCATCGCCAGCGACCACAAGGTTTCGATGCTGGGGTTACCGATTCCCGACTCCAATTGAGACAAGGTCGACTTCGCCACCCCGGCGCGCTTGGCCAGCTCGGTCAAGGAAAGCCCGGCGGCCAGGCGCTCGCGTTTGATTGAAAGGGCCAGCAGATCGATTCGGCTCGGGTTATTTCTCAGCAGGTTGTTCGTTATATTGGTCATTCGTTTTTTAAATCATCCTGAAATGAGTTGACGCTCCCAGCGCGTCTTGTTCAGTATAGTGAGCGTTAGTTCATTATAAAGTTCTATTTGCCGAACCAACCCCCGCGAATGGCGGCTTAGGTTACGGCAATGCCGGCAGCAAGGAAGCAGTGAGTGATGAAGTCGCAAACCCGTGGGACGCTCGAAATGATTTCGGCCATGGTGATCTCCGGCACGGTGGGCTGGTTTGTCATCATGTCGGGGCAGAGCCCGGAGGCCGTGGTGTTCTGGCGTTGCTTGTTCGGCGCCATGGCGATGCTGGTCACATGCCTGGTGCTTGGGGTGCTGCGCCGCTCCCTGATCAACGCCCGGCAGTTCATTCTGGTGTGCCTGGGCGGGGTGGCGCTGATCCTCAACTGGGTGCTGCTGTTCAGTGCCTACAAACATTCCTCTATCGCCATTGCCACGGTGGTCTACCACGTTCAGCCGTTCATGCTGGTCGGTCTGGGTGTGCTGTTCTTCGCCGAGCGTCTCAGCACCGCCAAGGTCGGCTGGTTGCTGTTGGCCTTCGCCGGTCTGATGCTGATCGTGTCCGCCAAAGGCAGCGGGCAGGGCACTGGCGCCGACTACCTGCTGGGCGTTTGCCTGGCCCTGGCTTCAGCCTTCTTCTACGCAGTGGCGGCGGCGATCACCAAGCGCCTCAAGGACTTGCCCGCGCACCTGATCGTGCTGATCCAGATGGTGGTAGGCGTGCTGGTCCTGGCACCGTTCGTGGATTTCAGCAGGGGCGATACGGTCGAGGGCGCCTGGACATACCTGATCATTATCGGCGTGGTCCATACCGGGCTCATGTCGACCCTGCTGTACAGCGCCATCCAGAAAATCCCCACGGCGTTGGTCGGGGCGCTGTCGTTCATCTATCCGATCGTCGCCATCCTGGTCGACTGGGTTGCCTTCGCCCACCCGCTCAGCGCCCTGCAAGTAATTGGCGCGAGCGCCATCCTGTTGGCGGCTGCGGGCATGAACTTCGGTTGGTCGCTGGGCCGCGCCCCGCATCAGGAAGTGATGTAGGGCTCGGCGAGAAACCTCCTGCTGATCGGAGCGGAAGCCTTTACCACCGTCGTCAACCCGCAAGACCGTGCCGCTTGGCCGATCTTCGGTGCCGGCGCCTCCACGGCCCGTCGCACCGTGGACGGTACGGACAATCGCCATGCATGACCGCTGTGGATAGCGCCCGGTTGCCAGCGATCAGGCGCTACGCTGGTTTGATTCAAAGACTCTCAGGGTCCCCGAAAAACATCTGAATCCGCGACCTCAACCACCGCTCACCCGGATCATTATCCTGCGACCCGCGCCAGGCCATGTGCAATTCAAAGCTGCGCACCGGCAACGGTGGATCTTCCGCCCGAACACCACCGGCGGCGGTCAACGCTTCGGCGGTGTAGTCCGGGACGGTGGCCACGATGTCGGTGCCGCTGATCAGTGTGCTCAGCCCGTTGAACTGCGGCACCGCCAGCACCACGTGCCGTTTGCGCCCCAGCTTCTCCAGCTCTTCATCTATAAAGCCGCTCAGGTCGCCCGCGAACGACACCAGCGCGTGGGGGCGGGCGCAGAAGTCATCCAGGCTCAACGGCCCCGGCACGGAGTCGGCTCGCAACAGTTTCGGCATGCTGCGGCGCAGTACTTTGCGCTTGGCGTTGGCCGGCAGGTCGGCGGTGTAGCTGACGCCAATGGAAATTTCGCCCGAGGCCAACAGGTTCGGCATCAGGATGTAGTTGGCCCGACGCACCACCAGCACGATGCCCGGTGCCTCGGCGCGCAACCGCTTGAGCAGCATCGGCAGCAACGCGAACTCGACATCGTCCGACAGGCCGATGCGGAACACCGCGGTGCTGGTGGCCGGATCGAATTCCGCCGCGCGACTGACCGCGGTGGAAATCGAATCCAGGGCCGGCGAGAGCAGGGCGAAGATTTCCACCGCTCGGGCGGAAGGTTCCATGCTGCGGCCGGTGCGCACGAACAACGGGTCATCGAACAGCCCGCGCAGGCGCGAGAGCGCCGCACTGATGGCCGGCTGGCCGAGGAACAATTTCTCCGCAGCGCGGGTCACACTGCGCTCGTGCATCAGTGTTTCGAAAACGATCAACAGGTTCAGGTCGACACGACGCAGGTCATTACGATTCATCTGGGGTCCTGGCAGATTCAGCAAACTTGACGTGAGCGACCATATGAGAACAATGGCCGGCGTGAATCTTACGGGGAAAGGCTGGTACTCTGCACAGGGTAATTCAGTTTTCCCTGAAAGGCTGCTTCGGTTTTTACGGCATTGGATGATGTCGCCGTCGCTGCGGAATCAATGACAGGCATGTCGACTATTAATAGCCACTGATGGTCTTGGGTAGAAAGCCCAGATAGAGTTCAGGGCATTAGAGGTTACTTTGACGAGGTTTGCGATGTCCCGCACGATCCGTTTTCACAAGTTTGGTCCAGCCGAGGTGCTCAAATGCGAAGAGCATGCGGCCGCTCTGCCTGCGCCGGGCGAAGTGCAGGTGCGTGTCGAGGCGATAGGCATCAGCTGGTACGACATTCTCTGGCGCCAGAACCTGGCCTCGTCCCATGCTCGCCTGCCTTCAGGCCTGGGTCATGAAATGGCCGGCGTGGTCACGGCGCTCGGCGAGGGGGTCGATGACCTCGCTATCGGTGACAAGGTCGCCAGCTTCCCGGCCGAAAGCCCCAACGATTATCCGGTCTACGGCGAACAGATCGTTCTGCCGCGCACGGCGCTGACCCGCTACCCGGACGTGCTCAGTCCGGTCGAAGCCAGCGTGCATTACACGCCGCTATTGGTCGCCTATTTTGGCTACACCGATCTGGCGCGCGTCAAGCCCGGGCAATTCGCTCTGGTGACCGACGCCAGTCACTGCGCCGGGCCGTCGTTCGTACAGCTGGGCAAAGCCCTTGGTGTGCGAGTAATCGCTGCGACCAAAACCGCGGACGAGCGTGAATACCTGCTGTCGCTGGGTGCCGAAAAAGTCATCGTCACCGAAGAAGAAGATCTGCTGATGCGGATCAACAAAATTACCGACAACCGTGGCGTCGATGTGGTGTTCGATGGCCTGGGCGGCCCGCAGATGTCGCTGCTCGGCGATGTGCTCGCGCCTCGCGGCAGCCTGGTGCTCTATGGCCTGCAGGGTGGTAACCAGACGCCATTTCCGGCCTGTGCGGCGTTCCAGAAGAACATTCAGTTCTTCGTGCACTGCATCGGCAACTTCACCGGCAAGCCGGAGCTGGGCATCCTCCAGGATCAGGCCGCACTGCAACGTGCCCTGCGCGACATCAACCAGTTGACCGCAGACCATGTGCTGCTGCCACTCAAGACTCGGGTATTCCCGTTCTCCCAGTTTGTCGAAGCACACCGCTACATGGACGAATGCCCATGCCGCGAACGGGTCGCCCTTGAGGTCGAGCCTGTCTGAGCTCTTCGTACGAGCCCCCTTGTATAAACCCCTCTGGAAAGGTCCGTGCAGGCACGGACTTTTCCGCTGTCAAAACCTCCAAAATGAGACATCCCATCGATCCCTCGGTGGGGCGGTTCAGCAACTGAACTGGTTTTTGCTCTCGATCTGTATCTTCTAATCATTATGTAAGCCCTGATAATTGAATGATTATTTCATCTCAAGGAAAGAGTCATGGCTGGGTATCAGGTTGAAACTTTTCAACGCGCATCGGCAATACATGCTCAACAAATAATTCGACGCCGCTCGGCGGTCATACATTTATTGGCAATTTCTTTCTTTATTTCTTGTATTACACGTCTGTGGGATGTTGTCGGAAATTTCCTAGGACATCGCTCGGGGCCGAAAAACACCCGTCCTGCCTGGCGTTGCGGCGGTATTGCCCTGCTTGGGGTTCTCGAGACATGCAACCATTTCAAATAATTACAAAATGCTTAAGTGCTAGCATTTGATAACAACCCCGGCACCCCATTCATGACAGGCAATCCGTCGCGCAGTGCATGTAATTGTTTGCGTGGCGTCGAACTTATGAGTAACAGGTAAACAATGATGACCCATACCCATGAACAGGCAATGAATTATGTTTATCAACAAGTACTGCAGCGCTTGCTGAGCTTTTTCTCTCGCGCCGAGCGCACGGCATTGCAACTGATGATTCAGCGCCTGGTGGTGTCGGCTGGAGGTATGGAGCGTATCGGCGATTACAAGGTGTTGGCGATCCAGTCCGGGTCCCGTGACAGCTGCTACACACTGGCGCTGCTGCGCGCCGCGCAACTGAGTATCGCCGGTCGGGCACCGGCGACGTTTCAGCTGCGAGTGGCCACTTTGCGCTTGAGTGGTACGGCTGCGACAGCACTGGAAAACATCCATCGCAGCAGCAGTGCATTGTTTCTATACGACGATCCCCGGGTCGAAATGTTGATGGTCGATAATCGTGAGGTCCTGCCGTTCAATCACTTGGCGCCAATCTCCGATGCCGGCCGCGAGTCGAATCGGCTCAACCTGCTGATGGTCGGGCACCGTCGGGCCTGGAACGGGCCGCTTGAGTTGTGGGACGACGGGTACCTGGCCACAGGTGATTTTTATGGACAAATTGCCCGCTGGGACAACGGCGTCGATGTCATGGTCAGCAGCGATTCACCCCGTCGGCAGGCTCAGTTTATCGAGGGTTTGAACCGTGCCGCAGCCAAGGCCGGGCTTGCGCCGACGAGCCGCCATGAAACGGGCTACGAGGGATTGTTCGCGCGGCTCGATGAACTGGGCAGCGACTGCTATCGCGAGTTTTATCCCGACTCTGCTCAGGCTGCGTGGCGTCCTGCCGAGCGCTTTGAGGCCTGCCGTCGCACGACCTTCATCGACATCCACGACATGCTGGTCAGCAACCTGGAAGAGCGCTGGCCGCTGCTCACTGACTTCCTCGGCTTCCAACCTGATGAACTGACGGCTCAATTCAGTGATAACGACCATGTCAGTCCGTCGATATCCGCGCACCTTCGCGGCTTGCAAGCGCGCTTTGTACACGGTCGCACCTACGAAGAGGGGGTCAGCGAATACCTGCAGCGGGCGTTGGTGATGATGCGTCGTAAACAATTGCCCGAGCGCTTTTGCGAGCAGGCAGTGGAGACCTTCGGCAATCCGCTGACCATGGCCGATCAGCGCGGATTGGCGACAGCCGAGGCACAAAAAAATCTCGGTTTGAGTGAAGCCCAACTGGTGTGCCTGCTGTTCGCCCCGTTTGTCGATAACGGCGCGGCCCTGGAGCATTTTCTTCGTCAATGCCATCCCGGCATGCTGGTAGCGCTGCCGGAATTGCACCGGGCGATGCAGGGAGGTCCGGCACCCGAGCAGGTTCTGCAGTGGATGGTGGATGTCAGCGGGTTGCCAGTCAGCCTGATCGGTACGCTTTACCGCATGAGGCCGGTGGTTCGGGATGAGGGTAGGGTGCCAGGCACGGAAAGCGGCGACGCGGGCGTGCAAGTCGAAGACATGGACCCCGAGAATGAAACAGCAGTGACTGGCGAATGGTCGATGGGCCAGTGAATGTTCCTGGTTTGGCGGATGCATCAAAAGTGCGTCATGACGTTCGTAGCGTGTTCGGTCATCACCCATGAAAGGATCACGAGATTCCGATTTCGCGTACCAGGCGGTGTACCGCTACCTGAACAATCTGATCAATGAGCCGGGCAGTGACGTGCGAGTGCGCCTGCCCTCATTGCGGCAGTTGGCGGATCGTTTGAGTGTGTCGATCTCGACCATTCAATACGCCTATTCGCTGCTGGAGAAGGAAGGACGCATCTATTCGGTTGCCAAGTCAGGCTATTACGCACTGCCGGTGTCTTCTATCGGTCTTCCCGGCAGCGGTAAAGACCTGCTCGAAACGGTCTATGTCAACGCCAGGCGCCCCGGCATGCTGGTGTTGAGCGCCGATGAACCGGCGTTGTTACAACCCCTGGACAGCCCGTTGTTGTTGCTGGAGAGAGAATTGCTGCGCCAGTATCCGCGCCAGCCACAACCGTCTTCACAACCCTGCGGCGAGCTGGAACTGCGCACGGCCCTTGCGGCACGCTACACCACTTCGCCGACACGCTGCTGGCATGCCGATGATGTCTATATCGGCGCAGATATGCGCGGCGTACTTGAAATATTGATCGCCGTTCTTGAGCTCAAAGATTCGGTGGTGGTGGTCGAGTCGCCGTGCGACTGGGTGATTCTGCGCTTGTTCCAGGACGCCGACGTGCAGGTTGTCGAGCTGCCGCTGCAAGCCTGTGGTGGCCTGGATCTCGAACAGCTGAGAGAGCTGCTCGAGACCGGGCGGGTGCGACTGATGATGCTTTCATCAGGACTGAACATGCCGCGCGGGAGCGTGGCGCCTGACGACAACCGGCAGTCCACTGCGCAACTGCTGGGACGGCATGGCTGTTGGGTGTTGGAAAACGATTGTTACGGCGAGCTCGAATTCGAGCCGAGCGGCTTGCGGTTTCGCGACCTGGTTGACCCTGATCGGCTGATCGTGTTTTCCACTTTCGAGAAAATCATCGGCTCGGAGGCACCCTTTGGTTACCTGCTTTCGCGACAACTGCGTGCCGAACTGCAACGGCACTTTCTGCTGCGGGCATTCCGTTTGTCGCTGATTCGTCAGAAAGCCATCGCGCGGCTGTACAGCAACGGACGCATCGATCAACACCTGCTGGTGTTGCGTCGACTGCTCAAGGAACGCATGGTGCTGATGACCCAACTGCTCCAGGAGCGTCTGCCGGAATCGCTGCATTTCGTCGAGCCCCAGGGCGGGGCGACGGTGTGGATTCGCTCGTTGCGCCAGGTCAATGTACATCGAGTGTTCCAGAGACTGCTCAAGCAGCAAGTGGTCATCGCACCGGGGGAGTTGTTCAGTTTGCAGGGCCTGCACGCGCAGCACTTGCGCCTGAGTCATACGTTCGGTGGCGACCACGAGCTCGTCGCTGCACTGGGGCTACTGGGGGATGCCTTGCGTCTGGAATCGATCGATTGAGCCGAGGTGGCAGAGCTCCTCGGAACCTGACATTCGATAACGTCGCGCAACGGCCAAACTGTCAGTAAACTGCGCTCCTATCCCGAACCACTCTCTCTCAGAGGTTTTGCATGACACTCAGTCCTTTTGCGGGCAAACCGGCACCGGCAGAACTGTTGGTCGACATCCCGCGACTGGTAACGGCCTATTACACCGGCCAGCCCGATGCAGCCATTTCTACCCAGCGCGTCGCCTTCGGCACGTCCGGACACCGAGGTAGCTCGTTCGACTTGAGTTTCAACGAATGGCATGTCCTGGCCATCAGCCAGGCGATCTGCCTGTATCGCGAGGCCCAGGGCATCGATGGCCCGCTGTTCGTCGGGATCGACACCCACGCGCTGTCCACGCCGGCCGGTGCCAGTGCCCTGGAAGTGTTGGCGGCGAACGGTGTCACGGTGATGATCGCCGAAGGCGACGAGTACACCCCGACGCCGGCCATTTCCCATGCGATTCTTTGCTACAACCGCGGGCGCACTTCAGGCCTGGCGGACGGCATCGTCATCACGCCGTCCCACAACCCGCCGCAAAGCGGTGGCTACAAGTACAACCCAACCAACGGCGGCCCGGCCGATACCCACATCACCAAGTGGATCGAAGCCAAGGCCAACGAGTTGCTGGCAGCCAGGCTCGCCGGCGTCAAACGCATCAGCTACGAGCAGGCCCTGAAGGCCAGCACTACCCATCGTCACGATTACCTCAACACCTATGTCGCTGACCTGATCAACGTGATCGACTTCGACGCCATCCGCGATGCGAAGCTGCGTCTGGGTGTCGATCCGCTGGGCGGAGCAGGGGTGCGCTACTGGTCGGCGATTGCCGAGCACTACCGCCTGGACCTGGAAGTGGTGAATAAACAGGTTGATGCAACGTTCCGTTTCATGACCGTCGACTGGGACGGGCAGATCCGCATGGACCCATCGTCCAGCTATGCCATGCAAGGCCTGATCGGCCTGAAAGAGCGTTTCGACGTGGCGTTTGCCTGCGACCCGGACCACGACCGTCATGGCATCGTGACCCCGTCCGGTGGTTTGCTGGCGCCGAACAACTACCTCGCGGTCTCGATCGACTACCTGTTCCAGAACCGTCCACTGTGGCGCGCCGATGCGGCCGTGGGTAAGACCGTGGTCAGCAGCGGCTTGATCGATCGCGTCGCCAAACGCCTGGGCCGTCGTCTGTACGAAGTGCCGGTCGGTTTCAAATGGTTTGCCGACGGTCTGTTCGACGGCTCCCTGGGTTTTGGCGGTGAAGAAAGCGCCGGTGCGTCGTTCCTGCGCAAGGACGGCAGTGTCTGGAGTACCGACAAGGACGGTTTGATTCCGGCGCTGCTGGCCGCTGAAATGACCGCTCGCACGGGCCGTGATCCAAGCCAGGCCTATCGCGCGTTGACCGATGAACTGGGTGAGCCGTTCTCGGTACGCGTTGATGCCAAGGCCAACCCTGAACAGAAAGCACTGCTGAGCAAATTGTCGCCGGACCAGGTCACTTCGACTCAACTGGCGGGCGAAGCGATCCAGAGCATCCTCAGCCATGCACCGGGCAACGACCAGGCCATCGGCGGTCTGAAAGTCATGACCGAGAACGGCTGGTTCGCGGCGCGGCCGTCGGGCACCGAGGACATCTACAAGATTTACGCGGAAAGCTTTGTCAGTGATGACCACCTGAAACAACTGGTGGCCGAGGCCCAGACACTGGTAGATGGCGCAATTTCTGCGAAGTGATTGAAGGCCCCTTCGCGGGCAAGCCTCGCTCCTACAGAAGGTCGGCGCCGATCGACGCTAATCCTGTAGGAGCGAGGCTTGCCCGCGAAAGCGTCAATACAGTCACACAGGACTTCAGCCAAAAAAAGGGGCGACCATCAACGGTCGCCCTTTTTTTGCCGCGCATTTACCGCCTCAAGCCACATCTACCAAGACGATTTCGCTGTCTTCGATCGCAGTCACCCGCAACACTTGCTCATCGGCAACCGCGACCCCGTCTCGAGCTTGTGCGCGCAAGCCATTGACTTCAATCGCTCCTGTCGCCGGCACCAGATAAGCGCGACGGCCACTGTCCAGACGATATTCAGCCGTTTCCCCGGCTTTCAGGTTGGCCGCCACCAGACGCGCATCGGCGCGAATCCGCAGGCTTTGATCGTCGCCGGCCTTGCCACTGGCCAGGGTCACGAAGCCTTCGCGTTGGCCTTTGGGGAAGGGCTTGGCGCCCCACGACGGTGCCAGACCGGTTTCGTTGGGGATGATCCAGATCTGAAAGATCCGGGTCTCGGTCGCTTCCAGATTGTATTCACTGTGGGCGATCCCGGTGCCGGCGCTCATGACCTGCACATCACCGGCTTCGGTACGGCCCTTGTTGCCCAGGTTGTCCTGGTGGGTAATCGCGCCTTCACGAACGTAGGTGATGATTTCCATGTCCCGGTGCGGGTGTTGCGGGAACCCGGTGCCGGGGGCAATCACATCATCGTTCCACACCCGCAGGTTGCCCCAGTTCATGCGTTTGGGGTCGTAGTACTCGGCGAACGAAAAGTGGTGATGGGCATCCAGCCAGCCATGGTGCGCGCCGCCCAGGGAGTTGAAAGGTCTGAGTTCAAGCATGATCGTCTCCTGAAAAAGGTTCGTCATGGGGGCAGAACGTCTGAGCCACAAACGAGAACCGGTGGTTGATGGTCAGTATCATCCATCAGGTACCCATCGATAAAAAGCGTAAAAAATGCCTCAATACAATCGAATTATTTGATACCAAATAATCTCGAATTTTTCTCATCCAGCCTTCACTTCATCGCATAAGCCAATGACCTGTAAGCATTTCACTAGAACTCAACGGCAAATGCAGACACCATAGCCCCCGACAGCCTCACACACTGGAGTCCGCCTGCGTGCCGCAACACACACCCGATCTTCCGCCCGAACTTCGTCCCTTGGCCGAGATGCCTTTGCTCAAACGTCTGGCCGCCCGGTTCTTTGGCCACGGCCTGACCCGCTTGCGCGCGCAACACCGTGCGTCCTGGCTGCACGGGCAAGCCGACGGTTTTCGCAGCGGTCACAGCGCTGGCGTGGAATACGGCTATAAGGAAGGCAAGCTCGAGGGTCTGGAAGAAGGCCGGCAAGTGCTGCTGATCCGCGACTCGCGCTCCACCGAGCATCGACCGCCCAACGTCGATGACAACCTGTTCGACGATTGGCGCCTGCCATTGAGCGCCGAGCTGAAGAAGCGCATGAAGGCCGACGTGGCGCGACTGCTGCCTGCGCATGCCCAGCCGAGCGCTGCCCAATGGAAAATGATCTTCAGTGACACACCGTCGACTTCGGTGATCGCCGGCGCGGGCGCGGGCAAGTCGACCACCCTGGTGTTGCGTATCCTGCTGCTCAGTCATTACCTGGGGTTTGAGCTGAGCTCGATGACCGTGGTGACCTTCACCCGCGAGTCGCGCAAGGATTTCATCAATAAGCTGATCGAACTGTTTACCGTGTGGGGCCGGGCGCTCAGCTTCAAAGAAGCGCGGGACCTGGTGCGTACTTTTCATTCGCGGATCCTGCCAATGGTGCGCAGCCTGCCGGGTTTCGAACGACTGCAAGCCTTCGAAAACCTCAGCTTTCGCGTGCAGGGCAGCGATGAGGAGGTCGACAGCAACCCCTTCGACCTGCGAGTCAACGATGCCCAGCGCCAACAACTCAACGCCTGCTATCACAGCCTGTATACCCGCGATGAGCGTTTCCGCGAATTGATCAAGCCGTTGTCTCGTCACGCCTTGCAGCTCAAGGAACTGGAGCGCGATCACCCGGACGTGCAAAAGCGCATGGCGGTGACTGAACTGGCGGCCAAGCGCGATGAAGAGCTGTGCGACACCATCGAGGACCTGTGGTTTCGCGCCGGCGCTTGGCCGATCAAGGGCATCGAGCCGAATCGTCAGGCCTTCGACATCAACGGTTCGACCTTCCATTGCCACGGTTACATTCCGGCGCTGGATGCCTGGGTGGTGCTGGGTTTCGATCCTCGGGAAAATCCCCAGGTCAGCCGCCCGAATGCCAAGCTGACCGTGCGTGCGGAATGGGCTGTAAAGCGCACCTTGTTTCAAGCTTTCTGTCGTAAACCATTGATATGGCTCGATAGTTACGAATCTTCAAAACGTGTTTTGGCGTCGCTTGCCGGTGACGCCAGCGCCGGGCCGGGCTTCGATTACAAGGTCAAGGGCGAGCTGGCTTCCGCGCCGTTGCTGGACTGTTTTGTCGCGGCAGCCGGGTTTATCGAAAACCTCGGCCTGGATGTGCCCAATGCCGTGGGCCAGATGAGTTTCGCCAAAGATGACCCGGACCGATTCTTCTTCGAGGCCTTGAGCCTGTTCTGGCGAGCGCTGGAAGATCATCTGCTGGATCAATCGCCACCCGTGATGACCTACAACCGGATGTTTGCCCTGTTCAGCGAGCATTCACCGGAGAATCTCAAGTTGCTCGGCGATGAACTGCTCAGGCCAATGTCGCACTTGATGATCGATGAGTTCCAGGACGTGTCGCCGCAGATCGTTTCCTGGATTCGCGCCAGCCTGGCCGAAATCCGTAGTCGTGGCCCGGCCATGCACGTAGGGCGCGGGGCGCAACGTTCGTCATTGCTGTGTGTGGGGGACGACTGGCAATCGATTTACGGCTGGCGTGGCAGCTCGCCGAGCTACTTCATGGAGTTCAACAAGGAGTTCCCGTCGCCGAGCACGACCAAGGTGATGCTCAGCGACAATTACCGCAGCCATCAGCACATCATCGACGCGGCGGAGCACATCGTCCGCGCCGCACCGGCCATCGCCGGCAAGAAGGCCAAGGCCAGCGGAGAACCCAAGGCGTTGCTGCCGGTGAACGTCCTCGATCGGGATGACCAGGGCATGGCCCAGCGCCTGATCGAGCACTACAGAAAAGGCGATTCAATCTTGATGCTTTATCGAAAAAGTAGCGATAAGTCATTGATAGAAGAGCATATTCAGTCTGTAGTTAATGTTGATTCTAGCTTGCCGTACGACGCGCGACGGCTCAAGCAACTGACCTATCACAGCGCCAAGGGCCTGCAAGCTGATGCGGTGTTCCTGCTGGGTGATTGCCAGCATCTGACCAGTTCGCCTTACAAGAACCAGGTCTATCGCATGGCCGGGCTCGGCAAGGCCGGCGACAGCGAGTCCTACGACAGCGCACAGAAAGACGAGATCCTGCGTCTGGCCTACGTGGGCATCACCCGGGCGGTGAGCCATTGCTACTGGTATGTCGATGGCCAGGATACCCAGGCGGCGAATATGCCCAAGGCCTCCGACCGGATCGGCAAGGGCAAGGCGTTTTTTGCCGATCACCGTCAGGGAAAAGTGCAGGCCTGAACCTCAAGAGAGTCTTGAGTCAAAAACCTGTGGCGAGGGAGCTTGCTCCCGCTGGGCTGCGTAGCGGCCCCAAAAATGCGACAAGCATTGCCGATTTTTGTGAGCGCTGCGCACTCAAGCGGGAGCAAGCTCCCTCGCCACAACAAGCTCGCTCGCCACAAAAGTTGCGAGGGGCGCGATCCCGGCCTATGGTCCAAGCGAGGCTTTGATTGCGACGAGGCGCTCGACACGCTTCAGGTCGCTGTCCATCCAGTGCGGATACCCGTAGCGAGGTGACGACATGCCGAACAACTCCCGTCCCGCCGTGCTCGAACTGATCGGCAATACGCCGCTGGTGCGTATCAGCCGCTTCGATACCGGCCCATGCACACTGTTCCTCAAGCTTGAATCGCAGAACCCCGGTGGTTCGATCAAGGATCGCATCGGCCTGGCGATGATCGACGCCGCCGAGCGCGACGGTCGCCTGCGCCCCGGCGGTACCATCGTCGAGGCCACGGCCGGCAACACTGGCCTGGGGCTGGCACTGGTCGGTCGCGCCAAGGGCTATCGGGTGGTACTGGTGGTGCCGGACAAGATGTCCACCGAGAAAGTCCTTCACCTCAAAGCGATGGGCGCCGAGGTGCATATCACCCGCTCCGACGTCGGCAAGGGCCATCCCGATTATTACCAGGACGTCGCTGCGCGGCTGGCCAAGGACATTCCCGACGCCTTCTTCGCCGATCAGTTCAACAACCCGGCCAACCCGCTGGCCCACGAGTGCAGCACCGCGCCGGAGATCTGGGCGCAGACTCAGCATGATGTGGATGCCATCGTGGTTGGTGTCGGTTCGGCCGGCACGCTGACCGGGCTGACTCGTTTCTTTCAGCGCGTACAACCGAATCTGGAAATGGTGCTGGCCGACCCGGTCGGCTCGGTGATGGCGGAATACAGCCGCAGCGGCACCCTTGGTACGCCCGGCTCCTGGGCGGTGGAGGGCATCGGCGAGGACTTCATTCCGTCGATTGCCGACCTTTCCAGCGTGCGCAAGGCCTATTCGATCAGCGACGAGGAAAGCTTCGATCATGCCCGCCAGCTGCTGCGCGCCGAAGGCATTCTCGGCGGCTCTTCGACGGGCACCTTGCTGGCGGCGGCATTGCGCTATTGCCGCGAGCAAACCGAGCCGAAGCGGGTGGTCAGTTTCGTTTGCGACACCGGCACCCGTTATCTGTCGAAGATCTACAACGACCAGTGGATGAACGATCAGGGCCTGCTTGCGCGCAAACGCTACGGCGATTTGCGTGACCTGATCGCGCGGCGTTTCGAGGATGGCCGGGTGGTCAGCGTCGGCCCGGACGATACCTTACTCACCGCCTTCCAGCGCATGCGCCTGGCGGATGTGTCGCAACTGCCGGTGCTGGTGGACGGGCAGCGGCTGGTCGGGGTCATCGACGAGTCCGATATTCTGTTTGGCGTGCATGAAGACGCCACGCACTTTCGCATGACCGTGACCAGCGCGATGACCGACAAACTCGAAACCCTGCCTCCCGGCGCCAGTCTTGCTGAACTGGAGGCGGTGCTCGACCGTGGGCTGGTGGCGATCATCGCCGACACCTCGGGCTTCCACGGCCTGATTACCCGCGTCGACATGCTCAATCACTTGCGGAGATCACTGGCATGAGTCAGCACGATGAAAGCACCGCGCCACGGGGCTTTGCCACCCGTGTGATCCATGCCGGACAGACGCCGGACCCGACCACCGGGGCGCTGATGCCGCCGATTTACGCCAACTCCACCTATGCGCAGCAGAGCCCCGGTGTGCACAAGGGCTTCGATTACGGGCGTTCGCACAACCCG
The DNA here is from genome assembly GCF_059420765.1 of Pseudomonas sp. GW821-FHT03E01. NCBI lineage: Bacteria > Pseudomonadati > Pseudomonadota > Gammaproteobacteria > Pseudomonadales > Pseudomonadaceae > Pseudomonas > Pseudomonas sp. GW821-FHT03E01. The sequence goes on along the minus strand of NZ_JBWKUI010000001.1, from coordinate 439,074 downwards.
ACACGCTTTGCCCTGGAGCGTTGCGTGGCGGACCTTGAGGGCGGCACCCAGGCGTTCGCTTTCGCCTCCGGGCTGGCGGCGATCGCCACTGTGCTCGAATTGCTCGACGCGGGTGCGCACATCGTTTCTGGCAATGATTTGTACGGCGGGACTTTCCGTCTGTTCGAACGGGTGCGCCGGCGCAGCGCGGGGCATCGCTTCAGCTTCGTCGATCTGACGAACCTGGCGGCCTTCGAAGCGGCGCTGCAGCATGACACGCGGATGGTCTGGGTCGAGACGCCGAGCAATCCTTTGCTCAGCCTCACTGACCTCGCCGCCGTCGCACGCATCTGTCGCGAGCGCGGCATCATCTGCGTGGCGGACAACACCTTCGCCAGCCCGTGGATCCAGCGTCCTCTGGAATTGGGCTTTGATATCGTGCTGCACTCGACGACCAAGTACCTCAACGGTCATTCCGACGTGATCGGCGGCATCGCAGTGGTCGGGCAGAATGCAGAACTGGCCGAGCGCCTGGGCTTTCTGCAGAACGCAGTGGGGGCGATCGCCGGGCCGTTCGACGCGTTCCTCACCTTGCGCGGGGTGAAGACCCTGGCGCTGCGCATGGAACGTCATTGCAGCAACGCGCTGGAGTTGGCGCAATGGCTGGAACGTCAGCCGCAAGTGGCACGCGTGTATTATCCGGGCCTGCCATCGCACCCGCAGCACGAATTGGCGCGGCGGCAGATGCGCGGGTTCGGCGGTATGATTTCCGTCGAGCTGAACAGCGACCTGACGGGCGCCAGACGTTTTCTCGAGAGTGTGCGGATCTTTGCCTTGGCCGAGAGCCTGGGCGGGGTGGAAAGCCTGATCGAGCACCCGGCGATCATGACTCACGCCACCATTCCCGCAGAAACACGCGCACAGCTAGGTATCAGCGATGCGCTGGTGCGTTTGTCTGTGGGGGTGGAGGATGTCGAAGACCTACGCGCCGATCTGGCCCAGGCGCTGATGCAAGTTGCGGCGACGCATTCCTTGTAGCAGCTGCCTCGCAGGCTCGACAGCTGCTACAAGCCGATCGGGCTCGGCAACTGCTACAAAAAGCCCGCTAAATCGATAAGCGGGCTTTTTGTCGGGTGTTGGCTGTCAGGCATAACTCCTGAGCGTCTGCGGAGGAATGAACGCTTCCAGCTCATCCTCGACCGCTTCGATAATCCGCTCTACATCGGCAGCGTTCATGACCGTTGCACAAGGAATGCCGGCAATGGCGATCATGGTTTCGCCGCTGGCTCGGTCGAACAGGCGAGCAACCATGCTGCCCGGTGCATCCATGGTCGCCTCGAAACCCATGGGATGAAAATGCCAGCGCATCAGCTGGCAGGCATTTGGAAAAGTAACCTTGCTGAATGAACCTTGATTCATGTGTTGCCCACCTTCTTCATCGAGCGCTTCCTTTAGCTCATGTTAGGAGGGAAGAGCCTTCAATGGCTCAACCGGTGACTGTCTTTAAAAGTAGCACCCGGATGTGAAAATCATGTGGAATTTTTCAGACCGTTCAGCGATTGGTTCAGTTTTTTTGATGCAGGTCATGAGATACGGGCATCTCGGCCAAGGGCCAGCATTGCCGGGCCGGGCATCCCATTGGTCATTGAAGCCCGGACAGAACTTCGGCAAGCTCGGTTTTTTCTCGTCGAGTCCTCTATGCACGCCGATGATGATGGTCCGTCGCAAACCCAGGCCACGGGCGACACGGTCATGCGTTACCACCTGCGCTGGAAGCACCGGGATCTGGATGGTGTGATGGCGCTTTATCACCCGGACATTCAGTACAACGACTTTTTCCAGAACCGCGTGATGGGGCTGGATGCGTTGCGCGACTACGTGCGCGACAGTATGCCCCGGGATCCGGATGAGGCGCTGGAGCACTCGGACCGTATTCGACTGGATGGCAACACGGCGTTCATTCAATACCGCATCACCCTTCGCGGCGGTGAAGGGCTGGTGTCGTTTCGGACCAGCGAGGCGATCACCGTACGTGACGGGCTGATCTGGCGGGTCAATGAATACGCCACCCTTGTACATGAACAAACATCCGGCAAAGCCGCCCGCAACCTGCGCCCGGCGGTCAGTCGGCTCGGGTTGTCACCGCGACAGCTGAGCTTCATGGCCGAAGACTTGCAGCAGTATTTCCAGGGACAGCAGCCGTACCTGGATCCCGAACTCGACCTGCAACGGGTGGCGAAGGAGTGCGGATACAGCCGCAATCAGATTTCCTACCTGTTGAACCAGGTGCTCGGCCAAAGCTTCTACCGTTACGTCAATCAGGCGCGGTTGCGGCATTTGCTCGCGGCACTGGACAGCGCCACTCCACCACTGCGTATCGATGAGCTGGCCTTTGCCGCAGGCTTCAATTCGTTGTCGGCGTTTTACAGCTGTTTCCGCCAGCACACCGGTCTGTCGCCCAAGGCTTACGTCAAACAAATTTCTTTGCGTGCACGCGCGCAAGACGGCCCCTGAGCCCACGCACTAGGATCGACGCCATCGAAGTATTGAGTGGCGGAGTCTTGCATGGCAGCGTGGCGAACGATCAGTTTGTGGATGGATCAACTCGACGAGCCGATGCTGGCGCGCCCGGCGCTGGAACAGGACCTGGACGTCGACGTGGCCATCATTGGCGCCGGGTACACCGGGCTCTGGACGGCGTACTACCTCAAACGCCTGGCGCCGGGACTGAACATCGCCATCGTCGAAGCCCAAACTGCGGGGTTTGGTGCGTCGGGCCGTAACGGCGGCTGGTTGATGGGCAATCTGCTGGGTGAAGACCGCTTGCTCGCCGGACTACCGGCGGAACAACGTCGCGCCTCTTTCGATCTGTTGCACAGCATCCCTGATGAAGTAGAGATCGTCCTCGAACGAGAAGGCATTGACTGCGATTACCGCAAGGGCGGGGCGCTTTACTGTGCGGCGCGTTACCCGGAGCAGGAAGCCAGCCTGCGCGATTATCTGGACGCGCTCTACCGCCAAGGGCTGACCGAGGCCGACTATCGCTGGCTCAGCCCCGAGCAATTGGCGCAACAGATCCGAATTGCCAAACCTTATGGCGGTATCTATGCACCGCACGTGGCGACCATTCACCCGGCAAAGTTGGTGCGAGGTCTGGCACGGACGGTGGAGCTCATGGGGGTCAACATTTATGAAAACAGCCCGGTCACCCAGTGGCAGTCGGGCAGTTTGCGTACCGCCCGCGCGCAGGTTCGCAACCGCTGGATCGTGCCGGCGGTAGAAGGTTACGCGGTCACGTTGCCGCCGCTGGGTCGTTATCAATTGCCCGTGCAGAGTTTACTGGTGGCGACCGAACCGCTGTCCGCCGCGACCTGGGACGACATCGGCCTCAGCCATGGTCAGGCGTTCAGCGAAAGCAGCCGCCAGGTCACCTACGGCCAGCGCACGGCCGACAACCGTCTGGTGTTTGGCGCCCGTGGCGGCTATCAGTTTGCCGGCAAGTTGCGCCATGACTTCGAGCTGAGCGCCAGCGAAGTGCAGTTACGACGCTACCTGTTCGGTGAACTCTTCCCGCAGCTCAAGAACGTGCGAATCACCCACGCCTGGGGCGGAAACCTGGGGATGTCCCGGCGCTTCAAGCCGCACATGCTCTGCGATCAGGCCAGCGGCATCGCCTTGTCGGGCGGTTATGGCGGGGAAGGCGTGGGTGCCAGCAACCTCGGCGGGCGGACGCTGGCCGATCTGATTCTTCGGCGCGATACCGAGTTGGTGCGCCAGCCGTGGGTGATTACGGAGGGCGGTCTCGACGCGCTCAAGGCCTGGGAGCCGGAGCCCTGCCGCTGGCTGGGCTACAACGCAATCATCCGCAGCTTCGTTCACGAAGACCAGACCCTGGCCAATCCGTCCACCGCGCCCTGGCGTCGCAAACTGGCCTGCCGGGTCGCGGGGTTCATGGAAGGTTTCATGCGCTGAACGGCGATGCACTGATGTTGCCAGCCAACAGCCTCGGCATCTGGGACATCCAGGAAACCGTGCGCAAGACCTACGTTTTGATTTTTTGATCTCTGATTGCCTGCCAGTTCTCCAATAAAAAGAAAACAACCCATACAGGAATCGACCCATGATCCGAAAGACACTGACGCTTGCTCCACTTGCGCTCGTCGCGACCCTCAGTCAGGCCGCCGAGACCGTGAAAATCTACAACTGGTCGGACTACATCGCCCCGGACACCACAAAAAACTTCCAGAAAGAAACCGGTATCGCCTTCAGTTACGACGTCTTCGACAGCAACGAAACCCTGGATGGCAAATTGATGACCGGCACATCCGGGTATGACGTGGTATTCCCGTCCAACCACTTCATGGCCCGACAGATTGAGGGCGGGGCCCTGAAGAAACTCGACAAGAGCCAGCTGCCGAACTGGAAAAACCTCAATCCGGTGTTGCTCAAGACGTTACAAGCCAACGACCCGGGCAACGAGCATGGCTTCCCGTATTTATGGGGCAGCACCGGCATCGGCTACAACGTGGCCAAGGTCAAGGCGGTGCTGGGCGACAACGCGCCGGTGGATTCCTGGGACCTGATCTTCAAACCCGAGAACATGGCAAAACTGCAAAAGTGCGGCGTGGCGATCCTCGACAACGGGCCCGAACTGTTGCCGGCGGCGTTGAATTACCTGGGGCTGCCGCATCACAGCAAGAACCCCGAAGACTATAAAAAGGCCGAAGCGCTGCTGATGAAAGTCCGGCCCTATGTCAGCTATTTCCACTCGTCCAAATACACCAGCGACCTGGCCAACGGCGATATCTGCGTGGCCGTCGGCTTCTCTGGCGACATTCTCCAGGCGGAAAACCGCGTCAAGGAAGCCGGGAACGGCGTGGACATCGGCTATTCGATTCCCAAGGAAGGCGCGGCCATCTGGTTCGACATGGTCGCCATGCCCGCCGACGCCCCGGACGAGAAAGCCGGTTACGCGTTCATGAACTACCTGCTGCGTCCCGACGTCATGGCCGGCATCAGCAACTACGTGCACTACGCCAACGGCAACGAACAGGCCGACCGCCTGATCGATCCGGCGATCAAGAACGACACCAAGGTGTATCCGAGCCCGGAAATGATGGGCAAATTGTTTGCCCTTGAGGCGATGCCGTTGAACATCGACCGGGTGCGGACGCGGGTGTGGAACAAGATCAGGACCGGTAGCTGATCGGTCATCTTTTGTGGCCAATGGCTACGGTTGGGTTGACTGCAATGAGTTAGATTCCATGTCTCTTTCAGTAAGTGGGAGGCAATGGAATGCCTGTTTGTTCGAAAGCTGGTCATCTACGCATTGGGCGGTACTCGGAGCCTGGGCGCATCTACTTGTTAACAGCTGTGGTTCACGATCGGCAGCCAATTTTTACCGATTGGCGCTTAGGTAGGCTGGTTGCCCAACAATTACATCAGGCTCAGGAGGAGCATTGGGTAGAGTTTTTGACGTGGGTGGTGATGCCAGATCATATGCACTGTTTGGTAGAACTTCGGGATAAAACACTGGCCGAGCTGATGTGTCGAATCAAGTCCCGAAGTAGTCTGGCCGTTAATCAGGCGCTAGGGCGAAGCGGGCGTTTGTGGCAGAAGGGCTATCACGATCGAGCGGTTCGGAAAGAGGAGGACGTGAAAGGTCTTGCCCGATATGTCGTTGCCAATCCTGTTCGGGCGGGACTGGTGATACGTGTTCATGATTATCCGCTGTGGGATGCGTGTTGGCTGTGATGATTTACGACTGCTGCGCAGCCGAACGCAGGCTGCGCCAGCTGCTACAAAAGCCGTGGCGTGCGCGGACCCGTAGCAGCTGCCGAAGGCTGCGTTCGGCTGCGCAGCAGTCGTGTCCTTCATAGGGTTGGTACCTCTTTTGGAAACGAACAGGTGTCCGGGGGCAACTGGGGCACCCAGAAGCGACCAGGTCAACATCGCTTGCTTCCAGGATCGCCTTACGTAGCGATGGCAAAAGGCGCGTGCGGTATTACCCGACGCGCCAGTCTGTCATTTGCTGGCGTCCAGCACGACGCGGTAACGCGCCTTGCCACTGCGTAGGTGATCAATGGCGTCGTTGATCCGGCTCATGGGAAAGTGTTCGACCTGCGGCAAGATCTGATGCCGGGCGCAGAACTCAAGCATGGTTGCCGTGGTACTGGGCGAGCCAACCGGCGAGGCGGACACACTCTTTTGTTGGGGCAGCAGGTTGAATACGTGCACTGGAATAGCGCCAGGCACGACGCCGACAAAGTGCAGGCGACCCTTGCCGCGCAGCGTGCCGAGCATGGCCGGCCAGTCGAGGTCGGCGTTGGCGGTGACCAGGAGAAAATCCAGGGTGCCGGCAATGGATTTCAGCGCGTTGCTGTCGGTAGAGGCGAGCACGTTGTGCGCGCCCAGGCGCCTGGCTTCGTCCTGCTTGCTCAACGACGAGGTAAAGGCCGTGACCTCGCAGCCCCAGGCGTTGAGAAAGCGCAGTGCCAGATGACCGAGGCCGCCGATTCCCACGACACCGACCCGGTCAGTGGGCTTGACGTCGAATTCCACGAGCGGGTTGAACACCGTCGAGCCTGCGCAGAACAGCGGTCCGGCCATGGCCGGGTCAAGTCCGTCCGGTATCGCAAGCGCCCAGGCCCAGTGCGAACGCAGGCGATCGGCGAAGCCTCCATTGCTGCCAACGATGGTGGGTTGGACTGTGCTGCACAGATTGTGGGAGCCTCCGATGCACGAGGAGCAATGCATGCAACTGCCCTTGTACCAACCAATGCCCACCCGTTGCCCCACTTCGAGACCGCGTACCTGTGCGCCCACTCGCACGATACTGCCGACTACTTCGTGGCCAGGGATAAACGGGTAGTGGCTCAGGCCCCATTCGTTATCGATCATCGACTGGTCGGAGTGACAGACGCCGCAATACTCCACGGCGACTTCCACCTCCTCGGCGCCCAATGGACCGGGGTCGTAGCTATAGCGCTCCAGCGGCGCGCCTGCCGATGTTGCGGCCCAGCCGGTAAAAGTTGTGAGTTCGGTACTGTTGCTCATGGGATACCTCCAGATCAGGAGACAGGGACTTTGGCCGTTCGGATGCGGTGGCCTGGCAAGCCAGAGCGTAATCAGTCTAGCAGGCCGCAATCACGAGCATGGTCTGAGGGCGGTGCCGGGATTAACGGGTCGTCGGAGCCCTGTCGTTGTCCACTGCGGCAACTAACTGGACGTTTAATTTGATTGATGTCAATACACTGGCACTGATACTAATAAGTCCAAAAAAAGAGAGCCAATCAACAAAAAAACAACTTACCAATATTTAATATTTAAATATGAAATTGTCGGACAATCCGGCTGAAACCCTGTACTAAGAATAATCTTTCGACAGCACAAGCAATGTTTGCTGGAGTTCTATGAAACAGTTCAATTTGACGTCAAAAAAAATGTAGACGTTTGATTTCGAATTGTGTCAGTTTTCATATGCCTTCATTGGGCGAGTGATAGGACGATCTCGCCAGAGATTGTCGTATCGGACAAAAACTGTTCCATTGCTAAACAAGGAAGTGTGTTTATGTCGAAAGTAAAAGACAACGCTATTGATCTTGCCGAACAGGCCTTTGCACCATTGGCTGCCGCCAGTTCTGCCTACAACCAGATCGATAGTTTCAGCCATCAGTATGATCGGGGTGGCAATCTCACGGTCAATGGCAAACCCTCCTTCTCCGTCGACCAGGCCGCTACCCAGCTGCTGCGTGACGGCGCTGCCTACCAGGACAAGGACGGCAGTGGCAAAATCGAACTTACCTACACGTTCCTGACCTCGGCCTCGTCGAGCACCATGAACAAGCACGGCATTACCGGGTTCAGCCAGTTCAATACGCAACAGAAAGCCCAGGCCGTGCTCGCCATGCAATCCTGGGCCGACGTGGCCAACGTCACCTTCACCGAGAAGTCCTCCGGTGGTGACGGTCACATGACCTTCGGCAACTACAGCGGTGGTCAGGATGGCGCAGCGGCATTCGCTTATCTGCCTGGCACGGGCGCCGGTTATGACGGCACTTCGTGGTACCTGACCAACAGCAGCTATACGCCGAACAAGACGCCGGACCTGAACAACTACGGCCGTCAGACCCTGACCCACGAAATCGGTCATACTCTGGGGCTGGCCCACCCTGGCGATTACAACGCCGGTGAAGGTGCACCGACCTACAATGACGCGACTTACGGGCAAGACACCCGCGGTTACAGCGTCATGAGTTACTGGAGTGAAAGCAATACCGATCAAAACTTCAGCAAGGGCGGTGTGGAAGCGTATTCTTCCGGCCCGCTGATGGACGATATCGCGGCCATCCAGAAGCTCTACGGTGCCAACACCACCACCCGTACCGGTGACACCACCTACGGCTTCAACTCCAACGCCGGTCGCGACTTCTTGAGCGCATCTTCCTCGTCGGACAAAGTCGTGTTTTCGGTGTGGGATGCGGGCGGCAAGGACACCCTGGATTTCTCCGGCTTTACCCAGAACCAGAAGATCAACCTCAATGAAGCCTCGTTCTCCGACGTTGGCGGCCTGGTGGGCAACGTGTCCATCGCCAAAGGCGTCACGATCGAGAACGCGATTGGCGGCTCGGGTAGCGACCTGTTGATCGGTAACAGTGTGTCCAACGAACTGAAGGGCGGTGCCGGCAACGACATCCTCTTCGGCGCGGGCGGTGCAGACAAACTGTGGGGCGGCTCGGGTTCGGACACCTTCGTGTTCGCGGCCAGCAGCGACTCCAAGCCAGGCGCGGTCGACCAGATCCTCGATTTTGTCAGCGGCCTGGACAAGATCGACCTGACCGGCATCACCAAAGGCGCGGGCCTGCATTTCGTGAACTCGTTCACCGGTGCGGCAGGCGATGCAGTGTTGACCACTTCGGGCGGCAACAGCCTGTTGTCGGTGGACTTCTCCGGGCACGGCGTGGCTGATTTCCTGGTCAGCACCGTTGGCCAGGCGGCGTTCTCGGACATCGTGGCCTGATTCAAGGCATAAAGGAGGGCGGCGCTTTACGCGTCGTTCTCTGCCCCGATCCAGAGTAAAACGCCCTATGACCCAGAACGCTTTTACCTGCAAAACAACCGCGTGGCTGTTAGCGACGCTGATGATGTTTCTTGGAGAAGTAGCCATGGCAAGCAGTCTGAAATTAGCCGATCCGTCGGAGCTCGCCGGCAAATGGCAAGCCATTTTGAATACCGCGCAAGACTCGCCCGAGTCCCAGGCGCTGCAGGACAAACCGTCGAATGTCTGCACGATAGAGCTTAAATCGGACCAGACCCTGGGTGAGGGGGCCGATTGCTTCAGTGCCTGGCTGAACAAATCGGCGATGGGCTGGTTCCCGGAGCCGGACGGCATTGCCGTGACCGGGGAAGAAGGCTCAAGAATTGTGTTTTTCAGCCGACAGCATGAGGGGCTTTATAAAAGCACCTTGAAGTCGGGGCTGATTATTACGCTCACGCGCGCAGCGCAATAAGCGAAAGGCGTCGGACCGACGACAGGTACTGAATATAAAGACCGTTGTTGCAGTTATAAGCAGCAGATCAATAACCAAGACTCTTTAAAGTCCACAAAGAGTTGTTATTAATCTGTCAGCAATAACCGGCAAAAGAATGTCTCGACCCGTGTGCGGACAGTTAATTGGAACCTTGCCAAGTGAGGCGAGGTTTAATACCTCAGGAAAAACCAATGAAGATGGCGAAGAGCCCGGCCACCGCACCGTTATTCAAGGCACTGGGCGACTATAAGAGCATCTTGATCAGCGTCGGCTGCTTTACCGCATTGATCAACGTTCTGATGTTGGTCCCGTCGATTTATATGCTCCAGGTTTATGACCGGGTGCTGTCGTCGCAAAACGAAACCACACTGGCGATGTTGTCGCTGATGGTGGTCGGGTTCTTCGCCTTCATCGGGTTGCTGGAGACTGTGCGCAGTTTCATCGTCATCCGTATCGGCAGCCAACTGGAGCGCCGTTTCAACCTGCGGGTGTATCAGGCTGCTTTCGAGCGCAACCTGTTCAAGGGTGAGGGCAACGCCGGGCAATCCCTGGGCGACTTGACCCATATTCGCCAGTTTGTCACCGGTCCGGCGCTGTTTGCCTTCTTCGATGCGCCATGGTTTCCGGTCTATCTGTTTGTGATTTTCCTGTTTAACGTCTGGCTCGGCGTATTGGCCACCGCAGGGGCGGTGCTGCTGATCGGGCTGGCCTGCCTCAACGAGGCCATGACCAAAAAGCCTTTGGGCGAAGCGGCAGGGTTTTCCCAGAAATCCAGCCAACTGGCCACCAGTCATCTGCATAACGCCGAAACCATTCAAGCCATGGGCATGCTTGGTGCATTGCGCAAGCGCTGGTTCGGGGTGCACTCGCGTTTTCTCGGCCTGCAGAATCAGGCCAGCGATACCGGCGCGGTCATCAGTTCCTTGAGCAAAACCCTGCGCCTGTGCCTGCAATCCCTGGTCTTGGGGTTGGGCGCCTTGCTGGTGATCAAGGGCGACATGACCGCCGGGATGATGATCGCCGGCTCCATTTTGATGGGCCGGGTGCTGAGCCCTATCGATCAGTTGATTGCCGTGTGGAAACAGTGGAGCGGCGCCAAACTCGCGTACCGCCGCCTCGACGCCTTGCTGCAAGCCTTTCCTGCGAGTGACGAGGCCATGGCGCTGCCGGCGCCGAAAGGCCAGATCACGTTCGAGCAAGTCAGCGCCGGCCCGCCGGGGCAGCGGGCAGCGACCTTGCACATGGTCAATTTCAACCTCAGCGCCGGCGAAGTGCTGGGCGTGCTCGGGGCTTCCGGCTCCGGTAAGTCGACCCTGGCACGGGTGCTGGTCGGCGTCTGGCCGACGCTGGGCGGCACGGTGCGCCTCGATGGCGCGGACATTCATCGCTGGAACCGCGACGACCTCGGCCCTTACATCGGCTATCTGCCTCAGGACATCGAATTGTTCAGCGGCAGCATCGCCGAAAACATCGCCCGATTCCGTGAGGCAGACCCGCAAAAAGTCGTCGAAGCCGCGCAACAGGCTGGCGTCCATGAATTGATTCTGCGCATGCCCCAGGGCTACGACACCGTGCTCGGCGAAGACGGCAGCGGTTTATCCGGTGGCCAGAAGCAACGGGTGGCCCTGGCTCGTGCGTTGTACGGTCATCCGAGCCTGGTGGTACTGGATGAACCGAACTCCAACCTCGATACCGTCGGCGAAGCGGCACTGGCCGGCGCCATCGCACACATGAAGGCCCGGGGCACCAGCGTGATTCTGGTCACCCATCGTTCTTCGGCCCTGGCCCAGGCCGACAAGTTGCTGGTGCTCAACGAAGGTCGCTTGCAAGCCTTCGGCCCAAGCCAGGACGTGCTCAAGGCGCTTGCCGGCAACCCGTCGGCTACCCAGGAACAATCACGTGAAAAAGCCGCGCAGGCACCGGGCGGGCTCAGCATGAGCCGGCAGTATCAGCCCACGACCAGGAATTCGGGTGTATGAGCAGCACACGCATGAACCACGACAGCGAAGCGACGATGGAACACGATTACATTGCCGAACGCCCTGAGCGCGATGCCCGTTTCTTCGCCCGCATGGGTTGGATTCTGGCGATTGTCGGCGCCGGCAGTTTTTTCACTTGGGCGAGCCTCGCGCCACTCGATCAAGGCATCCCGGTGCAGGGCACCGTGGTGGTCTCGGGCAAGCGCAAGGCCGTGCAATCGATGAGCAATGGCGTGATCAGCCAGATTCTGGTGCGTGAAGGCCAAGTGGTGAAACAAGGCCAGCCGCTGTTCCGCCTCGACCAGACCCAGGTCGCGGCCGACGTGCAATCGCTGCAAGCGCAATACCGCATGGCGTGGGCCAGCCTGGCGCGCTGGCAGAGTGAACGGGACAACCTCAAGCAGGTGAATTTCCCCGCTGAACTGAGCAACGATCCCGATCCGCGCCTGGCGCTGGTGCTTGAAGGCCAACGGCAATTGTTCAGCAGCCGCCGCGAAGCGTTTTCCCGTGAGCAAGGCGCTTTGCGCGCGAACATCGAAGGCGCCAGCGCGCAACTGGCCGGCATGCGCCGCGCGCGCACGGACCTGACAGCCCAGGCCAGTTCCCTGCAACAACAGTTGAGCAATCTGCAGCCCTTGGCAGACAACGGCTACATCCCGCGCAACCGCTTGATGGAGTACCAGCGTCAGCTGTCGCAAGTGCAGCAACAACTGGCAGAGAACACCGGCGAAAGCGGCCGGGTGGAGCAGGGCATCCTCGAGTCCCGACTGAAGCTGCAACAGCACAGTGAGGAATACCAGAAGGAAGTCCGCAGCCAACTGGCCGACGCGCAGCTCAAAAGCGTGACCCTGGAAGAGCAGCTGACTTCCGCCGGCTTCGACCTGCAACACAGCGAAATCGTCGCCACCGCCGATGGCATTGCGGTCAACCTTGGGGTTCATACCGAAGGCGCGGTAGTACGCCAGGGCGAAAACCTGCTGGAGATTGTCCCGCAAGGCACCAGCCTGGAAGTGGAGGGGCACTTGCCGATCAACTTGATCGACAAGGTCGGCACGCACTTGCCGGTGGACATTCTGTTCACCGCGTTCAACCAGAGTCGCACCCCGCGAGTGCCGGGCGAAGTCAGCCTGATCTCCGCCGACCAGATGGTCGATGAGAAAACCGGTGCGCCGTATTACGTGCTGCGCAGCAGCGTCAGCGATCAGGCGATGGAAAAACTCAACGGCCTGGTGATCAAGCCTGGCATGCCGGCAGAAATGTTCGTGCGCACCGGTGAACGTTCACTCCTCAACTATCTGTTCAAACCGCTGCTCGACCGGGCAGGCTCCGCGTTGACCGAGGAATAAGGATGTTCGGTTGTATGAATAAGCTTTCCCTGCTCGCAGCGACCCTGGCGTTGCTGACGTGCAACAGCGCAATGGCCATGGGGCCGTTCGACATCTACGAGCAAGCGTTACGCAATGATCCGGTGTTCCTCGGTGCCATCAAGGAGCGCGATGCCGGCCTCGAAAACCGCGACATCGGCCGCGCCGGGCTGTTGCCGAGGCTGGGTTACAACTACAACAAGGGGCGTAACTCCTCCAAGGCCACCAATCTGAATGCCCGCGGTAACAGCCAGAGTGAAGATCGCAACTACAGCAGTTACGGCTCGACCCTGACCCTGCAACAGCCGTTGCTCGATTACGAGGCTTACGCTGCGTATCGCAAAGGCGTGGCGCAATCGCTGTTCGCCGATGAAAACTTCCGTGGCAAGAGCCAGGAACTGCTGGTTCGCGTGCTGGAGAATTACACCAAGGCGCTGTTCGCCCAGGACCAGATCGACATCGCGCGCGCGAAGAAAAAAGCCTTCGAGGAGCAGTTCCAGCAGAACGAGCAGATGTTCCGCCAAGGGGAAGGCACGCGCACCGACATCCTCGAAGCCGAGTCACGTTACGAGCTGGCGACCGCCGAGGAAATCGAGGCGCGGGACGAACAGGATGCGGCTCTGCGGGAACTGGGCGCCCTGGTGGGTGTAGCCGCCATCGACATTGGCGACCTGACGCCACTGGATCAGAACTTCCAGACCTTCACCCTGCAACCGGCCAACTACGACACCTGGCACGAGATGGCGGTGGCCAATAACCCGAACCTGGCTTCCCAGCGCCAGGCGGTGGAAGTGGCGCGCTATGAAGTCGAACGCAACCGCGCCGGGCACCTGCCGAAAGTCAGCGCCTACGCCTCGATGCGCCAGAACGAATCGGAAAGCGGCAACACCTACAACCAGCGCTACGACACCAACACCATCGGTATTGAAGTCAATATGCCGCTGTACGCCGGTGGTGGCGTCTCGGCCTCGACCCGGCAGGCCAGCCGCAACATGGAACAGGCTGAGTACGAGCTGGACGGCAAGACCCGGGAAACCTTGATCCAGCTGCGCCGCCAGTTCAGCGCCTGCCTGTCGGGGGTCAACAAGCTGCGCGCTTATCAGAAGGCCCTGACCTCGGCCGAAGCGCTGGTGGTCTCGACCAAACAAAGCATTCTGGGTGGTGAACGGGTCAACCTCGACGCATTGAATGCCGAACAACAACTATTCACCACCCGCCGGGATCTGGCACAGGCACGCTACGACTATCTGATGGCCTGGACCAAATTGCATTACTACGCCGGCACCTTGAACGAACAGGACTTGGCCAAGGTGGATGAGGCGTTCGGCCAGGGCGCGAGGGCACAGTAGCCGTTAGAAAACAGTGTGGCGAGGGAGCTTGCTCCCGCTGGGCTGCGAAGCAGACCCAATGGCGGTTGCTGCGCAACCGAACGGGAGCAAGCTCCCTCGCCACAGAATCACAGCAACACGTCGCCCCTGGGACCGGGGCCTAGAACTCTAAAAACGCCAAGAAAGCGAGATTTCATGCACATGGACGTACAGATCAAGCCGATGTCGGTCGGCACGCTGCTGCTCTTGATTTCATCAGCGCCGGGTTCGGCCCTGGCGCAGTACCTGGAAACCGGCACCCTCGGTGACCCGGCCAGTTGGCGTTCGGCGGAGTTCCAGCGCGATTGGGGCCTGGGGCGGATGCAGGCCGATCAAGCCTATGCCGCCGACATCACCGGCAAAGGCGTGAAAATCGGCGCGCTGGATTCCGGTTTCGATTCCAGCCATCCCGAATTCGCCGCCGACCGTTATCACGCCGTGACGGCCAGCGGCAGCTATGTCGATGGCTCGGCGTTCAACGTCGACGGCACGCTCAACGCCAACAACGACTCCCACGGCACCCACGTCATCGGCACCATGGGCGCTTCCCGGGATGGCAGCGGCATGCACGGCGTGGCGTACAACGCACAAATCTACGTCGGCAACACCAACAAGAACGACAGTTTCCTGTTCGGTCCCAACCCCGACCCGCGCTACTTCACAGCTGGACCTGAGCGGCAGCCTCGGTTGGCAGCACAACCTGAGCAACACCGATTCCGAAGAACACCTGGCGTTTGCCAGCGGTGGCGCACCGTTCGCGGTGCAGAGCTCGCCGCTGGTTCGTGATGCGGCGCTGGTGGGCGCCCATGCCAGCCTGGTCTTGAGTCGGGATATTCGGTTGAACCTCGATTACACCGGCCAACTGGCCAGCCGCGAGAAGAGCCATGGAGTAGGGCTGAGTCTCAATTGGCAGTTTTAGTAGCAGGACAAGACACGCCTTTGAAGGCCCAAGGATCTTTGCAACACAACTAAGGACGGTAGCTTGATGGATAACAAGTACAACAAACTTGCCTTGCTCTGTGCACTGGCAACCCTGGGCACCGCACACGCGGCACCCTACGTGGAAAACGGCAGGGGCGGTGACCCGAACAGTTGGCGCAGCGCGGAGTTCAACGCCGACTGGGGGCTGGGGGCGATCAACGCTCAGGATGCCTATGCGGCCGGTTACACCGGCAAAGGGGTGAAACTGGGGATCTTCGACCAGCCGGTCTACGCCTTGCACCCGGAGTTTTCCGGGGCCAACAAGGTAATAACCCTGGTCACCAGCGGCATCCGCGAGTACACCGATCCGTACATTCCGGTCAAAGCCGGGGACGCCTTTCTCTATGACGGTTCGCCTTCAGTAGGTTCCAACGGCAAACTCGGCGCCCACGGCACCCACGTTGGCGGGATCGCCGCGGGCAGTCGCGATGGCGGACCGATGCACGGCGTCGCCTTTGGCGCGCAAATCATCAGCGCTGACAACGGCGACCCAGGCCCGGAAGACGGCATCATCCGTGGCAACGACGGCGCGGTGTACAAGGCCGGCTGGGACGCCCTGATCGCCAGCGGCGCGCGGATCATCAACAACAGCTGGGGCATCGGCATCACCGACCGCTTCGACCTCGGAGGCCGGGACCCGGCATACCCGCACTTCACCGTGCAGGACGCGCAGCTGCAATTCAACGAAATCCAGACCTTGCTCGGGACCAAACCCGGCGGTGCCTACGACGGCGCCATTGCGGCGGCCCGCAGCGGCATCGTCACGATCTTCGCCGCCGGCAACGATTACAACCTCAACAACCCGGACGCTATCGCCGGCCTCGGTTACTTCGTCCCCCAGATCGCGCCGAACTGGATGACCGTCGCCGCGTTGCAGAAGAACCCGGACATCAACAGCCCCGACCTCTACACCATCAGCACCTTCTCGTCGCGCTGCGGCTACACCGCGAGTTTCTGCGTGTCGGCACCGGGCAGCCGCATCTATAGCTCGATCATCAGTGGCACCAATGCCGATAACCTGACCACCGGCTACGCCAACTACAACGGCACCTCGATGGCGGCGCCGCACGTTGCCGGCTCGGTGGCAGTGTTGATGGAACGCTTCCCGTACATGACCGGCGCGCAAGTTGCCAGCGTGCTGCGCACCACCGCCACCGACCTCGGCGCACCCGGCGTCGACGCACTGTACGGCTGGGGCATGATCAACCTGCGCAAAGGCATCGATGGCCCGGCGATGTTCGTCACCGAGCAGGACATTCCCGAGGAGTTCCGCATCAACGGCGCCTACGGCTCCAGCCAGTTTGTCGCGGACTTGCCGGGTATCGGCGCGATCATCGACGCTGGCAAACCCACCGAGCGTGTGTGCAATGACGTGCATTGCGGGCTCGACTATTGGCGTAACGACATTTCCGGCCATGGCGGCCTGACCAAGCAGGGCATCGGCACGCTGGTGCTGACCGGCGCCAACACCTACACCGGCCCGACCCTGGTCAATCAGGGCCGATTGGCGATCAACGGTTCGCTGCTGTCGGCCGTCACCGTCAACAACAGCGGCATCCTTGGCGGTAACGGCAGCATCGCGGCACTGACCGCGAAAAGCGGCGGTACTGTAGCCCCCGGCAATTCCATCGGCACCTTGCAGGTGGCGGGCGACGTGACCTTCGAACCTGGTTCGACCTACGCCGTAGAACTGTCGCCCACCAGCAGCGACCGGATCATCGCCGGCGGCAAGGCGATCATTGACGGCGCAACGGTCAGCCTGTCGCTGGAAAACAGCCCGACGCTGCTGACCACCGGCGAGGCGAAAACCCTGCTCGGCAATCAGTACAACATCCTGCAAGCGGCCGGCGGAATCGAAGGGCGCTTCGGAGCAGTGCTGCCGGATTACCTGTTTATCGGTGGCACCCTCGACTACGCGGCCAACGGCATTCAACTGGCCGTCGAGCGTAACGCGACGTCCTTCACCAGCGTTGGCCAAACCCCGAACCAACGCGCCGTGGCCGCTGCCGCCGAGCAACTGGGCGCAGGCAATCCGCTGTACGAAACCCTGCTGCTGTCGCCGACCGCCGCTGTCGCGCAACAGGCGTTCCAGCAGCTGTCTGGCGAGATTCATCCGGCGATCGGCACGCTGCTGATCAACGACAGCCACTACCTGCGCGATGCCGTCGGCGAACGTTTGCGCGAGCATGATCTGTTCGACGCCGGCGCACCGACCGATGACCGCAGCAATGCCTGGCTCAAAGTGCTCGGCGCCTGGGGCAAGAGCGATGGCGGGCATGACAACGCCAGTTCCAACAGCTCCATCGGCGGGCTGCTGGCCGGTGTCGATGGCTTGATCACTGAACATACGCGCTTGGGTTTCGTCACTGGTTACAGCGACAGCTCATTGAGCATGGGCGATGGCACGCACTCTTCAGCTTCGGTCGACAGCTATCACTTGGGCGCCTACCTGGGCCATGAGATCGACGCGCTGCGCCTGAGTGTCGGCGGCGCTTACAGCTGGCATCGCATCGACGTCAAACGCGACCTGCAATTCGGTGACGTCAGCGGCAAGCAGAAATCCAAACGCGATGCGACCACCGCACAACTGTTCACCGAAGCGGCCTATCGCCTGGACCTGCAACCGCTGGCACTGGAGCCGTTCGCCAACCTGGCCTACGTGCATTTGAACAGCGACAGCTTCAGCGAAAAAGGTGATGCCGCCGCACTCAAGGGCGGTGAAAACAACCGCGATGCGGTGCTCTCGACCCTCGGTCTGCGGGCGAGCAAAGCCATTGCGCTGTCCGACCAGCATCAGTTGGAACTGTCCGGCACGCTCGGCTGGCAGCACAACCTGAGCAGCACCCGTTCCGAAGACCACCTGGCCTTCGTCAACGGCAACACCGCGTTCAGCGTGCAAAGCGTGTCCATGGACCGCGATGCCGCGGTGGTCGGCGCCCGTGCCGGACTGGCGCTGGGCCGCGATACCCGTTTGAACCTGGATTACAACGGGCTGCTCGGCTCCCGGGAAAAAGACCACGGTGTGGGCCTGACCCTGGACTGGCAGTTCTGATTTGACGCAAAGGAAGTCACAACATGGGACTGTTTGATTACAAAAATGCTGGCAGTGCGGCCGGCAAGGCGTTGTACTCCGACGCGATCGCGCTGACGCTCTACGCGTACACGCCCACCGGCCAGCCACTGCCAGCGACCGCTTGGGCGCCGATTGGCGCGGCAGCCCTGGGCTATCAGGGCAAGGTGGGGCCTCAAGGCACCTTCTATGGCGAGAAGGACGGTTTCACCAGCGCCGAAGCCGAAATCCTCGGTAAATACGACGGGGCAGGGCAGCTGATCGGCCTCGGCATTGCGTTCCGTGGCACTGGCGGCCTGGGTTACAGCGACACCTTCGGCGACATGAAAAACAACCTGCTGGCCGCGGTCGGACCGGCGGATTACGCGAGCAACTACGCGAAAAACGCCTTCGATACCTTGCTCAAAAGCGTCGCCGCGTTTGCCATCGCCCACGGCCTGAGCGCAACGGACGTGCTGGTCAGCGGGCACAGTCTCGGTGGGCTGGGGGTCAACAGCCTAGCGGAGTTGAGCGGCAATAACTGGGGTGGTTTCTTCAAGGACGCCAACTACATCGCCTTTGCCTCGCCGACCCAAAGCGCCACCGGCAACAACGTGCTGAACATCGGTTACGAGAACGACCCGGTGTTTCGCGTGCTCGACGGCACCACTTTCAGCAGTGGCTCGCTGGGCAAGCACGACGGTCATCAGGATTCGGCGACCAACAACATCGTCAACTTCAATGACCAGTACGCGTCCACCGCGCAGAACCTGGTGCCGTTCAGCATCCTCAACCCGCTGAACTGGTCGGCCCATGGCTCGTTGGGCTATGCCGACGGCTTGAACCGGGTGATCGACTCGCGCTTCTACGACCTCACCGACAAGGACTCGACGCTGATCGTGTCCAACCTGTCGGAGTCGTCCCGAGGCACCACCTGGGTCGAGGACCTGGGCCGCAGCGGCGAGCCCCACACCGGCAGCACGTTCATCATCGGCACCGACAGTAATGACTGGCTCAAGGGCGGCGCCGGCAATGACTTCATCGAAGGTCGAGACGGTAACGACCGGTTCCGCGATGACGGCGGCTACAACCTGCTGCTGGGCGGCAAGGGCAGCAACACCTTCGAGCTGCAGAAGCCGTTGCAGAACTTCAGCTTTGCCCATGACGGCGACGGCACCCTGTATGTGCGCGACGCCTACGGCGGCATCAGCATGACCCGCGACATCGGCGCGCTGGTGAGCAAGGAATCGGGCTCGTGGTGGGGCAGCAAGGAGGTGACCTACAACGTCACCGCCAATGGCTTGCTCAATGGCACGGAACTGACCCACTACAACCATTCGCTCAACGGCGATGCCTTCAGCAACACGCTGGTGGCCAGCGTCGACGGTGACTGGCTGTTCGGCAATGCCGGCGACGACCTGCTGCGCAGCGATAAAAGCCATGTGACCTTCGTCGGCGGCACGGGCAATGACGTGATGCATGCCTCGGGCGGCGGCAACACCTTTTTGTTCAGCGGCGCCTTCGGTTTCGACGCGATCAATGGCTACCAGGGCAGCGACAAACTGGTGTTCATGGGCGTCCAGGGCGCGGGGCAGGGCTATGACTACACCCAGCACGCTTCACAGGCCGGCAACGACACGGTGCTGAAGATTGGCGATTACGCCGTGACGCTGGTGGGGGTGGGACTGGATAACCTGTCGGCTTCGGGAATTACGTTTGCGTAAAGGCGGCATGCACTAGAGGCTCCGGGGCGCCTCGTGATCGAGGCGTCCTGGCTGTGAGCTATCTCTGACAATTCCAACAAAGAGAGAGGCAATACCAATGGGTGTGTATGACTACAAGAACTTCGACGCAGCAGACTCCAAGGCGTTGTTCAGCGACGCCATGGCGATCACGCTGTATTCCTATCACAACCTCGACAACGGTTTCGCCACCGGTTACCAGCAAAACGGTTTCGGCCTGGGCTTGCCGGCCACCCTCGTGACCGCGCTGATCGGCGGCACCGACTCCCAGGGCGTGATTCCCGGCATTCCCTGGAACCCAGATTCGGAAAAGGCCGCGCTCGACGCCGTGCAAAAGGCCGGCTGGACCCCGATCACGGCCACGCAACTGGGCTATGGCGGCAAGACCGACGCTCGCGGAACCTTCTTCGGCGAGAAGGCCGGTTACACCAGCGCGCAAGTGGAGATCCTCGGCAAGTACGACGCCCAGGGTCATCTCACGGAAATCGGCATTGCCTTTCGTGGCACCAGCGGCCCAAGGGAAATCCAGATCGGCGATTCCATCGGTGATGTGATCAACGATCTGCTGGCGGCGCTCGGCCCCAAGGATTACGCGAAAAACTACGCGGGCGAAGCCTTCGGCAATTTGCTCGGCAAAGTCGCGGCGTTTGCCCAGGCCAATGGCCTTGCGGGCAAGGACGTGCTGGTCAGCGGCCACAGCCTCGGCGGGTTGGCGGTCAACAGCCTGGCGGACTTGAGCAGCGAAAAATGGTCCGGATTCTATCAGGATTCCAACTACATCGCCTACGCCTCACCGACCCAAAGCAGCAGCGACAAAGTGCTGAACATCGGTTATGAGAACGACCCGGTGTTCCGCGCGCTCGATGGCTCGTCGTTCAACCTGGCTTCGGTGGGCGTGCACGATGCTCCCAAGGATTCAGCGACCGATAACATCGTCAGCTTCAACGACCATTACGCCTCGACGGCGTGGAATGTGTTGCCGTATTCCATCACCAACATCGCCACCTGGATTTCACACTTGCCCACCGGTTACGGCGACGGCATGACCCGGGTGCTGGAGTCCAAGTTCTACGACCTGACCAGCAAGGACTCGACGATCATCGTCGCCAACCTCTCGGACCCGGCGCGAGCCAACACCTGGGTCCAGGACTTGAACCGCCACGCCGAAACCCACAAAGGCAGCACCTTCATCATCGGCAGCGACGGCAATGACCTGATCCAGGGCGGCAAGGGCAACGACTACATCGAAGGCCGCGACGGTAACGACACCTTCCGCGACAGTGGTGGCTACAACATCCTGTTGGGCGGCAAGGGCAGCAACGTGCTGGACCTGCAACAGTCGGTGAAGAACTTCGTCTTCGCCAATGACGGTGTCGGCAACCTGTACGTGCGCGACGCCAATGGCGGCATCAGCATCACCCGCGACATCGGCAGCATCGTCACCAAGGAGCCGGGGTTGCTCTGGGGCCTGTTCAAGGATGACGTGACCCACAGCGTCACCGCCAATGGCCTCACCGTCGGCAGCAACCTGACCCAGTACGCCTCGAGCGTGAAGGGCACCACCGGCACCGACACCCTCAAGGCCCATGCAACGGGCGACTGGTTGTTTGGCCTGGACGGCAATGACCACTTGATCGGCAGCGCCGGCAACGATGTGTTTGTCGGCGGGGCGGGTAATGACCTGATCGAGTCGGGCGGCGGGATTGATACTTTCCTGTTCAGCGGCGCGTTTGGCCAGGACCGGGTGGTGGGCTACCAGGCCAACGACAAACTGGTGTTCCTCGGGGTTCAGGGGGGTGCGCCAAACGACGACTTCCGCGCCCATGCCACGGCGGTGGGGCAGGATACGCTGCTGACGTTTGGCAGTGATTCGGTGACCCTGGTAGGCGTTGGGCTGGACAGTTTGTCCAGTAGCGCGATTGTGATCGCCTGAGGGTGAGGCGGCGCCGGTAAGGGCCTCTTCGCGAGCAAGCTTCGCTCCTACATTGGAATCCATTTCCCCTGTAGGAGCGAGGCTTGCCCGCGAAGAACGATAACGCGGTAATCCTGCCTGTCCCCGTGACTCACTGGCCACTCCCGGACTCGAATACCTGCCTCAACAGCAACTGGCCCTAAAGCATCAGCCCATCCACGCGTTATCCTTATGACGCCGGTGCTGCATGCCGCCATTGAGTACAGGAGATTTAGTAACGTGAGTAACAGCAAGAGGTACACCTTCGGTCTGGCGCTGGCCTTGTTATCGGCAGCCGCCGCCGCAGAACTGCCTCAGAGCTCGATTCTGACCCGTTACGGGGTCACCTCCGATCAACTGCCGAAACCGCCAGCAACCGAAACCGCCAAGCCCATCGAAGAAAAAAGCCGCTTCCAGCTCCAGCCGGAACAGCCCTGGGTGACGTTGCGCCTGGGCGATGGCAAACAACCGGAGAAGACCGGCAACATCAGCATTGATCGTTCGATGCAGCAGGAACAGGAGCGCTGCCAGCGGATGCAGGAACAACTGCTTCGGCGTGGCGGGCAATACATTTCCTGCGATAACAGCATTCCGGGCACCCACTAAACCTATTAATGCCGGACAATTAAGCCGTAATGCGATCTGTAGCAGCTGTCGAGCTTGCGAGGCTGCGTTCGGCTGCGAAGCAGTCGTGAATCCGGCTAACGCGGTCTGCCTGATGCACCGCAATGTCTGGTTTTACGACTGCTCTGCAGCCGAACGCAGCCTCGCAAGCTCGACAGCTGCTACGGCGAACGCACAAAGAGTGCGTTGCGGCTGAACTGACCGGCATTAGCCCCTGAGCGCCCGTTACTGCATCGGCGTTCAATAACCCTGCGCGCGATCGATCTTGCCGAGCATCGGCTCACCCCGTTGATGCCGGCGGATGTTCTCCAGCAACACCCCGAACGCGCTTTCCGGCTGGGTGATCGCGGCGATGTGCGGTGTCAGCAGAATCTGCGGGTGGTGCCAGAACGGATGATCCTCCTGTGCCGGTTCCTGCTGCAGCACATCAAGTACCGCGCCGCTCAAATGCCCGCTGCCCAGCGCTTCCAGCAGATCCTCTTCGATCAAATGCCCACCACGGCCCATGTTGATCAGCGCCGCGCCCTTGGGCAGTTGCTCAAACAGGTTGCGATCAAGAATGCCCTGGGTCTGTTCGGTCAGCGGCAACACACACAACAGAATGTCGCACTGGCTGAGGAACGCCGACAGTTGCGCGTTGCCGGCATAGCAATCGACCCCCGGAATGTGATGGGCACTGCGCGCCCAGCCAGACAAGGCAAAGCCCAGCGGTTGCAAGGTCGCCAGAATCTGCTGCGCCTGGGCACCGAGCCCCATGACCCCGACCCGACGTTTGGCCGCCGGTTGCAGCAAGTGCGCCTGCCAGCAGCGGGCCATTTGTTGCTGGCGGTAGCGCAGCATGTCGCGGTGCAGGCTGAGTACGGCAAAAGTCGCGTATTCGCACATGCCACGGGTGATGCCCGGATCCAGCAGACGCACCACCGGCAAGCTCGCCGGCAAGCGACCGAGGTCGAGTTGATCGACGCCGGCGGACAAGGCAAACAGCACTTGCAGATTCGGCAGCACAACGTCGAGATCGTCAGGTGCCTGCCACGCGGCCAGGTATTGAATGTCCTTCGGGTCGCCGATGTCCGGCCAGGCGCGCCATTCAATATCCGGGGCGTGTTCGGCAAACAGCGCTTGCCACTGTTTGCCGCGCACAGGGTCAGCTTTATACAGCAGGGCCATGGGCATTTCCTGAAAGGTGAAGGGGCTGCCCATCATCGCGCAATACCAGCGCAGGATCTGTCGAAAGCAGCGGCTTTAACGGGTTGTGTGATCTTGTATCGACCCGGCATCGGCAGATTCGGCGGGCTGAAGGAATCTGCCGTTTGGCGGGGTGAAAACAGTCGATCCGAATTTCTCAGGGGGCAAGTTCGGCGTAGTTCGTTTCGCGCAAGCCTTAACCTGAACACCATCGCAACCACTTCCCGGTTGCCGGACTCACGATGGGAAATGCCATGAATAGCAAAGTCGACGAAACCCCTCATTTGCTCCGTCAGCGCGATCAATTCGTGCCACGTGGCCTGGTTACCGCGCATCCGTTGGTGATCGATCGGGCCCAGGGTTCAGAATTGTGGGACGTGGACGGCAAGCGCTACCTGGACTTTGTCGGCGGTATCGGTGTGCTTAACATCGGTCACAATCACCCGAAGGTGGTCGCGGCGGTGCAGGCGCAGTTGCAGAAAGTCTCCCACGCCTGCTTCCAGGTGGTGGCTTACAAGCCCTATCTCGACCTGGCCCAGCGCCTGTGCGAAATGATCGGCGGCCAGGACGCTTATAAAGCAGCGTTCTTCACCTCCGGCGCCGAAGCGGTGGAAAACGCGGTGAAGATTGCCCGCGCCCACACCAACCGCTCGGCGGTGATCGCCTTTCGTGGTGGGTTCCATGGCCGGACCTTGCTCGGCACCACGCTGACCGGCATGAGCCAGCCGTATAAACAGAACTTCGGGCCGTTCGCGCCGGAGGTCTTCCACACCCCGTATCCGAATGCCTATCGCGGTGTCACCAGCGACATGGCGCTCAAGGCACTGGACGAGTTGTTGGCGACCCAAGTGGCGCCTGAGCGGGTCGCGGCGATCATCATCGAACCGGTGCAGGGCGATGGCGGTTTCCTTGCGGCACCGGCGGAGTTTCTACAGGCCCTGCGCGCGCTGACTGAAAAGCACGGCATCGTGCTGATCCTCGATGAGATCCAGACCGGTTTCGGGCGTACCGGCAAATGGTTCGGTTTCCAGCACGCCGGGATTCAGCCGGATCTGGTCACCGTGGCCAAGAGCCTGGCCGGCGGTTTGCCGCTGTCCGGTGTGGTCGGCAAAGCCGAGATCATGGACGCGCCATTGCCAGGCGGCCTCGGCGGTACTTACGGCGGCAACGCGCTGTCGTGCGCGGCGGCGCTGGCGGTGATCGAAGCCTACGAGCAAGAGCAGTTGCTGGCCCGTGGCGAAGCGTTGGGCGAGCGTCTGCGTCAGGGACTGTTGCGCTTGCAGGCCCGTTACCCGCGGATCGGCGACGTGCGCGGCAGCGGCTTCATGCTGGCGATCGAGCTGATCAAGGATGACGAGGCACGAACCGCGGATGCCGACCTCAACCAACGACTGATCGATGAAGCCCGGGCCGGTGGCCTGTTGGTAATCAAGTGCGGCGTGCAACGCAACGTGTTGCGCTTCCTCGCGCCACTGGTGACCAGCGAAGCACAGATCGATGAAGCGTTGCAGATTCTCGACGCGGCACTGGCACGAGTCTTGAACTGAGCTCACGCCAGCTCACGGGCGCTGCCACACGGCATCGCCCGTGAGCATTTATGGAGCATGGATTGATGGAATGCATCATCGGAGGCTTTACACACCATGGGGCTGACTGATTATCGAGCGTTGCTGATCGATTGCGATGAGGTGCTGGTGGATCGCGATTCCGGAGTCTGGGCGGCGTTGCAGCCGCTGCTCGACAGCCGTGGCGGTCACCCGGACAAGGCACAGGTGCTGGCCGAATTCAGCGAGGTGGTGCGGGCGCTGTACCCGCGTTTCGGCGAGTTGGGCTTCAGTGGTTTGCTGTGTTTCGCCCACCGTCAATTGGCCGAGCGCTGGGCGTTGAAAGCCAGTTGGGAGGAGGGCATGAGCTTCGCCCGGTCCGTCGTCGGCTGGTCGTTGTTCGAGGATGCACCCGGCGCCATGCTGTACTTGCGCAAGTTCTATCGCCTGCTGGTGCATGGCGACCGTGACGCCGAAGATCGCGGCCTGCTGTGCGAACGCCTGGGGATTATGCCCGACGATTTTATTTCCCTGGCAAGCGACCCATTGCAGGACCATGACTGGCTGGCGGCCAATGACCTTGATGCCAACACCATCCTCCAGGTAACCCGGCCTGGCGCCCGGCAACCGGGGGCGGGGGCGGTCTGCCTGATCTGTCGCGGCCGGGCCAGACAACCGTCGCCGTGCGCGGCGGATTACTGCATTAACAGCATGGCGGATCTGGTGGCTCAGCATCAGCTGTCTTTACGGCGCTGATTTTGCTAGAAGATTGTCTTACAAACGGCAGTCAAGAGGTACGCAATGGAAGGTTTAGTAAAACTGGACCGAATCGACATCAGCATCCTGGTTGAGCTGCAAAAGGACGGGCGCATGACCAACGTCAGCCTGGCCGATGCCGTGGGCTTGTCGGCCAGCCCCTGCCTGCAACGGGTCAAGCGGCTGGAGTCGGCCGGGTATATTTCCAGCTACAAGGCTCACCTGAACCTGGCCAAGATCACCGACTCGGTCACGGTGTTCACCGAGATCACCTTGAGCGACCACAAGCGCGAAGACTTCGCCAAGTTCGAGTCCAATATCCGTCTGGTCGACGAAGTGCTCGAATGCCACCTGATCAGCGGTGGCTACGATTACCTGGTGCGCTTCATGACACGCAGCATCCAGCATTATCAGGAAGTGGTCGAAAGCCTGCTGGACAAGAACATCGGCATCTCCAAGTATTTCAGCTACATCGTCATCAAGTCACCCGTACTGAAGGACGGCGTGCCGCTGCGCAAATTGTTGCGGCACTGAAGCTGACTCCACATCCCCCCATTCCCTTGCAGCCTGCCGCGCCTTCGAAAGAGGCGCGCGACGGGCTCTGTGTAGCAGCTGCCGAGCAGCGCGAGGTGGCGTTCGGCTGCGTAGCAGTCGTAAACCCTGAATGCACGGTGTACCTGACGGATCGCAGTGACTGATTTTGCGGCTGCTTCGCCGCCGAATGCCGCCTCGCGCTGTTCGACAGCTGCTACGGAGAATTCGGTTTGGGCATGCACCTCAATCGGACATCGGGGCAGCACAACCGCTTCAACACGCTTCATGCTGGCGCAGGCCGTATAAACCGCTGTTTACGCGGTGAAAACAGTCTTCGTTTGCGTTACGGGCGATGAATTCGGAACAAAGCGCAAAATCGCCTGCGTTGTAATGCGTTCAGAGAGAGGGGCAGGTCGTTGCACGGCTTCAGTTCAACACTGTCGTTCTATCGAAAGGAAGGTCAGGTACCCTTGCCGCGGGCGCCGTCGCAGCTGCCGGCATCGGAAGTTGCCAGGCTGAAGAAACAGGGCTGAGCCAGCGGTAGTCCACTGACCAAGACATGAGTGACTGATATGACCCTATCTACAAGCGTGGCAGGGCAGGCGGGAAGTGTTTCCCCTGCGCTGGCCACCAGCGTTGCCAAAACCAACACCCGGATGTTGGCCATCGATGCCTTGCGCGGCTTCGTCATGCTGTTGATGCTCATCGACCATGTGCGCGAAACCTTTCTGCTGCACCGTCAGGTCACCGACCCGATCGATGCGTTGAGTGTGACCCCGGACCTGTTTTTCACCCGCCTGCTGAGCACCCTTTGCGCCCCGGTGTTCATCTTCCTCACCGGGTTGTCGGCCTGGCTCTACAGCCAGAAACACACGGCCAGTGAAACCTCGGTGTTCCTGCTCAAGCGCGGGCTGTTCCTGGTGTTTCTGGAGCTCACATTCGTGTGCTTTGCCTGGAACGCCGAGTTCCCGCCCAAGACGCTGTGGCTGCAAGTGATCTGGTGCATTGGCATTTGCATGATCGTGCTTGCCGGGTTGCTGCACTTCAAGCGCGGTTGGCTGATCGTGCTCGGGGTGGCCATTGTCGCCGGGCACAACCTGCTCGATGGCGTGACCGTGGGGCCGGAGTCGCCGTTCTTCGTGCCGTGGTCGATCCTGCATCAGCGCGTATTCATCGACATCACCGAGTTCACCCGGGCTCGCACCACGTACCCGGTGTTGCCGTGGATCGGCGTAATCCTGCTGGGCTGGGCCATCGGGCCGTGGTTCGGCAAGGACATGGACCCGGCAGAGCGGATTTCCCGCTTGCTCAAAGTCGGCTTCGGCCTGCTGGCGGCGTTTGTGTTCATCCGCTATCTGAACGTTTACGGCGAGAAACCCTGGGTGCAGACCGGTGATTCGCTGCGCACCTTCATGAGTTTCATGAGCGCGAAGAAGTACCCGCCGTCACTGATGTTCCTGATGCCGACCCTCGGCCTGGGGCTGATCCTTCTGGCGCTGTTCGAGAAGGCCCAGAATCGCTGGTCCACCGCGACCCTGGCGGTCTACGGTGGTGCGCCGATGTTCTTCTACTTGTTGCACCTGTATGTGCTCAAGGCCATGTACCTGGTGGCCGTTGCCATCTGGGGCGCCAATCAGGGCACCTATTACGGCTTCGATAACCTGCCCATGGTCTGGCTGTGGAGCGTGATTCTCGGGGTGCTGCTGTTCTTCCCGACGCGCTGGTTCGCCAACCTCAAGCAGCGCCGTCGCGACATCGCGATTCTCAAATACCTCTGATTCAAAGATCTTGCTGAATTCAGCACAAATACCTGTGGGAGCGGCGATACGGCGCTCCCACAGTTCCCTATTTGACGGCATACACCTTGCGCACATACCGCGTACTGCTCCAGGCGCACGGTGCGCCTTGCGGCACGAACACGGTGTCACCGGGGTTGACCGTTACGCTGGTTCCATCCGGCGCCTGCAAAGTCACGCTGCCTTCGAGCAGGTGCATCAGCTCGTTGAGTTTGTGCGCTCGGCCATGGCGGGTGTAAGGCGTCGAATCCCACACGCCGACGCGCAGATCAGTGGCGTCATCTTCGAAGGCATTGCGCGAGCGACACTGCGGCGTAGGCCCGATCAGTATCTGCGGTTCCGGTGCCGCGGAAGGGGACAGCATCGCCAGCGGGTCGAGCGCTGTCAGCCCCGGTTTCTGTTCGGCGCTGGGGCTGGTGACGGCGCAGAAGGCCCAGCACGTATCGGGTTGTGCCTCAAACCTGAGCGCTGTGCCGCGACCGATCACCGCGCTGGCACCGATGCCCAGTTCCAGCACCTGTTCCCCGGATTGCAGCACGACGTGCCCGGCATGGACCACGATCACTTCGGTGTGCGGGAAGTGCTCGATATCGACGGTTTTGCTGGTGTGAACAAGGCCCGCCGAGACGCCGTCGGACCCAATGTAGGCGATCTGACGACCGTCCATGAACGGATCGATGGAACTCAAGGGCGCTGCCTTGAAAGACGTAGAAACGCGGCTGCCGTCGGCGCGGGCCAACAGCACAATGGTGGGTTGAGACATGCGGGTGACGCTCCCTGCAAATGGGGGGTAGAAAGTGATGGAAGGCGCTCGCTTCATCGCGCGCCGGGATCAGCCGATGGCTTGGGTGACGAGGGCAAATTGGCGTACGCCGTTGGCCGCTTGCGGCGGTGTACCCCGTGCCATTTGCGCCACGGTGTCGACCTGTTTGAGACCGGCCAGCTCCAGCCACTCGCTCAAACCACTGTCCGCTGGAATGTCGATTCGCACGAAAGCGTCCGGCACCTGGGCCAGCAACACGGCGATCAGGTGTTTGGCCTGTTCAAGATTTTCGGCGATGACCGGGCCGAGGCAACGACCGCGACCAAACGGGCGCAGCAGGGCGAAGGCACGCAACTGACCGTCGCGCTCGATGCCTACCGAATGCTCGGCCACCGCAAACAGCTCCGTGAGCACCGCTTGCCGGTCCAGACCACTGCCGGCGTTGGCCAGTGCCAGTTGAGGAGCCCGATCCGTCGCCTGTAACGGGCGGCATTCCTCACCGTCCGCCAGTGGTTCAAGCGCGGGCACCTGGGCCAGGCCTTGATGCTGCTGAATTCGTCCGTACTCGACAAACCCCTGGCTGGCATAAAGCGGCGCACCGGCGAGGGTCGCATTGAGCATCGGCGTGCGCGACTGGCAGGCCTCCAGTGCGTGCTCCATCAATCGACGGCCGATGCCCTTGCCCTGATAGTCGTCACTGACAATCACCAGGCCGATGGTGGCGAAGTCGCCTTGCCGGCAGGCGAATGCGGTACCGATTAAACGCGGGCCATCGAGCACCACGAAACCTTCGCTGACCCGCTGCAACATCGCCCAGTCTTCCAGGCGATGAGGCCACTTCAACTCAACAGACAAGGCATGGGCCGAAGGCAAATCAGCAGCGGTCATCGGCCGATAGACATAAGCGGAAGGGTGCGAGGCGGACATGATGAATCTCCGTTTTACAGTGTGCGCGATCAACCGGTTTTCCGGCGCGAGGATGCCTGTATCCCATCTGTGTGAAGGCCTGACAAGGGGGGCGGAAGGATTCGGCAGATTCCTCACATCAAAGGCCTGCAGACCACACTTACTACTTAATTGCCCCATAAGGTCGGCAGCAAATGCTTGGGCTTTTTTTCTACGATGGAGGCCTGAGTAAACGCCTCGCCGTCCCTTTCTGGAGTGCTCCATGGATAGCTTCGATCCTCGCCTTATCGCTGTGCGCAGCGCTCACTTTATTGCTGGCAAATACCGCGACGCCCAACCGGGGCTGGAGGTGGTTCGCCCTTCAGACGGTCAGGCCTATGCCCAGTTGCCGATCGCCGATGCCGACCTGGTGGATGAGGCGGTCAACGATGCCTGGCAGGCGTTTAACCGCAGCGATTGGGCCAGCCGTCCGCCCCGGGAGCGGGCACGGGTCATGCGTCGCTGGGCCGATCTGATCGAAGCCGATGTCGCCGTGCTGGCGCCGCTGGAAGCGGTGGGCTCGACCCGTCCGCATAAAGATGTGATCGCCTGGGACATTCCTTATGTCGCCGAGGGCATTCGTTTCTTTGCCGAACTGGCGGACAAGCACGGCGGCCAAGTCGCGGCGACCCAGACCGATCGCCTGGGCATGCAGATCGCTGAACCGTACGGCGTGATCGCCGCCATCGCGCCGTGGAATTTCCCCTTGAGCATGGCTTCATGGAAAGTCGCGCCGGCGCTGGCTGCCGGCAATGCCGTGGTGCTCAAACCGTCGGAGCTGACGCCGTTTTCCAGCCTGCGCTTTGCCGAACTGGCGGTGCAGGCGGGCATTCCTGCCGGGATTTTCAACGTGGTTCAGGGCGATGGCCGCGTCACTGGCGACGCCTTGTGCCGTCATCCACGGGTGGGCAAGGTAACCTTTACCGGCTCCACGGCGACCGGCTCGAGCATCATGTCCACTTGCGCATTGGTGGGGCCGAAACCGGTAACCCTGGAGCTGGGCGGCAAGAGCCCGCAACTGGTGTTCGCTGACGTGCCGGATATCGCGAAAACCGCACGCACCGTGGCGCTGGCCATCACCGGCAATGCCGGGCAGGTGTGCGTGTCTGGTTCGCGGTTGTTGATTGAGCGCTCGATCATGGAACCGTTCGTTGCGCACTTGCAGGCGTACTTCGAGGAATTGCGCCCGGGGCCGACCTGGTCGTCCGAGAGCACGCTGTCGCCGATCATTTCCCGGTTGCAGGCCAGCCGTATCGACGGCATCGTCCAGCGTTCGCGCCAGGCCGGGGCCGAAGTGCTGACTGGCGGTGGTTTGTTTGAAGGGCTGGGCGGTGCCTATTACCAGCCGACCTTGCTGGCTGGCCTGGACAATCAGAACCCGGCGATCTGTGAAGAAATCTTCGGCCCGGTGCTGACGGTGCAGGCGTTCGATGACGAACAGCAGGCACTGAGCCTGGCCGCGCACGCCACCTACGGCCTGGCGGCGGGCGTGCACACCGCCGACATCAACCGCGCCCTGCGACTGGTCCGGCGGCTGGAGGCGGGCACGGTGTGGGTCAACCGCTATGGACGCAGCAACGACTACATCCTGCCGACCGGTGGCTACAAACGCTCCGGCATCGGCAAGGACCTGGGGCGCGAAGCCTTCGAAGCCAACTTGCGCTTCAAGAGCGTGCTGATCGATATCGTCCAATAACACGGCCCCCGTAGCAGCTGCCGAGCAGCGCGAGGCGGCGTTCGGCGGCGAAGCCGTCGTAAACCCGATTTGCAAGGTTTTCATGACACACCGCAATAGCTGATTTCACGACGGCTTCGCCGCCGAACGCAGCCTCGCAGGCTCGGCAGCTGCTACACCGGGTAGTCATCAAGAGAAGGTTCAAACCGCACCCAAACGGGCGCTTCCTCAGGGAAGCGCCCGTTTTCGTTCAGCCCGGCGCAGGTTCTGCCGTGAATGGGGGCGTTCGTCAGCCTCGCGTAGCCATGAAGGTCCATAAGAGCGCATAAATACGGGGGTTGCCCAAGGCTGGAGCGAGCCGCAAAGTCTGCTGAGGGGGCAGGCTAAAACGGTGGTTTGTATCAAGCAGAGGTCGCTTTTAACGCCATCTGCTGATTTCACGGTGTTGTAATGACGGTGTGCTGCAGCGTTGCATCGCCGCTCCCGAAACGCAGCGAATACCTGTCGCGCCATGACCTCAACGAACTTCAGGACCGCACTCAATGAGCTTTCTACGCCCCAAATTCATTACGTTCGACTGCTACGGTACGCTGACCAATTTCCACATGGGCACGATGACTCGCGAACTGTTCGCCGACCGCGTGGCGCCCGAGCAGATGGATCAGTTCGTCAAGGACTTCTCGGCCTATCGCCTGGACCAGGTCATGGGTGACTGGATGCCGTATGACGAAATCCTCAAGACCTCCCTGGCGCGGGTCTGCAAGCGTTGGGGTGTCGAATACCGTGGCGAAGGCCAGCTGTATTACGACGCCGTGCCGACCTGGGGCCCGCACCCGGACGTGCCGGCCGGTCTGTCGAAAATCGCCGACAAGATCCCCCTGGTGATTTTCTCCAACGCCAGCAACAGCCAGATCATGTCCAACGTCGACAAGCTCGGCGCACCGTTTCACAAAGTCTTCACCGCCGAACAGGCCCAGGCCTACAAGCCGCGCCTGGCCGCGTTCGAGTACATGCTCGACAACCTCAACTGCGGCCCGGAAGACATCTTGCATGTGTCTTCCAGTTTCCGTTACGACCTGATGCCGGCCCACGACATGAAGATCAAGAACAAGGCCTTCGTCGCCCGCGGTCACGAGGTTCCGGGCAATGCGTTCTACGGCTACCAGCAGATCACCGACATCGGTGGACTGGCGGCGCTGGTCGGTCTCTGAGTTGAACGGTAACGGCGCTCTTCACGGAATAAGGGGTTAGACATGGGCAGTGAATCCTACTGGCTCGACACCGCACCGGCGTTTACCGGTGCTCAGCTCGGCGCATTGCCCGGGGAGGTCGACGTGGCCATCGTCGGTGGCGGTTTCACCGGCCTGGCGGCGGCTCGCGCGCTGGCCTTGAAGGGCGCCAGTGTGGTGGTGCTGGAAGCCGGGAGAGTGATCGGCGAAGCCTCCGGGCGCAACGGCGGCCAATGCAACACCGGCGTTGCCCAGGACTATGCCGGGCTGAGTGCCAGCCTCGGTGCCGACAAGGCGCGGGCTTATTACCAGGCCTATGAAAGCGCGGTGCAGAGCGTTGTGTCCCTGGTGGAGCAGGAGCAGATCGCTTGCGACCTCAAGCGCAACGGTAAGCTCAAACTGGCGGCCAAACCGCTGCACTACGAAGGCCTGGCGCGCACCTGCGAATTGATTCGCAAGGAGGTCGATGCCGAGGTCGAGTTGCTGAACGCCGAACAGACCCGCGCCGAAGTGAATTCGGCCCAGTTCCATGGCGGCTTGCTGCAGCGCAACGGTGTGCAGATGCATGTCGGGCGTTTCGGCGTCGGTCTGGCAGAGGCTGCGGCGCGTCACGGCGCGCTGATCTATCAAGGTACGTCGGTGACGGACTGGAAGGCCCAGGCCGGCGGTTATCGGGTCAACACCGCGAAGGGTTCTTTGCACGCCGGGCAAGTATTGCTGGCGACCGGCGCTTGTCAGCACGGTGGCCTGGGCTGGTATCGGCGGCGGATCGTGCCGGTCGGCAGTTTCGTGATCGCCACTGAGGTGCTGCCGCAGTTCCTCATCGATCAGTTGCTGCCCGGTCGGCGTGCCTATGTCACCAGTCGCATGATCGGTAACTACTTTCGCCTGACCCCGGACAACCGCTTGCTGTTCGGCGGACGTGCGCGGTTCGCGATGTCCGACAGCGTGTCCGACGCCAAGAGCGGCAAGGTGCTGCAAGCGGCGATGGTGCAGATGTTCCCGCAGTTGGCCAAGGTGAAAATCGACTATTGCTGGGGCGGGCTGGTGGACATGACCTCCGACCGTTTGCCTCGCGCCGGCCAGCATGGCGGGGTTTATCACTCCATGGGCTACAGCGGCCATGGGGTGCAGATGTCGGTGCACATGGGCCAGGTGATGGCCGAGGTGATGGCCGGCAAAGTCGAGGCCAATCCCTGGCGCGAACTCGACTGGCCGGCGATTCCCGGGCATTTCGGCAAGCCGTGGTTCTTGCCGTTCGTGGGCGCTTACTACCGCCTCCAGGACTATTTGCATTGAGTTGATGTTGTGGCGTCACCGTCGTTTGCGTTTCCAGGACGTTCCGGTCAACCGGAGCACTCGAATCTTCTGATTTTCGACAGGTACAACTGATATGACTGACAACAAGATCGACTCGAAACTGATTTCCGGCCAGGACAGCCTGCGGGTATTCGAAGGCCTCAATCGTGGCATGTCACGCCGCCACGCCTTGCAGATGCTCGGCGTGGCGGGTGTTGCCGCAGCGGGTGCCGGCAGCCTGTTCGGCGC
Organism: Pseudomonas sp. GW821-FHT03E01; assembly: GCF_059420765.1. Lineage (NCBI taxonomy): Bacteria > Pseudomonadati > Pseudomonadota > Gammaproteobacteria > Pseudomonadales > Pseudomonadaceae > Pseudomonas > Pseudomonas sp. GW821-FHT03E01. The sequence goes on along the minus strand of NZ_JBWKUI010000001.1, from coordinate 404,533 downwards.
CGCCGGCAAACTGTTCGCCGAAGAAGCGGCGACCCCGGGCAAAGGCAAGCCGGGCGGGCGGATTCGCGTCGCCGGCATGTCCAGCTCCACCGCCGACACCCTGGACCCGGCCAAGGGCGCGCTGTCTACCGACTACGTGCGTCACTTCATGTTCTACAATGGCCTGACCCGTTTCGACAGCCACCTGGTGCCGCAACTGGAACTGGCCGAGCGCATCGATAACACCGATGCGACGCTGTGGATCATCACCCTGCGCAAGGACGTGACCTTCCACAACGGCAAGACCCTGAGCGCCGCCGACGTGGTGTTCTCGCTGTCGCGCCACAAAGACCCGCTGACCGGTTCCAAGGTCATGCCGCTGATGGCGCAGTTCGAAGAGATCAAGGCCACCGGCACCCACGAAGTGCAGATCCGCCTGAGCGCGCCGAACGCCGAGCTGCCGTCGATCCTCGCCGTGTCGCACTTGTTGATCGTTCCCGAAGGCACCACCGACTTCAACCAGGGCATCGGCACCGGGCCGTTCACGGTCAAGGAATTCAAACCGGGCGTACGCTCGATTGCCGCGCGCAACACCGGCTACTGGAAACCGGGCCTGCCGTACCTGGACGAGATCGAATTCATCGCGATTGCCGACGAACCGTCACGGGTCAACGCGCTGCTGTCGGGCGACGTGCACATGATCAACGAGGTCAACCCACGCTCGACCACACGGATCAAGGCCAGCGCCAAACACCGGGTCGTCGATGCGCCGTCGGGCAACTACACCGACCTGATCATCCGTCAGGACCAGATGCCGGGTAAAAGCGCCGAATTCACTCAGGCGATGAAGTATTTGCTGGACCGTGAGCAAGTGAAGTCCGCGGTGTTCCGTGGCTTTGCCGTCGTCGGTAACGACCATCCGATTTCCCCTGGCTCGCGCTACTACAACGCCGACCTGCCGCAGCGGGCCTACGACCCGGAAAAAGCCAAATTCCTGCTGAAGAAGGCCGGCATGGAAAGCATCAGCATGCCGCTGGTGGCATCGCCTGCCGCGACCGGTTCGGTGGACATCGCCGTGCTGTTGCAGCAATCGGCGAAACAGGCCGGGCTCAAGCTCGACGTCAACCGCCTGCCCAGCGACGGCTACTGGTCCAACCACTGGATGAAGCACCCGCTGAGCTTCGGCAACATCAACCCTCGGCCGAACGCCGACGTGATGTTCTCGCAGTTCTTCCAGTCCAGCGCGCCATGGAACGAGTCGGGCTGGAAGAACGATCAGTTCGACCAACTGCTGATGCTCGCCCGCGGTGAAACCGACGACGCCAAGCGCAGCAAGATGTACGCCGACATGCAGGCCCTGGTGCATGAACACTGTGGCATCGGCGTGCCGGTGTTCATTAGCAACATCGACGGTGTCGACCAGCGCATCAAGGGCTACGGCAGCAACCCCCTCGGCGGTTTCATGGGCTACATGTTCGCCGAACAGGTCTGGCTCGATGCCTGATCGGCCGCACACGGGCGTCAGCGGGGCTATTGCATGAGGGTAGGGCGATGAATAGCAACACACTGTGGTTGATCGGCCGGCGCCTGGGCGCGGCGATCGTGACTTTGTTGATCGTGTCCATGGTCGTGTTTGCGATCACGGCGGTATTGCCGGGGGACGCGGCGCAACAGGCACTCGGGCAATTCGCCACGCCGGAACAGGTGGCGGCCTTGCGCCTGAAACTGGGGCTGGATCAACCCGGTGTGGTGCGTTACCTGCATTGGTTGATGAACCTGCTGAGCGGCGACATGGGGCAATCGGTGTCCAATGCCTTGCCGGTCAGCGAGCTGATGGCCGGGCGGGTGCCCAACACACTGATGCTGGCGGCCGTCACGGCGCTGGTGTCGGTGCCGGTGGCGCTGATCATCGGCATCGGCTCGGCCATGGGCCGGGGCGGGCGCATGGACAGTGTCCTCAGCTTCATCACCCTGGCCCTGGTCGCCGTGCCGGAGTTTCTGGTGGCGACCCTGGCAGTGCTGATCTTTGCGGTGAACCTGGGCTGGCTGTCGGCGCTGTCCTATGCCAGCGACATCACCTCACCTTGGCAATTCATGCGCACCTACGCCTTGCCGGTGATGACTCTGTGCTGCGTGATTGTCGCGCAAATGGCGCGCATGACCCGGGCGGCAGTGATCGATCAGCTCGACAGCGCCTATGTGGAAATGGCCCGGCTCAAGGGCGTGAGCCCGGTACGGATCGTGTTGCGCCATGCCTTGCCCAACGCCATCGGGCCGATTGCCAATGCCATCGCCCTGAGCCTGTCGTACCTGCTGGGCGGGGTGGTGATCGTCGAGACGATCTTCAACTACCCCGGCATCGCCAGCCTGATGGTCGATGCCGTGACCAACCGTGACATGGCGCTGGTTCAGGCCTGCACCATGCTGTTTTGTACGGCGTACCTGGGGTTGGTGCTGATTGCCGACCTGTGCGCGATTCTTTCCAATCCGAGGCTGAGAAACCAATGAACGATCTCATGGCGAAATCGGCGCCTGCCGGGCCCGAGCTGGCATTGGGCAAGGTTGCCCATGGACCGTCGTGGCTTGGCCTGGTCGGGGCGGCGATGTGTGTGATCTGGCTGCTGGTGGCTATCTTCGGTCCGTGGCTGGCGCCGCACCCGGTGGGTGAAGTGGTCTCCGATAACGTGTTCGACAGCCTCAGCGCGGCTTACCCGTTGGGCACCGATTACCTGGGCCGCGACATGCTCAGCCGCATTCTCGTCGGCGCGCGGTTCACCGTGGGCCTGGCGCTGATTTCAGCGGTGTTGGCTAGCACGCTGGGGACCGGATGTGCGCTGCTGTCGGTGGTGTCGCCGAAATGGCTGGACGAAGTGATCAGCCGTTTGATGGATGCCTTTATATCCATCCCGAGCAAGATGCTGGCGTTGATCATGGTCTCGGCGTTCGGTTCTTCGGTGCTGTTGCTGATTTGCACCGCTGTGCTGAGCTTCACCCCAGGCGCGTTCCGCATCGCCCGCAGCATGGCGGTGAACATCGAAGCGCTGGAATACGTGCAAGTCGCCCGCACCCGTGGCGAGCGCCGGTTGTACATCGCCTGTGTGGAAATCCTGCCGAACATGCTCAACCCGGTGCTGACCGATCTGGGGCTGCGCTTCGGCTTCATCGTGCTGCTGCTCAGTGGCATGAGCTTCCTTGGCCTCGGTGTGCAACCGCCGGATGCCGACCTCGGTTCGCTGGTGCGCGAGAACATCGGCGGCCTCAATCAGGGCGCGCCAGCCATCGTGATTCCGGCGCTGGCCATCGGCACCCTGACCATCGGCGTGAATCTGTTCATCGACCGACTGTCGTCACGGCGTAGTCGACGTACGGGAGGTCATTGAAATGAGTGATTTGATTCGAGTCGAAGACCTGCGCGTGGTCGCTTGCGGCGAGCGTGGCGAAGTGGAGATCGTCAAAGGCGTGAGCTTCTCCCTGGCCAAAGGTGAAGTGCTGGCGTTGATCGGTGAGTCCGGCTCCGGCAAGACCACCATAGCGCTGGCGTTGCTCGGCTATGCCCGACGCGGTTGTCGATTGGCGTCCGGCGTGGTGCAAGTCGGCGAACACGACATGCTGGCGTTGAGCGAAAGCGAACTGCAAGGCCTGCGCGGCAATCGGGTGTCGTACATTGCCCAGAGCGCCGCCGCTGCGTTCAACCCGGCGAAAAAACTGATCGATCAAGTGGTGGAGGGCGCATTGATTCACGGCCTGGGTAGCCGGGCCGTGCTGGAAGCCAAAGCCATCGAACTGTTCCGCGATCTGGCCTTGCCGGATCCCGATCACATTGGCCAGCGTTACCCGCACCAAGTATCCGGCGGGCAGTTGCAACGGGTAATGGCGGCCATGGCGCTGATCAGCGATCCGCTGCTGGTGGTGCTCGACGAGCCGACCACCGCCCTCGACGTGACGACGCAGATCGACGTGCTGCGCGCTTTCAAGCGGGTGGTCCGCGAACGTGGGGCGACGGCGGTCTATGTGTCCCATGATTTGGCGGTCGTCGCGCAAATGGCCGATCAGATCGTCGTGCTCAACGGCGGACAGATTTTCGAGCAGAGCGCCACCGCGCCGCTGCTCAAGGCCCCGGCCCACGAATACACCCGCAGCCTGCTGCTGGCGGCCCGCCCGGACACGACGATCCGCCCACCTTGCGGCATCGCTGAAGAAACACCGCTGCTGACCATCCAGGGGCTGACCGCCGGTTACGGCAACAAGAACCTGCAAGGCATGCCGTCGATTCGCGTGCTGGAAGACATCGACCTGACCGTGCGCCGGGGCCAGGCCATTGGCGTGATCGGTGAGTCGGGTTCCGGCAAGTCGACGCTGGCGCGGGTGGTGGCCGGGTTGCTGACGCCGGCCTTGGGCGGCCTGACCTTCGATGGCCAGCCACTGGGCGGCAGCCTGTCCGAGCGCACCGATGAGCAGTTCCGCCGGATTCAGATGGTGTTCCAGAATGCCGACACCGCGCTCAACCCGATGCACAGCGTCAGCACTATTCTGAGCCGTCCGCTGAAAATGTACTTCGGCCTCAAGGGCGCCGCGCTGCGCGAGCGCATCGGCGAACTGCTGGACCTGGTGCGCTTGCCCCGCGCCATGGCCGAACGCCGTCCGAATGAACTCTCCGGCGGGCAAAAACAGCGGGTCAACCTGGCCCGTGCCCTGGCGGCCAAACCGGACCTGATCCTCTGCGACGAGGTGACCTCGGCGCTGGACACCGTGGTCGGCGCGGCGATTCTCGAACTGCTGCGCGACCTGCGTCAGCAACTGGGCGTGTCGTATCTGTTCATCAGCCATGACATTTCCACGGTACGCGCGCTGTGCGACGACATTGTGGTGATGTACAGCGGCCACAAGGTTCAGGCCGGCAGCCGGCAGGCGTTTGCCCAGGCACCGTTCCATCCCTACACCGACCTGTTGATCCATTCGGTGCCGGAACTGCGTCAGGGCTGGCTGGAAAACTGCGGCACCACCTGCGGCACGCTACCGCCGATTGGCGCCAAGGCCAATGTGCCAGAGCTGTGCACCTTTCTCAGTCGCTGCCCGGTGCGGGTCGACGGCCTGTGCAATCGCACCGCGCCGAACCGGCGGATCATCGACGGCGGTAGCGAAATTCTTTGTCATCACGACAGTGCCGAGTTGCTGAAAACACAGCAGGGTTTATCCACCATGAGCCTGGGAGCTTATGCATGAAAGGGCGTTTTGTGAGGCTGGCCGAGCAGGGCCGGCCGACCGTCAAGCTGACGGTGGACGGTTCGCCCATTGAGGCGTTGCAGGGCGACACATTAATGGTCGCGTTGCTGACCCAGGGCTCGGCGCTGCGCCAATCGGAATTCGACTCGGGCCGCCGCGCCGGTTTCTGCCTGATGGGCGCTTGCCAGGATTGCTGGGTCTGGACCCGCAGCGGCGAGCGCCTGCGCGCCTGTTCCAATGAAGTCCGCGAAGGGCTGGACATCGTCACCACACAACCGGAGGCAATATGGCCACTGCACGGCTGAGCGCTCAACGAGTGGTTATTGTCGGCGCCGGGCCGGCCGGCATTCGCTGTGCCGAAACGCTGCTGGCGGCTGGCTTGAAACCGATCCTGATCGATGAGAATCGCCGGGATGGCGGGCAGATCTACCGTCGCCAGCCCGAAGGTTTTACCCGGGACTACGCCACCCTGTATGGCACCGAAGCGGCCAAGGCCAAGAATCTGCACCAGAGTTTCGACCGATTGCGCGGGCAAATCGACTACCGCCCCGACACGCTGGTGTGGAACCTGACGCCAGGGCAATTGTGCTGCGTCAGCCAGGGCAAGCACTCGACGGTGGATTACGATGCGCTGATCCTCTGCACCGGTGCCACCGACCGCTTGATGCCGATCGAAGGCTGGCAGTTGGCAGGCACCTACAGCCTTGGCGGGGCGCAAATCGCGCTCAAGTCCCAGGCGGTTTCCATCGGCCACCGCGTGGTGTTCATGGGCAGCGGGCCGTTGCTGTATCTGGTCGCCAGCCAATACGTCAAAGCAGGCGCGAATGTGGCGGCGGTGCTCGACACTTCACCCCTCAGCAAGCGCATCGCGGCAGTGCCGAAGCTGATGGCGCGTCCGGGATTGCTGTTCACCGGGATGAAGTTACTGGCGCAGTTGTACCGGGCGAAAATTCCGGTGCATCTGGGGATTTCGCCGCTTCAGGTGCAAGGCGATGCAGCCAGCGGGGTCAGTGGTGTGCGGGTGCGTACCGCGCGCGGTGAGACGTTAACGGTGGATTGTGATGCTGTGGCGTTGGGTTATCACTTGCGCCCGGAAACCCAACTGGCCGATCTGGCCGGTTGTCGCATGCGCTTCGATGAGGCCTCCAGCCAGTGGTGGCTGGCCGTCGATGAAGAGGGCCGCACCTCGGTCAACGGTGTGTATGCCGCCGGGGACGGTTCGAAGATTCGCGGCGCCGATGCCGCCGAGCACGCCGGGCGCCTGGCGGCGATGGCGTTGCTGGAGGATCTGCAGCAACCGGTGAACGCCGGCTTGCGTGACGAACAACGCCACGCGCTGGCGGTGATGGATGAGTTTCGCCTCGGTCTGGCCCAGGCGTTTCCCTGGCCGGCGGATCAAGCCAAAGCCTTGCCGGACTCAGCCATCGTCTGTCGCTGCGAGATGATCAGCGCCGGCGAGTTGCGCCGTACCGTGAGCGAGAAGGGGGCCTGTGAAGTCAATCGGGCCAAGGCCTTCAGCCGGGTCGGCATGGGCCGCTGCCAGGGGCGTTATTGCTCCCAGGCCGGGGCCGAAGTGATCGCGGCGGCGGCAGGCGTCAGCGTGCAACAGGTCGGTCGGCAGCGTGGACAGGCACCGGTCAAACCCCTTTCGATGCTCACCGAGGAGGTGTCGCCATGACGCTACACAAAGCCGATGTAGTGATTGTTGGCGGCGGCCTGATGGGCTCGGCGGCGGCGTTTTTCCTGCGCCAGCGCGGGCAGTCGGTGATTCTGCTGGAGCGCGACCAGATTGGTCAGTACGCCAGCGGCGTCAATTTCGGCAACGTCCGGCGTCAGGGACGCTTCCTCGGTCAACTGGAATTGGCCAACCGTTCCTGGGCGCTGTGGAAACGCTTGCCAGAGCTGATCGACGACGACCTCGAGTTCATCGCCAGCGGGCACATGCGCGTGTGTTACCGCGAGGATGAAATTCCCGAACTGGAAGCCTATGCGGCAGCGCCCGAGGCGGCGCAGCTGGATTTGAAAATCTATCGTGGCGCCGAGCTGCACCAGCGCTTTCCGTTTCTCGGGCCGGACGTGAAGGGCGGCTCCTATGCGCCCCACGATGGCCACGCCAACCCGCGTCTGGCCGCACCGGCGTTTGCCCGGGCTGCCCGCCGCCTCGGGGCGCGGATCGAGGAACAGACTGAAGTCGCTGAAGTGCAGAAAATTGCCGGCGAGTTCACGGTGACCACCACCGACGGTCGCCAGTTCGGCGCCGAGCGCTTGCTGATCACCGCCGGCGCCTGGGGCCAGAAACTCTCGGCGCAGTTCGGCGAACCGGTGCCGCTGGATACCAACGGCCCACAAATGGCCGTGACCGAACCGGTGCCGTACGCCTTGCCAACGGTGATCGGCGTGTACACCAAGATCCCCGAAGAAGTGATCTACTTCCGCCAGATCCCGCGCGGCAACATCATCATCGGTGGCGGCTACCGCAGCAAACCGGACATGCTCAACCGCCGCGCCTATGTCGAGCCGCGCAGCATTCTTAATCAGATGGACCAGATGCGTCGCCTGCTGCCAGGCGTCGGCAACCTGAACATCATCCGCGTGTGGAGCGGCATTGAAGGCTACTTGCCCGATTCCCTGCCGGTGATGGGCCCCAGCGGCAACGTTGACGGTTTGTATTACGCGTTCGGCTTCTGCGGTCATGGCTTCCAGCTCGGCCCCGGTGTCGGCGACGTGATGGCCGAACTGATCAGCACCGGCAGCACCAGCACTTCGATTGAGCCGTTCTCGATCCGCCGGTTCACCCCTTCAGCCGAGCAACGGACAACTGAGCAAAGGAGCAGGGCCTCATGAAACCCCGTGTACTGGATATTCTCAAACGCCTGATGGCCTTTGACACCGTGTCTTCGGAGTCGAACATGGCCCTGATCGAGTACGTACGCGACTTGCTGCTGACCAAGGGCATCGAGTCACTGATCGTCAAGGACGAAACGGGTAAAAAGGCCAACCTGTTCGCCAGCACCGGCCCTAAAGAGTTACCGGGCATTCTGTTGTCCGGCCACACCGACGTAGTACCGGCGGCGGGGCAGGCCTGGACCTTGCCGGCGTTTGAGGCGACGGTGCAGGACGGGCGGATCTACGGGCGCGGCAGTTGCGACATGAAGGGGTTTATCGCGTTGGCCATCGACGCCATGCTCGATGCCGCCGACCATTCGTTGAGCCGACCGCTGCAAATCGCCTTGTCCCATGACGAAGAAACCGGCTGCGTCGGTGTACGACGTTTACTCGACGTGCTGCACCTGGCGCCGGTACGGCCGTTTTTGTGCCTGATCGGTGAGCCGACCAACATGCAGTTCGTGCTGGGGCACAAGGGCAAGGGGTCTTACCGCACTTATTGCCGTGGCCTGGAAGCGCATTCCTCGTTGGCGCCGCGTTCGGTCAATGCGATTCACGTGGCCTGCGATTTCATCGCGGCTCTGCGTCAGAGCCAGCAGCAACTGCAAGAGCAGGGCGCACAGGATGCCGATTACGACGTGCCTTACAGCACCGTGCACGTCGGGCAGATTGTCGGCGGCAAGGCGCTGAACATCGTGCCGAACCTGTGCACCCTGGATTTCGAGGTACGTAACTTGCCGGCGGACGATCTGGATCAGTTCCTGGAGCAGATGCGCGAGCGTGCCGAAGTGATCGTGCGCGAGGCGAAAAAGCTGTCCAGCGTGGCAGACATCGAGATCGAAACCCTCAACGTCTATCCGGGCCTCGATACCCATCCGAGCGTTGAAGCGGTGCGCTTCCTGAAAAACTTCGCCGCGCCGGACACCGGCACCGCCAAAGTCTCGTTCGGCACCGAGGGCGGGTTGTTCAAGCAGCGTCTGGACGTACCGGTGGTGGTCTGCGGCCCGGGCTCGATCGAACAGGCGCACAAGCCGGACGAGTTCATCGAGATCAGCCAGATGCAGGCTGGGGAGCGGTTTCTGGAGGGGTTGCTGGGCTCCCTGAAACTTTGAGATCGTCAAGATCTTTTGATTTGTGCTTGCCGGTAGAGCCTGCCGTCCCACCGCGAATTTCAGCATCCAACACTGCCCATCAAACGCTTTCAGCATCCTTATCCGTGGCACCTCCCTAGACTGGAATTGTCTCGGATCAGGACTCGACCATGCTCAAGAATCGTTTGAAAGACCCCAGCCTTCTGGCAGAACTCGCTTATGTGGACGGGCAGTGGATCGGCGCCGATAACGCCGCGACCCTGGACGTCATCGACCCGGCCACCGGCCAGTTACTCGCCCGGGTGCCGGCCATGCAGGGCACGGAAACCCGGCGCGCCATCGAGGCCGCCGAACGGGCCTGGCCGGCGTGGCGCACACGCCCGGCAGCAGAACGGGCGGCGCTGCTGGAGCGCTGGTATCAGGCGATGATCGATAACCTCGACGACCTCGCCTTGATCATGACCTGCGAGCAGGGCAAACCTCTGAACGAAGCCAAGGGTGAAATCCGCTACGGTGCCGGGTTCGTCAAATGGTTCGCCGAAGAGGCCCGCCGGGTCTACGGCGAAACCATACCGGCCCCCAGCGGCGACCGCCGCCTGCTGACCCTCAAGCAACCGGTCGGCGTGTGCGCCGCGATCACCCCGTGGAATTTCCCCAACGCGATGATCACCCGCAAGTGCGCGCCGGCCCTGGCCGCCGGGTGCCCGATCATCGTCAAACCCTCGGACTTGACCCCGCTGTCGGCCCTGGCCCTGGCAGTACTCGCCGAACGCGTCGGCATTCCGGCCGGGGTGTTCAACGTGCTGACCGGCATGCCCGCCGGCATCGGCGAAGAACTGACCGGCAATCCGACGGTGCGCAAGATCTCCTTCACCGGCTCCACTGCGGTCGGTCGGCTGCTGATGCGTCAGAGCGCTGAGCACATCAAGCGCTTGAGCCTGGAACTGGGCGGCAACGCGCCGTTCATTGTGTTCGACGACGCCGACCTGGAGCAGGCGGTAACCGGGATCATGCTCAGCAAATTCCGCAACGCCGGGCAGACCTGCGTCTGCGCCAACCGCATTCTGGTGCAGGATGGCATCTACGAACGTTTCGCCCAGCGACTGGTGGAGGAGGTGGGCAAACTCAAGGTCGGCAATGGCCTGGACGCCGACGTGACCATCGGCCCGCTGATCAACCCGGCGGCGGTGAGCAAGGTCGCCCGGCACATCGACGATGCCCTGAGCCAGGGCGCGCGTTTGCTCTGCGGCGGCATTCCTGAAGGCGACAACCAGTTCGTTCAGCCGACCGTCCTTGGCGACACCCACGCCGGCATGCTGCTGGCCAACGAAGAAACCTTCGGCCCGGTGGCGCCGTTGATGCGGTTTACCTCTGAGGCCGAAGCGCTGGCCTTGGCCAATGCCACGCCTTACGGCCTGGGCGCCTACTATTTCACTCAGGATTTGCGCCGTTCCTGGCGGTTCGGCGAGGCGCTGGAGTTCGGCATGGTCGGCCTCAACACCGGGCTCATTTCCATGGAAGTCGCGCCGTTCGGCGGCATCAAGCAGTCTGGGCTGGGCCGTGAAGGCAGCAAGTACGGGCTGGATGAATACCTTGAAGTCAAAGCTTTCCACATCGGCGGGCTGTAATTAACGGACACGGGGGCACGATTGATGAGCAAGACATTCAGAATCGCCGCGATTGCCGGCGATGGCATCGGCAAGGAAGTCCTGCCGGAAGGGTTGCGGGTACTGGAGCAAGCCGCGAAGAAGTGGCAGTTGGAGCTGAGCATCGAAGTGCTCGACTGGGCTCACTGCGATTACTACCTGGAACACGGGCAAATGATGCCCGACGATTGGTTCGACCAGCTCAAGGGGTTCGATGCGATCTACTTTGGCGCCGTCGGCTGGCCGGACAAGGTGCCAGACCACATTTCTTTGTGGGGCTCACTGCTGAAGTTTCGTCGCGACTTCGACCAATACGTGAACATTCGCCCGGTACGTCTGTTTCCCGGCGTGCCGTGCCCGCTGGCCGGGCGCAAACCGGGGGACATCGATTTCGTGGTGATCCGCGAGAACACCGAAGGCGAGTATTCCTCGGTCGGTGGCAAGATGTTCGAAGGCACCGAGCATGAATTCGTGCTGCAAGAGTCGGTATTCACCCGGCGCGGCGTGGACCGGATTCTCAAGTTCGCCTTCGACCTGGCCCAGACCCGACCGCGCAAACGCCTGACGGCGGCGACCAAGTCCAACGGGATTTCCATCAGCATGCCGTACTGGGACGAACGCACGGCATTGATGGCCGCGCAGTACCCGGACATCACTTGGGACAAACAGCACATCGACATCCTGTGCGCGCGTTTTGTACTGCAACCGGACCGGTTCGATGTAGTGGTGGCGTCGAACCTGTTCGGCGACATTCTGTCCGACCTGGGACCTGCCTGCGCAGGCACCATCGGCATTGCGCCGTCGGCCAACCTCGATCCCGAGCGGCGTTTTCCATCGCTGTTCGAACCGGTGCACGGCTCGGCCCCGGACATCTACGGGCGCAACATCGCCAACCCGATCGCGATGATCTGGTCCGGCGCGTTAATGCTGGATTTTCTGGGCAACGGCGATGAGCGCTATCGCGCCGCGCACGACGGGATTCTGCGGGCGATTGAACGGGTGATTGCAGAAGGGCCAATCACCCCGGACCTGGGCGGGCAGGGCTCGACTCAGGAGGTCGGCAAGGCGATTGCGCAAGCGCTTTAAAGCCTGCGACGCACTCCTTGTGTAGCAGCTGTCGAGCTTGCGAGGCTGCTACGGCCGAACGCAGGGGATCAGTCTTCCTTGCGAATCGTGGCCACGTCATCGGCGCGGACTTTCACTTTCGCCCCGGAAATATCTTCGAATTCGAAGAAGCCATCCTTGCCCTTGGTGTTCGGCATGTCCTTGGTCAAATACTGGGTGCCGTTCTGCAGGGTCACGACCGTTGGCGTCGAGCAACCGGTCAGGGCCAGAAAGGCCGCTGCCGCCAGAGGCAAACCCAGAGTCTTGATATTCATACACACCTCCATCACTCAATAAAAACAGTGCGAACGCCTCGTTCGAGATCAATCCTCACTGTGCTTCTAACGCGGTTGGTGCGATGGAATGGCAGAAAGTTCGATGGTCACCCGAAAATTGTCCGATTGCGTCGCCACTTATCCTTTTCCGTTTGCACCGGGTGGGGCATAGCTGGTATCTGTACGCATAACCAGTATTCGCTTGCCATGGCCCGATTGCCCGTGATTGTAAATCCCCTCGACGACCCGTTCTATTACTTGAACAACTTCATGCAAGTGCTTGATTGGCTTGAGCATCGTTATGCCGATGTACTCAGCATCGAAGAGCAGGACTTCATCCGCGACTTCAATCGACTGCCCCGCGAGTCCCAGGCTTTGCTGGTCAGATTGGTGATGCGCAAGGGCGTGCATTTCAGGGTCGGCAAACTGAGTTACGTCGAAATCGGCGACATCGCCAGCGCCGCGGCGCCGCTACTGGCTTTGGGCTGGATCGACGAACAGTCGCCGCTGCCTGTCGAGGAGGTGTTCGAGGTGCTGCTCAAGGCCGAGATTCTCCAGTGTTTTGGCGATGCGATCGATCAACCGAAAGGCAAAAAGAGCGATTGGCTGCCGGCCCTGAGCGAGCAGTTTCCTGAAGAGCAAAGTTTTGCCCAGTGGTGCCCGGCACTGGATGACCGGTTGTTCAGCCTGACCGTCATGGGCCTGTGCGATCGGTTGCGCCTGATGTTCTTCGGCAATCTTTACCAGGATTGGTCGGAATTCGTTCTGGCTGACCTGGGCATCTACACCTACGAAAAAGTCGAGTTTTGCGCCGAGTCCCGAGGCTTGCGCAGCCGCGAAGACGTCGACGCCTGCCTGTTCCTGCACAGCTGTCAGCAGCATTTCGAGGCCGGTGAAGAGGTGGCGGTGGTTGTCGAGCAGATCAACAGGCTGGAACTCGCCAATCCCTGGCTGCAAAGACGTCGGGCCAAGCTGCTGTTCCAGATCGCTCAGCACTGCGAACGCATGGCGGATTTTTCCACCGCCCTGGGCCTCTACCGCGATTGCGCCTACCCCGGCGCACGCCTGCGGCTGATTCGCGTGCTGGAGCGCTGTGGTGAATTTCAACTGGCCATGGATTTGGCGAGCCACGCCGAGCAAACCCCGGAAAGCGCCACCGAACATCAGCATTTATTGCGTGTGCTGCCCAGGCTGCGGCGCAAACTGGGCGGGCCGCCGATCAAGCGGCCAGCCCCGCGGCCCATGCAGCGCCTGGACCTGCAATTGCCCAGGCACGACCCGGCATTGTCGGTGGAGTATTACGTTCAGGCGCATCTGGCGGACGAGTCGGCACCGGTGCATTACGTCGAGAACAGCCTGATCAACTCGCTGTTCGGGTTGCTGTGCTGGCCGGCGATCTTCGCCCCGTTGCCGGGGGCGTTTTTTCACCCATTCCAGCGCGGCCCGGTGGACCTGCACAACGAAGACTTTCATGCGCGGCGCGCGGATCTGTTCCAGGCCTGCCTCGCCGAACTCGATGACGGGCGTTACGCCCAGACCATCCGCGAGCGTTACACCGCCAAGTGGGGCGTGCAGTCGCCGTTCGTATTCTGGGGCGCGCTGAGCGAGGAACTGCTGGAGCAGGCGCTCGACTGTCTGCCCGCCGAACACCTCAAGCACTGGTTCAATCGACTGCTGCTCGACATCAAGGCCAACCGCGCCGGCATGCCGGACTTGATCCAGTTCTGGCCGCAACACAAAACCTACCGAATGATCGAAGTCAAAGGCCCCGGCGATCGCCTGCAAGACAACCAATTGCGCTGGCTGGAGTTCTGTCACGAGCACCAGATGCCCATCGCCGTTTGCTACGTGCAATGGGTGGAGCAGGGCGCTTGAGCTACAGCATCGCGGTGCGGGCGTTGTGTGAATTCACCGCCAAGGTCGGCGACCTCGACCTGCGTTTCACCCCGTCGCCAACCGCGCTGGAAGGCATTGTCGGCCATCGCACCGTGGCGTCACGACGCAGCGAGGGTTACCAGAACGAGGTCGCACTTGAGGGCCAATATCGAACCTTGAGCGTGAAAGGCCGGGCGGATGGCTACGATCCGGGGCAAAACTGCCTCGAAGAAGTCAAAACCTACCGGGGCGACCTGAGCAAGCAGCCGGCCAACCACCGGCAGTTGCACTGGGCGCAGGCGAAAGTCTATGGCTGGTTGATGTGCCAGAAACTGGATTTGGCGCAGATCGACCTGGCGCTGGTGTACTTCGACATCGTCAGCGAGAAGGAAACCTGTCTGGTCGAGACCTTCAGCGCCGCCGACTTGCAGCTGTTCTTCGAGCACCACTGCGGGTTGTTCCTGCACTGGGCCGAGCAGGAAATGGCCCATCGCGAAGGGCGCAATCTGGCGGCTCGACAGCTGAGCTTTCCCCATGCCGATTTTCGCCCTGGCCAGCGGCATCTGGCCGAATCGGTGTTCAAGGCAGTCAGCACCGGCCGCTGTCTGATGGCCCAGGCGCCGACCGGTATCGGCAAGACCATTGGCACGCTGTTCCCGATGCTCAAGGCCCTGGCGCCGCAGCAACTGGACAAGGTGTTTTTCCTCACGGCGAAAACCCCGGGGCGCAAATTGGCGCTGGACGCTGCTCAGGTCATCCTCGACAGTGCCGATGCACAGCCGTTGCGAGTGCTCGAGATGATCGCCCGGGACAAGGCTTGCGAGCACCCGGACAAGGCCTGTCATGGCGAATCCTGCCCGTTGGCCCAGGGTTTTTATGATCGTCTGCCGTACGCGCGTCAGGCCGCCAGTCAATTGAGTCTGTTGAACCAAAGTGCCTTGCGCGAGGTTGCCCTGCAGCACGAGGTTTGTCCTTATTACTTGAGCCAGGAAATGGCCCGCTGGGCGGACGTGGTGGTCGCTGACTACAACTACTATTTCGACTTCAGCGCGTTGCTGTTCGGGTTGGCCCAGGCCAATAACTGGAACGTCGCGGTGCTGGTGGACGAAGCCCACAACCTGGTGGAGCGCGGCCGGCAAATGTACAGCGCCAGCCTCGACCAGGCGACTTTGAACGGCGTACGAAAAACCGCGCCCGAGTCGTTGAAGAGATCCTTGCAGCGAGTCAATCGTGAATGGAATGCCTTGCACGATCAGCAACTCGGCCCCTATCAGGCCTACGACAAAGCCCCGGAAAAACTGCTTCAGGCCTTGTCCTTGTGCTGCGCAAGCATCGGCGACTACCTGAATGATCATCCTCAGGGCCTGGACAGCGGGTTGCAGAATTTTTACTTCGACATGCTGCAATTCGGCCGCGTGGCTGAACTGTTCGACGAGCATTTCCTGTTCGACATCAGCAAGCGTGACCTCGAGCGCAAGCGCAATCTGTCGCAGCTGTGCCTGCGCAATGTGATGCCCGCCGGTTTCATCCGCCCGCGCCTGACTGCTGCGCGCAGCACGGTGCTGTTTTCCGCGACCCTGAGCCCTCGGCATTACTACGCCGACTTGCTGGGCACTCCGGCGAATACGGTATGGATCGATGTGGAATCGCCATTTCACGCCGATCAGCTGCAAGTGCACATCGTCAGCCAGATATCCACGCGGTTCGTCCACCGTCAGGCCTCCCTTGCGCCCATCGTCGAGCTGATCGCCAAACAGTTCAGTCAACGCCCCGGCAACTACCTGGCGTTTTTCAGCAGCTTCGACTATTTGCAGCAAGTGGCGCAGTTGCTGGCCGAGCGGTATCCGCAGATCACGCTGTGGTCGCAGTCCCGGGGCATGGGGGAAGCGCAGCGTCAGGACTTTCTCGACCAGTTCACCGCCGACGGGCAGGGCATCGGCTTTGCGGTGCTGGGTGGCGCGTTCGGTGAAGGCATCGATTTGCCCGGCGCCCGCTTGATTGGCGCCTTCATCGCCACCCTGGGGCTGGCGCAACTCAATCCGGTCAACGAACAGCTGAAACAGCGCATGGCGGCGATTTTCGGTGCCGGTTATGACTACACCTACCTGTTTCCAGGTCTGCAGAAAGTGGTGCAGGCGGCAGGAAGGGTGATCCGTACACGAGAGGATCAAGGGGTGGTGATGCTGATCGACGACCGGTTTGGGGAGAGTAAGGTCAAGCAATTGCTGCCGCGTTGGTGGTCCGTTGAGCTGACGCAATTTCCTTCTGGTTTGTAGGAGTTTTTACCTTGTAAAACAGTGACATATCTTGAAAGACACGCTCGTTTGAACAAACAACGAAACACCGCTTTATTCAAAGGGCAGGCAATCACTTTCAAGCGAATCTTTGATAAGGAAATCAAGGTATGTCAGTAGCACCGAATTACGCTTACACGCCAGAACAAGTCACCGCAGCGTTCACTGAAATCACCACCACATTATTCAGTGGCATCACCGCCGAAACACTCCCCAAGATGCTGATTGTCGCGGGGGTACAGGGCTCGGGTAAAACCTATCTGCTGGAAAAAAGCCTTTTGCCCACCAACCGCTATGCCAATTATGTCCGGCTGTACTTGCCCGAATACCGAAAAAAACACCCTCAATACGCAGAAATGATCAAACTCGGTGTCCTGCACGCTTATGAACATACGGAGGCTTTTGTCCGGGATGTGAGCACGAAGATCTTCACCGAGGCTTTTAAAAACAAATACAACATCATCATGGAATGTGCATTCGACAGCATCGATTTCGCGGCTTTCCCACCGACGGCGACGGCTGCCGGCTACCAGTTCGAAACTCACATCGTCGCCTGCAATCAGGAGTTCGCTCATGTATCGAGCATCAAAAGAGCACTGAAAAGCCTGGAAGATCAGGAAATGGAAAGATTTCTCCCGGCATCAAAGCTGGAGGCCAGCATGAGATACGCACAAGCGATCATCCCGGCCTTCGAGACAGCCGCAAAGGCGATCAGCGGCTCGCAAATCATCTTGTACGAACGTGGGTTTGGTGGTTTGAAAGACCGTGTCTTGCGCGCTCAGAGCACCTACACCAAGGCCGCCAACGGAACGATCGATTCGACGACACTCAACACGCATTTTTCGCACGGCGTCTATTCCGGCATCATCGACAAGCATGTCTTCGCGATGACCGACCGGGACGAAATGGTCAAAGAGTGTCATGTGGCGTTGCATAAGTCCCGGACCCATGCCCGCTATGTCCCGAACTTCGTCTACAACGAGCTGTACGCCTACATCGTCAAATACGTGTACCGATAATCCGCGCTGTAGGAGCTCAGCTCCTACAGTTGATCCGTGGTTGCCGCACGAGTCAGCGGTTGCGCAAACTACGCTCCATCCGCGCAATCCCTTCTTCCAGCAACGCCCGTGGGCAGCCGAAGTTCAAGCGCACGAATTGCTGGGCGTGATCGCCGAAATCCAGCCCGGCGCTCAGCCCGACTCTGGCCTGTTCGAGGAAGAATTGCTGCGGGTTGTCCAGCCCCAGTGCCGTGCAATCGAGCCACGCCAGATAAGTGCCCTGGGGAACGTTCATGGTCACGCCCGGCAACCGCGTGCGAACGGCCTCCACCAGATAGTCCCGATTGCTTTGCAGGTAGGCCATGAGTTCGGTCAGCCATGGGCGGCCTTCGCTGTAGGCGACGCGGGTGGCTTCCAGGCCCAGCGGGTTGACGCTGTCGACCATGCCGCAGCGGGCATGGTTGACGCGATGGAGCAGCGCTGCGTCTTGAATGATCATGAACGCAGTCTTCAGGCCAGCGATGTTGTAGGCCTTGCTGGCCGACATCAAGGTGATGGTGCGCTTGGCGATCTGCGGGCTGAGCGAGGCGGTCGGAATATGCACGCGCCCATCGAAGCACAGCTCGGAATGGATCTCGTCGGAGATGATCCACGCATCCTGTTCCAGGCAGATGTCGGCAACCGCTTGCAGTTCTTCCCGAGGGAAGACCTTGCCCAGCGGGTTATGCGGGTTGCTCAGCAGCAACGCGCCACCGCCTTGCAGAGCCTGGCGCAAGGCATCGAGTGGCGTGGCGTACGTGCCATCGGCCAGCACGTTGAAGTCCAGTTCGACCTTGTTCAGCTGCCAGTGGCCCGGCGCATGGCGCAGTGGTGGGTAGTTGGGTGTCTGCACGACCACGTTCTGTTGCGGCTGAACCAGTGCATGCAGGGCCATGTTGAAGCCTGATTCGATACCCGGCAGGAACACCAGTTCCTGGGGCTGCACACGCCAGGCGTACTTGTCCCACAGGTCGGCGACGATGGCGTCACGCAAGTCATTCTGGGCCACGCTGTAACCGAGCATCGGGTGTTCCAGGCGTTTTTGCAGGGCCTGAATGATCGCCGGCGGTGCGGCGAAGTCCATGTCGGCGACCCACATCGGCAACACGTCGGCCGGGTAGCGGCTCCACTTGGTACTGCCGGTGCCATGGCGGTCGAACACCTGATCAAAATCGAAAGTCATGCTCAGTCTCATAAAAGGCAGAGGGGGTAATCCGGCGGCCATGATAAGCGCCAACCTTCACTGCTGGCGAGTTGTGCAACAGGGCATGACCGGCAAGCCGCCGACGGTCGGTTTTCAGACCGCGCAGCACAACATTGTCTAAAGTTCTAATTGGCGGTAGTTCCGTTGCCGTCACCGTGATCGTCCAGAAAAACCCGGCCAACGCACCGGGCTTCCACCTGATCAGGAGTGCACGATGGACCTCAACCGTCGTCAGTTCTTCAAGGTCGCTGGTCTCGGCCTTGCAGGATCCACCCTTGGCGCGCTGGGCATGGCCCCGACGCCAGCCTTCGCCGAACAAGTGCGTCATTTCAAGCTCGCCCATACCCATGAAACCCGCAACACCTGCCCGTACTGCTCGGTCGGCTGCGGCTTGATCATGTACAGCCAGGGCGACAATGCGAAGAATGTCGCCCAGAGCATCATTCACATCGAAGGCGATGCCGACCACCCGGTCAATCGCGGCACCCTCTGCCCAAAAGGCGCAGGCCTGCTCGACTTCATTCACAGCCCCAGCCGTCTGCAATACCCGCAAGTGCGCAAGCCCGGCACCAAGGAGTGGACGCGGATCTCCTGGGATGAAGCGCTGGACCGTATCGCCGACCTGATGAAGGCCGACCGTGACGCCAACTTCATCGAGAAGAACGCCCAGGGGCAAACGGTGAACCGCTGGCTGACCACCGGTTTCCTCGCGGCCTCGGCCTCGTCCAACGAAGCGGGTTACATCACCCACAAGGTCATTCGCAGTCTGGGCATGCTGGGGTTCGATAACCAGGCACGTGTCTGACATGGCCCGACGGTGGCAAGTCTTGCCCCGACGTATGGCCGTGGTGCCATGACCAACCACTGGACCGATATCGCCAACGCGAATCTGGTTCTGGTGATGGGCGGCAACGCAGCAGAAGCACACCCTTGCGGTTTCAAATGGGTGACCGAAGCCAAAGCCCACAACAAGGCGCGGCTGATTGTGGTCGACCCGCGCTTCACCCGTACGGCCTCGGTAGCGGACTATTACGCACCGATCCGCACCGGCACCGACATCGCCTTCATGGGCGGGCTGATCAATTACCTGTTGACCGAAGACAAGATTCAGCACGAATACGTGCGGGCCTATACGGACGTGTCGTTCATCGTCAAGGCCGGCTACGGTTTCGAGGACGGCTTGTTCAGCGGTTACGACGCGAGCAAGCGCAGCTACACCGACAAGTCCGGCTGGGGGTATGAGATCGGCGAGGACGGCTTTGCCAAAGTCGATCCGACCTTGCAGGACCCACACTGCGTCTATCAATTGATGAAGCAGCATTACAGCCGCTACACCCTGGAGCTGGCCAGTCAGGTCTGTGGCATGCCCACCGACGCGATGAAGAAAATCTGGGAAGAGATTGCCACGTGTGCGCAACCGGGCAAGACCATGACGATTCTCTATGCCCTGGGCTGGACCCAGCACTCGATCGGCTCGCAGATGATCCGCAGCGCGGCGATGGTGCAACTGCTGCTGGGCAACATCGGCATGCCCGGCGGGGGCGTCAACGCTTTGCGGGGGCACTCCAACATCCAGGGCCTGACCGACCTCGGCTTGCTGTCCAACCTGCTGCCCGGCTACCTGACTCTGCCATCCGAAAGCGAACAGGACTACAACGCCTACATCGCCAAGCGCGCCCTCAAACCGCTGCGTCCCGGGCAGATGTCCTACTGGCAGAACTACGGCAAGTTCCACGTCAGCCTGATGAAAGCCTGGTACGGCGCCAATGCCACCGCCGAGAATCACTGGGGCTATGACTGGCTGCCGAAACTGGATATTCCCGGCTACGACATCCTGAAAATGTTCGACATGATGGGCAAGGGCCAGGTCAACGGCTACATGTGTCAGGGCTTCAACCCGATCGCCGCCTTGCCGGACAAGAACCGGGTGATGAAGGCACTGGCCAAACTCAAGTGGCTGGTGGTGATGGACCCGCTGGCCACCGAAACCTCGGAGTTCTGGCGCAACGTCGGACCTTACAACGATGTGCAGACGGCCGACATCCAGACCGAAGTCATCCGTCTGCCCACCACCTGTTTCGCCGAAGAAAACGGCTCGCTGGTCAACAGCGGCCGCTGGCTGCAATGGCACTGGAAGGGGGCCGACGGCCCGGGACAGGCGCGCACTGACGTGAAAATCATGGCCGAGCTGTTCATGCGCCTGCGCCAGCGCTATCAGGCCAATGGTGGCGCCTGGGCCGAGCCGATCCTCAAGCTCGACTGGCCCTACAAAGTACCGGATGACCCGACGCCGGAAGAACTGGCCCGGGAATTCAACGGCTACGCCATCGCCGATGTCACCGACGCTTCGGGCGCGGTGGTCAAGGCCGGTCAGCAGCTGTCCGGTTTCGCCCAGCTCAAGGACGATGGCAGCACGGCGTCCGGGTGCTGGATCTTCTGCGGCAGCTGGACCGAGCAGGGCAACAACATGGCCCGTCGTGACAACAGTGATCCTTACGGCATGAAGCAGAACCTCGGCTGGGCCTGGGCCTGGCCGGCGAACCGACGGATTCTCTACAACCGCGCCTCGTGCGACCCTCAGGGCAAACCGTGGGATGCGAAAAAGCGCCTGGTGTGGTGGAACGGCAAGGTCTGGACCGGCACCGACGTGCCCGACTACAAGGTCGATGTGCCGCCGGAAGCCGGGATGAACCCGTTCATCATGAACCCCGAAGGCGTGGCGCGGTTCTTCGCCCTCGACAAGATGAACGAAGGGCCATTCCCCGAACACTATGAACCGTTCGAGACGCCCATCGGCATCAACCCGATGCACCCCAACAACAAACAGGCGACCAGCAACCCGGCCGGGCGGATCTTCGATTCGGTCTGGGACACCCTGGGCCAGGCCAAGGACTTCCCTTATGCGGCGACCAGCTACCGGCTGACCGAACACTTCCACTTCTGGACCAAGCATTGCCCGATCAACGCCGTGACCCAGCCCGAGCAGTTCGTCGAGATCGGCGAGGCGCTGGCCAAGGAGAAGGGGATTGCCGCTGGCGACCGGGTTAGGGTCAGTTCCAAGCGCGGACATATCGAAGCGGTGGCGGTGGTGACCAAGCGGATTCGTCCGCTGCAGGTCAACAATCAGGTGGTGCACCAGATCGGTATCCCGTTGCACTGGGGTTTCACCGGCGCCACCCGCCACGGTTACCTGACCAACACCCTGGTGCCGTTCCTCGGCGATGGCAACACTCAGACCCCGGAATCCAAGTCATTCCTGGTCAACGTGGAGAAAGTCTAAATGGCCAGCCAAGACATCATCGCCCGTTCGGCCACCACCACCGTGCCGCCCTCGGTGCGTACCCAAGGGGAAGTGGCCAAGCTGATCGACACCACCAAATGCATCGGCTGCAAGGCTTGCCAGGTCGCCTGCTCGGAATGGAACGAGCTACGCGACGATGTCGGTCACAACCTGGGCACCTACGACAACCCTCACGACCTCAGCGCAGACACGTGGACCCTGATGCGCTTCACCGAGCATGAAACCGACGCCGGCAACCTCGAATGGTTGATCCGCAAGGACGGCTGCATGCACTGCGCCGAGCCCGGCTGCCTGGCGGCATGCCCGAGCCCCGGCGCGATCATCAAACACGCCAACGGCATCGTCGACTTCGATCAGGACCACTGCATCGGCTGCGGCTATTGCATCACCGGTTGCCCGTTCAACATTCCGCGCATCTCGCAAAAGGACCACAAGGCCTATAAATGCACGCTGTGTTCGGACCGGGTGGCGGTGGGGCTGGAACCGGCCTGCGTGAAAACCTGCCCGACCGGCGCCATCGTGTTCGGCACCAAGGAAGACATGAAGGAACACGCCGCCGAACGCATCGTCGACCTCAAGAGCCGCGGCTTCGACAACGCCGGTTTGTATGACCCCGCGGGCGTCGGCGGCACTCACGTGATGTATGTGCTGCACCATGCCGACACGCCCAGGTTGTATGCCGGTTTGCCGGATCACCCGGCGATCAGTCCGCTGGTGGACCTGTGGAAAGGCCTGAGCAAACCCCTGGCGTTGCTGGCCATGGGCGCGGCGGTGCTGGCCGGGTTCTTCCATTACGTGCGCGTCGGGCCACAACTGGTCGAGGAGGACGAACATCCGACCACCGTCGACCCTGCCGTGCATGAGTTCGATCCGTCGGTGCACACCTTCGATCCAAGCAAACCCGGCGGGGAGGACAGGCCATGAACGACAAACCAATCGTGCGATACACCGTCAACCAGCGCACCAATCACTGGCTGGTGGCAATTCTGTTTCTCATGGCGGCGCTGTCGGGGCTGGCCTTGTTCCATCCGGGGCTGTTCTGGCTCAGCAACCTGTTTGGCGGCGGTTCGTGGACGCGCATTCTGCATCCGTACCTGGGCGTGACGATGTTTGTGCTGTTCCTCGGCCTGGTGTGCAGTTTCTGGCGGGCGAACTACTTCATCACCAACGACCGGCTGTGGCTCAGGCGTGTCGGGCATGTGATCCGTAACGAGGAGGAGGGCGTGCCGCCCATCGGTAAATACAATCCGGGGCAGAAGCTGCTGTTCTGGGTATTGTTGATCTGCATGCTGGTGCTGCTATTCAGCGGATTGGTGATCTGGCGTGCCTGGTTCAGTGCGTACTTCGGCATCACCAGCATCCGCTGGGCGATGCTGCTGCATGCACTGGCAGGGTTCATCCTGGTGTTGAGCATCATCGTCCACGTCTATGCTGGTATCTGGATTCGTGGTTCGGTCCACGCCATGGTGCGTGGCCGGGTCAGCCGCGCCTGGGCGAGAAAACACCATGAGCTCTGGTACCGGGAAGTGACCGGCGACGAAACGCCAGAGCCACCGATCAGCAAAAAAGGATGATCCCTTGGCCACAATCCTCGAGCCCGGGCAAATAGAAGCGGCGGCGAGTTCACCGCCGTTTTTGTACCTGCCGCCGAACAACCTGTTCACCCTGCGCGCGTTGCGCCTGGAACGTTTGGCTGACGGCCATCCCATGGCGGACTATCTGCGTTTGATCGCGGGGTTGTGTCATGTCCAGCAGCAGCTGATGGATGATCCGCTCGTGGCGACCATGCCCGACCCCGAACGCCTGCGGTTGTGCGTAGAACATGGCTTACCGCCGTTCGCCGCCGACAGTCTGGTGCGCGAAAACGTTTGGCTGCCATACCTCGAGGCCTTGTTGCAGCGCTATCAGCCATTGCCACACTCGGCGGTAGAAAACGCCGTGGCGACGTTGCGCAGTGCGAACCCTGGGCTGCTCAAGGCGTGGGCGATTGCCCTGGTCAGCGGCCAGTACTCAATGCTGCCGGCAGCGCTGGTGCCGTTTCTCGGTGCCGCGCTGCAAGCGGCCTGGAGTTATTGGCTGCTGAACACGCCCAACCTTGAACTCCATCTACAGCACCAGCATGGCGACAGCCTCAGCCAATGCCCGGCCTGCGGTTCGCCGGCGATGGCCGGGGTGATTCGTCATCGCGGCAAATACAACGGCTTGCGTTATCTGGTGTGCTCGCTGTGTGCCTGCGAATGGCATGTGGTGCGGGTCAAATGTGTGTATTGCGAACAGAGCAAGGGGCTTGAATACGTCAGCTTCGAGGATGATCGCCACGCCGCCAATCAGGCACCGCTGCGGGCGGAGGTCTGTCCCGGCTGCAACAGCTACCTGAAACTGATCTACCTGGAAAACGACGCCGAAGCCGAAGCCCTGTCGGCGGACCTGTCCAGCCTGATGCTGGACATGCGTCTGGAGCAGGAAGGCTATCAGCGGCCAGCGCCCAATCTGCTGCTGGCGCCCGGAGGCGACTGAGCTTATCGATCCCAGCGGCTACACTCAGACGCGACGGTCACTCGCTTCCGGGAGCCTCTGATGCCCGCAACCCTCGCCGGCAAAACCTTGCGGCTGCCTTCCATCGACAGCCTGCTACGCCATCCCGCCTGCCAACCGTTGGCCGAGCGTTACGGACACGACGCACTGCTGGCCGGCCTGCGGCAATTGCTCGATGACTTGCGCGAGCCGGTGCACAACGGTGAACTCGCCGCCATTGAAATCGCCCCCGACGTATTAGCGGGGAGGGCAGGTGAGCGTCTGGCAATTCAGCATCGCAGCCAGATCCGCCGGGTGTTCAACCTCACAGGCACGGTGCTGCACACCAACCTCGGTCGCGCGTTGTTGCCGGAAGAAGCCATTGAAGCGGTGCAACGGGCTGCGCGCTATCCGCTCAATCTGGAATTCGACCTGCACAGCGGCAAGCGCGGCGACCGGGATGATTTGATCGAAGGCTTGATCTGCGAACTGACCGGCGCCGAAGCGGTGACGGTGGTCAACAACAATGCCGCCGCCGTGTTGCTGACGCTCAACAGCCTGGGTGCACGCAAGGAAGGGATCATCTCCCGAGGTGAGCTGATCGAAATCGGCGGCGCGTTTCGCATTCCCGACATCATGGCCCGCGCCGGGGTGCGGTTGCATGAGGTGGGCACCACCAACCGCACCCATGCGCGCGATTACGAGGCCGCCATCGGCCCGCGCAGTGGTCTGCTGATGCGCGTACACGCGAGCAATTACAGCATCGAAGGCTTCACCGCGAGAGTGCCGACGGCGGAATTGGCGCAGCTGGCTCACAGCCACGGACTGCCCTTGCTCGAAGACCTCGGCAGCGGCAGCCTGCTGGACCTGACACGCTGGGGGTTGCCCGCCGAACCGACGGTGCGCCAGGCACTGCTCGATGGCGCGGACATCGTCACCTTCAGCGGCGACAAACTGCTCGGCGGGCCTCAAGCCGGATTGATCGTCGGCCGCAAAGACCTGATCTCCAGGATCAAAAAGAACCCGCTCAAGCGTGCCTTGCGAGTCGACAAACTGACCCTGGCCGCCCTAGAAGCCGTATTGGCGCTGTACCGCGATCCCGATCGATTGGCCGAACGACTGCCAAGTCTGCGTCTATTGACCCGGCCCCAAGCCGACATCCTCGCCCAGGCCGAACGCTTGCAACCGTCATTGGCGCAGGTGTTGGGCGATGGCTGGAGCGTCAGCGCGGTGCCGGCACTGGGCATGATCGGCAGTGGCAGCCAACCCGTGGCCCGGTTGCCCAGCGCGGCGTTATGCCTGCGGCCAAAGGTTTCGAAACGCCTGCGTGGGCGTCGATTGCTAGGGCTGGAGGCAGCATTACGGCAACTGCCCATTCCAGTGCTCGGTCGCATTGACGATGACGCCTTGTGGCTCGACCTGCGTCAACTCGACGACGAAGCCGCGTGGCTGGCGCAGCTCAATCAGCTGGCGCAATTCGATCAACTGCAGGAGGAGGGCCGGGACGGGTGATTGTCGGCACGGCGGGGCATATCGATCACGGCAAGACTTCCTTACTCCAGGCTCTGACCGGGCAGGCCGGTGATCGTCGCCGCGAAGAACGCGAACGCGGTATGACCATCGACCTGGGCTATGTCTATGCGGCGCTGGAACCGGGCGCCGCCCTGACCGGTTTTATCGACGTGCCCGGCCATGAGCGCTTCACCCACAACATGCTGGCTGGTGCTCAGGGGATTGATCTGGCGTTGCTGGTGGTGGCGGCCGATGACGGCGTCATGCCGCAAACCCGTGAGCATTTGGCGATTGTCGAGTTGCTGGGCATCCCTCGGGCACTGATTGCAATCAGCAAGTGCGACCGGGTTGACCCGGCTCGGGTGCAGGCTGTTCGTGAGCAGATCGAAGCATTACTGGCGCCCGGCCCGTATTACGGTGCGCCGCAAATCCCGCTGTCGAGTATCACTGGCGAGGGCATCGAGACACTGCGTCTGGCCTTGCTGGAGGCACAGCGTGAAGTGCTTCAACGTAGCACCGGCGGCGGTTTTCGTCTGGCGATTGATCGGGCCTTCAGCGTGGCCGGCGCCGGCATCGTGGTGACCGGTACGGCGTTGTCCGGTCAGGTGACAGTGGGCGATACGCTGATGTTGAGCCCGCAGGGCAAACCGGTGCGAGTACGTGGCCTGCATGCGCAAAACCAGGCCGCTGACCGCGCAACGGCTGGGCAGCGGGTCGCGCTGAACCTGAGTGCCGAGCGTCTGGCCCTGGAGCAGATCCACCGTGGCCATTGGCTGGTGGCCGAATGGCTGCATGCGCCCACTCAGCGCCTGGATATCGAGATGACGGTGTTAGCCAGCGAAGCGCGAAGCTTCGAACACTTTCAACCGGTGCATGTGCATCTCGGCACTCGGGACATCACGGGGCGAGTGGCCTTGCTGGAGGGCGCGAGCCTGGCCCCGGGGGAGCAGATGTTCGCGCAACTGCTGGTCAATGCACCGGTGTTGGCAGTGAAGGGCGACCGCTTGATCCTGCGTGACCAAAGTGCTCAGCGCACCCTCGGCGGTGGCCAAGTGCTGGACCCGTTCGCCCCGGCCCGACATCGTCGCAGCCCTGAGCGATTGGCGCAGCTACAGGCGCTGTCCACCACCAATAGCCTGGAAACGGCACTGCCAGCGCTGCTGGCCAACAGCGACACCGGGCTCGATCCGCAGCGCCTGGAGCGTCAGTTCAACCGTTCGCGCGAGACTTGGGAATTGCCCGATGACGTGCGTCTCATCGATACGCGGCAGGGGCCATTGTTGTTCAGCGGGGTGCGTTGGGAAGCGCTGAAAGCGCCGCTGCTGGAACACCTCGCACGCTTTCATCAACTCGAACCGGACCAGATGGGACCGGACCGGGATCGCCTGCGTCGCTTCGCCGGCAGCGTGCTGGAACGGTCGACCTTTATCAGCCTGCTCGACGAATTACTGGCCAGTGGTGCAATGACGGCAAGCGGCCCATGGCTGCATTTACCCGATCACCAGGTGCGCTTGAGCGAGGACGACGAAACCCTGTGGCAACAATTGCAGCCGTTGTTCGAACAGGCGGGTTTCGATCCGCCGTGGGTGCGTGATCTGGCCAAAGCCACTGGCCATGACGAGGCTGCCGTGCGCCTGCTGCTGCGCAAGATGGCCCGGTTGGGACTGCTGCATCAAATCGTCCTTGACCTGTTTTACACCGAAACACTGGTGCGCCGATTGGCGGCTATGCTGGTGCAACTGGCCAGCGATAACCCGGTGATTCAGGTCGCCGCATTTCGCGATGCCGTGGGCCTGGGGCGCAAGCGCAGTATTCAGATTCTTGAATACTTCGACCGGCTCGGCCTGACCCGCCGCTTTGGCGATCGACGCCATATCCGGCTCGACAATGCACTGGCCCAACAAACCGCAGTCTGACTTCAAGGAAGGCAATCGCGCCCGGTGGCGCGGCCGGGCTTCAAACCCGGTTGGGGACGGCATCCGTTCCCGGGCAGGTTCGACTCCGGCTGCCTTCCGCCATTTCCATGGTGATCTCGATCACAGGTGCCCGAAGGTCAGCGGGTACTGGATGACAACGTAAACCCTGTCGATGTCATCACCCGCCTGAGCGGTGTTGGCCCGATGAGACACATGGGACAGTTGCAGTGACAACCCCTTGGCGGAGCCTGACTGCACGACGTAGCGCAGGTCGATGTCGCGCTCCCAATGCCGCCCGCCATCGCCCTGTTGAGGCACGTACTCGCCGATGGTCGGGTCGAACGGGTTGTAGGCCCCACCCTTGGGCGCACGGGTGCCGTCGATGTCGCTGCCCCGGACATAACGCGTCATGAAACTCAGGCCGGGGATGCCATAAGCACCGAGGTCGAGGTCGTAGCGTGCCTGCCAGGAGCGTTCATGGGCGCCGTTGAAGTCGGCGTACTTGATCGAGTTGGCCAGGTAAATCGAGTCGCCACCGACGAAGTCGAACGGTGTGTCGCCATTGATGCGTTGCCAGGCCAGGGTGAAGGCATGGGCATCCAGGGTGTATTTGCCCGAGAGGCTATAAGCGGTGTTGTCGATGGCACCGGCCAGTGCCTTGCCGGTGTCCTGCGTGCGATACAGGTTGGCGTCGAGGAACACGGCGGACTGTTTCAGGTGCAGGTTGGCGTAATACTGGCGCCAGGTGTCGCTCAGCTCGGAGGCGTACAACGCGCCGCCGACAGGACTGTTCGTGAACAGGTCGGTGCCCAGAAACGTGATGCCACCAGCTTCGGTGTTGGCGCCGTAGCCGTAAAAGTTGCCCTTGCTTGTTGTGTTGTCCTGATTCTTGAACGCCGTGAAATGACCAGCCACCAGTTTCATGTTGTCGATTTCGTTGCTGTTCAACAGAAAGCCCGTGGCGTATTCCGGTTGCAGGCGTTTGTCGGAGGTGTCGAACACCGGGGTTTCCACGGTCATTTCACCGAAGGCCAGGGTGGTTCGGGAGGCCCTGATTTTCAGCGCGCCACCGGCACTGGAATAGTTGTCTTCGCTGCGACCGTCACTGTCCAGCGGCAGTAACCCGGTTCCCGAATGCCCTTTGCCGCCGTCGAGCTTCAGCCCCATAAACGCGTGGCTGTCGACGCCGAAACCTAGCGTGCCGGGGGTGAATCCGGATTCAAATGAGCCGATAAAGCCTTGAGCCCACTCTTGTTTGTAGTTCTTGCCCGAAGGCTGGGGTGAGCGGTAGTCGCTGTTGAGGAAGAAATTTCGACTGAGCACCTCAAGCTTCCCGCCCTCGAGAAATCCTTGCGCGGAATCCGGTGCCTCATCCGCCAGAGCTGTTCCGGCAAAAAACACGCAGAGCCAGAAGGACGCCCTGGGTACGTCCTTCCGCCCGGAAATGCGCGGGAGGGTTTGTAAAGAAAACATGATTGATCTCCCGCCTGAAATAGCGACTCCGAAGAGTCGCTATTTATTCTCAATGGCCTTCAGAGGCATGGAACATGGTCTTGGCGTAGATCAGGCCCAGACCATAAGCACCACCGTTGGCGATGGAGGTTTTCACCGTCTCGTCGTAAGTCTCGGTGCGTGCCCAGTCGCGCTGCAGTTCAAGCAGGTATTGCAGCGAAGTCATTGGGCGGGCACCGAGCTGGATCATGCGTTGCACGGCCATTTCATGGGCTTCGATGGAGACATCGCCACAGGCATCGGAGATGAAGTACACCTCGAAGCCTTGGTCGAGGGCCGACAGTGCCGGGCCAACGATGCACACGGAGGTCCACAGGCCGGCCAGGACGATTTTTTGTTTGCCGATGGCGTTGACTTCAACGGCAATGCGCTCGTCTTCCCAGGTGTTCATGCTGGTACGGTCGATCACTTTGTGTTCCGGGAACACCGATTTGATTTCGTCGAAGATCGGGCCGGAGAAGCTTTTCTCGGCGACGGTGGTGAGGATGGTCGACACCTTGAAGCCCCGGGCTGCCTTGGCTACCAGTGCGGCGTTATTGCGCAGGGTGACGGCATCGATCGACTTGGTCGCAAAGGACATTTGCGACTGGTGATCGATCATGATCAGGGTGTGGTCGGTCGGGTTCAGCAGGGTTTTGCCAGGTGCTGCTTTTGCGATGGCCATGATGATGTCCTTGCAAGTGGATTGTGGGTTGGTTCACAAGGCCTATGGTTGCGTAGATTTCGATGCGGATATTGAGTCGATGTGCTGTTTTTGATTCAAGGCGCATCGGCACGAAGGTGGGGCGGCGGAGCATACAAAGGAACGCCTCAATGGACGCTCCGCGTTCGGCCCCGAAACCTCAAAGGCATTTCTGATTGCGACCTGACCCGCGTCACCCGGGCGGTGCATCTACTGACGCGCGAAGGCTGTGCCGTGCTGGATGTGATTCAGGCTCGGGCGTTGCAGCGGGAGGAGGGAGGGGTTCAAGGCCGCTGTTTAGCGGTGTAGCAAGGGACGCGATCGCGAGCAGGCTCGCTCCCACGAGTGATCGCTGGCGTGCACAAATAATGTGCTCACAGAAAATCCAGTGTGGGAGCGGGCTAGCTCGCGAAGAGGCCGGCACATCCAGCATTGCAACTGCCTGACACCCCTCGCCAGGTCAGAGCCGGAACGCTTGTCGTCCTACCAGTAACCATTTGCCTTGCTGTTTTTGCCAGATCTGAAAGTTCTCGATTTCCGTGGGAACAATCTCGGTACCCTTGATGGCCTGCGCCGAAAAATGATGGCGGACCAACGCCACATCACCCGATACGGTAATTTTCTGGTTCTGCATCTCCAGCGTCTTGAAAGCGCTTTTTCCGCTTTCAATGTCGGCGATGAACTCTTTCTTGTCCTGGACTTTCCCGCTGGAATGCCCGTAGGTCAGGTTTTCAGCGGTGAGCGCATTCAGTTGTGGGACGTTTTTGGTCAGCATCGCTTGAGTCAGATGGTCTACCGCAGTGGCAACATCCTTCTCGCTCGATGCGGGGGAGGCCGCCACGTAGCCACTGAACAGGCATAGAAAACCGATAATCAGTTTCACTTTTTTCATGGGTAATTCCTTGTTGTTATAGGTGCGAGGACGACAGATGGATTACGTCAACTCATCTGTCATCGTACAACATATCAGGTTTTTACCAATTGACGCAGATATGGCTTGCCGACCTGGAAACATTCCCGGCGCAGGGCTGACCTATCCATATGCATCAGCAATGCTGGCCAAAAGCCTTCTATAATGCGCAGCCTTTGACGCCAGTGTACTCAACAGCCCGGTATTTCCTTGAAACGCGATCTTCGACTTGCCACTTTTCTGATCTTTCTGGTGTGTGTCTCCGTGGTGCTGCTGACGGCCTGGCAGACATGGACAGCCCGACAGAACACCTTGAGCGACATCAATACCGATACATTGAACCTGACTCACGCGCTCAACACTTACACCGAGGGCACCTTCAAGCAAAGTGAAGTGCTGTTGCTGGGCCTGACAGAAAGGATCGAGAAAGACGGCACCGGCCCGGAGCAACTCGAACGGCTGAGCAAGTTGGTTGCCCAGCAGATGGATGCGCTCCCGCAATTAAATAGTGTGGTGCTGTATGACGCCCAAGGGGACTGGCTATTCTCGACCAACATGCTGATCTCATCCAATAGCAACAACGCAGATCGGGCGTTCTTCAAGCATCACCGAGATGTCGCGGATCGCGGTATCTATATCGGCCCGGCGATTCTCAGCCGGGCCACGTGCGCCTGGGTGATTTCGGTCAGCCGACGCATCGATCACCCTGATGGAAGTTTTGCCGGGGTAATCGCCGCGACCATCAGCCTTGAACACTTCCTCAAACTTTATCGAAGCATCCATGTGGGGCAATTCGGCGCGATCAGCCTGACCTCATCCGAAGGGCGCCTGCTGGTGAGGTATCCCTTTCAAGTGGAAGACATCGGCCGTGATCTGTCGCGCGCACCGATATTCTCCGAATACTTGCGCAACAGCTCATCGGGCACCGTGGATTTTGCGTCGAATGTCGATGGCATCCATCGCCTCTACGCGTTCAAGAGAAACGATCAATATCCTGTCGTCACGACGGTTGCGGTGGGGCAGGCCGAGGCAATGCAAGCGTGGCTCAGTCAGACAAAGCAATCTGTCGCTGTGGTGCTGCTGTTGCTGGGGCTCCTGGTCGCACTGGGGCGCAGGCTGATTTCCCACATCAGCCGGCGTATTCGGGCGGAGGAAAAATTGCTCGCCACCCAAACCGCACTGATCGAGCTTAACCAGACGCTGGAAGTTCTCGCCAGCGAGGACAAACTCACCGGCCTCGCCAACCGCCGGCATTTCGATCAGTTCCTGGAGGTCGAACTCAAACGCGCCAAGCGACTCGCAAGCCCGTTGTCACTGATCCTGATCGATGTGGACTTTTTCAAACGCTACAACGATCACTACGGCCATCTCGCTGGAGACGAATGTCTACGGATCATTGGTCAGGCGATCAAACACTGTGTACGTCGCCCGGGAGACATGGCGGCTCGCTATGGCGGGGAAGAAATCGCCGTGGTGATGCCCAATACGGACGAATCAGGAGCGCGCAAGGTGGCCGAGGCGATCCTGTCGGGTATTGCGGCCGAGCAGCTTGCGCATTTGTCGAGCCCGTTAGGTATCGTGACCGTCAGCCTGGGGTTGGCGACATATGTCGCCGACGGCAGCGACCCTGATGAAAAGGCACTGATCGGTCGTGCAGACCGCGCACTTTATGCGGCAAAGTCGCAGGGGAGAAATCAGCTGAGCGTCGCGTGATCGAGCAGGCACTTGGAGGAAAGAGCGAACTATCGGCACGCGGCGCAACTATCGGTTCAAGTGATAGTGACAATCAAGAAACGCAAGTTCTGCTGGATCGGGTAAAGGCGGAAAATCGCCTCCATCGAAGACGCAGCTCAAGGAATTTGCGCGATGAAGACATTGACCCGACTGGCAATTGTCGCCCTGTTGATGGGCGGGGTTGTTACTGCTGCAACCGCCTACGCAGACGACGCCCAGTCGTGCCATTTTCTGCCCATCGCCGGCGCCAGTACCGGGTTGCAGCATTCGCAAACCGTCGGTGTGCTGTACAGCGAAAACACCCTGGACAACCTGCAATACCTCGAGCGTTACCACGATGTGGCGGTGAACGGCGCGCGCGATGCGCTGGATGCGCGGATTCGCGACGCGTTCATCAACAGCTCCGACCCAGAGTTGGCAATCGACTGGCTGATGAGTTCGTTACAGCAGCAGTTCCTGTCGGTGACCGTCTACAACAACCTCGATGCGTTGTTGCAGGCCCATCCGGATGTGGTGGTGATGCTCGATACGCATAACCGTCTGCTGACCCAACGCAACAGTCAGGTCGAAGCGCGTTTCGCCGCACGGTTCTACGATGCCAACCTGCAATACATCGGCAAGGCCGAAGGCGCCGTCGAGAAACAAATGCCTTCGGTCTGGGTACACCGTAAAGCGGCAGCCGAGATTGCCGCCCTGATTGATCAACAACGCGACCTGCAACTCAGCGCCTTGAAGCAGTTCGATGACTCGCTCAAAACCCTGGTGACTGCTGGCTGAACACCCGGACCATAACCGCAACGACAGTGACCCGTTGCGCAACGAAACAGATTTTTTACTTCAGGACTTGCACCGATGCGCCCTTTATTTGTTCCTGCCATGGCTTTCGCCACCTTGCTGCTGGCCGGTTGTGCCACTGCGCCGAACGACCCGACGCTGATCCTGCAGACGAAAAAAACGCCTGCCGAGTACGCCGATTGCGTGGTGCCGAAGTTGCAGGGCAACGCACTGAACCCGACGGTCTCGCAAACCCAGCGCAGCTACCGGATCGTGGTGCCGAGCAAAGTCGCCGCAGACAACGTTCTGGAAGCCTACAAAGCGCCGAACGGCGGCAAGGTGTTTTTGTATGAGCGCCACTTGCTGGCGTCGAACTTCATGCCTTCGAGTTTCGAACGTGCCGCGCAGGATTGCCTGTAACCCTTAACCGCTTTGAAAAATGCTCCTTTGGTTGGCCGCAACCAACCAATTTTTAGCCCCGTACCTTATGTGGTTTCGGGGCTTTTTTTGCGTGCAGGTTTTGGGGCTGGGAGCAGGGCGCCGGTACTTGCGCCAGAGACATCAACCGACCGGCTCGGCCTTGCAACTCATTGGCCCTGAGCCTGGCTTCTGGAATAGCACCACGTCGCCGTCTTGCCAGAAACTGTAATTCCCTTGGGAGTCCTTGCCTGTGTATCGGGTTCCCGAATCACTCGGCTCCTGGTTCAGGACGATCGAGGTGTTCGCCCATTTCAGGTACACGACACCAGGCTGCGTGGTGAAGAAGGTGGCGGCAACCAGCGGGTCAAGCCCTGTACAACGAAAAGCCAGGGGGCCCTCGGTGAGTCTGTATGGGTCTTTGGTTCTCACGATGGCCGAGCCTTGGCGCAGCTGGTACGCGCGTTCGGCATAACTGCGGACTGTGCACGTCTTGGGTACAGGTGTGGAGGCGCACTGATTGCGGGCATCGATCCAGAACTGCTGGTCGATCATGATTTTGTCCGGACGCGGCACTGAATGTTCATCCGTGAGCGCCAGGCGATAAAGACGCGTCAGTTCGATATCCATCTGCGCCAGCTGCGGATCGCGACAGATCAGCTTTTCGACGGACGCCTTTGCCTCGGCACAGTCGAAGCTGGTCTTGAAGGTTGGTGCAGCATTAACACAAGTGCTCGCCGCCGCGCATACGCTGGCAGCGAGTAGACAGGTGAAAAGGGCCGTGACCGTTTTCATGTTGGCTTCACCCAGATCATTACGTGATGCCCGGATTGCCGTGGGATTGATCGATGCGTTGAATAGTTATTCGTTCGCATTGGTGTATCGCAGTGTAAGTCAGTGCTCAGAACTTGCCATACCGCTCGGCGGTGGTTGGGTTGCAGGAGCGAGTTGGCCGCCACTGAAATTTGACGGCCTTCGCCTGCAGCTATTCGACCCGCAGGTGCCCCACAAATGCCACGTCACTCTAGAGGGCGCCCCCAAAGGCTTCAGGTAAAATCAGTTGTACTGACTTATCGATCCAGCTGCGGGTTTGGGCCTCCA
This sequence comes from Pseudomonas sp. GW821-FHT03E01, assembly GCF_059420765.1. Classification (NCBI taxonomy): domain Bacteria; kingdom Pseudomonadati; phylum Pseudomonadota; class Gammaproteobacteria; order Pseudomonadales; family Pseudomonadaceae; genus Pseudomonas; species Pseudomonas sp. GW821-FHT03E01. The sequence continues at coordinate 369,546 of NZ_JBWKUI010000001.1, read as the reverse complement.
GGTGTGGGTCAGCTGATAGGCAATTGCCAACCATATAAACCACCCTGGCATGACCATTAAAGCAATTCGGGTGTCAGGTCTTAATGCCAGCAAACAGAGAACAAAGCCCAGGAACGCCAAGGAGAACCAGGCCATCGGCACGCCGCCAGGCATCTTGTAGGCCGATTGCGCATGCAGGTCGGGCCGGCTTCTGCGATAGGCAATGTACGACGCGAGGATGGTCGACCAAGTGAAAATCACCAGGATCGCCGACACGGTCGAGACGATGGTGAACGCTGTCATGACTTCCGGAACGATGAACAGCAACAATACTCCCACCAGCATCAACAGTGTGGTGAACGCCAGGCTCAGCAGAGGCACGCTATTGCCCGACAAACGCCGAAAAATCCCGGGTGCATTGTCGTGACTGGCCAGCCCAAACAGCATGCGGCTGGATGAAAATACGCCACTGTTGGCCGATGAGGCGGCAGATGTCAGCACGACAAAGTTGACGATACCTGCTGCTGCGGGAAATCCCGCAACCAGAAACAGTTCGACGAAAGGACTCTTGTTGGGCGAAACCTGTTGCCAGGAGGTCACCGCAATAATGCAGGCCAGTGCCAGCACATAAAACAGGATGATTCTCAGCGGAATCGAGTTGATGGCTTTAGGCAGGGTCTTCTCGGGGGAACGGGTTTCGGCGGCTGCAGTGCCAATCAGCTCGGTGCCGGCAAAGGAGAAGATCGCCATCTGGAAACCGGCAAAGAAACCAAACAGGCCGTTGGGGAAGGCTGCCTGTTTATCCAGCAGGTGGTTCAGGGAGGCAGTGACGCCATTGGGTGAGACGAAGGAGCTGGCAATCAGCACCACGCTGACGCCAATCAAGGTGACGACGGCTATGATCTTGATGATCGCGAACCAGAACTCCACTTCACCGAAAAGCCTGACCGTCAGCACGTTCAAGGCAAACAGCGTCATTAGCATACCGATGGCCGGGATCCAGGCGGGTACATCAGGGAACCAGTATTGAAAGAAGCCGCCGACCACCACGGCATCACCCACTACCGCGACGCTCCAACTCAGCCAGTACGACCAACCGAGAAAAAATGCCGCTCGCGGGCCAAGGTAGGCACCGGCAAAATCCGCGAAGCTTTTGAAGTTTAAGTTGGAGAGCAACAGTTCGCCCATGGCGCGCATGACGAAGTAGACGAACAAGCCGATGATCATATAGATGAGGATGATCGACGTGCCGGAAAGGGCGATGATCTTCCCGGAGCCCATGAACAGCCCTGTACCAATGGCGCCTCCCATGGCCATTAACTGAATGTGACGATTGCTGAGGGTGCGCTGCAGCGCGGGCTGTTCAGGCAGCCCGGACGGAGTCGTTTTCATTACAAAACCTCTTGATTTTATGTTTTTGAGTTTTGGCAGAAAGTGGGTGTCTAGCGTTCTTGTTAGAGATGCAACGGCTACTGACGGTGGTGGTTTGCGTGTGGCAGGGTTTCTCGTCCGGTCACACGGTGAGTAGCCCCTTGGCACTTTGCTCAGGAGGCCTCACCTATGGCGATCAGCTGACTGTGCGCAGGCGCGAGGGAACTGCTGGCTGCTGATCAAGCAGTTGATAGAGGTTTTTTATGTTGGCAGGCGTCGGCACCAGATGGATGCGCTCACCGATGGCATGCTCCCGCGCAAGGTCGTGCACGTAGCGCAGTGACGAAAAGTCTTCGAGTGCAAAACCCACGGAATCGAAAACCGTGACCTGGGCGTCGTTCTCACGGCCCGCGACTTCACCTTGAACAATCCGGAAGAATTCGACGACGGGAAAGTCGGCCTCCAGTTGTTGAATATCGCCTTCAATCCGGGTTTGAGGTTCAAACTCAACGATGACCCGGGCATTGCGCAGGATGTCGGCGTGCAGTTCGGTTTTCCCAGGGCAATCACCGCCGACGGCATTGATATGCATGCCGGGCTCGATCATCTCGGGCGTCAGAATCGTTGCATAGGCCTTGTCTGCAGTGACCGTGGTGACGATGTGCGCACCCTTGACCGCGTCCTGTACCGAGTTGGCCAGAATCACCTCGATATCCGGGAATGCGGCTAGGTTGTGCTTCAACTTAAGTGAAGCGTCGCGATCGATATCGAAAATGCGGATTTCCTTGATGGACAGCATTTCGTAGAAGGCGATGGCTTGAAATTCGCTCTGGGCGCCATTGCCGATGATTGCCATGATGTTTGCATCAGGGCGCGCCAGGGACTTCGCGACCAGGGCGGAGGTCGCGGCGGTGCGCACGGCGGTGGTCAATGTCAGTTCGCTGAGCAAGGTTGGATAGCCACTGTGGACGTCGGCCAGGACACCGAAGGCCATGACCGTCAGCAAATTGCTTTGACCGTTGTCCGGGTGACCGTTCACGTATTTGAACGAGTACTGTTGGCCATCGTCGGTCGGCATCAACTCGATCACACCATCGGCCGAATGATTGGCGGTGCGCGGCGACTTATCAAACTGCGCCCAGCGTGAGTAGTCAGCTTCGATGTAAGCCGCCATTTCGCGTATTGCCCGACGGATTCCCACCTTGGCGAACAGGCGTGCGGCATGATCGACGTCTATAAAAAGAGTCATGTTTTTATTCTCCGATTCAATAGTTGAAGCGCTGCGATTCAGGGGATGACTCAGGTGCGTTTGCTCTCGTAACCATGCAGCACGTTGACCGCATTGATCCCGATTTCATCGACCATGTAGCCGCCCTCCATCACGAACAGGGCGGGGCAGCCCACGCCCGCTATCAGCTCGCCGATGCCGATGAAATCGTCGCTTTCCAGCAGAAAGTGGCTGATGGGGTCGTCCTTGAATGTGTCGACGCCGAGTGAAATAACCAGCACTTCAGGGGCGAATTGCTGAAGTTTCTTGCAGGCGTGGAGCAGGGCGTTGCGATAGCTTTCCCAGGTGGTGTTCTTCGGCAACGGGTAGTTGAGGTTGTAACCTTCGCCGTGGCCGGCGCCGACTTCGTGGCTGTAGCCTGAGTAGTACGGATAGGACACCGTCGGTTCGCCGTGCAGCGAGACAAACATGACGTCACTGCGCCCGTAGAAGATGTTCTGGGTGCCGTTGCCATGATGAAAGTCGACGTCCAGTACCGCGACACGTTTGGCGCCTTGGGTAATGGCGTGCTGTGCGGCAATGGCGGCGTTGTTGAGATAGCAATAGCCGCCCATGTATTCACGTGCTGCGTGATGGCCGGGCGGACGGCACAGGGCAAAAGCACTGTCGTGGCCTTCATCGATCAGCGCCAGCCCGGTCAGCGCGATATCGGCGCTGGTTTTTACCGCTTGCCATGTGGTGGCGGTAATCGGGGAGCCGGCGTCCATGGCGTAGAAACCCAACTTGCCGTCGATGTAAGTCGGCACATGCTCGTTAGCCAGATCGCGCACTGGCCATACCAGCGGCAAGGCATCGTGGGTGCGTCCGGTTGCGCTCCATTCAGACCAGGCCGATTCAAGAAAGGTTACGTAGCGCTCGCTGTGCGCGTTGACATAGCACGACCGGTCAAAGGCTCGCGGTTCGATGACCTGACCAAGCCCGACCTGCTTGACCCGATGATGGACGGTATCGGCCCGACTGGGCTGTTCGAAGGACGGCTTGAGTACGCCGTCTTTCAATTCGGTGCCGTGGTGCAAACGGTGGGAATCACTGAAAACTGTAAACATTGTGCGCATCCGTTGATGTGAGCCAGTACAAATATTTTGTTCTGGTACGGATGCGATTTCTTTGCTTTGTTTTCGGTGTTTGGTAGATATTACGGGAGGTTTTACTCAGGAATGGCGTAATGCAGAAAAAAACATCCAAGCGCATCAGTCTCGACGACACCGACCTGGCGATTCTCGCATTGCTGCAGGAGGATGCGAGTATCTCCAACGCCGAGCTCAGTGAGCGCCTGTCGTTAAGCCTTACGCCTTGCTGGCGGCGGCGTAAGAGAATGGAGGAGGCGGGAGTGATTAAGGGCTATCAGGCTAACCTTGATCGACGAATGCTGGGGCTGGACATCATGGCGTTCGTGCACATCCGTTTTTCCACCCACGCCGATCACGCCCCCGACGACTTCGAGGCGGTGATTGCGCAGTTGCCCGAAGTGTTGTCCTGCCACAAGATCACCGGGGATGCCGACTACGTGCTGCAAGTGTTGGCAGAGGATCTTGACAGCTACAGTGACTTTATCGAGCAGGTGCTCAGGCGCCAGGTGGGTATTGCCTCCATCCAGTCCAGCCTGGCATTACGCGAGGTCAAGACCAGTAGCCGTATTGCGATACCCAAATCGAGCAAGGACTGAAGGGCAGGGGTTGGATCACCTTTCCAAAACCTACCTTGACCGAGTTTTTTCTCGCTGGCGAAATTGACGCCTGCCCCCGTACCAGAATGCAAAATGCAGGAGCAGGCAAGCCCGCTCCTGCATTTTGACCTGTGGCTGTCCTCGATTTTTCGAGCACTGCAAATCCCTTTTGGGCGTAACTCAGGCTGTGAAATCGCTGGCGTGCAACTCCGTGACGCCCACCAGTGTGATTTCGAACTCGGGGGCGGCGTCGGCATCGACACTGCCATAGAGAATGCCATCGGCAAAGCGCAGTTGGCCGGTGGCGTCGGCAGGGTCGAAGGCGTTGGCGCCGATGAAGGTGAAGGCGTCGATAGCAGTGGTCAGCGGGTTGGCGTCCAGGCCGGAGAAGTCCAGATGATCACCCTCGGTGCTCTTGAAACCGTTGATCACATCGCGTAAAGCGCCGGCGCCCATGTCTGACAGCGCATCAAACACGTAGGTATCCGCGCCAGTGCCTCCGGTGAGGTTGTCGGTGCCGGCGCCGCCGATCAGCCGGTCATCGCCCGAACCGCCCACCAACGTATCGTTGCCCGCACCACCGTTCAGAACGTTCGCGCCGCTGTTACCCGACAGAGTGTCGGCGTAGGCGCTTCCCGTGAGGTTTTCGAAGAGCTTCACGGTGTCGAGCCCGGAACCCACGGTGTTTTGCTGAGCTGACGTCGAGAGGTTGACGGTAACGCCAGACGAGGCGCGTTCAAAAGACACCGTGTCATTGCCCTCGCGTCCGTCCAGCACGTTGTTGCCGGCTCCGGCGAACAGCGTGTTGTCCAACGCGTTGCCCGTGCCATTGGCGGCGCCAGTGCTATCGATATACAGATGCTCGACGTTGTTGCCGAGGGTATAGGCCGCCAGGCTGCTGTGCACGCTGTCGATCCCTCCGGACGCCGCATTGCTGTTGGTCTCGATCACGGCGTCGTCAGCGTTGTCGACATAGTAGGTGTCGTTGCCATCGCCGCCGCTCATGCTGTCGGCCCCTGCGGCACCATCGAGCACATTATTGCCGGCATTGCCGGTGATGAAGTTGTGCTGCTCATTGCCGGTGCCGTTGATGCCCGACACGCCGGTGAGCACCAGGTTCTCGAGATTGGCGCCCAGGGTCCAGCTGACCGAGGCCTGTACCGTATCGATCTGCGAGGTCGAGGTGTTGCTTTCCACCACGCGGTCGAGCACGTTGTTGACCACATAAATGTCGTTGCCGTCGCCACCGGTCATGGTGTCGGCGCCCAGGCCGCCATCCAGCGTGTCGTTACCCGAGCTGCCCACCAGGGTATCCGCCTGGTCGGTACCGGAAATCATCTTCCGGTTGTTGTCGAAAATGTCCTGCACGCTGTTGTTGTCGTTGGGGTTGCCCTGGAAGCCAAGGTCATTGGCGATGTAGTCGGCCAGGCGCTGGCCGACGATTTCCGCCGATTCCTCGTGCAGGTGCCAGACGTCGTCGGGATACGTCAGCGGATCGACTTCGTGTCGCAAGGGGAGGTCGTTGTAGTCCACCGCCAGCTTGACGTCGGCGCGCTCGGCGGCAATGGCTTCCTGGGCGGCGTGAACATAGCCAACCCCCTCGACGATGGAGGCGATCTTCTCTTCCGAATAGCCACGGGCGCGCGCCGCGTCCTGCTCGTAGTGACCGGTTTCCATCATGTACACGTCGAAGTTGCCGAACTGGGCATGCAGGTAGTCAAACACCTTTAGGGTCGCATCCTTGTAGGCCGCTGCTGCCGCTGCTTTGTCCGTGGCTTGGGCGATCTCCTGAGCGGCTTCCTCACCCTGGCCCCAAATGATGCCCATGGTGACGTTATTGATCGATTGCAGTTCGGAGCGCTGTTCGCTCAGCAGCGTCACGGCGCGCAACAGCGCAGCCCCGGGTTGGTCGGTGTCGGTCAGCCACCAGCACAACTTGAGTTCCTCGGCGCTGAGCGTCGACAGGCCGGTGACCGTGCTGCCGCCCACCGCGATGTCGATGCCGTTGCCATCGGCATCGGTGAACTGGCTGCGCACGTCATAGGGGGTGTAGCGGTCCAGGTCGTTGACCAGCATCGAGGTGCCGGACTGATTGTCGTCCTCCGTCATGCGCAGCAGGCGCGCATTGGATTGGCCGAGGGTGGGCAGGTAGAGGATGTCCTGCTGGGCGTGCTGGCCAAACACGAAGTCACTGGCGGTCAGGGTGTTGAGGTAGTTGCCGCTGAGGGCGATTTCAAAACGATTACCATCGGCATCCGCTTCGGCGGACTTGATGTAGGTCTTGTCGCCCGCCGCGTTGAGGGTGATGTACAACGTGCCATTGTGGCCATCGCCAAGGCCGACAAAGCCCAGGCCTGACACATCGATTTTGTCGACGCCCGCGGTGAAGTCATAGATCGTATCGGTGGCCGTGATACCACCCGTGTCGTAGTCGCGGTAGCTGTCGAGCAGGTTGGTATAGCGGAAGGTGTCGGCACCGTCGCCACCATACAGCGAGTCGCGTCCGGCACCGCCGTCGACGGTGTCGGCGCCAGCGCCGGCCTTGATCGTGTCGTTGCCACCGAGGCCGAGGATCAGGTCTGCACCCGCCGTGCCGTTGAGGGTTTCGGCATTGTTGGTGCCGGTGACAGTGTTGGCCACTCCCAGGGCGAAGCTATCGCTGGCCGATGCACCGGCCGGGTCTGTGGCCTTGACCAGCACGTCGTAATTGCCGGACGCGGTGCTGGTCGGTGTGCCAGAGAAGGTCAGGTTGGTGGCATTGAAGCTCAGCCACGCGGGCAGGGCGCTGCCATCGGCGAGGGTGGCGGTGTAGCTGAGGTTGTCATTGTCCGCATCGGTGAAGCTGGTGGCTGGCACCACGTAGCTGAACGGGGCGTTTTCGGTTGCGTTCTGATCCAGCAGCGGCGTGGCCAGAACCGGTGCGTGGTTGGTCGGTGACGACGTGGCGAAGACGAAGTTGGCGCTGGTCAGCTTGTCGAGGTAGTTACCGTTCAGTGCCACTTCGAAGCGGTTGCCATCGGCGTCGGCTGTCAGGGACTTGATGTAAGTCTTGGTGCCGGCACTGTTGAGCACCACGTACACGGTGTTGTTCTTGCCATCCCCCAGGCCGGTGAAACCCATGGCCGAGAGGTCGATCTTGTCGGCGGTGATATCAAAATCGGTGATCAGGTCGGCGAGGTTGGCACCACCGGTGTTGTAATTGCGATAACTGTCCAGGCGATTGGAAAACACAAAGGTGTCCGCTCCGGCGCCACCGGTGAGGGTGTCCATACCGGCACCGCCGTCGAGTTTGTCGTCACCCGCGCCGCCACTGAGACTATCGTCGCCCGCCAGGCCGAGCAGGGTGTCGGCCGAATCATTGCCCAGCAGCGAGTCGTTGCCGCTGGTGCCGGTGAGCACACGATTGAAGATGAAATTGCTCGCGGTCAGAGTGCTGGCGAGGTTGCCCGAGAGTATCAATTCGAAGCGATTGCCACTGGCGTCGGCATCGTAGTCCTTGATGTAGGTGCGGTTAGTGCTGGCGCTGTAGCTGACTTGCAGGGTACTGCCATGGCCATTGCCCAGGCCGGTGAAACCGAGGCCGGCGAGGTCGATCTTGTCCTGGGTGACATCGAAGTCGGTGATGGTGTCATCGAAGCTCGCGGTTGCGTTGCGGTAGCTGTCGGACTGAGTGGTGAAACGGAACGTATCGGCGCCGGTACCGCCGGTGAGTTTGTCGATGCCTGCACCGCCTACCAGAATGTCGTCACCGGCCCCGCCATTGATGGTGTCGTTGCCAGCACCGCCATAGAAAATCTCGCTGCCGGCGCTGCCCAGCAGGGTGTCGTTGCCAGCTGTGCCTTGCACGGTGATCATCGGGACCGTGTCGCTGACGTAACTGCCGTCGCCATAGACCAGCGTCGCACCGTTGCTGGTGTGGCTGATGGTGTTGCCGATGATGGCGTTGCGATCAGTGCCGTCTTCATTGCGTTCCGCAACGCCGTAGGTCGACAGGTTGCTGCCGGTGATGATGTTGCTCTGGATGGTGTTATCGCTGCCGTTGTAGTACTTGCCGGACACACCCAGGGTGTCGTTGTAGGACTGGATGATGATCTCCGGTACGGGGTTGCCCAGGGAATTGCTGTGGAGCGTGTTGTCGATAAGCTCGACGTGGTTGCTGCCGTAGATACGGACCCCGGCGCTGGTGTTGTCGTGAATGTCGACGCCGCTGACCGTCACCTCGCTGGACATTTTGATCAGCACCCCTTCGGCGCCGTTGCCATACACCTCGCCACCGGTGATGGTGATGTTGCTGGGGGAGGGGATGTTCTCGCTGCCGCGCTGCACCACGATGCCATTGCCGCCGTTGTTGTAGGCAACGTTATTGGTGAGCGTGAAGTCGTGGGTGCTGGTCACGATGTTGAAACCGTGCCGATCGTTGTCGTAGGCGACGTTGTTTTCGAAGGTGCTGTTGCTCAGGAAGTCAGCTACGAAACCGTCCAGGCCGTTGCCGTGGGACACGCTGTTCTTGATGACCATGTTGATGGTCTGCTCGTGGGGGTCGAAACCGTACCCGGAGCAGTCCTTGACCTCGACGCTGTCGAGGGTGACGTTGGAGTCGTAGCCTGCTTGCCCGGGAATGTAGCCGTTGAACCAACCGTCGATCTTGCCCGTAGTGTTGTCACGGTTGCCGTCAATGGTGAGCTTGCTGACGCCGAAGTCGTGGGTTTCCTCGCCATAGGCGGAGCGGATGACTCCGGTGATCTTGGTGTCGGAGCCGTCAGCCACCTTGACGGTGGTAGCGCCCATGCCGTCGCCGTACAGGTAGACGTTGCTCTTGAGCATCAGGCAACCGTCGGAAGGTTCCACTCCTCCCGAAACGATATAGGTTCCGGTCGGCACGTAAACCTGCCCCCCGCCTGCGGCGGCCGCCGCATCAATTGCACGTTGTATCGCCGCTGTGTCGTCAGTGATGCCATCTCCTTTGGCGCCAAAATTTTGTACATTGAAAATCATGAGCTTATCTCCGTATCAGGCAAGAACCTCGGAAGATGCCAATATTCCATCGACAGCCACCGTGGTTTGACCCAGCGGAGTGCAAAAGTTATGACCGCATATCGGGGATGTGTCAAAAAACCGGACTAACTGATTAGCGGTTGAGAAGGTGTTTCAAAAAAGTAACAGATTGTTGACGCTCACTCCGGTAGCGAGCGATGGCTCTGTGGGAGCGGTTTTTCATCATTGAGGTGTGTTACGAGGTGCTATCGATAGCCCGCAGGTGCGCTGCCGCAATGTTGTACGCGCGATGCTTGAGCTGGAGGTGTATGAGCGATATGTGTAATGAGGAGCGACCTCACTGGAACGTCGCTCCTCTGAATCCAACAACGCTTACGTCGTCTTCAATGACCCCCGACGCGCAAGGCTTTCTCTAGAATCGCCAAGCCACCAGCGAGTATCAGCGGCGCGGTGGTGAAGTCCGCCCCGGCCTTACACAGGCTAGCTCGTGTCCTGCAATACGCGCCCATTCAGGTGCTTGCATTAACCCGCGATCTTGATTGCAAGCTCAGCGACGTGTTTCCCCTGGAAACGCGCAATATCCAGTTCATTTTTTGACGGTTGCCGTTTACCGTCAGCGCCTGCCAGGGTGGTCGCGCCATAGGGCGTACCGCCGGTGATCTCGCTCATGTTGGTCAGCCCTGCGCAGGTGTAAGGCACACCCACGATGACCATCCCTTGATGCAGGAGTGTGCTGTGAAACGACGTAATCGTGGTTTCCTGGCCACCGTGCTGGGTGCCGGTCGATGCAAAGACACTGCCGATTTTCCCGACCAGCGCGCCGCTCATCCACAGTCCGCCGGTCTGGTCGAGAAACGTGCGCATCTGTCCCGCCATATTGCCGAAGCGCGTCGGTGTACCAAAGATGATTGCATCGTAATTGCCCAGCTCGTCAGGTGTCGCCACCGGTGCCTTCTGGTCAAGTTTGACGCCGATGGCTGCTGCCTGTTCGGCCGGGATGGTTTCAGCAACACGCTTGAGCGTCACGTCGGTGCCAGGTACGGATCGTGCGCCTTCGGCCACTGCTCCAGCCATCGTTTCGAGGTGACCGTACATTGAGTAATAGAGAACCAGTACCTTCGCCATGATTTTTCTCCTGGATTAAGCGCCATTCGATGGATTAGGAAGATCTTGGGTTACACCACTGCCAACGAACAGCAGCGGCAGGTGCAGCACTCGGTCATGAACAAAACGGCGGCTCACACCCACCCGACTGCAGGGACTTTGACGGCATGCGGATTAACACTAGCAGTTCCGTATGCTGCCTGCCGGGCAGTCAGGGAAGCTATTCGATTGGTGGCAGATGGCAGCACGTGTAGTGGGGAAGGGCGCGCAGCAAAGAGGGCATCTGTCATAGGTAATTCACTTCACTCAATGCGCATGGGCATGTGAATGGATGGTCAGGGCACCCGGTACCCAGCCATTAAAAAAAGTACCCCTTACTCCCGGATATCATGATTTTTCACATGCATGAGCTTTCCATATAGTCCTCCCAAGCCCACTTGGAACACGGCTGTGTTTCCCTTGATGCGAGAGAACTTTATGGAAAATAAGAAACGCGCCGTCCAGGCTTCAGACATTGGGATGGGGACTCGAGTCGTATGGGGAGGAGAGCAGGTTCAACATCCCTACAATGCGACGCAGACACCCATCGTGGTCAGTGCTGCCTATGGCTATGACGATATCGATAAGTGGTATGACGTGGCATTGGGAAAGGAGCCCGGCTTCATTTACAGCCGGATGAGCAATCCCACTGTCTGCGTCTTGGAAGATAAACTCTGTGAGCTCGAAAACGCAGAGTCGGCCGTAGCTTTCAGTACCGGAATGGCCGCGATCAGCGGTGTACTGCACACCTTCCTGTCCTTTGGGCAGCGTGTGATATCTACGCGTGACAGCTACGGTGGTACGAACAAGATTTTCGAGGAGTTTCTTCCACGCATGGGGGTGGAGGTAACCCTTTGCGATACGCTCGACACCGTGGCACTTGAGCAGGAGATCGCTAAAGGCTGCAACGTCCTGTACCTGGAAACACCCACGAACCCAACGCTGAAAATCGTTGATATTCGGCGCCTTGTGGCAGCGGCCAAGCGAGTGGGCGCTTTGGTTGTTGCGGACAATACATTCGCGACGCCTCTGAATCAGAATCCGCTCGCCTTAGGCGTTGATGTGGTTGTGCACAGCGCGACCAAATTCCTGTCCGGTCATGGTGATGTCCTCGGTGGTGTGGTCTGCGGCGCCGAGCATTTGATGTCTCAAGTTCGCCATTACCGCGAAATCAATGGTGCCTCGCTGGATCCTTTTTCGGCGTATCTAATCATCCGAGGTATCAAGACTCTGGCTCTGCGTGTTCGCCAGCAACAGGCGAGCGCGAAGCTTTTGGCCGAGTACCTCTGTACCGAACCGCTGGTTGAGTCGGTGAACTATCCGGGGCTGCCTCAACATCCAGGTCATGACATCGCTCGTTCGCAAATGAACGGATTCGGCGCCATCGTCAGCTTCGTGCTGAAAGGAGGCATGGACACAGTGACCCGTTTGCTGCCGCTGCTCAGATATGCGCATCGGGCGGGTAATTTGGGCGCTGTCGAGACCATCTATGGGCCGGCTCGGACGACCAGTCACGTGGAAAATACCTTGGAAGAACGTCAGGCACTTGGAATCTCCGAAGGTTTGGTTCGAATATCCGTAGGTATTGAAGATTCAGCAGATTTATTGGCTGACCTAAAACAAGCTTTCGCTTTAGTGCGAGGTAAACATGGTGATACGAGCTTTAACGCTGATAGTGCCCAACGTTTCATTGAAGTAGAAACCTGAATACGGGCAGGACGCTCGAGATTCATCTTAAGCCCTTCATGAAGAATGAAAATAATAAAATCCAGCGACAACTAAATTGTACTGCCCAACCGCCAGTTACAAGGACGCTTGTCCGCACATTTCATGAGAATAAAACTATGTCCACGCATATTAAAGATCATCAGTCCGACCCAAACTCGCGTTTCAAAAAGGAAATGCAAACACGCCACATCGTTATGTTGGCACTGGGCGGTGTGATCGGTACGGGGTTATTCCTTACCTCCGGTTACACGGTTAATCAGGCAGGGCCACTCGGTGCAGTGATTGCTTACATCATCGGTGCAGTGATGGTGTATTTAGTCATGGTCTGTCTCGGTGAGTTGGCTGTACAGATGCCAGAAACCGGATCTTTCAGTAGTTACGCAACGCGATACCTGGGCCCAGGCACAGGCTATACAGTGGCCTGGCTATACTGGCTCACTTGGGCAGTAGCTATCGGTTCAGAGTTCACAGCTGCGGGCATTCTGATGGTTCGGTGGTTTCCTGATACACCCGTCTGGATTTGGAGCGCGCTATTTGCCATCGCAGTGTTCTCAAGCAATGTTGTCTCCGTTCGGTGGTTTGCGGAGACTGAGTTTTGGCTTTCGCTGATTAAGGTGCTGACCGTTATCACATTCATTGTGATCGGCGGAGCGGCAATTTTCGGTCTTATTCAAGTACAGAGTTTGCAGGGTGCGGGACTTTCCAACTTCACACGTGAGGGGCTTTTCCCCACCGGGTTTCTACCCATTGCAATGACCCTCCTGGCTGTTTCCTTCGCCTTTTCGGGAACTGAGCTGATCGGGATTGCGGCAGGTGAAGCGCAAGACCCACAAACTAGCGTGCCCAAGGCGATCCGCACGACAGTGGTACGTTTGGCGTTGTTCTTCGTGGGGACCATTTTCGTCCTTGCGACGTTACTGCCACGAGAGCAAGCGGGGCTCGTAGAAAGTCCGTTCGTCATGGTGTTTGAGCTGATTGGCATCCCATACTCTGCCGACATTATGAACTTCGTCATTCTTACGGCACTGATTTCCGCCGCTAACTCGGGGCTGTATGCAGCATCGCGCATGCTGTGGACATTGAGCGATCAAGGACATATGCCTAAGCGCTACGCCAGGCTCTCCAGTCGTGGCACACCGGTGAACGCCATCGTTCTTAGTATGGCGGGCGCAGTGGCTTCTCTGCTCAGCAGTGTGTTTGCCCCTGATACGGTTTACTTGGCCTTGGTGTCCATTTCCGGTCTGGCGGTCGTAGTCGTGTGGATGAGCATTGCTGCCAGCCAGATCGCGTTCCGTCGTCAATACGTTGCTAATGGCGGACGAGTTGAAGACCTGCATTTCCGTGTACGCGGCTATCCATGGGTGCCTATCGGTGCACTGTTGTGTTGCTTGCTGGCCTGTGTGGGTATCGCTTTTGATCCTGAGCAGCGAGTGGCGCTTTACTTCGGCCTTCCCTTTATCGCGTGGTGTTATTTCGTTTACTGGGTCACTCGAAACAAGAGAGCAGAGCGATTGGCTTTAGCCGCCGCTGTTCATTCCTCTGGCACCGTGTGAGTTTCTCAGGCAATGATTGAGCATAGATAAAGCCCTGATGAGGTTGCGCCGATGAGTCAAAAGTCACTACCACCCTTGAACTGGTTGAGGGCATTCGAAGTATCGGCGCGCTGTTTAAACTTTACCCACGCGGCGGAAGAACTCCATTTGACTCAAGGGGCTGTGAGTCAGCAGATCCGTCAGTTAGAAAGTCACCTCGGTGTGGCGCTGTTCAAGCGCTTACCTCGAGGGCTTGGATTGACCGAGGAAGGGCAGTCGTACCTGCCTGTCGTACAAGACGCGATCAGTCGCCTTGCAGTCGGCACAAACGAGATTTTCGGCCAGCGCAATCGAAGACATTTGAAGGTGCGTGGCAGCCTTTCCTTTCTTCACTATTGGTTGGCCCCCCGACTCGCAGATTTTTGTCGGGAGTATCCCCAGATTGATATTCGATACATCAGCAATATTTGGGTGAAAGAACCGGACGGCGAGGATGACCTGGAGATTCGCTGGGGATGCGGTGAGTGGTCGGGCTTGCACGCTCAGCGGTTGACTTGGGACATCCTTCAGCCTGTTTGCTCCCCAAAGCTCATGGCCAGCTCACCCATACATGAGCCACGCGACTTGATGAACCATTCTCTGCTTCATGTGTTGGGGTACGAAGAAGGTTGGGGTTACTGGTTAAAACGAGTTGGTGCAGACGACGTCGACTACTCCCGTGGCCTTCAGTTTGACACGCTGATTTCCACCATCCGCATGGCCGAATTGGGGCAGGGCGTTGCGCTGGCACGGTCTTCCGTGGTCGAGGATTTGCTTAAGAGCGGGCAATTGGTTGCGCCATTCAATCACCGAATCGAGGCAAGCGAATCCTTTTATCTGGTGCACGAACAGAACGAAGCGCTCTCGCCTGATGCCGCACATTTTTCTACCTGGCTGGTGGCTCAAGCCCATCGCCTTTTGTAAAACTGATTTGGAGTTGCCATGGATTATGTAAGCACTCGCGGCGGCGACATGCGTGCTGATTTTCGCAGTGTGGTTCTGTCGGGGCTCGCCGAAAATGCTGGTCTCTATGTCCCAGCCAGTTTGCCTGTCTTTACCGAGAAACAGATTGCCGGCTGGTCGTGGCTGCCGTTTGATGAGTTGGTTTGGCGAGTGATTTCGCCTTTTGTCGGCTCTTCCATAGACGAAAGCACCCTGCGTGCCTTGCTCAGTGACAGCTATCAACAATTCAAGCACCGCGCTATTACGCCGCTTGAGCAAATCGGGCACAACGAGTGGATACTCCAGCTGTTTCATGGTCCGACCGGTTCTTCCAAGGATTTCGCCGCGCAATTGCAGTCGCGCCTGGTCGACCATTTCCTGAAGGAGATCGGTAAAGAAGCGTTGGTGGTCGGTGCAACTAACGGTGATACCGGCGTCGCGGCGCTTGAAGCCTTTGCTAACTGCCCGGCCGCCCGCATGGCGATACTTTATCCGCGCGACGGGCTTGCACCTGAGCAACTCAGTGCCTTGCAGGCAGCCGACCCGCAGCGGGTTCAGCTGTTTCCGGTTGACGGTAATTTCGAT
Source organism: Pseudomonas sp. GW821-FHT03E01 (assembly GCF_059420765.1). Taxonomy (NCBI): domain Bacteria; kingdom Pseudomonadati; phylum Pseudomonadota; class Gammaproteobacteria; order Pseudomonadales; family Pseudomonadaceae; genus Pseudomonas; species Pseudomonas sp. GW821-FHT03E01. Next base: position 354,278 of record NZ_JBWKUI010000001.1, on the reverse strand, counting down.
GATTGCCAGACGCTGGTCTCCCGACTCTTGCGTGAGTGGCCATTGGATGGAGTGTTGCCGGTCTGTTTCAATTCGACCAATTGGATCGGCGTCCTGGCCCAGATCGTTTTTTACTTCCACGCAGCCTTGCAACTGGGCGGTGGCTCGCGTCCCGTTGGCTTTAGCGTTCCAGCTGCCAGCTCGGCCGAAATCTACGCTGGTTACATTGCGCAGAAAATGGGATTACCGATCAATCAGGTGATCATTTCCACCAACAGCAATGATGCCCTGCACCAGTTTTTTCATTGCAATCGCTACTCCACCCGGATGACTAATCGAACCGTGTCGCCGGCGATGGACTTCTCGTTGTTTTCCAACCTGGAGCGGTTTATCTGGGAGATTTACGAGCACGATGGCTGCTCAACAAAAGCACTGATGGAGCATTTTGAAAGTTGCGGAGAAATGAGCATCGGCAACCAGCAATGGCTACGTGCTCGAGTACTCTTCGATTCCTATGCCGTACACGAATCCCAGGTGCGCGATGAAGTAGTCGAACTGTTCCGAGAGACAGGCTCGGCCATCGATCCTCACACCGCTGTCGGTGTACTGGCCGGCAGGCTTCATCGACGCAGCCTGGGCGCGCCGATGGTCACCTTCGGGCAAATTGCGCCGGCCAAGTCAGCGGCGCTGTTGGCCGAACTGGGCGTCTGGCAAGCAAGCGTTCCGAGCACTGTCGAGGTGCGCGCGCAACCACCGTACCTGGCCAAGGGCGATCTTGACGGTCTGTGCCAGGCTCTTCGTCTGGCGCTGCAGAGGTCTGCATGAAGCGCATTCTAGATCCGTTGGACGAACGCATACTGGCCGAACTTACCGCCAATGCGCGAATAGCCCATATCGAACTGGGTGCCAAGATCAACTTGTCGCGCAATGCGGTGCGCCAGCGCATCGAGCGTCTTGAGCGCGACGGTGCGATCCAGGGCTATACGGTTCTTCTCGGTGAGTCGCGGCGGCCTACGTCGCTTATCAGCGCGGTGATCTTTGTCTACCGCTACGACCGCATGCGTGGCGAAGAAGTACTGACTGCGCTGCGCTCCATTCCCGAAGTCGTGCAATGTGAAGTACTCAGTGGTGAGTTCGATTTAATGCTGCGTGTGAATGCCGCCACACCTGAACGCGTCCATCTCGTGTGGAAGGAAATCGCGGCCATGCCGGGGGTGGAAAACACCGTGACATCGTTCGTCCTTTCTGCGGTGTTTTGACAACATCGTGCTTGGGCAAAACGCTCAATTAATACAGCACTCTGCCATATTCAACTGCCAAAGCCCGGCTCTTAGGATGTTCCTAACGAACAACATCAATATAGGAACAGCGCTTATGACTGAGTACAAAATTGCCTTGGTAGGATTTGGTGGCGTGAACCGTGGCTTCGCCCAATTGGTCGCCGATTGTAATGCCGAGTGGAAAGAGGCCCTCGGCTTCACCATTAAAATTGTCGGTGTCACCGATCTGTTCCTCGGCTCAATCGTTGCCAAAGACGGTCTGGATGCAAAGCAGTTGGTGGCGCTGCCGGTTGAGAAGGGCGCATTCGCTCAACTGCCCGGCGGCAATGCTGAGGCCTTCAACGAAACCGTGATCAAGCATTCCGGTGCAGACATCATCGCTGAAGCCACTTTTACCAATCCGGTGGATGGCGAGCCCGCCACTACCTTTTGCCGCTGGGCCTTGGAAAGCGGCATTCATGTAGTGACCACCAATAAGGGGCCTATTGCGCTGCACGGTGCCGAGCTCAAAGCGTTGGCCCGGCGCAACCAGGTCGCCTTCGAATACGAGGGGGCGGTGATGAGTGGCACCCCCGTGATTCGTCTGGCCAGGCAGGCTCTGGCGGGTGCCAATGTGCAAGGCTTCGAAGGCATCCTGAACGGCACTTCCAACTACGTGCTCACCCGGATGAAAGACGGCCTGGCGTTCAACGATGCCGTCGTACAAGCGCAACAACTCGGCTACGCCGAGGCAGATCCAACCGCCGATGTGGAAGGGTTTGACGTACGCCTCAAGGTGGTGATCCTGGCCAACGAACTGCTCAACGCACGACTGAATGTCAGCGATGTAGCGTGCTCGGGTATCAGCAATATCAGCGCACAAGACATTGCCCAGGCAAGTGCCAATGGCGCGAGCTGGAAACTGATTGGCTCAGCCGATCGTGAAGCGGATGGCTCGGTTCGAGCGAGTGTCGAGGCTCGCTTACTGTCGAACTCACATCCTCTTGCCGGAATCAACGGCGCTACGAATGCAGTGTCATTCAAGACCGAACTCCTGGGAGCTGTCACGGTGTCCGGGCCTGGGGCAGGGCGCATCGAAACAGCCTTCGCATTGCTGTCGGACATCGTCGCCATCCACACCGCCCACGGCAAATAACAGGAGATAGTCATGAGCGTATCCAGCATGGCCAGTATCCAGCTTGTTGAAGCCAAACAGATTGATGTGTTCAGTCCATTCGATGGTCGCTTGGTGGGCAGTGTCCCTTGCCTCGATGCCGCCGCAGTTCCTGGCTTGCTGGAACGTGCGCGAATTGGCGTGCGTGAGAGTGCGGCAATGCCTCGTCACCTGCGTGCACGCATCCTTGAGGAGGCGGCCCGGCGTGTAGAGCTTGAGGCTGAAGCGTTTGCCAAACTCATTGTTGCAGAGGCGGGGAAGACGCTGCGACAAGCAGAGAAGGAAGTGAAGCGTTGTGTGAATACGCTGAAGCTTTCGGCGGAAGAGGCTCGTCGTAACGCCGGGGAAGTGATTCCATTTGAGGCATATGAAGGCTCCGAATCGCGCCAGGGCTGGTTCACTCGGGAACCGTTGGGGCTTATCGTCGCGATCACCCCCTACAACGATCCGCTGAACCTGGTCGCCCATAAACTTGGCCCGGCCATCGCCGGTGGTAATGCTGTGATCCTGAAGCCCTCAGAGCTCGCACCGTTGTCTGCTCTCAAGCTGGTTGAGTGCCTGGTGGAAGCGGGTCTGCCTCCGTCTGTGGTAACCCCGGCGACCGGTGGCGTCGATCTGGGTAAAGCATTGGTGGAGGTTCGTGAAGTTCGGATGATTTCCTTTACGGGCGGTTTTGCCACAGGTGAGGCCATCGCTCGTAGTGCAGGGTTGAAGAAGCTAGCGATGGATCTGGGAGGAAATGCCCCGGTTCTCGTGCTTGAAGATTGCGATATCGAACCGACTGTTGAGTCCTGTGTGTCTGGCGCCTTTTGGGCAGCAGGGCAGAATTGCATCGGCACTCAACGCATCCTTGTACATAGTTCAATTTATGAGGACTTCCGTGAGCGGTTTGTCAGCCAAACGCGTGCCTTGGTAGTGGGTGATCCTGACCAGCGAGCAACGGATGTAGGCCCGATGATTACAGAACAGGCGGCCCGTCGTACCGAACAGTTGGTGAATGAAGCACTGGCCGAGGGGGCCGTTCTTCTGTGTGGGCACCATCGCGAAGTGGGAAGCTATGCGCCGACCGTGCTGGAGCGTGTAAGCCATAACAGTCGTATCTGGCAGCAGGAAGTCTTCGCGCCGGTTGTCATCCTGGAGCCTTTTGACCAGTTGGATGATGCTGTTGCTCTGGCCAACGCTCCGGAGTACAGCTTGCATGCGGGACTCTTCACACGTGATCTTTCCAAGGCCTTGAAATTGGCGCGGCAAATTCAAGCCGGTGGCGTGATGATCAATGACTCTTCCGATTATCGTTTTGATGCCATGCCTTTCGGTGGCTTCAAGTACGGAAGTCTGGGGCGAGAAGGTGTCCGGTTTGCCTATGAGGACATGACGCAGCCTAAAGTGGTCTGCATCAATGAAATGGGTTGAGCCATCAAAGTAGCTAATTACCGTCGACCGTTACATCGGGTGAAGTTGCTCGTCCAGTGACACCCGATGTTTTTTCTCAATGCTCATGAGCATGTGAATGGATGGTCAGGGCACCCGGTACCTTGGTGCGTTCGAGCCCCCCATGTTCCAGCCACCGGAGGGTCTGCTCATAGGCACGCTGCAGCAAAGACTCGGTCTGGTCGAAGTTGAACACCGAGACATCCACAGGACACAAGGGCGGGACGATGTGCAGGCTGGTGAGCGTGCGGAAGTGTTCGATGTCGCTCACCAGTTGGCGCATGCTCATCAGATTGACGGTGTGCAAGGCCAAGGCGACCAGGCCTCGGGGCGGTTGTGTCAGGGCGCAACTCACCCCGGTGGGGATGACCACGACGTTGCTGGCTCCCAAGGCTACGGCAGTCGAAATAGGTGTATTGCTTGCCACGCCGCCGTCAACCAGGAACCGATCAGCGATCTGTACGCAGGGGAACACCAGTGGGATGGCAGCGCTGGCCAGTAACGCCTGCTCAAGTTCACCACTGGACAAAACCGTCTCGGCGCCACTGAGCAGGTCGGTGGTGACGATGTGCAGGGGCAGCGCCGCATCCTCAATGCGATGAATGGGCAGTGCCTGACCCAGCAATCGGTGCAAGGCCGCCGGCTGCAACAGAAAACCACGCCGTTTGAGCAGTCCTCTACAGGTGTCGAGCCAGGAGAGGGGAAAGATGTCCGTTTTACTCAGCCCACGCCAGAATCCGGCGAGCGCCTCGACGCCATCGGAATCGGGCCTTGCGGCAAAGTAGGCACCGTTGATTGCGCCTACCGAAGCGCCAACCACCATGTCGAATCGAACATTGGCCTCGACCAAGGCCCGCAACATCCCCACCTGGACCGCACCCAAGCTGCCGCCGCCAGCGAATACGATTGCGGTTCTGGTCGCCATGGTCGAAGTCTCGGCGTGGAAATGTATCGAATGAGTGTAGCTGGTGGGGTGGTGATGCTTTGGGCGGCTCGCCATATGCTCGAGCCGTCGTAAGCTTGTAGTTCCGGACGATGCCGAATCCCACGGGATCAATGCGTAACGGAGCGTACTTCTACTGCGAGACTTCAGGCAGAACTGGACGATATCGTTCTGGCCGTTCCCAACCTATCGGACGCTAGCGTACCAATCGGCTCCGATGAGGATGGGTGCTCAAACCCTACATGGGCGGTGTCGATATCATTCGTTAAATGCCTATAGGCCTCAGGGGCTGGCATAGTTGATGAGTATCACTGTCTTGAGAAAAGCAGGGGGCCAGCGCTCAGCTAGTCGGCGCTGTGAACGTTTCCGTGATCAATCTTGGACTTCGGAGTTTGGAAGGTGCGTTCCCGGTACTGTTACAACACAGCTTCCGAACGCCAGGCCAGACATTTTCTTAATGTATGGCAATGGGTACGTCATGTGGTTTTGTGGCGGGGACTGACAATCTTGTGTAGTGACAACTCGATAGTCAGTTTGTTACGGATTCGCAAGTTGGACTTGATCACGACCACTTGATTTAGCACTGTACATAGCGGTATCGGCACGCCGAATGAAGGCGTCAAACGATTCCGATGGAACCCACGTTGCAACGCCGAAGCTACAAGTAACCTCTCCTGCCTCGTCAAATGGGAGGGCGCTTATCAGCACTCTAAGCTTTTCTGCCAGCCGGCTCGTATCGTTCGATTCGCTGTCCGGGCAGATCAATGCGAACTCTTCTCCGCCCGTTCGGCACAGCAAATCGGTATTGCGTGTTGCCGAACGTATTCGTGCGCACAACGACTTAAGAACGTTATCACCACACTGATGCCCCCAGCGGTCGTTGATGCATTTGAAGTGATCGACGTCGAACAGGATCAGCGATAGAGGCTTGTCGTGCTCGTCAGCCTCGATGAGCAGGCGCTCCATCAAATCTTCGAAATACCGGCGGTTATAGACACCGGTCAGGTGATCGGTAATGTTCAATAAACGCAAGTCTTGCGTGCGCTCATCAACCAGCGAGAGGGCGCGGGCGCGCTGTGTGATCAGCAAGTACACCATCAAGGTCAGCAGCAGCGTCAATCCTACTCCGAATACTGCAATCAAACTGACGGACAGGACGTTGCTGTTGGCGACCAGAAAAGTTGAGCTGGGCCGAAACTGCATCAGGTAATTCTGGTCGGCCACTTTCAACAGCCGTTGTGCGTACAGCTCTGACGGGGCAGCGGGGGCCTGGCTCTGATAAATGGTTTCCCCTTGATGCTGCGTGTCGAAAAGTGAAAGTCTCACGTTCAGCCGTTGCAGACTGGGTGATGGAATGCCTTGTTCCATCAAAGACGCCAGGCGTACGGTGGAGACAACGAAACCCTGCAAACCATCATCTTTAGATGGAACCTTAAGGTAGTCCTGGAATACGGGTGCGACGAAGAAAATCCCGGACTGCCCATTAGTCATTTTCAATGGTTCCGACACGACTATTTGATGTGTTTCTCTCGCCTTGCTCATCAAGACCTGGCGACCCGGGCGAGCCATGACATCCATGCCAGGAACGATCTTCACGTCATCGAGCTTCAATAGGTAGAGCAATATCCAGTGTTCCGGCCTGCTGGAGAGGGGGATTTTTTCGCCGGTGACTGGATTAATTTCATGATATGAAAAATCACTTGTACCGTTGAGGAGCGCCTTCGCGCGAAACGACTGTAGATCCTTCTCAAGAATCCTCGGTACCCAGCTATAGGCTTCGTCCTCTCCAACTAGAGGTGTGACGAATCCCAGAAACTCCTTTTCAGTGACATCGTCGGCATTGATAAAGAAACGCTTCACAACGTCTAGTTTTAAGACCTGCGTATTAAAGCGTCGTTGCAGGCGACTGAATCGTTCGTCGACCTCCAGTTGGAACGCAACGTTGACGGTGCGCTGCTCTGACCCAACGAAAAGAATCAGTACCAAGACCGTGACGGCGACACCAGCTAGGAACACCAGAGCGCAGAGGCTCACATCTGATGCTTTGAATGCGTTCTGACGAGAAGACATCATTTCCTGTTCCTTGCTCATCGCCAAAATCGACGCGCGGTCATCTAGTATTCTTTCGAATTATCGGCACTTCCGACGACATCTTTATAGGCTATGCGACCCGGATACCTATCTACTCAATCTTCAGGTTTGCGTACGTAGCCAAGCTTCCACTTTTTGCAATCTGCCAATCTCGAGAAGCTTTGACTTTGCTAGATCTAAAACCTCAAGCAGTCGCTATTTTTTCTATTCGGGAGGGAAACCAATCATCAATTTCAACGCTGCAGTGTATGGACTCGCTCAATGCCCATCTCACGATCATGTCCGCTGCAGCCCTTTAGTGATCCGCCATGTACAGACGTCGTCCTTCAACAGCCCAGCCACGGCCAACTAGCTGATCAGTGAAGTCTGATGCCCAGGTCGCCAAAGTAGTCGGTGGTGTCAGGATAATGGATGCCTGCCAATGATACGTTGGCCACGCCGGATTCCCGATCAAAATATGAAAGGAAATGCCACCCACCCGTGGTGCTTCCTGGATGTGGGAAATTGATGGCGGCTTTCCCTGTAATGTAGTTTTCGCGGGAGGCGCGTTTGAGGTCAAAATCAAAGAGCGGCTGCATCATGGGAGCTTTTTACGCCGCGCTAGACCCTGCTCGATGTGGCCAGCGCGGGCGAAAATTGTGGCGTCTTCTACACGTAACCCACAATTTCAGGTGTGATTGCTAGACTGCATAGACTCCAGTGATAACCTGTTGATGCCCCCAGTCACCTTACCTGGCACACAAAAAGATTCTGCTCGACGCGACATCGATTGCTTGATTCGAACCGTTAGTTGCGAGCGCGCCACCTCGCAATCCTCAAAGCGCGTCTGACCAATCCATATGCATATCTTTATCCTCTTCATCGTGCAGGTCAGCAGTCAGCACAACTGATGTGAATGTCACCAACATAGAAGGCGTTTATCTTGAGTAGGCTTGGTATCTATTTGTGTGATTGCTGGCCCTTTTTCTACAGTTACCAGCTATTAGTCGAGGATTAATCATGAAAATCGCAATTGTCGGCGCTGGTGCAATGGGAGGGCTTTTTGGTGCGCGCCTAGCGCTGAGTGGGCAAGAGGTCTCCTTTGTTGAAGCCTCTGAAGCCACTATCGCGGCCATCCAGCGCAAGGGCCTGCAGCTCGTGACGCCTTCGGCAACGGAGCGCGTGATGGTGCCTATTGGGCGGGCGAAGGATTTCGCTGGAACCTTCGATCTGGTAGTTATTTTTACTAAGGGCTTTCACACGGATATTGCTATTGAGTCGGTGCGACATCTTGTCGGGCCTACGACCTGGGCGCTATCTGTTCAAAATGGCTTGGGCAACGCCGAGCTGATCTCCAAAGTCGTACCTGCAGAGCGCATTATTGTGGGTATGACCAATCTGCCTGCTGATCTGGTTGAACCAGGTGTCGTCCACAGCCATGGTGATGGCCATATAAATCTTTGGCCATGGAATGGTGAGGATAAGTCGGTAGCACGGGATATCGCAGAGACCTTCCAGCAAGCCGGGTTACCGTGTCGGGCCGACCCAGAGGTTCAAATTGCCATCTGGGAGAAGGTAGCTTTCAACGCTGCCTTGAACTCGGTCTGCGCGATTACACGCCAAACCGTGGGAGGCGTTGGGGATTCTGAGCATGGTAGGAGTTTGACCGCAGGTGTTATCCGAGAAACGGTAGAGGTCGCGAATGCTCTCGGAGTGGATGCTCAAGCCAGTCGGGTAGAGCATGCCGTTAATCACGCCTTTGCCAATCATCATCAGCACAAGCCGTCGATGTTGCAGGATGTCGAGGCAAAGCGAAAAACTGAAATCGACTTCATCAATGGCGCCGTTGTTGAGCGAGCCAACGAGCAAGGGATCGACACCCCTGTGCTTTCATCGCTGCACAGCTTGGTCAAGCTCATTGAGGGCGCGTATCTCTGAATAGTGGTAAATCATCACCTCGAGAAGATCGGAAGGTAAAGCACTGACCCGCCGTGGCGCCATAAATATCGCCATATCAAATCAGGTCACTCCAGGCTCACCTAGAGTGGCTTGAGTTTGTTCGAAGAACCAGCTGAGGCCAGTTGATTGAATGCTTCTGGAGTGCCAGTGAAGGGTGCCTTCAAACGCTGGTACATGGAAAAGTGTGGAAGCCTGAGCTTGATTCGACGCTTGGCACCGAGCTTTTGGAGTACGTCTTCGGCCATTCCATGCCCCGATGTTCTTGTGACTAGGACATGAGGTTCCGCAAGGAAGTTTTCCATCGACAAATCATCTTGAATCCGAGGGTGACCTGCGTCTAGCAGGCAAACATAGCGTTCGCTCACAAGTCTCTTGGAGGCTAGTCTTGGGCCGCTGATGACCCGGCTACAGATTCAGTCATGCCCCTAATGTCTTTACGATACTCACCGTGAATATTCGACCCATCTAGTAGAGGTACCAACCAATCTGGTACCTGGCAGAGAGTACCTCGGACGGATTTTTTATCTGAACAGGTTCACTATCTCGAGTGCTCTAGCACCTGCCTCTGAACGACTTTTAGCGATAGATACCAGTATTTTTGAGGCGTTTAACAGAACAAACCACCGAATTCAGGCCCGGAAATTGCTCGGAGACTCGCGTGAAAACCGGGAGCATGCCTATGCATATCAATCAAATGGACATGACGAATTCTGAGCTTGGCCTTTTTGCTCAGATCGTCTGGCGACTCCGCACGGGTGGTGCGGGGGATGAAGTTCGTCAGCAGGTGCTCGGTGATGTTACCCAGCTGCTTCGATCTGACTTCGGAGCCTCTTACCTCTGGGATAGCTCAAGGGGGCGATCCACGCGTTGCGCTGCAGTCAATATTGATGCACGTATGCTGCGGCAATACGATGAGCAGATTCACATGCACGATACCGTAACACCGGTGTTAAGAGCCCAGCGGCAAGCTGCTTGTGTGGATGATGTTATCAGTCGGCCTACCTTGGAGCGCAGTGAGCATTACGCCGAGTTCCTCAGACCGTGTGGGATGCACCATGGAGTGAACGTTTTCTTCTTCAACCAGGGACGGGATGTGGGGGATCTACGCATATGGCGCAGCGCTGACCAACCTGCGTTTGGCCCCAGGGAGCTCACTCTGCTGAACGCCCTCACACCGTACTTCCAGCACGCGCTCTCGGTTGAGCTGCCTCTAAATGGTGCCCTGAGTCCGCGAGAGCGTGCTGTTGTCGAGCTCGTAGCGGCCGGGCGCAGTGACAAGGAGATCGCGCGCCTCATGTCCATTGGCTTCACAACGGTACGTACCCATCTAAAAAACGCCATGGCCAAGACCAATTCGAGCAATCGAACCGAGCTCGCCATGCGGGTGGGAATACACTAAACCTCCTCATTAATGAGGATGTTTGCCGGATATTTCCATGTGCGTAAATGAATCATCGAGACCTGCAGTGGGGATCGACTGATTCTCAAGGAATATCCGTGAAGACCAGACTCTCCTGCTTAGCGATTGGCCTTTTGGCAGCAAGCGCTGGCGCATCGGCGTCGAACGTACCGAAAGACTTCTACTTGATGAGTGCTGAGCAGATGGCACAAGCCATCTGCGAAAAGAAGGTTTCCAGTGAATCGGTTGTCAGCTATTGGCTGGCCCGTATTGAAACGCATCCTGAGCTTAATGCCTTCATTTCTATAGACCCAAAGAGAGCCTTGGGCGAAGCTCGTGCTGCAGACGCGCGCCTCGCTAAGGGTGAGCAGTGCCTTCCCTTGGGCGGCGTCCCTATAGCAATCAAGGACAACATTCAGGTCGTTGGTTTCACGAACACAGCAGGCACGCCAGCTCTCGCTAATTTCTTTCCGAAAGCCAATGCGCCGATTATCGATAGGCTCCAGGCCGCAGGCGCCATTGTGGTCGGCAAGACCAATATGCATGAGCTCGCGTTTGGCGCTACCGGCTACAACACCGCCTTTCATCTTCCACAGCTGGTCGGTGTGCGCAATGCCTTTGACAACTCTCGCATTGCCGGTGGTTCGTCGTCAGGGAGTGCCGCCGCTCTGGGGGCTCGCTTGATTCCAATCGCTATGGGGACAGATACAGGTGGCTCTAGCCGTGAGCCTTGCGCGCTAAATGGCTGTGTTGGTTTTCGCCCAACGGTTGGTCGATATAGCGGTGTAGGCATCACACCCATTTCGACCAGTCGCGATACGGCAGGCCCAATGGCCAATACTGTTGGAGATGTCGTGCTGCTGGATTCGATTCTTAGCGGTGTCTCGCCTCTGAAGCCAATACCGGCCCACCAAATTCGACTGGGCATTCCAGATTTTTTCTGGGCAGATCTGGAGCCGGAAGTCTCGACACAGGCCAAAGCCGCGGTAGAGAAGCTCCGCAGTTCAGGAGTTGAGGTCGTCTCAGTCAGCATGCCGGGTATCGGTCAATTGGCATCAGCTGTGGCAACGCCAGTCGCGATCATGGAAGCGCGCAAGGCCCTGACTGATTACCTGAAATCACAATCCACCGGAGTGTCATTCGAAACCCTGGCCGCCAAAATTTCGAGTCCCGACGTCCAAGGTATTTTCTCGGCCATGGTCGTGCCTGGTAATGTCCCAGGGGCTGATGGAAAGATGATTCCTGGCGGCCCGGCTTATGCGCAAGCGATCAAGACGGGTGTCCCAGCCTTGCTAGCTCTCTATCAGAAGACATTCGCGGACAACAAGCTCGATGCTCTTCTGTTCCCCACGGTTCCAGAGGTGGCAATCAAGACCGGCCCTGACGCCGGAACGCCTCAAAAATTTGGTCGGATTATTCGAAACACCGACCCGAGCAGCAACGTGAGGATGCCGGGTCTCAGTATTCCCGTAGGTGTTGGGAAAGAGTCCGGACTTCCTATAGGTATGGAGATTGACGGATTGCCTGGAACGGACGACCAACTTCTGGCAATCGGTCGCACGCTTGAGTCGATCTGGGGGCCGGGCCCACTTTCGCCCATCGCACGCTGATCGGCCGTTCTTACCTTAAGCGCAGCTGCACTGGTTGCGCGAATAAAAACCTTTCTCGGATTAAATGAATGAACGCGATCCCACTCGTCGCAGGTACTTCTGCGCGCCGATTTTATGTAACCGCTGTTGTGGCTTTGGGTAGTATGGCGAGCTCGGCATGGGCCGATTCGGCGCCCACAGACAGTAGTCCAGTCAAGGCGCACCTGATCGTTACCGATCTGATGCTGGAGAACCTTAACACTGGCCCTCGTCCCCATACATTCGCCAACGCTGGCGCAATTTTCGCCGGCGCCGATTTTGACATGTCCAAGCTCATGGGGTTGCCAGGCGGCACGTTCCAGTTTGAATACACATTTTTCCCGTGGATGCGCAATGAAGGTCAGCCAACTGCTGGCGCCTGGCAAGGAGCCACAGGTAGCGCGCTAGGTGGCGCACCTATGCATAACGACATCGACAAGGGATATCTGTCGAAGTTTGAATATCGGCAAATGCTGTTGGATAACCATCTTGAGCTCGACGTTGGCCGTAGCAATGCTAAGCAGCATTTCTACATGATGAACTGCGAGAACTGGGTTACCTGCAATGACCCCATCATTGAAAACACCACCGGAATATTGCCTTACCCATACGGAAGCTGGGGCGGTTACTCGCGTTACTCATTCGACAACGGTCAGTACATACATGCTGGCGCTTTCGAGTCCAATCCTGCCCATTACATCAAACGCACCAAGGGTTGGAACTGGGATCCGGGTGACGCGAGTGGTATCACTTGGTTGGCAGGCGTTGGTGCTCAAAAAAGCTTCGCGCAGACGCCCTTGGCCTATCACTACGAGCTTAATGGTTTTTACAATACCTCCGAACAGACAGACATATTGGATGGCTCGACCCGGCGTGGTAGCAGCGGCTTAATCTACCGCTTTATGCAAACGCTATCTCGCGAAGGCGGTTCCTCTGCCGGAAACCCAGACAAAGCGTGGCAAGTATTCGGCGCGTGGACTTGGAGTGCTGACGATCTGCAGCCTTTCGAACACTTCGTGGAAGCAGGTATAACTCGCGTTGGCCCATTCGGGCGCCCTCAGGATTCAGTCAGCTTGAAAGCGAGCTACCTGCGTTTGGGGGACAAGCAAGTTCAATATCAGCACGATCAGCGACTGCTGGCCACCGGTGTTGACCAAGGAATGTCAAAAGGAGAGTCGCGAGTAGAGCTCAATATGGTGTGGCAGGCGACGCCTTATCTGGCACTTCAGCCAAGCGTGCAGTACGTGTTCAACCCCAGCAACTTCTACAATCCACAGGCCGAGGTCAGCAGCGATGGAGCCGTCGTCGGATTGCAGATAGTTTATAACTTGGGCGCTCAACTCGGCCTTTAAGTGCTCGCCTTGGGCGATGATCAGATCTCAGCCGCTCGGGGTCGGACATCGACAGCAGCTTGATCCGTCAGGCCACGCCGGGCTCGCCTAGCGTGGCCTGAATTTGTTCGAAGAACCAGTTAAGCCCCGTTGATTGAGTGCTCCGGGAGTGCCAGTGGAGCGTCACTTCGAAGGACGGTACATCGAAGGGCAGTTCAAGCATTTTAAGCGGCTTGGCCAGTGGCATTTCACAAAAGCTGTCCGCGATCTGGGACGGCAGAATCACCAGCAATTCTGTGCCCGGTATTACCTTTGGAAGGACTGAAAAGTGAGGAATCCTGAGCTTGATCCTTCGCTTGACCCCGAGTTTTTGAAGCACGTCTTCGGCCATGCCATGCCCCGATGTCCTTGTGACCAAGACGTGCGGCTCTACGAGAAACTGTTCCATTGTCAGCTCTGAACCAATCCGAGGATGATCCGCGTCCATCAAGCAAACGTATCGCTCGCTGACGAGCTTCTTGAATGCAAGCCCAGATCCGCTGATGACCCGGCTGCAGATGGCCGCGTCGATGTGACCGTCGTTCAACCATGTCCCCACCTGGTCGATCTCTAGCGGAATGATCTCAAGCTCGATATTGGGCGCCAGGATATTTAGCTGACCCATGAGCTTGGGCAGCAACGCCATCTCCCCCAAGTCAGAAAGCGCTAGTCGAAATTGCCTGCTTGAGTGGGCAGGCTCAAACCTTCTTGCCTCAGCCACTGACTCCTCAATACAGCGTGCAGCCTGCTTGAAACCAACGTATAGCTGAGACGCAAGCCTTGTGGGCTGCATTCCTTGGCTATTGCGTATGAACAACGGGTCGTCGAATTGCTCACGTAGTTTCCCCAGGCTGTAGCTGATTGACGGCTGGGTGACAAACAGCCGCTCGGCGGTAGTCGTCAGGCTCTGCGTTTCGTAAAGCGTGACGAAGGTGGTGATCAAATTTAGATCGAAATGAGCCATCCGTAGACCTTTATGAAAATAAGTGGTGTCTATGTGGTAGTCATAAAATATTGATTTGATCGATTTTAATCGAATTTTTACAGTAGGAGCAATCGGACACACCCTGGAATATGACCCAATGAAAACAATTCACTCTGCCGCTTATGCGCTTTTGCGTCGCCATGGCATGACCACCATCTTTGGTAACCCTGGATCCAACGAGCTTCCTTTTCTGAAGGACTTTCCGGAGGATTTCCAGTATGTCCTCGGTCTTCATGAAGGCGCTGTGGTGGGGATGGCGGACGGCTATGCTCTCGCAAGCGGTAAGCCTGCTTTCGTAAACCTCCATGCAGCAGCAGGTACGGGCAATGGCATGGGGGCTCTCACCAATTCGTGGTATTCACACAGCCCGTTGGTGATCACGGCAGGTCAACAGGTGCGTTCGATGATTGGTGTCGAAGCAATGCTGGCCAATGTGGATGCATCACAGCTACCCAAACCACTGGTCAAGTGGAGCTATGAACCTGCAACGGCTCAGGATGTGCCTCGGGCTCTTAGCCAGGCGATCCACATTGCTAATACTTCTCCCAAGGCTCCGGTGTATCTGTCTATTCCATACGACGACTGGGAGAAACCATCTCCGCTCGGTGTGGAGCATCTTCTTGAGAGAGAAGTCCAGACTGCGGGTGCTCCTGATGCGCGGCAGCTGGCAGCTTTGACCAAGCACTTGAATGAGGCCAACAACCCTGTTCTCGTTCTCGGCCCTGATGTGGATGCTACCCGCTCCAACGATTACGCCGTCGCCTTGGCCGATAAACTGAAACTGCCTGTCTGGGTTGCTCCATCGGCATCACGTTGCCCGTTCCCAACTCGCCATCCTAGCTTCCGTGGAGTTTTGCCTGCTGCCATCGCAGGGATCAGTAAGACGCTTGCTGGCCACGACCTGATCATCGTCATCGGCGCGCCGGTTTTCCGCTATCACCAGTTCGCACCAGGCGTGTATCTACCGGCAGGAGCTCGGCTCTTGCACATCACGTCAGATCCTCAGGAAGCAGCTCGCGCTCCTATGGGGGACGCCTTGATCGGCGATATTGCAGAGACTCTACGCGTACTGGCAGAGGGCGTTGAGGAGAAGGCAAAGTCCTATCCAGCATCTCTACCAGCGTTGACAGATGTACAAGATGAACCTCATCACTTGCGCCCGGAAACGCTGTTCGACGTCCTCGACGCGGTCGCTCCGCCAGATGCTATCTACGTCAAGGAATCGACTTCCACCACGACCGCGTTCTGGCAGCGAATGAACATGCGTCACCCTGGTAGCTACTACTTCCCCGCAGCAGGTGGATTGGGCTTCGGTCTGCCAGCAGCGGTGGGCGTTCAACTGGCCCAGCCCGATAGGCGCGTGGTCGCTTTGATTGGCGATGGCTCTGCGAACTACGGAATTACTGCGTTGTGGACGGCTGCGCAGTATCACATCCCAGTCGTGTTCATCATCCTCAAAAATGGCACCTATGGTGCGCTGCGCTGGTTCGCGGGCGTCCTGAATGTTGAGGAAGCGCCTGGTTTGGACGTCCCTGGTTTGGACTTCTGCGCTATCGCAAAAGGGTATGGAGTCAAGGCGGTACATACCGACACTCGCGATAGTTTCGAGGCCGCCCTTCGCGCTGCTCTCGACTCTACCGAACCTACTTTGATCGAGGTGCCCACTGTGACGATCCAGCCTCATTGATGAGTGCCAAGGGCCTTGTGCCTCCTAGTAAGTCCCCGAATAACAAAAACAAGAGACCAAATTATGACTCAAAGAAATGCTACAGAAATTGCGGGCTCAGCTCCGTTGGGCAGGTTCCACTACGGCCTGTTGTTTTGGTGCTCGTTCATCATGCTGTTCGATGGCTATGATCTCGTCATCTACGGATCTGTGGTTCCCCGCTTGATGGAACAGTGGTCTATCCCGCCAGTCCAAGCGGGATGGATGGGGAGTGCAGCTCTATTCGGAATGATGTTCGGCGCAATCGCTATCGGCCCGCTTGCAGACCGAATGGGGCGACGCAAGATCATCCTCGGAGCGATCACTCTCGCGAGCATTAGCGCTTTCGCAAATGCATTCGCCTGGGATGTACCCAGCTTCGCGGCTTTGAGATTTTTTACCGGTGTCGGCCTCGGCGGTGCCATTCCAAACATCGTTGCCCTGATGAGCGACTTGTCCCCCACAACTCGTCGTAGCACTCTGACTACGATCATGCTCAGCTTTTACTCCATCGGTGCAATGATTTCGGCGTTGGTGGCCATGCTGGTGATACCCAAATTTGGATGGGAGGCAACATTCTTCATCGGCGGACTGCCACTGCTTTGCATGCCTTGGATGTACCGTTATCTCCCTGAGTCTTTGCCCTATCTGCTGGCGAAAAATCAACGTGCAGCAGGGGCACTTCTCAAGCGTATCGTTCCCGATATAGATACTGCTTTTGTCCGATTTGAACCAGCTGTACGAACCTCAACATCCACACCTCTTTCCCGACTGTTCAAAGAGGGGAGAGGCGTGGGTACCGTCTTTCTCTGGCTAGGTTTCGGCATGTGCCTTCTGATGGTTTACGGCCTCAATACCTGGTTGCCGAAAATAATGGTCGCAGGGGGCTACCCACTTGGCTCCAGTCTCATGTTTCTGGTGACGTTGAATCTTGGCGCTACGGTGGGCGCTCTTGGGGGTGGCTGGCTGGCTGATCGCTGGGGCTGTAAACCTACGTTGATTCTTTTTTTTGCATTGGCGGTCGTTTCGCTTTGCATCCTCGGCATCAAGCCGGGCCCGGTAACGCTCAACATAATGTTATTGATTGCCGGTGCTACCACCATCGGAACTCTTGCTGTAATTCATGCCTTTGCCGCTCAGCAGTATCCGAGTGATATCCGTTCCACGGCTGTCAGTTGGTGTTCAGCCATAGGTCGTTTCGGAGGCGTCGCAGGCCCCGCTTTGGGGGGGCTTATGCTCAGCCTGAACTTACCGCTCCAACTGAATTTTATCTTCTGCGCCATACCAGGACTGATCGCGATTTTTGCTATCGCCATGGTCAAGCGGCGATCTGCGCATTCGAATGAGATGGAATCCCAGCCGATTGACGCGCATTCCTGATCTTCAACTCACACCGTCCAAGGAGACATCACTTGAGCCAAGCCAACCGTATGCCTTACCAAGAAATGCATCTGCTGCCGATTGCAGGAGAGTGGCGTAAGGGCAGCGCCAGGAACGTGCTTAACGTTACTGATCCGTTCACCGGTGACACCCTGTTAGAAATCGTCCAGGCTGATCGCGAAGACCTCAATCAGGCCTATATCTCTGCCGAGAACGCTCAGGCAGCTTGGGCCAATATGGGCCCGGGACAACGGTCGGCGATACTCTTGAAAGCGGTGCAAATCTTCGACGAACGCCGTGAAGAAATTATCGACTGGATCATCAAGGAGTCCGGTAGCACACGAATCAAGGCACAGATCGAGTGGGGGGCGGCTCGCGGCATCACTCAAGAGTCGGCGTCATTTCCTGCTCGTGTTCACGGTCGGATCCTACCTTCCAATGTGCCGGGTAAGGAAAATCGCGTTTATCGTGAACCGCTCGGCGTGGTTGGGGTGATCAGCCCTTGGAACTTCCCGTTTCACCTGACTCAACGTTCTGTCGCGCCGGCACTGGCATTGGGCAATGCTGTCGTGATCAAGCCAGCGAGCGATACTCCGGTCACCGGTGGGTTGCTCGCTGCCAGGATTTTCGAGGAAGCAGGAGTGCCCAAGGGCGTCATCAGTGTATTGGTGGGCTCTGGCGCTCAGATCGGCGATGCATTCGTGGAGCATCCGATCCCCAAATTCATCTCGTTCACAGGCTCGACGCCGGTCGGGCTGAACATTGGGCGCATTGCCAGTGGTGGCAAGTATCTCAAGCATGTGGCACTGGAGCTGGGTGGCAATAGCCCATTCGTGGTGCTGGCTGATGCTGATCTCGATCAAGCGGTCGCAGCGGCTGTCATGGGCAAGTTTTTGCACCAAGGACAGATCTGCATGGCCATCAACCGGATCATCGTGGAAGACGCCCTGTATGACCGGTTCGTAGAACTCTACGCGGAGAAGGTCAGAGCGCTGAAGGTTGGTAATCCCAGTGATGCTGACACGGTGATTGGCCCCATTATCAATCGTAAACAGCTCGAGGGATTGTTGAACAAGGTTTCTCGGGCCAAAGAAGAAGGTGCGAGAACCGTCGTTGAAGGGGAGGTTCGCGGGAATCTACTTCCACCACACGTTTTCGCCGACGTTACCGCTGATATGGAAATTGCGCGAGAAGAGATTTTCGGCCCGCTCGTTGGCATCCAGCGTGCTCGCGATGAGGCCCATGCTTTGCTGCTGGCTAATGACAGTGAATATGGGCTCTCCAGCGCGGTGTTCACCAAAGACCTCGAACGAGGTGCTCGCTTTGCTCGTCAGATCAAGGCCGGCATGACGCATGTCAACGATATTCCCGTGAATGACGAGGCGCACGCACCATTTGGGGGAGAGAAAAACTCCGGGCTTGGTAGGTTTAATGGTGAGTGGGCGATTGAAGAGTTCACCACTGACCATTGGGTAAGTGTGCAAATGACGCCTCGGTCTTACCCTTTCTAAGTGCTAGTGCACTACTTGCTATATAAAGTTTAGCTTTTTACAAAAATTGTATCCGCTGCCTTTATTTATAAGGGCGGCGGCCTGCTATCGCCTCCAAAAAAAATAAAAAGGTAAATTTATGCAGACTCTCTCCAAGACAAAATGTGGTGTACTTGCTGTCACTTGCTTGTCCTGTGTGCAACCGTTATCTGCTAGAGCGGACTTTCTCGAAGATAGCAAGGTCACATTAGGTCTGCGTAATGCTTATATTGACCGTGACTTCAAACAAAGCGATGCGCCTAAATCT
The DNA here is from genome assembly GCF_059420765.1 of Pseudomonas sp. GW821-FHT03E01. NCBI lineage: Bacteria > Pseudomonadati > Pseudomonadota > Gammaproteobacteria > Pseudomonadales > Pseudomonadaceae > Pseudomonas > Pseudomonas sp. GW821-FHT03E01. Next base: position 335,199 of record NZ_JBWKUI010000001.1, on the reverse strand, counting down.
AGGGTCGGCAGTTGGACTCAGGGTTTCGATTTGCGTTTCATCTCTGGGTATACCGAGGGGCCAGTTCAGTTTGGCTTTGATACCAGCGCTCAATGGGCGTATCGATTAGATGGCGGCGGCGGTAGAGGGCCCGATAGTGTCATACCCTACGACGCCAGCCGAGGTGAACAGGTCAGGGAATATGGGCGTTCGAATGCCACGGCAAAAATACGTGTTTCCAAAACAGAGCTAAAGCTCGGTGAGCTACGTCCCACTCTGCCAGTTGCCTATATTGACGATTCGCGCCAGCTCATCACCACTTATCAGGGTGCACTGCTGGAGTCTAAAGAGTGGGAAGGCCTTACTCTCACCGGCGGGCGTATCACTGAAATTGCTGCACGCGAATCGTCCAGTCATGAAAAAATCTATTTGATGAATGGCCCTGACATCAAACGCCGTAGCGATGGGCTGAACTTTGCAGGGGCTACTTACCAGTTCACGCCTGGACTTTCAGGAACCTATTTCTATGGGCAGCTGGAAGACATTTACAAACAGCACTATCTTGGGCTTACAGATGTTTTTGATCTGGGTGGCGGTTACGCGTTGAAAACTGACTTGCGCTATTATCAAAATAGCGAGGATGGAGACGCGCTCTACGGGAAAATTGACAATAAAACCTATGGTGCCATGACTACCCTGAAAAAGGCAGGTCATGCATTCGGGATTGGCTATCAACGTATGCTTGGCGAATCAGCGTTCCCGCTTTTCAATGGATATGCCCCACAACCCTATCTCGTCAACTGGTCAACACTCGGATTCTTCAAGCCCAATGAGAGCTCTTGGCAACTCAGGTATGACTACGATTTTGCTGCTATGGGTGCTCCGGGGCTGAAGCTGATGACTCGCTATATGCGGGGTACCGGAATTGATCGAGGTAGCAATGCCTTGGACAAGAATGTCGAGAGCGAAAGCAACCTGGTGTTGAGCTATGTCATCCAAAGTGGCCTCTTCAAAAACGTCGGCTTTGAGTGGCGTCACATCGAGGTCAAAACCCGCTTCGGTAGCGGCTCATTGTCTGGCCCGGACTACGATGAGAATCGTCTGATCACTACTTATACCTACCAATTTTAGAAGGCAGCCATGCACATTGCGCCAGACTGAAAATGAACTTATAGCGGGCGCAATTGTGGAGAAAGGGCAGGCCGCTGGTGTTCACGTTCCTGTTACTCAGTGCCTCCATGCTCTGATAGGCATGAAAGAGCTGTCGTGAAAAAGCGGCAGAGTGCTTCGTCCTAGTCGAAGCATGATGGAGTTACGTGGCCCCTGGATCATCTTATCCAGTCATGTGTTGCTTACGGAACTCCTTGGGAGTCATTCCAGTTTCGCGTTTGAATGCACGGCTGAAGTGCGTGCAATTGCTGAACCCCCAATCAAATGCGATATCACCAATATTCTTTTCTTTCAAAACAGGACTCTTCAGGTCGCGTTGACATAGCTGAAGCCGTTGACTCCAGATCCACTGAGAAAGTGGCTGATCTTCTTTTTCAAAAATCCGATATAGAGAACTCACCGACATCTTAAGATCTAAAGCAATCCTCTCGATATTCAGGCTCGGGTCTCTCAGGTTCTGAAGTATGTAACTCTTTACCCTGGATAGATGAAAGGTCTGAAGTTTAGATACTTCGCCTTGTTGAGCCTGAGGTAAGGACTGCAAACCTCCAACTACCAACTCAATCAAAGCGTTGGCTATCGGATCCAGCACAGTTGTTGCCATCTCAGCCCTGCTTTCTGCCAGAGAGCGCAGCATGCCGCCCAGCAAAATGCTAGGGCTTGATTTGGCGCTTATTGTCAATCCGCATAGGCGATCAGGGCTGCTCACGTGAGCGCTAAGAAGGCTGCGAGGAATTCTAAGGATATACTTGCTGAAGTTTTCGCAGTATCCCATTTCAAATGGCCGAGTGCTGTCGTAGAGAACGAAGTCTCCAGCGCTCTGTTGGGATTCTTTATCACTCTGTCTCAAAAAACCCTGTCCGGAAATTTGATAGCTGACCATAAAATAGTCAGCGTCAGAGTTGCGGACTAAACGAGCGCTTCGGGTCACCTGATGCGGACTGGCCGTCATGGCCATTAAGTCTACTGGCCCCACGGACGCATGTTGCAGATCCGCACTAAAGGACGTCCCCGCGCCGGCAACGCACTCCAGAGGCATAAACATTTTTCCAATTGTTTCCCTCCAAAAAGGTAGGCGGTCACCTTCGGGTATTGCTCTTGTTGAGAGTGTGGTGTGCATGTTGAGTGTCCTGCGCTGGCTGCTTGCCTAAAAGCAAGCAAATAGGGTGCCTCTCCCAAAGAGATTCATCGATTTGAGATCCACAGCCCAGTAATGGTGGAAGCGGAGTACAGGAAGGCATTCGTTTCGCTTTCTCGCCACCGAAACTCGCCTCATTTCAGGGCGTGACGTCGACTTTCACGCTCGCCTGATGACGCGCTCCAGCTTAAGAAATAGAGGCAACTTCCTCAGGAAGTGGAGGGCAGCGGTTTACTCCAGTGGCCTGCGATAGTTCTCAACGCAGACAGCTTGGCGCCGCTATCAAGATTTTTCTGCCCCCACACATATACACGAAGCAAGTAGGAGCCTGGCGAGCTCCTTTGCGCTCGACAAAAGGAGCACTCGAATTGAAGAAACGTATAGCAGCTGGTGGTTTAGCCCTCGTAGGGTCAATCAGCATCCCCGCCCTAGCTGCTGAGCCTTTAGCTTCAGACTCGCCATGGCTGACTGGTGATTGGTCGGGGAAACGCAATGAGCTTAGTGAGCAAGGGTTCACCTTTGGGCTGTTCTACGTAAATGAACTGGCTACGAACGTGAGAGGTGGTTATGACCAAAAGACAGCTTTGGAAACAAGTGATCAGACCACAGCCCTGTTTAACTACGATTTGAGTAAAAAGCTCGGTGTGGATGGAGAATTCAGCCTCGTCGTAACTAATCGAAACAACCATGAGTTACTTACAAACACTCGCGTGAACGACCCTCGCACGGGTTCACTTCCCAATCTCTCGCAAGAAGTGTGGGGCTTTGGCTCTGTGACGCGCTTGACCCGACTCACCTACCAGCAAAACTTCTTCGACAAACAGTTGAGCCTTAGGGTTGGGAAAATGACACCGACGGAAGAGTTTTTTCCGTCCACCTGTGAGTTTCAAAGTCTTGTCAACTGCGGCACCGTCCCTGGCATAAGCAACATTTGGTACGGATGGCCAATCAGTACGTGGGCGGCTACGACTACCTGGCACATGACGCCGGATTGGTACGTAAAGTTTGGCGTCTACCAGCAGAACCCCCAGACCACCACCAATGACAGAGCTATTTCCCTCAGTGATCGTGGTACTGAAGGGCAAATCTACCCGGTGCTGCTCGGCTGGCGCCCTTATTGGGGAGAGCGAAAGTTAGCGGGTAATTATTTCATTGGCGCCTATTACAGCAACGTAGACGCACCCGATGTTGCAGCAGGTGCTGCCGGCGGGATGGAGGCATCTAATCCATCTGCTGGATTCAAGACTCGCCATGGTAAGCGGGCGGCTTGGGCTTTCTTTGAACAGCAACTGACGGGGCCTGGCGGAGACAGTAAGCAAGGCCTGCGCGCTTTTGTTAACGCCGAGATCAATGACAAGGAAACTTCTGTCCTGCATTACGGCTACGGCGCCGGTCTTTACTACAACGGCCTTTTCGACAATCGCCCGGATGACATGCTTGGATTTGCCAGTACGGCAATCAAGATCAACAAAGATTGGACACGAAATCGAGATCTTACTAACCAGTTGGCAGGCGTCGATGACTACGACGATCCCCGTTATCTCCCGCTAGGCGACACCGAAGTTTCGACTGAGTTGTTCTATCGCTACCAAGCCACGAGGTGGCTCTACCTCCAGCCAAATATCCAGTATTACCACGCTCCAGGTGGTGTGGACAAAGTGCCGGATGCGACGGTGCTTGGCCTGCGATTCAACATCAGCTTCTAAAGGACAACCCAATGAAAAACCGAATTCCTTCAAGCGCCACCATGCTGCTAACACTTATAATGACAAACACCCACGTACTCGCGGCGTCTCAACCTTGGTTAGACTCGGATAAATCATCTGATCATCGTGCAAAGCTTCTTCAGCAAGATCTGACACTTGAAGAGCAAATACGCCGAGTACACGGCGAAATGGCCATGCCTATCCTTGGATTTACAGTGCCAGATGGCGCCATCGGATCCGCTGGGTTTGTGCCTGCCGACACAACGCGGGGCATCCCAGCGCTCCAAATCACCGATGCAAGCCTGGGCGTTGCCAACCCTGCCAATGTCCGGCCAGGAGATGGGGGGACGCCCCTTCCTTCAGGGCTCAGCAGTGCTGCCAGCTGGAATCCAAAGGTCGCCTACGATGGCGGCCAAATGATCGGGCATGAAGCATGGAGTAAAGGATTCAACGTCATGCTAGCAGGTGGCGTAAACTTGGCTCGTGATCCACGCAATGGAAGGAATTTTGAATACTTTGGCGAGGATCCCCTGCTTGCTGGCACGATGGCAGGTGAAAACATCAAGGGCATTCAAAGCCAGCATGTGCTTTCAACGATCAAGCATTTCGCCATGAACGATCAAGAGACCGCGCGAATGGGCATGAGCGCTGTCATCGGTGAACGGTCTTTGAGTGAGAGTGATCTGCTGGCATTTCAAATCGCCATCGAGCGCGGCCAGCCGGGCGCAGTGATGTGTGGTTATAACCGAGTCAATGGCATTCACGCCTGCGACAACGCTGATCTGCTTCAGCGCATCTTAAAGGATCGTTGGGGCTATCGCGGTTTTGTGATGTCCGACTGGGGTTCTGTTCACGGTGTCGAAGCCGCCATGCATGGCGTGGATATTGAGATGGGCACACAGTTGGACAAGTGGTTATTTGGAGATGTTTTCTTCGAGAAGCCACTGTTGGCCAAAGCTGAGCAAGACCAAGTTTATCGCACTCGTTTGGGTGAAATGAGCCAGCGAGTCCTGCGCTCGATGTTTGATGTTGGCCTCTTTGAGCACCCTCCTGTTAAAACACCTATTGATTACGCAGCGAGCAAGGCCGTAGCACAACAAGCTGCCGAAGAGGGGATGGTGTTGTTGCGCAACGAGAAGCATGCGTTGCCTCTCAATGGTGCGACCAAGAAGATCCTTGTAGTGGGTGGCAACGCGGACAAGGGGGTTCTCTCTGCAGCCGGTTCGTCACAGGTTGTAGAGCCAGAGGGTGCTGGCCTGGTAATTCCTACGGGAGGCGAAGGTCAGTTCGCTTCACTGCGCGAGATGGTTTGGCATAGAAGCTCGCCGCTTAAGGCTCTGAAGGAGGAGCTGCCAGATGCAGTCATTACCTTCAACGATGGCCGTAACTCCGGGGAAGCGGCTGCGTTGGCCAAGAACGCTGACGTGGTCATCGTGTTCGCGACGCAGTGGATGATGGAGAGTTACGACACCTATGACCTGGAGTTGCCTAGCGGTCAGAATGGCTTGATTGACGCATTGGCCTCCGCAAACGCTAAAACCATTGTGGTCTTGGAAACTGGTGGCCCTATCAGCATGCCATGGCTCAACAAAACGGCAGCAGTCATGCAGGCGTGGTATCCAGGTGCAGGTGGTGGTAAGGCCATCGCTCGCACGCTGACCGGCAAAGTAAATCCATCGGGCCGCCTCCCGATCACTTTCCCGGCAGACCTCAAACAACTGCCTCGCCCTGTGGTACCCGGCTTTGGTGGCCCCGAAAACGCCAAGATCGATGTGGACTACAACATCGAAGGCGCTGACGTTGGATATAAATGGTTTGCGCGAAAAAACATCAATCCTTTGTTCCCATTCGGCTTCGGGCTTTCCTACACACAGTTTAAATATGATGGGCTGAAGGTCGAAAAAACCTCTCCGCTCACCGTTAGCTTTAACGTGACCAACATCGGCAAGCTGACGGGACAAGATGTTCCTCAGCTCTATCTGACGGGTATGCCTGGTCGAGCTCAGCAACGCTTGCTGGGGTGGAACAAGATCGAGCTCCGTGCCGGGGAATCGCGATCCATAACCCTGCAAGTGGATTCACGCCTGCTCGCCGATTTTGACGTCAAGGCACAGCGCTGGTCTGTAGCGCCAGGAGCGTATGCATTGGGCCTAGGCCATAGCGCTACAGAATTCGTTTCCCAGCGGCATGTAGATCTGCCCAAGCAGGATTTCGCAGATCCCGTCGTGAGCCGCTGAGACATTTTTCTTCATGCCTGGGTGCCCTCCACCCATGGCATGGAGAAGCTAGAGCAAATCTGACAAGACTTTCAGCACATTCCAATTGGGCATTTTCATCAAAGATGCAGCAACGGCTGAGCGCCATCTTTTTTTGAGGTTTCTATGTCTTTTTCAACTTCGTATCGAGTCGCAGTGGTGCAGGCAGCACCCGTCTTCATGGATCGCAGCGCGACGGTTGATAAGTGCATTCAATTGATTGCCGAGGCAGCTGGCAACGGTGCTCGGGTAATCGCGTTTCCGGAAAACTTCATTCCTGGTTACCCATGGTTTTTCTGGCTGGGGTCACCAGCTTGGGCAATGCAGTACATGCTGCAATATCACGAGCAGGCCTTGGTGATTGATAGCCCGGACTATCGTCGATTGGAGCAAGCGGCAGCCGACCATGAAATCTTCGTGTGCCTCGGCTTCACCGAGCGATCCAATGGCAGCTTGTACATGGCGCAGACTTTCATTGACGACCAGGGCCGTACCCTGTCGACCCGACGCAAGCTCAAACCAACCGTGGCAGAGCGCATGGTCTTTGGGGAGGGCGACGGTAGTGATATCCAAGTTCATGAAACCAACATTGGTCGGCTCGGGGGACTGTGCTGCTGGGAGCATATTCAGCCACTGACCAAATTCGCGATGTACAGCAAGCATGAGCAAGTGCACGTCGCCGCATGGCCAGGTTTTTCCCTCTATACGGACGTCACCCCAGCAATTGGTGGTGAGGTTAATAACGCCGTAAGCCGCACATATGCCGTTGAAGGCCAGTGTTTCGTTCTCGCCCCGTGCGGGATGGTTTCCGAGGATGTTGTTGAGTTGCTCTGCCAAACGGATGAAGCACGTAATTTGCTAAAGGTCGGGGGAGGCTTCGCGCGCATCTATGGCCCCGACGGCGCCGATTTGGCCACTCCATTGCCGCCAGACCAGGAAGGGCTGCTGTACGGGGACATCAACCTTGACGCCGTCACGATGGCCAAAGTTGCAGCAGATCCGGTTGGCCACTACTCCCGAAGCGATGTCACAAGACTGCTGTTTAACAGCGAGCCACGCAGGCCCGTTACAGAGGACGCATCAATCGGTTCGGATGACAAGCTCGCTCTTGTTGACGACCTTGAAGCCAATTAATCGATATCCCTTTTTGATGGGTGCATAACATGCAGCATAAATCGCTTGGTGATTCAGCTTACGAGTGGAAAATGGTGTGGCTGCTAGCGGTGCTGTTTGGCATCGTAGGTCTGGATCGGTTGGTGGTGGTGTACTTGTTTCCAATCTTGATACCAGAGCTGGGGTTGAGTAATACCCAAGCCGGTGCAATCGCTTCTGTATTGGCGCTGACATGGGCGCTGTCTACTTATGTTCTTGGTGGCGTGAGTGATCGCCACGGTCGGAAGAAGGTGTTGATCTACTCCGGCATTTTCTTCTCACTCATGACATGGATGACGGGAGCGGTAAAAAGCTTCACTGGAATGCTGGTCGTTCGAGGCCTTCTTGGCGTAGGTGAAGGCGGGGTTTTCAGTGCCAGTGTCGCGACGCTCGCAGAGATATCGACGCCTAAACGGCGAGGGCTCAATATGGGCATTCACCAAGCATTCTTTCCACTGTTGGGCATCGGTTTGGGCCCGATCATTGCGACTCAATTAAGCTTGTACATGCCATGGGAGTGGGTGTTCTTTCTGCTCGGGATTCCTGGGTTGATTTTGACGGTGATGCTCGCGAAGCTCATGCGCGAACCCAGGAAGGTGACCGTCGAGCGCGATGCACACAAAAGCGCTCCTATCACCAGCGTGCTCAAATTCCGCAATATCTGGGTGACTACAGTCATCGGCTCTCTGTTTCAAACGGGCTTGTTCGTATTCTCGACCTTCGTCGCGCTTTACCTCACTCAAGTGGTGGGGCTGTCGTTGAGCACGACGGGATTGATCGTCTCGGGCTGGGGGTTCGGTGGCTTCATAGGAATGATCGCCGTACCCGCCTTGTCGGATCGATGGGGGCGTAAACCTGTGCTGGTGACTTGCGCCACTATTTACGGTCTGCTGATGCTCGCATTTGCTCTGAGCCACGCCGGCCCTTGGGTGATGTTTTCGATCCTGTTTGCCGCCGGTATCTTCGGATTTGGCATCGCACCATTGTTCTTGGCCGTGATTCCTAGCGAGTCCGTCCCATCCAATATGACCGGAGCAGCAGTTGGTGTGCCAACGGGTGTGAGCGAATTAATTGGCGGTGTATTGATGCCTGTGATTGCAGGTGGTTTGGCCGATCTATACGGCTTGGCGCTACCCATGATGGTAGTGGGAGCGGTATCACTTGCAGCGGCTGTCACTGGTTTGTTCCTGATCGAAACCGCACCTGGTGCTGCTACCCATCTAGTCACGTCCTCAGCACTTGCGGTTACTTCTGAATAAGCGTGATCTATTCAGGGCCTGGATAGTATCGATTTGATCAATTAGGCCCCGCTCAATAGAGTGGGGTTTTTACTTTGTATTCTCGTACTGCCGTGAGGACACCATGAGCTTAGCTTTTAGCGTTGAAGGTTTTCGTTCACTGGCGCAACGGCGCCTTCCCAGAATGGTCTTCGACTACCTTGAAGGCGGCGCCGATGATGAGAAATGCTTGCAGCGTAACCGGGACACGTTCGACCATTGGGAGCTCATCCCAAGGCGTTTGGTTGATGTCGCCCAGCGTGATCTGAGCGTCAACGTCTTCGGTACTACTCAGCCACTGCCGCTCATGGTAGCTCCGATGGGGCTTAATGGGGCATTCTGGCCGAAGGGCGATATCGCTCTAGCAAGGGCGGCCAGGAAAGCGGGTATCCCCTTTATATTGTCCACGGCGGCCAATGCGTCCATTGAGGAGGTCGCGGAAAAAGCGGGAGGGGAACTGTGGTTCCAACTCTATGTAGTGCACCCATCACTTGCTGATCAACTCGTAGCTCGTGCACTGGCGGCAGGTTACAGAACGCTAGTGCTGACCACTGATGTTGCGGTGAACGGCAAGCGTGAGCGTGATTTACGTAGTGGTTTTGGCCTGCCTTTCAAGTACACGCCGAAGGTAATGCTCGATGGAATGCTCCATCCGCGCTGGTCTATAAGCTTGCTTACAGGCGGGATGCCGCAGATGGCAAATTTCGCCAATCAGGACGCCAACAACGTAGAGCTTCAAGCTGCGCTGCTGTCGCGGAAAATGGATGCCAGTTTCAACTGGGATTCACTTAAAAGATTGCGAGAACTCTGGCCACATCGGCTGTTAGTCAAAGGAATACTTCACCCTGAAGACGCTGCGCGTTGTATGGCGTTCGGAGCTGACGGCGTAATCCTCTCAAACCATGGCGGGCGTCAACTTGATTCGAGCTGCTCGCCTATGCCTGTTCTTAAGCAAATTGCTAATGCTCATCCGGGCAAGGTGCTTGTTGATAGCGGTTTCAGACGTGGTTCTGACGTTGTTAAAGCTATGGCGCTCGGTGCGGGTGGTGTTCTTCTAGGCAGGCCACTACTCTACGGTCTGGCTGCAGGTGGCGAGGAAGGGGCTAGCCAGGTGCTGAGCATTATCAAAGATGAGATGGATCGCACACTTGCGAACATGGGGTGTGCCTCCATGGCGAGTTTGTCGCCCGACCATGTCACCTCAATCAGGGGGTGATACCAACAGCCGTATCTGCGGCCTCGGCGCTGTGTATGGCTGAACGTTTCAACTCGTGCATCGACGATTTCACGTTTTTTTTCAACCGGAGGGAAGAAGCGGAGGAGGGCGCTTGCGGTAATCATAAAATGCGTCAGTTGGTTTGAGCTGCAGCCATTATTACTTTGAGATGCTGTTCTCCTTGGAGTCAAACAGCTGTCATCCACCATCATCAAGATCCCAAACTGGCCCATTGCCGAAGCCTATCTACTGAAGTGCGGCTACGGCTTTCCGAATACTTGGGTTTTGAAGGATTTGGAATAGGAACGGCGCATTGGCCGCATGGAGTATCTGCTTAAAAAGGCTAGACGAGGTGTCCACTTAAATTGAAGTGCACACCTGTCTTGGCTTAGCAGAGCGGGCTAGATGCCTTTGCCGGACGCATACAATGCAGGCCAGGGCGCGATATTTATTCAGTGCAAAGCCCTGAATTCCGCCGAAACCTCTCTTTGATCAAGCGTTGACTGGCACTGCTTTTTGCCTGCGATACAGGATCGTCGTCGCTGTGAACCCACACAACGCAGCAAACATTAGCCAGTAGGCGGGCGACGCCTTGTCACCTGTTGCCTGCACCAGGATTGTTGATACGGCGGGTGTAAAGCCGCCAAACACAGCCGTTGCTAAACTGAATGCCAGTGAAAATCCTACGACTCGTACGTTCTGAGGCATTACCTCAGTCAATGCAGCAACCATCGCGCCATTGTAAATGCCAAAGAAAAAAGAGAAGTACAGCAGCACGGCGAGCAGTCGTTCGAAGCTTGCCGCCGCGGCCAGCCAATGCATGGCGGGATAGGCGGTGAAGATGCACAGCAAGGTGACCGCCAGCAACAAGGGGCGGCGTCCAATGCGATCAGAGATCGTACCGCCGATGGGCAGCCAGATGAAGTTGCTCAGGCCGACGAAGAGCGTGACCACCAGACTGTCGCTGGTGCTCAGGTTCAGTACAGACCGGCCGAAAGTCGGGGTGTAGACGGTAATGAGATAGAACGTGGTCGTGGTCATCGACGCTAACAGACCACCAGCCAGTACCGTGCGCCAGTTGTCCCGCATCGAGCGAAAGACTTCACTGGCACTTGGGTGATGGCTGCGCGCTTTGAATGCATCGGTTTCCTGTAGCGAGCGGCGAATGATGAAGATGAACGGGATAATCAGGCAACCAATGAAGAATGGGATACGCCAGCCCCAGGCTGCAACGTCGGCGGCCTCCATAGACGCGTTAATCGTATAGCCCAACGCAGCCGCAAGAATGATCGCCACTTGTTGGCTGGCCGACTGCCAACTGGTATAGAAACCCCGGCGTCCGGGCGTGGCGATTTCAGCCAGGTACACGGAAACACCACCCATTTCCGCACCTGCAGAGAATCCCTGCAACAGTCGCCCGAGCAACACCAATATCGGCGCTGCGATGCCTATGCTGGCGTAGCCCGGAACCAAGGCGATCAAGACCGTGCCCGCGGCCATGATCGACAGCGTTACGATCAGCCCCTTTCGCCGGCCCACCTTGTCGATGTATGCGCCCAGCACGATAGCGCCCAGCGGCCGCATCAGAAATCCCGAGCCGAATACGGCGAAGGTCATCATTAACGAGGCGAACTCGCTGGTGGTAGGAAAGAACGTCTGGGAGATGTAGGTCGCGTAAAACCCGAACAGAAAGAAGTCGAACTGTTCGAGAAAATTGCCGCTAGTGACCCGCAGGATGGCGCCCAGTTTGGCCCCCTTGGATCGGGTGTCTTGAGTTGTTGTTTTCATCATGGCTACCGTGGTGATCAATATTGTTTTTGGAATGAATGGATCGCCGATCAGTCGCTACCTGCGTTGATCGGGTTGGGTTGGCGTTTTTCGATGGAGTACTTGAGCAGCGCGGCGCTGCGGAAGATGCCATGGGCGAATTTGCTGTAGGGCATGGTCAGGAAAAACGCCATGACCAGGCCGAGATGGATTGCCAGCAACAGGCCCAAGGCTGCGGTTTCACGGAACGCCAGGAGTGCCAGGCCGCTGGCGCTGACCAGGAACAGCAGTGCGATAAAGCCGCGATCCATGGGTTTCTGGTTTTCGTCGCCGTGTTCGGGGTTGCGACGCAGGTTCAACCACAACAGACCCGCAGGGCCGACCAGCAACCCGAGCCCACCGCTGATGCCCAGCATCACCGGCAAGCTCAAGACGGGGTAGGGCGCCGACCAGTCCAGAAGGAAATGGTAGAGCGTGGCGACCCCAGTGGCGGCGAAGCACAGCATGAAGCCGTAGAAGGTGAAGTGGTGGAAGCGCCGCCGCCACAAGGTGAATCGATCATCAGCGTTATTGCAGCCCTCGCCATGGCCACCGTCCAGAAATTTGAGCCGGGCGACGTTGGCCGTGGCTTCCAGTGCAGCAGCGGTTTTTTCCTGCGCGGGCGCGTCGGTCGGTGAAACATTGCGCCAGAAGCGCCGCGCGCCAAGGGTTAACGCGAGTACCGCGAATCCGAAAACTGCACCGAACATTACGGCCAGGGTGTTGTGCGGAAAGATCCCGTAGAAATTTCCCCCGGGCATCGCCGTGAACAGGTTGCCCATCACCATCAACGTGAGACACAGGAACAGTGCCAGCCCGACACCGGCGGACAGTGCCAGAGTCAGTCCGTTGCGTCGGTATAGTGTGCCCATCGCCTGTGGCCAGGCGTACTCGGTATAAGTGTCGAGGCGGACTTTGGCCATGGCCTTGGGCACATTGATTACGAATTCGTGAGGGGCAGCGTACTGACAGGCATGCAGGCATGCGCCGCAGTTATGGCAAAGGTTCGCCAGGTAATGGATATCCGCCTGAGAAAACTCCAGACGCCTTGTCATGGCCGGGAATACAGCGCAGAAGCCCTCGCAGTAACGGCAGGCATTGCAAACGGTCATTTGTCGCTGAACTTCGCTTTCATCAAGGTTGAGTACGGGAATCAAATTACCCGGTGCCTTGGGATCAAACAGCTGCATGTTGGGGCTCCGTGGAGGAAGGGGTCAGGAAGCCGGCCGCAGCCGCGGCTTGCACACCGGCGATGCGACCGAATGCGGTACCAATGGCCATGCCGATGCCGGCGGTATAGCCCTTGCCCAATACGTTGCCCGCCATCATTTCTCCTGCGACAAACAGGTTGGGGCTAGCCTTGCCGTTGAAGTGAACGGCGGCGGTATCGTCGGTAGCGAGGCCTAGATAGGTGAAGGTCACGCCAGGTTTAAGTGGGTAGGCACAGAATGGGGGCTTTACCAATGGGCGGGCCCAATGGGTTTTGGCGGGTGTCAAACCTTCGGTGTGGCAATTGTCCAGCGCGGTGTGGTCGAACGTGCCGACGCAGCAGGCTGCGTTATATTCCTCGATGGTTTTGACAAATTGCGTCACGGGAAGCTTCAACTGGCGGGCCAGGTCTTGCAGAGAGTTGGCTTTAGTGCCCGGAAACACCGGAGGCATGAAACGGCCGAGGGCTTGTTGGTCGATGATCGAGTAGGCCTGTTGACCGGGTTGACCCGCCACCAGGCGGCCCCAGATCGCATAGCGCTTGGGCCAGAAATCCTCGCCTTCGTCATAGAAGCGTTCGCCGTCGCGATTGACCACCACGCCCAGCGATACGCAATCGATACGGGTACAGATACCACCGTCATACAGGGGCGCACGGGCGTCGATGGCCACCATGTGCGCTTGGGTTGGGTCACCGATAAAATCGGCGCCCAAGCTCTGCATGCGCCGAAGCAGTACACCAGTATTGAAGCGCGTCCCGCGAATCAGAAAATTGTCTGACGGCCATTCTCCGCGATCGTTTTGGCCCCAAGCCTCACGGAGCCACTCGCGGTTCGACTCGAAACCGCCAGCCGCCAGAACGCACGTCTTGGCCTGGATCCGCTCGGCGGGCAAACGCTGACCATTGACCTCACGCTCACCGATGTGGGCTGCGACGAATGCTCCGTCCTTCAACTCGATGTCGGTGACTTGAGCGTTGTAGCGGATCTTCACACCCAGCCGCTCGGCGCTGCGGAAGTACGCGTTAACCAACGCTTTGCCGCCGCCCATGAAAAACGCATTGGTGCGCGCAACATGTAGGGCACCAGACAACGACGGCTGAAAATGCACACCATGGGAGCGCATCCAGTCACGGCAGTTCGACGAGGCGCGGATGACAATACGTGCAAGCTTTTCGTTAGTAATCCCACCGGTGACTTTCAGCAGATCCTGCCAATATTCTTCTTCGGGATAGGCATCGACCAACACATCTTGCGGTTCGTCGTGCATACATCGCAGGTTTCGTGTGTGTTGCGAGTTGCCACCACGCCAGATTTTCGGTGCGCCCTCCAGCAGCATCACGCTAGCACCAGCCTCTCGCGCCATCAACGCTGCACACAAGGCGGCATTGCCGCCGCCAATTACTAATACGTCGATCATCATCACTCCTCAATCGCAAGGAGGCATGAACGAAGTGCTCCTCGCGAGTGGGGGGAAGGTAGAGCTGTCAGCTTATTGTCGAAAGGCGCGAAATGAATGGGGGTGTTTAGTTTTCATAAAGGCTTTGGCGCGGACACCTCAGTATTGGAAACCGGGAAGAGGGTGCGCCGGGATCATGACGCGACGTCCTCAATCCACGATGCTCCCGGCCATTGTTGATCAACGACCAACTGTCGAGCGACATCGGTGATGACCAGTCGCGCCGCCAGAGCAGCGGGAGACAGCTCATCATCAGGCAGTGTCGCCAGCAGGTTTCGTCGACCTACGTGAGCATCGGAAATTTCCACCACTGAAAGTCCCGACTCACCTTTGAGCGCTGCTGCCGCACCGGGCTGGATGGTGGCAGCATGACCTGCGCGTACGGCGTTCATCAATACGGCAAGCCCATCCACTTCCATGATGATGTTGGGAGCCAATCCCGAACGTTCAAACGCAACCATCAGCGTAGAACGCAAACCGTGTTGCGCACTCGGCATTACCAGTGGAAGTTGCCCCAGATCCGCCAGTTGCACGCTGGTTCCTTGTGGTGCGTGGGGCAGGTGCGGTGAGCTGATGACAAATAGTTTTTCGTCGAGCAGCGGTGTCACGCTCCAGCGCTTACCACCTTCGAGTTGAAACAGAATGGCCAGGTCGATCTGGCGAGCATTGAGTTGCGTGGCCAAATGCCCGGATAGCATTTCGACCAGGTGCAATTGAATATCCGGGTAACGCTCTCGCATCGCGTTGATCAATGGCAGGGCAAGAACAGTGGAAGTCGTGGGCGCCATTCCGACGGTGACGTACCCACTCATTCGCCCACGGTGAGCGGCCATGATCGCATTTTCGGCTTGCCGCAAACACAGCTGGGCATGGTGCAGGAACGCCATACCGGAGCTGGTAGGTGTGACGCCAGTAGTGGTGCGATTAAGGAGGCGGGTTGACAGCTCACTTTCAAGTTTCGCGATCTGTTGGCTAAGGGCTGATACGCCGACGTCCAGTTCAAGAGCTGCGCGTCCCAAGCTGCCGTGTTCGAGGATTTTTACGAAATATCGCAGTTGTCTCAATTCCAAGCGTTGCTGCTCCACGTCAAATTGTTGTTGGAATGCCTATCGATTACCGCGGCGAGCACCAAACCGCAAGACAATATAGGAGAGGGCCTGAAAATTTTGAGATTCGTTGTTGTTCCTACAATCCAAACAGAAACAGGATCAATGCGTAACGGAGCGCGCTTCTACTGCCAGACTGTACCGCAAGGTTTCAACATCTATGGTAGGGAAGAGAAACTACGTCTGAAGACTACCTATGAGTCTCGAGAAGGCACCGAGACTGAATGTCGACGACTTAACTTTGATCGCCTTCAAATCATACTTTCTGAGCGCGAATCCATAATTGCGCTGTAGGTATGAGCAGTCCTGCAAATCATCCGGCGCTTGGCGTTCCGAAATGAGTGGATCAAAGGATCTGGAGTTGCGTATCTGTCAGGCTGCGGTAACGAGCGTGGTCGGGACGAACATTGATGATATGGCTTTCAAAGCGTCGTTCAATCTCGAATGAGTATGGGCAACGGCGCTGCGTGACCATCTTGTACGAGCAGCGGTACACGCTGACCTGAAGAGAAACGGCACTGAATCAGTTTCATCGGCAGCCACCTCATGAATGACTCACCATGAACACGAAGGGCATAGCCCGTTGAGAGCGTGGACGGCAGAAGCGTTTTTGTCGAATCAGTGGTTTAGGCGGTTCATGAACATCTATGACATGACACATCATTTAACATAATATACATTACACGTAACATTATGTTTCAAGATTAGTCCAGCGGACGCAGGTTTTCGAGGATCCCTTTCATTCGATGCTCTTGCTTGTGGTGGAAAATGCAGGACGATCTCTGATGAATCAACCTATGTGCGTGCGGTGTGTCGATTTTACTGTCGATGGAAAACTACACGCTATCGGGAAGCTGCAAGGTGAAGCGGCTACCGCCATTCGGATTGGGCTCATGTCGAATGCCCCATCCAAGGTGATCTACAACACGTTCGATGGTGGATAGGTCCAAGCCCGAGCCACCCGTGAAATCATCAGCGCCCCTAAAGCCGATTTGGGATTTGACAGGCATTCCTCGCATTTCTGATTGAGCTGTTCCCTTCAACGCCACCTTGGGATGAACTAATCAACAAAGTCGTGGGCGCGAGGCAGGAAAAAGGCATTTTGACGGTTTCTGAATGATCTGGCCCAGAGTATGTAAAAACGCCGTCGCGAACACTTGCTATGGTTTTTGAGGGTTTCGTCGCAGGGATCGCCTATGAAGCGCTTTATCCAATGTGAACATCGAGGCCAAGACACCTTTACTTCCCGAGAGCCTTGATGACTATGCCCACGATGCCAATCCGGTTCGCGTAGTCGACATCTTGGTCTACGATCTCGACCTCCACCGTTATCGTTCCTGCCCCCTCTTCACTCTACTAATACCGGGACAGACCACATGCGTAGGCTCTGAGGTATTGTCCCTCCTGAGTTGACAGTAAAACCGTTTCCACCCCCTTTTCCTTTTTTCATAGATCATTAATCTGAACAATTTCGAAAGCGCATACAACAAAGGGCCCTTGAAGGGCCCTTCGTTTCTACAACTTCGCCTGTGTGAGGTTTTTTGTAGACCTTCACCTGGCGGGGCTTATGCGTGCCGACACTTTAGGGTTAGAGCCGAGTAAAACACCCTGTGGAGCGTAACTCTATCTCCCCCCCTCGGCTAACTCGTTCGGGCAGGGTTACTAACTGCGAACAGATCCTGACTCAAACCACCGTGACAGCCGCATTCAACATCAACACCACAATCAAACCGACCACGGCCACGATGGATTGAACCACTGAAATGGTCTTGGTGGCTTCGCCCATAGTCATGCCGAAGGATTCCTTCACCATCCAGAAGCCCGCATGGTTCGCATAGTTGAAGAACAGCGAGCCGCAGCCTATGGACAAGGCAAGCAGAGGCAGGTTGAGGCTGGGATCAGCACCTGCAAGCGGCGCCAGCAAGCCAGCAGCACCAACGATACCGACAGTGGCAGAACCGGTAGATACCGAGAGCAACATCGCGATCAACCAACCCAAGATCAGCGGAGGGAACGCAGACTGCTGAGTCAGGTGCACAATGGCATCGCCCACCTTGGCGCTGGTCAACAGCTCCTGAAAGGCACCACCGCCGGCGATGATCATGATGATTGAGGCGATTGGCTTGAGGCTCTTGCCCAGGGATTCGCGCAATTGCCCCGCATCGCCGCCCCGCGCGAGTACCAGACTTGCCCCTGCGAACAGCACGCCCAGGAGCATGGCGATCAGGGGATTGCCCAAGAAACTAGCCATTTTCAGGATCGCATTGTCCTTGGGTAATACCATCTCAGCGACGGCATGAATCAGCATCAGGATCGCCGGTAGCAAGGCTGCCAGCACGCCAAGGCATACGCTGGTGCTTGGTTGATCGTCGGCTTTTTCAGCCAGGGTGAACTGATCTAGCAAAACCTGATCGGGCCGAGTGCTCATGCGCGGCGAAATGAATGCGCCATAAAGCGGGCCGCCTAAAATCATTGCAGGAATAGCCGCAAGGAAGCCATAGAGCATTGTGGGCCCAACCGAGGTTTTGAGCGCGGCGATGGCCGTCAAGGGGCCAGGGTGCGGCGGTACCATCCCGTGCATGGCTGCAAGTGCCGCAATCACCGGAACACCCACATACACATAGGCTGAACCTTTGAAGCGAGCCTGGCTTTCCAGCTTTCGCGCCACGCTGAATATCAGCGGCAGCATGATCACCAAGCCCACCTCGAAAAACATGGGAATGCCAATTACAAATGCAACCATCATCATGGCCCAAGGTATCATCCGATCCGATGTTCGCTTGAGGATGACCTCGGCGACCTGCTCTGTGACGCCTGCGTCAGCAAGAATTTTGCCTAGCATCGCTCCAAGCGCGATTACGACCCCTACTGCCCCCAGTGTCTTTCCGACGCCGGTGATCAAGTGGGAGACTATGGTTTCTGGTTCCATACTGGTTGCAAAGCCAACGCCAACGGAAACTACTAGCAAGGCCAGGAGCGGGTGCATTTTGAGACGCGACACGATGAGCGCCACCAGCACCAGGACGCTCACCAATGCGGTCAGTAAGAGGTCTACATCTAAGGGAGTCATGAAAGGATCTCGGCTGGGCTGGCGCTCAAACTGCACTCAGATTTGAAAGAGAAGTTTGAAACCGTAACGCCTGTCGGCGCACGCAATAAACCAAACATCGTTTGGGTGCTTTCAACTTCGGCATTGGATGACGTGTTCATGGAATCTACTCTCTTGTAATTGGAATATGCTGCTATTACACAGAACTCTCGATGAGCCACGATAGGTTTTACTGCAACGGTCGCACTTCGAATGTTCTGTATGTATTCGTTTAAATGGGTGAGATGAATGGTCATCTGCAAATGCAGGCGTAAATTTCAGCTTTCGCCTTTCGCAAAACCGAATAACCTTCGAGGGACTTGCACCAGCAACGAATAGCTAACCTGCGTCGAACACTCCAGGGCTTGCAACTGATCGACTACGGTGCTGAAACCGATGCTTTGCTCATGCTGCGTATGCGGCCAGTCGCTGCCCCACACCAACTGGCGAAGGCCGAAACTTTGTTCCAGCAGCGGTAATGCCATTCGAGCGAAATTGATGTTCTGTTGCGGCGTACCTCCCAAACGATAGATTCCCGATACCTTCATCCAGATCGAACCTTTCGATCCCAACTCCAGTAACTCGCAAAAGCCGGGCTGATCGACGCCCGAATTGGCATCCGGCCGACCAAAGTGATCAATCACCAACTTCAAACCGAACGGCGTCAATTGATGGATCAGTCCCGGCAGATCCTTTACCTCCCTATGCAACTCGACATGCCAGTCAAGATCAGCAATGTGGCTGAAAAACTCTCTCCAGGCACTGTTACGAAAATCAGGTAACGCCTTACCCATAAGGTTCAAGCGAACGCCGACCACGCCCAGGTGATCCATGTCATTCAACATGGCGCGACTGACGCCTGGCTCCAGCACAACCACTCCTCGCAACTGCTCCGGCGCTTGCTTCAACGCCGCCAGCAGGTAGCTATTGTCGGTGCCGAGAAAGCTCGGTTGCACCAATACGCCATGACTCAGACCATGAGCGTGCAAGTGCGTCAGATACTGCTCAAGCGTGGCGTCGTAATCAGGGGTATAGCGCCGTGCACCGACCAGGCATAGATCACGGCTAAACACATGAGCATGGGAGTCGATGCCGGTGATCGGCGTAGAACAGGTGTCAGTCATAGCGTTCATCTATAGAAGGTAAAGGGCATCAGGCCCGCGCACTCTCGTTGCCGTTGACCGTTGCTGGCACCGATGCACTCGAGGCTTCGAGGCTGCGTCCACGGGTTTCCGGCAGACAAAGTGCCGCGATCACCGCCACGCCATAGGCAATCCCGGCGTCGATACCAATCGCAGACCCAAGCGACATGGAGTCGCTCATGTGACCGACCAGGAACGGGAACACCGCGGAAAGCACTCGGCCAAAGTTGTAGCAGAAGCCGACGCCGGCGCCGCGCACGTCTGCCGGGTACAGCTCGTTGAACAACGCGCCGAGGCTCGCTGGAATACCGGCCGCGAAGAAGCCGAGCGGGAACCCCAGAAACAGCATCTGGGTATTGGTCAGCGGCAGGAACACATAACACTGCACGGTGACGACACAGCACAACGCGAACAGCACGATGTTTTTGCGGCGGCCAATACGGTCGATCAAGAATCCGCTAACAACGCAGCCACACCAGAAGGCAAAGATGATCACGGCCAGGTAGCCACCGGAGTTCAGCACCGACAGGTTGCGTTCGGTCTTGAGGAATGTCGGCAGCCAAGTCATCACCGCGTGGTATCCGCCGTGTGCGCCCAAGCCCAACAACCCGCCGAACAGCGTTACGCGGAGCAGTTCAGGTCGGAAAATACCGGCCAGGGATTTGAAGAAGCTCTGTGGAATGGCGTGTTCTTTCTGCAAACGTTGGAAGCTGTCAGGCTCCTCGACATTACGCCGTACCCAGAGGATCAGGAACGAGGGCAGCAGGCCTACGATAAACATCACACGCCAGGCCATGTCTTGCGGTACGAACGTATAAATCAGCGCAAATACCCCGACCGCCAGCCCCCAACCGACCGCCCAGGCACTTTGCACAGTGCCCATCACTTTGCCGCGGTATTTCGGGTTGATGGTTTCTGCCATCAATACCGCGCCGGCGGCCCACTCACCGCCAATGCCGAAGCCTTGCAGTGCCTTGACCATCAGCAACTGATGGAACCCTGTGACGAAGGCGGACAGAAAGGTGAAGAAGGAGAACCACAGAATCATCCACTGCAACGTACGCACCCGGCCGTAGCGGTCGGACAACGTCCCCCCTACCCATCCGCCGATGGCCGAAGTGACCAGCGTGACGCCGCTGATCAGCCCGGCATCGCCCTTGGTCAGTGCGAACGCAGCGATCAATGCCGGAATGGCCAGGCCGAACATTTGTACTTCCAGAGCATCCAGCGACCATCCGCCGAAGCAGGCCCAGAACGTTTTGCGCTCCCGAGGAGTGACTTGGCGATACCAGCTGAACATGATTTCTTATCCTTATAAGTGAAACGTGAGGCAGCCGAAAGCGAACCGCGCCGCTACGAGGCCAGGCATGGCAAGCAAGACGATGAAGACGGCGCAGATCAGGCGCCGATGAGCGATCCGCTATTGAGGCAAGGCGCTAGCGAATATCCACGCTGTAACGGAAATGCTGGGCATGCCCACGGGAGCGACGCCATTCCAGAGGCGTCCCGGCGTAGTCACGCGCCAGACGCTCGATCACCACCACGGGACTGTTGACCGGTACTTGCAGCAATCGCGCATGCACGTCGTTTACAGACTCGGCGGTGAGTGTTTCTTCGGCAGAAGCGACGACCTGACCGCAGACTTCTTCGTAAATCGGATACAACAGCGGCCCTTTTCGACTCAGGTCGATCTCCAGCAGCGGCTGAAACCGGCTGCGAGGTAGCCAGATTTCTTCGGCAAGTACCGGCTGAACATCGAGAAGACGTACGCGAACAATGCGAATAACCGGTGCGTCGATTGGCAGGCCTAACGTTTGGGCCACCGCCGAGGGTGCGGCCACCGGCTCAATCGACAAGATGCGACTCTCCGGCACCTGGCGCTCGCCCGCAGCGGTCTGGAAGCGGAAAAATCGGAACAGTGACGATTGAAACTGCGGCCGGCGAACGAAGGTGCCTCGACCTTGCTGACGCTCAAGAACGCCCTCACTGACCAGCGCGTCAACCGCTTTGCGTACGGTGCCAGTGGACAGTTGGTACTCCGCTGAAAGTGCAGCCTCGGTGGGAATGGCCTCCCCGGGACGCCAACGATTGTTGGCAATCTGTTCAGCCAACTGATCTCGCAGGCGCTGATAAAGCGGTAGCCGGACATCGCTGGATAAGGAGTTCATCGACTGTATTCACCTTGTTATCTAGTCATATATATGAATCTTGAGGCGAGTATTCTCCTGATGCATTTTTCTGTCAACAAGGGTTGCTGATCTCGCTGACGAAAGGTGGGTGAGCCTAGGTCAACTGGAATGACCCACTGCCTCAATCCGAGTGAGCCCTACCCGCTCAGCCTGTTCTAAAATCTCCTCTGGCGTCGCGTCCGTAGTGGGCTTGATCTGGACTATGCGATTCAGTCCGGCACGCTTAAAGGTGTCGGACTTGGATGGCGCAACGGCAAGTCCAACAGCGAGGCGGCGCGTGACCAGAACCAGAATCGCTTGATCGTGAGCTACAGCATTCCGCTGCTTTAGCCAATCGACATCACGATATCGCGCACTTGGTAATCGCTGGCCCGGCCGCTTTACTTCAGCGCTGATGCAGAGTCAGCGCTTTATTGGCAGCCCCCCGACATGTAAGCGTCAGGCGGCTCCGGCAATGCGGCAAGCATGTCTTGCAGTCCGGCAGCCCACTGCATACGGATACGCATGAAATACGGGTCATCAGCCGTAATGCGATAACTTTTCGCGCTGGCAAAACTGTCCTTTCTGAACACCAGCAGATCCAGCGGCATACCCACCGACAGGTTGCTGCGCATGGTCGAGTCGAACGAGATCAGCCCGCAGCGCAGGCCCTCTTCGAGTGATGTGCGGTACGTGAGGTTGCGATCGAGTATCGGTCGGCCGTACTTGCTTTCACCCAATTGCAGGAAAGGCGTGTCCTCCGTCGCCTGAATGAAGTTGCCTTGCGGGTAAATGCTGTACACATCCATCGCCCCCTCCGCGATCTGCCCGCCCACCAGAAAAGAGCAACTCAAGTCGGTCTTGCCGGCCAACTTGGTACGGTCCCGGGCGACAACTTCGCGAACGGTTTCGGCCACCAGCACAGTGGCGTCATAGAGTGTGCGGACATTCAACAGGTGCGGGCCAGGCCCGCTGCAACGCTGCTTGAGCAAGTTCACCACCGATTGCGAGGTGGCCAGATTGCCCGCCGTTTGCAACACAATCAGCCGCTCGCCCGGCGTGCTGAAAATAAACAACTTACGAAACGTTGAAATCTGGTCGATACCGGCATTGGTCCGTGAGTCGGAGATGAACACCATCCCGTCGGCCAGGTGCATAGCGACGCAATAAGTCATTTGCGCTTACTCGTGAATTCTGGATGAAAGGCCATACCGTCTCCCCGACGGCATGGCCAATTACGATGAACGTTTCAGGCTTATTGGTGCTGAACCTGAAACAGCGACGTTACCTGTACCCGCGCCAGCATCGACTCGGCCCCGCCACCACGACGCATGCCACGTACCGGGCAGGCGTCGAGGTAGTCCAGGCCCACCGCCAGTTTCAGATGGCGTTCGGGCCGGGCCAGCCGGTTGGTGACATCGAAGCTGTACCAACCATCGTCGAGCCAGGCTTCAGCCCACGCATGGCTGGCCAAGTGGTTTTCATCTTCGGTGCACAAGTAACCGGAGATATAACGCGCAGGAATCCCCAGGCTACGGGCGCAGGCCAGGAAGGCGTGAGTGTGGTCCTGACAGACCCCGCCTCCGCCCGCAAACGCCTCGGCGGCCGTGGTGTCCACGGTGGTTGCGCCCGGGTTGTAGACCATATGGTCGGCCAGGCCGTGCATCAGGTCGATCAACGCCATTCGATCACGCCGTATGCCGCAGTGCTGCACGGCGAAGGCATTCAGGGCATCGTCCGCTATCGTCAGCTTACTGGTGCGCAAAAACGGCAAAGGCGATTGGCTGTCGCGCTCCAGCTCACGGTCCGAGTCGATATCCACCTGACCATAAGCTGTCAGTACCAAGGCCCCATGGGGTTCGTCCATCGTCAACACATGCAGGATGTTGCCGTACGGATCGAACTGGCTGCGCACCAGGCGCGGCAGTTCCAGGTGCCATTCCAGGATGCGCTGGCGTTCACTGTTCTGCGGCGTCAGACGCAGGAACTGAATGCTGGTGCAGACTTCATCGGCGTAGCTGTAGGTGGTGTCGTGGCGTATGGACAGTTTCATACGGCCTCCAGATAGGACTCGTGAACGGTCTGGCCGAGATGGCGAACCTGGGAGATGAAGTCAGTCAGCCAAAGGTGCAGACCGAAGCCTAGAATCTCGTCGATACCGGTGTAGCGCAGCCGAGCATTCAACTCGGCGGCCAATCGCTGGGCGGCCCGCCCGTTGCTGCCCGGCAGGCTGGCGAGTATATGGTCCAGTTCCTCGATACAGGCATGCAACGAACGCGGGACGTCGCTGCGCAACAACAGCATCTCGGAGACCTGCTCGGCGCCCGGCGCATTGCGGTAGATCTCGTTGAACGCCTCGAAGGACGACAAGGCCCGCAGCAAGGCACTCCACTGGTAGTAGCCGCGCGCGGAGTTGTCACTCACCTCCTCCGACTCCTCGCCGAACATTTCGTAGCGTGCATCCAGCAGGCGCAGCGTGTTGTCTGCCCGCTCAAGGAAAGTCCCCAGGCGAATGAAGCAGTAGGCATCGTTGCGCATGATGGTGCCCGAGGTCGCACCGCGGAACAGGTGCGAACGCTCCTTGACCCACTCGCAGAAATGGCTGATGCCATAGCGCGCCAGACCATTGCTGGCGATGTTGCGCATCTCCAGCCAGGTGGCGTTGATGTTCTCCCACATGTCGGCGGTGATGCGTCCGCGCACGGCATGAGCATTGGCTCGCGCGGCTTGCAAACAGCAATAGATACTCCCGGGGTTGGTTTCATCCAGCGCGAAGAAGTGCAACATGCGTTCGGTGTTGAGCTCTCCATAACGCTCGTTGTAATCGTCCAGCGTACCGGCGGCGAGCAGCGACATTGCCAGTTCGGCGCGGCCATCGGTACGCCCCGCCTGAGGCATCAACGACAACGAGTAACTGACTTCGAGCATGCGCGCCAGGTTTTCGGCGCGCTCCAGGTAACGGGACATCCAGTAGAGGTCCGAAGCGGTTCTTGAAAGCATGTCTTAGTCCTCCACTACCCAAGTGTCTTTGGTGCCGCCGCCCTGAGACGAGTTCACCACCAGCGAGCCTTCGCGCAATGCCACGCGGGTCAGGCCACCGGGCACCAGACGGGTTTCTCTGCCCGACAGCACAAACGGGCGCAGGTCAATGTGGCGTGGGGCGATGCCGTTTTCGACAAAGGTCGGGCACGTTGACAGGCACAGGGTTGGTTGGGCGATATAAGCTTCGGGGCGTGCCTTGAGGCGCGCGCGGAAGTCTTCGATTTCCGCCGCCGTGGCCGCCGGGCCGACCAGCATGCCGTAGCCACCGGAACCCTGGGTTTCCTTGACCACCAGCTCAGGCAGATTCGCCAACACATGGGACAACTCTTCCGGTTTGCGGCATTGCCAGGTAGGCACGTTCTTGAGGATCGGTTCCTCGGCGAGGTAGAAGCGGATCATGTCGCCGACATAGGGATAGATCGACTTGTCGTCGGCCACGCCGGTGCCGACGGCGTTCGCCAGCACCACGTTGCCTGAGCGGTAAGCGGCAATCAGGCCCGGTACGCCGAGCATGGAGTCCGGGTTGAACGACAGAGGATCGAGATACGCATCGTCGAGACGGCGGTAAATGACGTCCACCTGTCTGGGGCCTGCGGTGGTGCGCATATAGACGTGATCGTCGCGGACAAACAGATCTGCGCCTTCAACCAGTTCCACGCCCATTTCACGGGCCAGGAACGCATGCTCGAAGTAAGCGCTGTTGAAGCGGCCCGGGGTCAGCACCACGGTCGTGGGATTGTCCAGCGGACTGGAGCTCCTCAAGGTGTCCAGCAGCAGGTTCGGGTAGTGATCGATGGGCGCCACACGCTGGGCGGCGAAGAGTTCGGGGAACAAACGCATCATCATCTTGCGGTCTTCAAGCATGTAGCTGACGCCGCTGGGGGTGCGCAGATTATCTTCCAGTACGTAGTAGCTGCCATCGCCGTCGCGGACCAGATCGACCCCGGCGATGTGGGCGTAGATGCCCCGGTGCAGATTCAGGCCCTGCATGGCGACCTGATAACCCTCGTTGGCCAACACCTGTTCGGCCGGGATGATGCCTTCCTTGAGAATACGTTGCCCGTGGTAGATGTCGTCCAGGAACATGTTCAACGCCTGGACCCGCTGAATGCAGCCCCGCTCGACCATTTGCCATTCGCTGGCCTTGATGCTGCGCGGAATGATGTCGAACGGAATCAACCGTTCGGTGCCCTGCTCGTCCCCGTATAAGGTGAAGGTGATGCCGGCTCGGTGGAACAACAGGTCGGCTTCGCGACGACGTTGATCCAGCAACTCCAGAGGTGTGTCCGCCAACCAACGCGCGAACTCCTGGTAATGTGGGCGGCAGCCACCACTCGCATCATACATTTCGTTAAAAAAAGCTCGGGACATACCCTACTCCTTGCCGCAATACAGACGGCATTTTCTTATAACTTCGCTATTTCAATAAAATCAGGCCTTACGTTGTTTTAGTGAGTACTGTTTCTGTTGAGCACCTCAGTGTGCGTCGTTAACTTCCTGTCTCATTTGGAAACAAATTCCGCGTGAATTCGGCAACCTGTTGACGCGTTCCGACGCCAGAGACTTGGCCTTTGCGGTTTGATTTCTGGCGCCCCATTTATAACGTTCCCCCATAATTTTTTTTCGATGAAAAACCACACTAGCGGTGGTTTGAAAGTACTTTTGCAAGGGCTGTGCCCAACTATTGTTACGATCGATAAAAACCGGAAAAACCCTTAGACAAGCCGGAATTGCGACACATCGTTTCATTTTTGAGACGAAAATCGATAAGACTACTGAAACGGTTTTTCCACTTGTAACTTGCACAACTCTGGATCGGACGAAAATGGTGCATTTGGCAACTGATTTGAGTTTTATGCCCTACAAGCGGGAAATTCCTACTCACTGTTTTTATTCTCCGTGTAATACAAGGCGTCCAGCGCGGCGCATTGATGAATACCGACGCACTATTAATGGTCAATAAAATGCACCCGGAGATGACGCCTGAAGCGAAGCTGCAAAGTAGTGAGGCATGGAGGACGGCCCGACACTGAGCCTTACCATCCGTACTACGCCAAAACCATATTCCACGCCCCGATGGCCAAGCTACAACGCAATAGGCATTGAGCTAGACAGTTGCTGTCCGACGCACGGCATCAGGCCGCGGGCAAACAGATCAGGATAGTTGATCCTGATCAATAGTTTGCCGGTTGATCGCGTACACGCTGTCGGGCACGCAACGACGCAATGCCATGGATTGCTCACCGCCAGCGTACTCAGAAACATCAGGATGATTGATTCCTGCCTTTTTGGAGCGCCGTCAATGAAGATTTATGTTGAAAAAGACCCTGCACAGAATTGTTGGTGGGTTCACATGGGTCTGTGGATGGCGAGCTTCCGCAGCCTTGATGGTGCCGAGTCTTTTGTCGAGAGATTGAACTCCCGAATCAATGCCCCGCACTCTCTGGAAATGATTACAAACCGTCCTTTGTGGCCGGGAACGATTTCCCGCAGCTCGCCTCTCGATCAGCACGATGAACCTCACTTGACAAAGCCTGGGCCGAACGTATCAAGCAACTGTTGCCGTACCAGGTCAACACGGACTTGATGAAAGCCACCGGCAACCCGCGCCCCCGGTTCATGCACTGCCTTCCGGCATTCGTTCTGTGAAATCCGAGCGTCCACGAGCGCTTTGCTTTCCCGGGAAATCCCGCCTGCGAAGCTCATTGGCGCGGGCTAACCCACTGGATAAATCACGAGATAACTTTCGACCGCATCGTCTATCGTTGGAAAAAACGCCGTTTCGCCCAGCTTGGCGAAAAGCCCGAATCGCTTTAGCTTGTCCTTGACCGGATCCTTCATCTCGGCCACGCACAACTTGATACCCGCCCCACGCAAGGTTTCATCGAGTTCAGCCAGCATATCGGCAGAAGTTACGTCCACGCTGGTGACCGGTTCCGACGCTACAACCAGCCAACGCACGGGCGAAGGCGATGTTGCCACGGCGTCCAGTACCCGGTCATTGAACAGCTCGGCATTGGCGAAAAACAAAGGCGCATCCCAGCGAAACAAAACCAGGCCTGGGATAAGGCGCGCGTCGGGATAGCGCTTGATATCGTGGTAACCCCGGATCTTTTCCGGGCTGCCCAGAACCGCCGAGTACGGGCGCCAGCCATCCCACAGGAACTCGATGACGGCGATCACGATGGCCAGGCCGATGCCCTCGATCGCGCCCAGTACGACCACACCGATGGTGCAGACGATCGACAGCCAGAATTCCCAGCGCTGGATGCGATAGATTCGTCGCAGGTCGGTCACTTCGATCAGGCCGATGGCGGATGCGATCACCACTGCCGCCAATGCGCTGGTAGGCAGGTTCTGCAACAGGTTCGGCGCCGCCATCAGCAATAAGGCAACTGCGATCGCACCGACGACACCGGTCAATTGGGTTTTCGCGCCTGCGGCCTCGGCGACGGGTGTCCGGGATGAACTGCTGCTGATTGGAAAACCTTGAAAAAACCCGGCGGTCAGATTGGCGAAGCCGAGCCCGACCATTTCCTGGTTCGGGTCCACATAAGTACGAGTCCGCGCCGCATAAACACGAGAGAGCACACTGGTGTCGGCGAACGAAACGAGGGCGACGGCACAACCACCAATCAGGACGGGGACGATATCAGCCCTGGTGATCCAGGGAATGGCGAATGCTGGCAGCCCCTGTGGGAGCGATCCCAGGACCGACACCCCGGCGCGAGCTGCAAGGTCCAGTACACCAACGGCAACGGTCGCGCCTGCCACTGCGACCAGAATGCCCGGCACGCGTTTATTGCCCTTGAGTAGCAGGATCACCGACAGAGTACTTGCGCCCACCGTGAACGCGGCCCAGTTGGTTATCCCAGCCATCACTGCTGTAGCGATCTCCCATACATTTCTCAGCGGCCCGTCGGTTTCGATCGAAAAACCGAAAAACTTTGGCAGTTGACTGATCAATACCACCAGCGCAATCCCGTTCATGTATCC
The DNA here is from genome assembly GCF_059420765.1 of Pseudomonas sp. GW821-FHT03E01. NCBI lineage: Bacteria > Pseudomonadati > Pseudomonadota > Gammaproteobacteria > Pseudomonadales > Pseudomonadaceae > Pseudomonas > Pseudomonas sp. GW821-FHT03E01. Next base: position 306,291 of record NZ_JBWKUI010000001.1, on the reverse strand, counting down.
GTAGCGGATCGGTTTGGAAAGCAGCTCAGTAATGAAGCCCAGACGCGCGATGCCAGCCAGGATGCACACCACCCCCGAGACGATCGCCATCATGCCCGCGAGGGCGATTGCGCGATGCGGATCGCCGCCGGACAGTGGCAAGACGACGGCCAGGATGACAGCAGCCAGCGAAGAGTCTGGCCCAAGCACCAGAATCCGGCTGGGACCGAACAACGCATAAGCGAGTAATGGAACGATCGTTGCGTAGAGCCCGTAAATACCGGGTACGCCCGATGCCACCGCATAGGCGATGCCGACGGGTATCAGCATTGTGGTGAGCACCAGTCCGGCCACGAGGTCGTGGCGTAACCAAATCATTTGGTATCCGCGCAACGTATGCAGTCCCGGGAGCCAGCGGTCCCAGAGGGTCTGGCCGTCGTTCGACTTGCGGTGCGCAATCCGCCCCGGTTCCGGGACGGGAGGCACAATATCCGAATGACTCATGGCAATGCAGCCCTTGGCGGAGACTCGCTCGGCAATCCGTCAGAATTTTTCGGGAATTCGCCGCAACGGATAATCCGGCTCGCGATAACCGCCTGCCTTCTCTTGCAGACCGCTCATTCGTTTTATCCAGATCGCGTGGACGGCCCTTCTGCTCTTGACGTTTAACTCCATCAGGCCCCCGGTGAGTCTAGAACATGATCAGCGATCATGAGAGGCGTTCGCCCTGATGAAAAACCAGAGCGAATACCAACCGAATCGACCGTTGCAGGGTTGTCCTGCAACATAGAATCTCCCACAGGGTTTGGATCAACCTGGCTGTCAGGTCAGCAACACTTCGGCCCTGCCTTACCGCCGTAACGAGCCTCCTGACGTTCGCGAAAGAACATCTCGTAGCTCATCACCGGCTTGTCCGGGTGTTCGGTTTGCATATGCTCGACGTAGTTGTCGTAGTCGGGCATGCCGACCATCAGGCGCGCAGCCTGACCGAGGTATTTACCGAGGCGACTCAGGTCATTGAACATGCTGCCCTCCTCGATCAAGCATCTGGCAGCGCATGGAATGGCGCTTCTTTATCCGTACGTTCTTTGGTGCCCCAGGCGGCAATGCCGACTTTAAGCGCAAAGAACAGGATGCTGAACACCACGAGCAGGAACAACACCGTCAGCGTTGCGTTGGTGTAGGCGTTGTAGATCACATGCTGCATCTGCTCAATGCTCTTGGCCGGCGCCAGCACCTGACCGTTGGCCAGGGCATCGCTGTACTTCTTCGCCAGCGACAGGAAGCCGATCGCCGGGTTGGCGTCGAACAGCTTGATGAAGCCTGCAGTGGTGGTGCAGATCAGCAGCCATACCGCTGGCAGCATGGTCACCCACACATAGCGTTGGCGTTTCATTTTGATCAGCACAACGGTTGCCAACATCAGCGCGATACCGGCCAGCATCTGGTTGGAAATACCGAACAGCGGCCACAAGGTGTTGATCCCGCCCAACGGGTCGATCACACCTTGGTACAGCAGGTAACCCCACATCGCCACGCAACCGGCGGTGGCGATCAGGTTGGCGGTCCAGGATTCGGTGCGTTTCAACGCCGGCACGAAGGAACCAAGCAAATCCTGCAGCATGAAACGTCCGGCACGGGTACCGGCATCGACCGCAGTCAGGATGAACAGCGCTTCAAACAGGATCGCGAAGTGGTACCAGAACGCCATGGTGTTTTCACCCGGCAGCACGTGGTGCAGGATCTGCGCGATACCGACTGCCAGGGTCGGCGCACCGCCGGCACGGGCCAGGACGGTGGTTTCATCGATGTCCTTGGCTACCGCTTGCAGGGCTTCCGGGGTAATCGCGAAACCCCAGCTGCTGACTGTCTGTGCAACCGAAACAGCGTCGGCGCCGACAAGGGCCGCCGGGCTGTTCATGGCGAAATAGACACCCGGCTCGATCACCGAAGCGGCCACCATCGCCATGATCGCCACGAAGGATTCCATCAGCATGCCGCCATAACCGATGTAACGGGCATGGCCTTCGCTGGCGAGCAGCTTCGGCGTGGTGCCGGAAGCGATCAGTGCGTGGAAACCGGACACTGCGCCACAGGCAATGGTGATGAACAGGAACGGGAACAGCCCACCCTTCCACACCGGCCCGGTGCCGTCGATGAACTGGGTCAATGCCGGCATTTTCAGCTCGGGCATGGTGATCAGAATGCCGATCGCCAGCGCAACGATGGTGCCGATCTTGAGGAACGTGGACAGGTAATCACGCGGCGCCAGGATCAGCCATACCGGCAATACGGCCGCGACAAAACCGTAGCCGATCAGCATCCAGGTAATCTGCAGTCCAGTGAAGGTAAAGGCTTTGGCCCAGACCGGGTCAGCAGCAATTTGCCCGCCCAGCCAGATCGAACCGAGCAGCAACGCCACGCCGATCACCGAGATTTCACCAATACGGCCCGGACGGATGTAGCGCATGTAGATGCCCATGAACATCGCGATCGGGATGGTCGCCATCACCGTGAAAATGCCCCACGGGCTCTCGGCCAGGGCCTTGACCACGATCAGCGCCAGCACCGCGAGGATGATGATCATGATCAGGAAGCAGCCGAACAGCGCTATGGTCCCGGGGATGCGGCCCATTTCTTCACGGACCATGTCGCCCAGGGAACGGCCGTTGCGGCGAGTGGACATGAACAGGACCATGAAGTCCTGAACCGCACCGGCCAGCACCACGCCGGCAATCAGCCACAGCGTACCGGGCAGATAGCCCATCTGCGCCGCCAACACCGGACCGACCAGCGGCCCCGCGCCTGCAATGGCTGCGAAGTGATGACCGAAGAGTACGTGTTTATTGGTCGGCACATAGTCCAGACCATCGTTGTTGAGTACGGCGGGAGTGGCTCGATTGGGGTCGAGTTGCATCACCTTGGTGGCGATGAACAGGCTGTAGTAGCGGTATGCGACAAGATAGATAGCGACGGCTGCGACTACGATCCAGAGGGCGTTGATGGCTTCGCCGCGGCGCAGGGCCACGACACTTAGCGCAAACGCTCCCAAGACAGCCACGGCAAACCAGGCGAGGTGTTTAGCCAGACGGGGCATAGCGTGTCTCCTGCCGACAGTCAGTGACTGCGGCGGTAATTATTATAATTGTGTCCGCTTTGCGGAGCGGGCCCAATATCCACCCATGCTGTCGACAAATAAATCCGCGTTACTACGTACGTGGCGCCTACGTAGTTCTACGTAGACGGTTTGTCATTCTGTCCAGCACTGCTACTGGAGGCGCGTATCTTTGGCATATGATGCCGGGCCTTCGCCCTCCCTCGGTCTGGCCAGGAGTAGAGATGCAGCTCAAACACAAAATCGTCGCGCTCGGCATTCTGCCGCTGGTGTTGGCGATCGCGGTCATCTGCGCGCTGGTGATTTCCCTGAACCGCCAATTGGGTGATCAACAGGCGCAACTGATCGAAGACAGCATTCTGGCCAGCAAGCGCGCAGAGCTGAAAAACTACGTTGAAATGGCACAAAGCCTGATCGCGCCGCTGTACGACAACGGCCGTGGTGACGAACACGCACAGCAACAAGTGCTGGAAGAACTGCGCAAGCTCAGTTTTGGCATCAATGGCTACTTCTTCGTCTACGACCGCGAAGGCCGCAGCCTGATGCACGCACGCCAGTCAGAGCTGGTGGGCCAATACCTGTGGGACATGAAAGACCCTCACGGCCTGCCGGTAATCCAGGCGTTGCTCAAAAGCGCGGCATCCGGCGAAGGCTTTCAACGTTACGCCTGGAACAAACCCTCTTCCGGCCAAGTGACCGACAAGCTCGCCTACGTAGTGATGCTCGATCGCTGGGGCTGGATGCTCGGCACCGGCATCTACCTTGAAGACGTTGAGCGCGCCACCCAACAAGCGCGTGCCGAGGTGGCTCAGGGCATCCGCACAACCATGCTGGCGATTGCCGCGGTGGCGCTTGTAGCGGTGCTGTTTGTGTTCGCCAGTGGCATGACGCTGAACGTCAGCGAGCACCGCCTGGCCGACAAAAAACTGCAGCGCCTGACTCAACGCATCGTCAGTTTGCAGGAGGAAGAACGGTCACGGGTTTCCCGAGAGCTGCACGACGGCATCAGCCAGCTACTGGTCTCTATCAAGTTTCAGTTCGAACTGGCCAGCCATGTGCTGGAGAATGGCCAAGACAAAGGCTTGAGCATTTTAAGAGACGCCACCGAGCGCCTGGGGGAAGCGATCGGTGAGGTTCGCAGCCTCTCCCACGACCTGCGCTCATCATTGCTCGACACCCTCGGCCTGCCGGCGGCAATCGGTCAACTCGCCGCCGAGTTCGAGCAACGCAGCGGTCTTGTTGTAACCTTCAACGATAACGAATTCGACTGTCACCTGGCCGATGGCGCCGCCGCCTCGCTGTTTCGCATTGTGCAAGAAGGCCTGACCAACATCGAACGCCACGCCCAGGCAAAACACGTCATCATTACCCTGCACGGCTGCGAAAAGTCCGTACGGTTGACGGTGATCGATGACGGCATAGGTTTCAATGTCGCCCAGGTCGAACGTCGCCAGGCCGGCATTGGCCTGCGCAATATCCGTGAGCGAGTCGAGCATTTTGGCGGTCGATTCGACCTGACCTCGATGCCGGGAAGAAGTGAACTGGACGTGCTGCTGCCGATGAAGCCACCCGGTACAGAACGCTGACTCACCCCATAACAATTAGAGTGAATGCCTGCGATGAACCTGCCCTACCCGATCCGCGTCGCCCTGGTCGACGATCACTCCCTGGTCCGCGATGGCATCAAATCGCTGCTGGCGGTCATGGCGCCGCTGGAAGTGGTGGGCGAAGCCGAGAATGGCGCCGATGCCATTGCGATGGTCGGGCGCTGTCAGCCGGATCTGTTGCTGGTCGACATCAGCCTGAAGGATATCAACGGGCTCGAGCTGACCCGGCTGTTGCGCAGCCAGTACCCGTCGCTCAAGGTGCTGGTGCTGAGCATGTACGACAACTACGAATACGTCAGTGAATCGGTTCGCTCGGGGGCTAGCGGCTATGTACTGAAGAACGCGCCTTCACGGGAAATCATTGCGGCCATCGAAGCCATTGTCAGTGGTGGGACGTTCTACAGTGCCGAAATCGCCCAACGGCTCATCGCCGATAAAAGTACCGACAACGAACTGACACCGCGCGAGAGCCAGGTGCTGTACAAAATGGCTCAGGGGTTGAACAACAAGGAAATGGCTCGCGAGCTGGACATCAGCGTCCGCACAGTGGAAACCCATCGCCTGAGCATCCGCCGCAAACTCAACATCGACAAACCCGCCGCCCTCGTAAAATACGCGATCGATCACGGGATCATCTCTCGTTAGAAGCACTCACACCGTACTCACGTTGACCACACGCGCCGTGCGGATAAACAAAGCACGCACCTTGTCCCAGAAATTCCCGCCCAGTACGAAAAAGCTGCCGACCAACATGGCATCGCCCAGCGCCTGGACCTGCCAGAGGTTCGGTCTCAGCCCCGGCCACAGTGTGTCCACGTAAGGCTCGAGAAAGGATGAAATCAGTGGCAGGCAAAACATCACCAGGCCAATTCGATGGCGAGCCGGGCCTACTTCAAGTTCAGTCGGTGCGAGCGTGGAAACATAGCCAAACACGCTGCGCTTGAGTTGCTGAAAACCAGACTTGCCCATGACGGCGATGGCGAGGATCAGCAGAATCTTGTTGCTGATAAACAAAATGCCTGTCAGTGCCGCGATCTTTGGGCCGGGCACATCCGCAGCGGCGGCGAGCGGCACCAACAGCCAGGCGAGCACTGTCAAACTGAGAATCCCGATGCCTGCTTTGAAACGCCAACCGGTGGAGCTGGGGGCAATCTCGTCCTGGGGACTGGTCATGGTCTTCGTACCCTTCTTTTTCACCCGAATGAATAACTTTCAAAAGCGTAGCAGTTGCTCGGTGCCCTGTTTGTCAAACATGACCTTGTGTTTGTCTTGGCTGTACTAACCTAAGCGGAACCGGTTCAAGCCCGCACAGCCAGGGCATTCAATATTGGGGACGCTAGGATGACGTTTTCCCGTGACCAACTTGCAGTGCTGCGATGCTGACGCGCCCGGCTCCGCTGCTTCTACTGGGGGCCCTCGCTCTTGGCGGCTGCGTGCGTCTGGGGCCGGATTTTCAAGCCCCGGGCGAGGCCTGGACAAAACTCTGGAGCAGCCCTGCGCTTGAACAGGCCAGCCAAAGACGCGCCTATCCCGATGTGCGCCAGTGGTGGCAAGTGTTCGCCGACCCGGTCCTCGACGGGCTGATCGCCGAAGCGGATGCGCACAATTCCAACCTGAAAATTGCCGGCCTTCGTGTCATGGAAGCCCGTGCCCGGTTGGGGATTGCCCAAAGCGGACGCTATCCGCAACTGCAGCAGGCCAGTGCCGAGAGCTTGTACATCAACCGTCGGCAATACGGCGGCAACAACCCGCAAGACAGCCATTTCTGGCAACACAGCGTGGGTTTTGATGTCGGTTGGGAGCTGGACTTCTGGGGACGTTTCAGTCGGGCCATCGAGTCGTCAGATGCCAGTTACTTTGCGGCTCAAGCCAATTATGAAGACGTACTGGTACTGCTGCGTGCTCAAGTGGCCGACACTTACTTCTCATTGCGCACCACCGAAGCGCGTTTACGCGTCGCCCGGGAAAACGCCGAACAGCAAAAGCGCAACTTTGAAATCACCGAGAAACTGTTCAACAGCGGCCAGAGCGCCGAGCTCGATTTGCAACAAGCCAAGACCCAGTACCTCGGCACCTTGAGCAGCATTCCCGAGCTTGAAGGGCAAGTGCTGCGCACCCGCAACGCATTGGCCGTACTGATCGGACAGCCGCCCAACGCCCTGCCCCGATTGCTCGAAAACCAGGGACTGATTCCGCTGGTAGACCGTGCCGTGCTGCAAGACGTACCCGCCAGCCTGCTGTTGCGTCGACCGGACGTACGCGCAGCCGAACTCAACGTCGCCGCCCAATCGGCACTGATCGGAGTGGCAGAAACCGACTTCTATCCATCGCTGACCTTGCTCGGCAGCATCGTCTGGTCGACCGACACGCTGAAGGGCACCTCCAACAGCCTGGACCTGATCGGCGGCCCCAGTTTGCGCTGGAACCTGTTTGATCACGGTCAGATCAGCAACAACGTGCGGGTGCAGGATGCGCGGTTGCAGCAGCTGATCGAGGTTTATCGCGACAAAGTCCGCGAGGCTGCACGCGAAGCCGATGATGCCGCCAGCGGCCTGAGCAAATCACTGGAACGCGAGCGCATCCTGAGCGAAGCGCAGGTCGCCGCCAAGCGCTCGCTGAGCCTGGCCAACAGCCAATACCGCGAAGGCTACTCGGACTTCCAGCGGGTGCTGGATGCCCAACGCGCATTGCTCGAACAACAGGACAATTACCTGGTCAGCCGCAGCAATGCCGTGAGCAACCTGATCGCCCTGTACAAAGCCCTTGGCGGTGGCTGGTACAGCGCCCAGCCGACTGTCGACCCAGACACACGCCAACAAATGGAACACCGCACCGATTGGGGCAACCTGCTGCATGAACCAGCCCCTTCACCAGCCCTCTCTTCCACGTCAGACAAGGTCAAAGCCGATGAGTGAACCCTCACCGCCCGCCACTGAAGTGCCCTCTTCCAAGGCGCCCGAACCGGCTGCCGATCCGGCAAAAAAAGGCATCAAATGGGTGCTGCTGCTGATCGTCCTGAGCCTGGCCTGGTATCTGTTGGCTGACCGTTTCACGCCGTATACGCAACAGGCTCGGGTCGGTGCCTTTGTGATTCCGGTGGCGGCTGAAGTGGCCGGTCAGGTGATCCGCGTGAATGTGCGCAACAACCAGGACGTCAAGGCAGGCGATGTGCTGTTCGAAGTCGATCAGCAGCCCTATCAGATAGCCGCCGACCGCGCACGCGCGGATCTTGAGTCTACCCGCCGGCAGATCGGTGCCAGCACTGCCGGCATTGCCTCCGCGCAAGCCTCGTTGCGGGCGGCCCAGGCCAATGAACTCAAGGCCCGGCAGGATAACGAACGCCTTGAAAGCCTGTACCGCCAAGACCGCGGAACCATTTCCGTGCGCCTGCTGGAAGCTTCGCGGGCCAGCCGTGAGCAGGCCGTCAGCCAAGTCGCCGCGGCCCGTGCTGAAGTCCAGCGAGCACGGGAACAGGAAGGCGGCAGCGAGGAAGACAACGCGCTGTTACGCAGCGCCGCCACGGCGTTATCAAAAGCCGAACTCGACATGGCCAACACCCAAGTCCGCGCGCGCTCGGCGGGTTTGATAACTGACCTGCGCACCGACGTCGGGCAATTCGCCTCGGTCGGCACGCCGGTCATGACCTTGATTGCCATCCACGATGTGTGGATCAGTGCGGACATGACCGAGAACAACCTGGGGCGGGTCAAGCCTGGAACTCCGGTGGCGATCGTGCTGGACGCGCTGCCGGGCGAGGTCTTCGAGGGGCGGGTGCGCAGCGTTGGCTACGGCGTCAGCGTGGGGCAGACGCCGGCGCCGGGCACCTTGCCCAGTGTGCAAAACAGTCGCGACTGGTTGCGTCCGGCCCAACGCTTCCCGGTGATCATCGAATTTTCTGACGAGGCGATGCAGGTGCTGCGTGACAGTCGCGCCATTCGTGCCGGCGGCCAGGCCGAAGTCATGGCCTTTCCTGCGCAGAATAATCCGCTGAATCCCTTGGGACGCTTGTTTTTCTGGCTGATGAGTTGGTTGTCTTATGCCTACTGATCGCCCGCCCGGATTCCAACGGGCGCCGCGTCTGGCCGTCGGCACGGCGCTGTGCCTGGCCATCAGCTTCGGCCTGGCACTGCCGATTCCGTTTATTGCGCCGGTGCTTTGCGTGTTGCTGTTGGCCACGCTTAACAAACCCCTGCCATTCAAGGCAGGCGTGATGCTGGCAGTGGTTGCGATGCTGACCACCGGCATCGGGCTGTTACTGATCCCGGTCCTGCGTTATTACCCCCTCAGCGGCGTGCTGCTGATCGGTGTCGGTCTGTTCCTGGCCTTTGGTTTCGGGCTGCGCGGCGGCAACACCTTGGTCGTGACCTTTCTGATCATCGGCCTGACGATGATTTCCTCGGCCGGCGTTGCCGAGTTCGATCTGGCGATAATGGTCATCGGTGCCCTGGTCAAGGCCTTGCTCCTCGCCGTCATCGTCGTCGCGATCAGTCACTGGCTGTTTCCCGACCCGGCCAATGCACCCTCGCCACCTGCCGCCAGCGCTATGCCGGCGCAAGAAGTGCCCAGGATAGCGCTGCGTGCCACCCTGATCGTGATCCCAGCGTTCTTGTTGGCGCTGATCGACCCGGCCAGTTATCTGCCGATCATTTTGAAAGCGGTCAGTCTGGGCCAGCAGAGTTCAACGGTAACGACGCGCAACGCCAGTCGCGAACTGCTCGGCTCGACCTTAATGGGCGGGCTGTTGGCCATTATGTTCTGGTGCGCGCTCAGCCTGTTCGTGCACTTGTGGATGTTCTTTCTGTGGATGCTGCTGTTCGGCTTGCTGTTGGCGCGCAAGCTCTATGCCCTGAGTCCGACTCGACAAACCCCGGGGTTCTGGCTCAACAGCCTGATCACGCTGATCATCCTGCTGGGCCAGTCGGTGCAGGACAGTCTTGCCGGCAAAGACGTCTATACCGCCTTCGCCGTGCGCATGGGGTTGTTTATCGCCCTCACGCTCTATGCCGACCTGATGGTTCACCTGATTGAACAGCGGCAGAGAACGCCCGGTGCTCAGGGCGTTACCTGATAACCCCGCCCTTGCAGGCAGCTGGTATAGGCGGTTGAACTGGTCGACGCGTTGGTCTTTTGCTGCGCCCGACGCTCCTGACGCTGGCGCGCGCCACCAACCACTGCGCCCGCCGCTGCGGTTTGCCCGGCCCGGTTCTGCCGATATTCCTGTTTCACATCGTCGTCGACCCCCTCGTAAAACTCGTCATGCTGACGCCCCCGGACCTCAGCGCCCACCGCCCCGGCAGCAGCACCCACCGCAGCACCGCGCAAGCGCCCGCCCGAGGGTGGTGGTGTTGAGGAACTCTGACTCGCCGCGACGTTGCGGCAATCGTTGATGTCCAGCTGGGTTTGTTGCGAACTCTGCCCTTTCAACGGCACAACCGTTTCGGCCTGGACCTGCGTACAGGCCATCGACACTACGACACACAGACTGAAAGACGATAACCGACTCATGATGACCTCCGACAAGGTCCACTGTGTTGGCGGGCGAGCGTCTGGCTGGGAAGCTCCTGGAACAACGCTCGATAACTGCTGGAAAACCGCCCCAAATGCCAGAACGACCAGTGCATCGCCACTTGCGCGACTGTCGTGTCGCTGGCCGTTCGGCTGAGCAACTCACGGCGCGCACTGTTGAGCCGGCGCAAACGCAACCAATGCGAGGGCGTCATCCCGGTGTACGCCTTGAACGCGTGCTGCAACTGACGCAACGAAACCCCGGCCACCTGGGACAGTTCCAGCAAGTTGAGGGTTTCTTCCGGGGTATCGGCGGCCCATTCGGCGACGCGCTTCATGATCGTTCGCTCTTCGGCCCGACGCTGCAAGCCTGCGCGATCCAGGCACACACAAGCGTTATCGAGGATGAACAAACAGTCCTCCAGCAACTGCTGGGTCAATGCCTCTTTGCTCGGCGGATCCAGCGTCTGCTCCAGTCGCGTCAAGGTGCCGCTCAACCAGCGGCTGAACAGCGCGTTCTGCCCGCAATTGAGCGGCGACATGAACAAGCCTTCGAGCCGCGCCACGTCCAGGCCATGCCGTTGAACGAATTGCGGTCCGAACACCACGGCGATTTCCTGGTAGTTCTCCGGGGTGATCCAGATGTTGCGGCTCTCGCCGTTCAACATGTACAGCGAGTTGTCGTTGCGATCGAAACAGAACGCCAGTGAACCTTCGGGGGCGCTGAAATTCTGCTCGACCCGGGTGTTCATCTGCTCTTCGTAAATCTCCACGCCTTGCAAGTCCAGATAGCGCACCCGCCCGGCGAAATGCCCCGGTGACATCTGCTGATAGTGCTGCACCCAACCCGGTGTGGCGCGGATCTGCTCGGCCACGTCGGCGGTGTTGAAGGCTTGAACCTGTAACGGATTGCACGCTGTCATGGGGTGACCTTACGCACTCGTTTGGTGCGTTTTGGTGCTGCTTAAAGTGGATAGATGGAACGCCACGGCTCACCCAAGATAGTCGTCAACGCGCCACAGGGGAAGTGTCCGGTGGATGAAGGCGCCTTCCCCGGCGTAATTCAAACCAACAATGAGGTCTTTATGAATGTCCCTTTCGATCAGCTGTTCACGTGGCTGAAAGATCACAAGATTACCGAGGTCGAGTGTGTGGTCAGCGACTTGACCGGCATTGCTCGCGGCAAGATTGCACCCACCAACAAGTTCCTGCATGAGCGAGGCATGCGCCTGCCGGAAAGTGTGCTGTTGCAAACGGTAACCGGGGACTTTGTCGACGACGACATCTACTACGACCTGCTCGACCCGGCCGACATCGACATGGTCTGCAAACCTGTCGCCGACGCGGTTTACGTGGTGCCGTGGGCCATCGAACCCACCGCCATCGTGATCCACGACACCTTCGACAAGTTCGGCAACCCCATCGAACTGTCGCCGCGCAACGTGCTGAAGAAAGTGCTGCAGCTTTACACCGACAAAGGCTGGCAGCCGATTGTCGCGCCGGAAATGGAGTTCTACCTGACCCAGCGCTGCGAAGACCCGGACTTGCCACTCAAGGCGCCGCTGGGGCGTTCTGGCCGTGCGGAAAGCGGTCGACAGTCTTTTTCCATCGACGCCGCCAACGAGTTCGATCCACTGTTTGAAGACGTCTACGACTGGTGCGAACTGCAGGGCCTGGACCTCGACACGCTGATCCACGAAGACGGCCCGGCGCAGATGGAAATCAACTTCCGTCATGGCGATGCGCTGGACCTGGCGGACCAGATCACCGTGTTCAAACGCACCCTGCGCGAGGCGGCACTCAAGCACAACGTGACTGCGACTTTCATGGCCAAACCCATTGGTGACGAACCTGGCAGCGCCATGCACATCCATCAAAGCGTGGTCGACATCGCCAGCGGCCAGCCGATCTTCGCCGATGCCGACGGGCAGATGAGCGAGCTGTTCCGGCACCACATCGGCGGCCTGCAAAAGTACATCCCCAAAGTGCTGCCGATGTTCGCGCCCAACGTCAATTCGTTCCGCCGCTTCCTGCCCGACACCTCGGCACCGGTCAACGTCGAATGGGGCGAAGAAAACCGCACCGTCGGCCTGCGCGTGCCGACCTCGAGCCCCGACGCCATGCGCGTGGAAAACCGTTTGCCGGGTGCCGACGCCAACCCTTACCTGGCGATCGCCGCGAGCCTGTTGTGCGGCTACCTGGGCATGGTCGAAAAGGTCGAGCCGAGCGCCGCGGTGCAGGGTCGTGCCTACGAGCGACGCAACCTGCGCCTGCCGATCACCATCGAGGACGCACTCACGCGCATGGAAGAGTGCGAAACCATCAAGCGCTACCTGGGCAGCAAATTCGTCCGGGGGTATGTCGCGGTCAAGCGCGCCGAACACGAGAACTTCAAGCGCGTGATCAGCTCCTGGGAGCGCGAGTTCCTGCTGCTCAGCGTCTAAAAAACACACGCCCGCTCCCACAAAGCCAAATAACTCAAAGAGGTGTCGATATGCGTCTATTGAAATCCGTGGTTCCGGTCGCGCTGGCGGTATTGTTCAGCGCCGGGGCGCAGGCTCAGCCAAGCGTCAGCGTCTACAACTGGACCGATTACATCGGCGAGACCACCCTCGCCGACTTCCAGGCAAAAACCGGGATCAAGGTGATCTACGACGTATTCGATTCCAACGAAACCCTGGAAGGCAAACTGCTCGCCGGCCGCACCGGGTATGACGTGGTGGTGCCGTCCAACCACTTTCTCGCGCGGCAGGTGAAGGCCGGTGCGTTCCTCAAACTGGATCGCTCGCAGCTGCCCAACTTCAAAAACCTCGACCCGAAACTGCTGACGCTGCTGGAGAAAAACGATCCGCAGAACGCGCATTCCGTACCGTATCTGTGGGGCACCAACGGCATCGGCTACAACGTCGACAAGGTCAAGCAAGTGCTGGGCATTGATCACATCGATTCCTGGGCCGTGTTTTTCGAACCCGAGAACCTGAAGAAACTCAGCCAGTGTGGTGTGTCGATGATGGACTCGGCTGATGAAGTATTCCCGGCAGTCCTCAACTACATGGGCATGGACCCACGCAGCGAAAACCCTGAGGACTTTAAAAAAGCCGAAGCCAAACTCTTGAGCATCCGGCCTTACATCACCTACTTCCATTCCTCCAAGTACGTCTCGGACCTGGCCAACGGCGACATCTGCGTGGCCTTCGGTTACTCCGGCGACGTGTTCCAGGCGGCCAATCGCGCCAAGGAAGCGAAGAACGGCGTGAACATCGCCTACTCGATCCCGAAAGAAGGCAGCAACCTGTGGTTCGACCTTCTGGCAATTCCCGCCGACGCCAGCAACCCGAAAGAAGCCCACGCCTTCATCAATAACCTGCTGGACCCGCAAGTGATCGCCAAGGTCAGTGCCTCGGTGGGCTATGCCAATCCGAACCCGGCGGCCAAGGCCTACATGGATGCTGAGTTGGTCAATAATCCTGAGGTCTACCCACCCCAGGACGTCCTCGACAAACTCTACATCTCCACCACCCCGCCCCAGGCGATCATGCGTCTGATGACCCGTTCCTGGAGCAAAGTGAAGTCCAACCAATGAATCAGCATGACAAGCAACATGCCCGCTCCTATTACGCGGCATCGGCCAATGGCATGGCACCCTACCCTACGCTGGATTCGGACCTTGAAGCCGATGTCTGCGTGATCGGTGGCGGGTTCACCGGGGTCAACACCGCGATCGAACTGGCGCAGCGCGGGCTCTCGGTGATTCTGCTGGAGGGCCGGCGAATCGGCTGGGGAGCCAGCGGGCGTAACGGCGGCCAGTTGATCCGTGGCATCGGCCATGACGTCAGCGGCTTTGCCCGTTATGTCGGCGAGGAAGGCGTGCGTTATCTGGAGCGTGCGGGCATCGAGTCCGTGGAACTGGTGGGCAATCGCATCCGTGAACATGGCATCGATTGCGACCTGCGCTGGGGCTTCTGCGAACTGGCCAATACCCCGGCGCAGTTCGCTGCGTTCAAGGCTGAGCTGCAAAGCCTCGCCGAATTGGAGTACGCCCATGAAACCCGACTCGTCGGCCCCGAGCAGATCCGCCAGCAAGTGGTGGGCTCGGACCTTTATGCCGGCGGCCTGATCGACATGGGTTCGGGGCATTTGCATCCGCTGAATCTGGTGCTCGGCGAAGCGCGGCTGGCGCAATCCCTCGGGGTACGGATTTTCGAGCACAGCCCGGTGCTGGAGTTGGTCCACGGCAGTCCCGTGCAGGTTCGCTGCGCCGGCGGCACAGTGCGCGCCGGCAGCCTGGTGCTGGCCTGCAACGCACATCTGGAAGAACTCGAACCGCGCCTGAGCGGTAAGGTGCTGCCGGCGGGCAGTTACATCATCGCCACCGAACCGTTGGCACCCGAGGTGGCCGCTCAGCTGATCCCGCAGAACCTGGCGCTGTGCGACCAGAAAGTCGGTCTTGATTACTACCGGCTCTCGGCGGATCGACGCTTGTTATTCGGCGGTGCCTGCCATTATTCCGGGCGCGACCCCGTGGACATCGGCGCCTATATGCGGCCGAAAATGCTCAAGGTCTTTCCGCAACTGGCGGATGTGCGCATCGACTATCAATGGGGCGGCAAGATCGGCATCACCGCCAACCGCTTCCCCCAGGCCGGACGCTTGAGCCAGTACCCGAACGTGTTCTACGCCCAGGGTTACTCCGGCCATGGCCTGAACGTGACCCACTGGTGCGCCCGGCTGCTGGCCGAAGCGATTCATGCCGGGCACAGCCAGGGGCTGGACGTGTTCAGCGCCGTGCCGCACATGACCTTTCCCGGCGGACGAGCCCTGCGCTCACCGCTGCTGGCCCTTGGCATGTTCTGGTACCGGTTGCGCGAATTGCTTGGCTGAGATTCGTGGTAATGGCTTTGCACATACCCTGAAGCCGAAGTGCAGTCTGCTACAAATGCCCTCTAGTGCCGCATTCGGGTTATCCCTGGAGTAGCCTTTAGATTTGCTCAATCGCAAGTCACTTCTATATTGAGGGAGTGCTCTGACTTTTCTGCCTCCCGGCGAGTGCTGCCCATGGCGACGACTGCTCCATTGATCATCTGCGAGCACTGCGACTGCGTGTATGAAAAAGTCACGCTCGCCAAACATCAAAAGGCCCTGTGTACACGTTGCGGCGGTGTGCTTGCGCGTTACAACGGCTTGTCGGTGCAGCAACGCCTGGCGCTGAGCTTCACGGCGGCCGTGCTGTGGACTTTCTCGAATTTCTATCCGGTCATGACCATCAGCCTCAAGGGCATGAAGAACAGCGCGACGCTGTGGGATTCGGTGGTGGCGCTGAGCCAGGGGCCGATCACTTTCATTGCGTTAGTGGCGGCGATTTCCATCATCATCGCGCCGATGTTCCAGCTGCTCCTGTTGATCTGGGTATTGAGCTTTGCCCTCACCTCCCGACGTTCCCCAGGCTTCAAGCTATGCATGCGCTGGCTGGAAACCCTCAGGCCCTGGAGCATGCTGGAAGTCTGCCTGCTTGGGGCGATGGTCGCGGTGTTCAAACTCGCCGGGCTGCTGGATGTGCTGCCGGGTATCGGCATGTTTGCCCTGGCGGTCCTCAGCCTGTTGCTGATCCGCATCGCCGGGCGCGATGTACGTGATTTGTGGGACACCCTATGAACAGGCCACCGCTCGCCAGCGAACTCAACCTGTGCCTGTGCCACAGTTGTGGCATGGCCTGCGACATGACCGATCAACCTCACGAATGCGAACGCTGCGGCGCGCCGTTGCATGCCCGCAAACCTGACTCTCTGACCCGGACATGGGCCTATCTGCTGGCCTCACTGGTGTTTTATATCCCGGCCAATCTGCTGCCGGTCATGAACACCAGTCTGTTCGGCAACGGCTCCGACAGCACCATCATGAGCGGTGTGCTGGAGTTCTGGGCACACGGTGCATGGGACATTGCGCTGATCATTTTCATTGCCAGCATCGCGGTGCCGGGCATCAAGTTCGTTGCTCTCTCCCTGCTGCTGATCACGGTGCAACGCGGCAGCTTCTGGGCGCGCAAGGAACGTTCGAGGCTTTACCGTTTTGTCGAGCTGATCGGCTACTGGTCGATGCTCGACGTCATTGTCGTTGCGCTGGTGGCGGCATTGGTGAAATTCCAGGCCCTAGGCGATATCGAACCGCGCCCGGGCATTCTGTTCTTTGGTCTGGTGGTGGTGTTCACCATGCTGTCGGCGATGAGTTTCGACCCGCGGCTGATCTGGGATAACGAGCGGGATAGAGCGCTGCAAAACCCACAAGATGAGGAGCCCATGGATGAAGTCCCAAGCCACTGACGGTCCGCAAGCCCCTGGCCAAGCCGCGATCAAGACCCGTCGCTTCAGCGTTTCGCTGGTATGGATCGTGCCGATCGTAGCGGTGTTGGTGGGGATTTCCCTGGTGGTGCACAGCTGGCTGCAGGAAGGCCCGACCATCACCATCACGTTCAAGACCGGTAGCGGCCTGGTGGCCAACAAGACCGAGGTCAAATACCGCAATGTGGTCATCGGCCGCGTCTCGGAAGTGAAACTGAGCGGCGACCAGAAACGCGTCGACGCCACGATCCAGCTCGACAAACAAGCTGAAAGCTTCACCCGGGAAGACTCGCAGTTCTGGGTTGTGCGGCCGCGCATCGGTGCCGGTGGCGTTTCGGGCATCGATACCTTGCTGTCGGGCGACTACATTGGTGCCGACATCGGCCAGGCCGATGCCCGTTCCAAACACTTCACTGGGCTGGAAAACCCGCCGCCCATTACCTATGGCGAGCCGGGCAAACGCTTTATGTTGCACACTCAGGACCTCGGTTCGCTGGACATCGGTTCCCCCGTCTACTACCGCAAGATCCCCGTCGGGCAAGTGGTGGCGTATGAACTGGATGCCGACGGCAAAGGGGTGAACATCGAAATCTTCGTACACGCACCCAACGATGCCTACGTTACCGAGAACACCCGGTTCTGGAACGCCAGCGGTATTGATGTGAATGTCGGCGCCAACGGTTTTTCGGTGAAGACCGAGTCCCTGTCAGCCTTGTTGGTGGGCGGCGTCGCCTTTCGCGCGCCGGAATACAGTCCCAACGATGAAGTGGCCATCGAGGATAAAGCCTTCGACCTGTTCGAGGATGAGCACACCGCCCTCGCCCCGCCCAACGGCAAGGCACAGTTCCTGAGCTTGCGTTTCGATCAGGCGTTGCGCGGGCTCAAGGTTGATGCACCGGTGGAGTTTCTTGGTGTGGAGATCGGCCGGGTGGTGGCAGTCAATCTGGATTTCGACGCGAAAAAACGCAGCTTCCCGGTCAATGTCGGCATCGTGATCTACCCGCAACGCCTCGGTAAGGCTCACATCAAAATGCTCGAGGCCTTGAAGCATGACCCCAATGACGAAACTGCAACCGTGCGTCTGCTAGGCTCCTTCATCGAAAACGGCCTGCGAGCTCAGGCCCGTAGCGGCAATCTGTTGACCGGTCAGCTTTACATTGCGCTCGACTTCTATCCCAAGGCGGAGAAAGTCGCGTTCGATCCGGCTGCCCGCCCTATCTCTATTCCAACCATTCCCGGCAGTCTTGAGCAGTTGCAGGAAAAACTGGAAAGCATGGTCAACAAAATCAACCAACTGCCTATCGAACGCATAGCCGGCAACCTGGACAGCAATCTCGTCGAACTGCGCAAAGGCTTAGCGCAATTCAACGCCAAGACCCTGCCCGGCGTGCAAACCACCCTGTCGGACGTCAGCAAGACCTTGCAGTCGGCCAGTTCGACCCTCGCCGAAGATTCGCCGCAACGGGAACAACTGAGCCAGACCCTGGACGAGCTTGGACGCATGTCGCGCTCGTTGCGTGAACTCTCGGACTACATGGGACGGCATCCGGAATCGCTGATTCGCGGCCGCCCCGACAATGCCGCGCCGATGGATCTGCAAGGGCCACCGCGCAACTGACCACAGGAGCTACCCATGGCATTTTCGCTGAAGATCACGCTGGTCACTGCGTTGTTGCTACTCGCCGCTTGCCGCAGTGAGCCGATTCAATTCCACACCCTGACCCCGGCTCAACCGAGCGGTGCAAGCGGCGGAGCGGACATCCAGATCGAAAGCATCACCGTGCCGCCCCAGGTCGACCGTCCGCAGATCGTCATTCGTCAAGGCAACGCCGGCCTGGCAATCCTCGAAACACAATGGTGGGGCGCAAGCCTGTCGGAGGAACTGCGCAGTGCCCTGGTCGATCAACTGGTCAACAGTAACCCGCAGCGCAAAGTGTCGTTGCGCCTGGACGTTCAGCGTTTTGATTCGATACCCGGTCAGTACGCATTGATCGACGTCAAATGGCGCCTGCGCAAACTCGGCGAAGGCGATACTGCATTAGTCACCTGCCGCAGCACCTTGCAGACGCCTTCCGGCACGAGTATCGATGAGTTGGTGGTGGCTCATCAGAACAATGTGAAGCGCTTGGCCGCCACCATCAGCCAGGCTACCGCCGGCACATCGAAAAGCTGCCCGGCAACTAAATAAACAGTCATCAGACGCCTTCCAGTTCAATGGTGAAACAACTGCCGTTGGGCTGAAGGCTGCTGTGTTCCACTCGCCAATTCTGATGGGTGCAAATCCGTTGGACCAGTGAAAGCCCCAGTCCCAGGCCTTCTCCCCGGCGCTCGTCACCGCGAACGAACGGTTGAAACATCGTATGGCGTTTTTCTTCCGAAATGCCTATGCCACTGTCTTCGACGCTGAAACCGCGCGCCCGCAGGGTCAGGCGAATGTAGCCGTGATCGGTGTAATGCCAGGCATTGCGCAGCAAATTGCCCATGACCGATCGCAGGAACGTCAGGTTATGGCGATCCGACGAAACCTGTTCATTGTCGTAGATAAACTCGATGCCTTTTTCCCGGATCAGCGGCGCCCAGATATCCACGAGAGCATCGGCGACTTCTTTGAGCGTCGCACTTGCTGCGGTATCAGAGTCTTCCCGATCGCGAGCCAGCATCAGAAACGTATCGACCAATTGCCGCATTTCGTCGCTCGCGCGGGCAATTCGACTGACTTGAGCCACAGAGCGCCGGTCAAGCGAGGGATTGGCTAGCAGCAATTCGCAGGAACTGCCCAATACCATCAATGGCGTGCGCAGTTCGTGGCTGACATCGCTGGTAAAGAGTTTTTCCCGGTCCAGTGCCTCACGCAACCGGCCCAGGGTCTGATCGAAGGCAAGCGCCAGCGCTCCCACTTCGTCGGCCGCGTAGTCGGGATGAAGCTCAGGGGCCAGTTCCAGCAACTGCTCGCGTTGACGCACCTGGTGCGCCAGACGAATGACCGGCGCCATCACACGCCTGGCCAGCATCCGGCCTAACAAAACCGCGAGCAGGATGCTCAAGACGAACCCGACGATCACCACCGAGAATAACGCCTGTTCACGCTGTTCGACGCTTCGCCGGTCTCGCAACAAAACGTATTTGCGACCGCCCACCAGGCTTACCATGGCGTAGTACTTAGAACCCGCGTAGAGCGTTTCCTGAAAACCTGGTGCAAGCGCCGCCAGTTCCTTATCCAGCGCCATCGCACCCGGACCTTCCTGGATGAAAAACAGTTCGTCTTTCTCCGGCTGATGGCTCCACCCGGCGCTGTTTTCCATCGACAGCAAGCGGTGCAGCCCTCCTACCAGGCGGGAAGCCGTGATATTTCGATCCACCACATGCACAGTCGCGACGATGCCCATCGCAAATACGCCCGCGACCAAGGTACTCATCAAGGCAAATACGATGACAATCCGTTTATTCAGACTCAGTTTGAAATCCATTCTGTTGCTTGGCTCCACTGCCGGTTCAAACCGCGCCATCTGCTGAATCGGGCCGATGCCGCAGAGCCGAGACGCGAACCAAAGATAGACCATAGACCACTGTACGTGGTGTTCAAGACAAGCGCTGCAACAACCAACTAAAAAAAGTACTGAAATTTTTCTACGCAAATTTTTCACATCCCTTTCACCACTCCGACACCTGCCTTGAACTAGTGTCTTTCCAGGACCCTTCAAGCGTTGTTACGCTGGGTTGTATTTGAAAGTTGTTCTCTATTGCGTACCGACGGGTAAACAAAACATGGTTGATCATGTATCGCGCAAACAGCCAGCACGAATCGTTGCATCGCGGCTGGGCAAACTGGTCGCGGCAACGGCCGCTCTGGTTATCGCAGCACTCGTCACGGGGTTTGTCTGGTGGCCCAGATCTCCGATCAACCTGGCGGCCGCCGGGTCCGAAGCGACCAACAGCCTGGTCGATCGCTGGCAAGCCGGTGAAGTGGTGGTACTGGTTCGCCATGCGGAACGCTGCGACCAGTCCAGCAATCCGTGCCTTGGCCCCGCCGACGGTATTACCCGAGTCGGCAGCGAAGCCGCCACAGCCGTGGGCCAAGGCTTTGTGCAGCTGGGCATGACCCAGACCGATGTGCTGAGCAGCCCAACCACCCGCACGGCGCAAACCTCGCGTTACATGTTCGGTAAAGATGCGGCGACCCAGGAATGGCTGGTCAGTTGTGGCAAAACCATGCGTAACGATGTGGTGGCGCACAAGCAAGCCCATCGAAATCTGGTGCTGGTCACGCACAGCGGTTGCATCAGCGACTTCGAAGCCCAGACCGGTTTCAAGCACGCGACGACCAGTAAGTATGGCAGTGCCTTGTTCGTGCAAATTGCCGCCGACGGGCAACCTCAGGTACTCGGCATTGTGAATGCCACTGACTGGCAGACGCTGTTGCACGGCAAAGCCTTGAAACAATAATCGCGGAAAAAAAAGTCGAAGCCGAGAAAGCCTTTTTTGCTCGGGCAGACTATAACTAGTCCGTAACCATTAGATGGCTGACGCAACTTCTGTAGTCCTCATCGCTATTGTGTTGCTTTATGTAAAAAGTTCCGCTAGTGCAAGCGTGCACCTGGCGGAGCAACATCCTTCTGCGCCAAGGTCGAGTCATGACGTCCAATAACTTGTTGCCCCACCCCGACGGCTCTTTATTGCGTGGCACCGCGCGTGCGCTGCCCATCACCGAACGCTGGATCGTGCCCGGCTTGCTGCTGGCGTACGTGGTCTTCTACCTGCTGCCGCTAGTCACCCATGGTCTATGGATTCCCGATGAAACCCGCTATGGCCAGATCAGTCAGGAAATGCTGCTGAGCGGTAACTGGGTGTCCCCGCACTTCATGGGTATCCGCTACTTCGAGAAACCCATCGCCGGTTACTGGATGATCGCCATCGGTCAAGCGGTGTTTGGCGACAACCTGTTTGGTGTGCGTATCGCTTCGGCGCTGAGCACCGGGCTGAGCGTCTGGCTGACTTACCTGATTGCTCGCCGATTCTGGAATGATCCGAGCAAGAGCTTTATCTGCGCCTTGCTCTACATGAGCTTCGGCCTGATCGCCGGGCAAGCCGGATACGCCAACCTCGATCCGCAATTCACGCTCTGGGTCAACTTGAGCCTGGTCGCGTTGTGGTTTGCCATCGATAGCCATTCCTCCCGCGGCAAACTCGGCGCTTGGGCGCTGTTGGGTTTTGCCTGTGGCATGGGCTTCATGACCAAGGGCTTTCTCGCCTGGTTGTTGCCGGTGTTGATCGCCCTGCCCTACATGATCTGGCAGCGACGCCTGGGCGAGCTGTTGCGCTACGGACCACTGGCGGTGGTCGTGGCCGCGGTGGTCTGCCTGCCGTGGGTGCTCGCCATTCACCATCAGGAACCGGATTTCTGGCGGTTTTTCTTCTGGCACGAACACATCCGCCGTTTCGCTGGCGAAGATGCGCAACACGCGCGCCCGTGGTGGTTCTATTTGCCGCTGCTGGTCGCCTCGAGCCTGCCGTGGGCTGCCTTGTTGCCAACGACACTCGTCCAGGCCTGGCAGCAAAAGCGCCAGCCCGTAATCGGCTTTCTGTTGCTCTGGATGCTGTTGCCGCTGGCATTCTTCAGCTTCAGTAGCGGCAAACTGCCGACCTACATCATGCCGTGTCTGTTGCCTCTGGCGTTGCTGATGGGACACGCAGTGATGGAGCTATTGAATCAAGGACGAGGCCGGATCATTCGCATCAACGGCGTGATCAACGTCGTCATCGCCACCAGCGCCCTGATCGCCCTGCTTTATCTGCAAGCCACCAAGGAAGTCTACGAAAACACCGAGATGTTCACCCTGTCCCTGGCGTTCATCGTGTTGCTCGGCTGGATCATCACCAACGCCTTGCAGGTGCTGCGTCCATTGATATTCTGGGCCATGCCGGCACTCGGCATCTGGCTGCTGGTAGCGTTGTTGCCGGCAGCGATGCCGGCGCAGATCGTCAATAGCCAAATGCCTGACCAGTTCATCGCCGAGCATCTGGATGCCTTGAGTCAGACGACATCGTTGCTCAGCAACGATCTGGGCGCGGCGTCAGCCTTGTCGTGGCGCCTGAAGCGACCTCAGGTCGATCTGTTCAACACTGTCGGCGAGCTGAAATATGGCCTCGACGATCCCGCCATGGCGTCACGTAAAGTCACCCTGGACAACGTCGGGCAATGGATGACCGAGGCCCGCAAAAAAGGCGCGGTCGGCGTGGTGATGCGGGTTAACAGTGTCGCGGAGATGCAGGAAGTCGAGATGTTGCCCATCGATGGCAAGCGCTATCAGCGCGGCCACCTGGAGATTCTGATATTCCCGCAGAGCCAACCCTGACACCGTTCTTCCTACAGGAAACCCGCTATGAACCTTCGGGCTAGTGACAGGGGCGCCTTGGCGCTCCTGCTCGGCGCCTCTGCGCTGATTTTGTTGTTGGGCCTGGGCACGCGGGAGTTATGGGGGCCGGAAACCCGCTGGGCCAACATCGCGTTGCAAATGCTCCAGAGCGGTGACTATTTCGATCCCTACCTCAAGGGCGGGCCGTATTACGACAAACCGCTGCCCTCCTACTGGCTGATCACGGCCACCGCCTGGCTGACCGGCGGTTTAGGGCACTGGTCACTACGCTTGTCTTCGGTGGTTGCCGCCTGGCTGAGCGTCTGGCTGGTGTACTTGATCGGCGAGCAGCTAATGCGCAAAGGCACCGGATTGATTGCCGGGTGGATGCTGGCGACCACCTTTTATTTCGTGTTCTGGGCACGGGTCGCCACCGCCGACATCCTCACCGTCTGCGGTGTGCTGGCGGCGGTGTGGTGGTATTGGCGCGGGCCGCAAGACACGCGTTTCAGCCGTTACCTGGTGTTTTTCCTGCTGTTGTCCCTGACCTCATTGTTCAAAGGCCTGATCGGCTTCATTCTGCCGGGCTTGCTGCTATTGCCGCATGTGGTGCAGGACGGTCGCTGGAAAAGCCATCTCAATCTGCGGCTGTGCGGCGCCCTGGTCATCGCCGGGGCGTTTTACATGACGCCATTCATATTGTCGCACCTCTACGGCACGCCGACTTATGGCGAAAGTGGCCTGGGCCTGGTGCTGCGGGAAAACGTCGTGCGGTTTTTCCAGCCCTTCGACAACATCGGACCGATCTACACCTATTTGATTTACCTCCCGGTCTACACTCTGCCATGGGCGCCTTGCTGGATGCTGGGGTTGTGGTTTGCGCTGCGCCACTGGCGCAGCGTCGAACCCAATACGCGCTGGCTGGTTTGGGGGTTGGGTCTGTTGATGCTGTTTTTCACGGCCAGCGGCAGTCGACGCAGTTACTACGTATTGCCCCTGGTGCCCTTCGCCCAGTTGCTGGGCGCCTGGTGGATCACCCGGCGAATGGCCGAACGCAACGCCACAGACAGGTTCGGTAGTCGCCGATTGAAAATCGGTTTCGGCCTGACCGCTGTGTTGTTGATGGCGATACTCGGTGTGTTCTATCCCTGGACCAACGGCGGTGGCGGCGTGGTTCAGTTCGGTGAGACGGTCAGGCTTGAGGCCAGCAAACGCGCACCGCTCAATACATGGCGCATGGTGATGATCGAGGTGGACAACAAAGTGCCGATGTACCTGCAAACCGGCGGCGCCCCCTTCTATTACGTGCAGCAAAGCCAGGACTTTCCTCGCACCGGCGATACCGCCGCGCTGATGACCTGGCTGGACAACACCAGCGGCCAGCACTGGGACCCGCAACGCACCATCGTTATCACCCAGTACCGCAACGGTGATGCAGTACCGCTGGACTACCTGAGTGCCGACCATCAGGTCATCACCACCACGCCCACCAACGGCGAGCGCATATTCCACGGCCGTGAAGACCAGAGCGTGGCGTATATTCCCCGGGCCGAATAGGTGTCAGTGCAGGCGCTTGCTGTCGATCTTCGTCGCCAGGGTTTCCAGCGCCTCAGTACACGCAGTCAGATCCGGCGACCCGGTTCTGACTTGCTTCAACGCCCGGTCCAGGGACTTGTCGATGGAGGTCCAGCCTTCAGGATCAATCGGTCGCAGTTGTTCCTCGTTTTGGTCCCAGGCACTTTCCAGGTCAGTGATCCTGGCCCTTGCACCTTTCATGTCGCCACTGCCCAGTAGCTTTTTGGTGTCGGTAATGATGGCCATCAGGTAGGACAGATCGCCCATCGACCCGGCGGGAGTGGCTGCTACGGGGATGGCGGCACTGATCTGCTTGCTATCAAACTTGGCCAGCAGAGTCTTCAAGGCTTCGGCACAGGCTTGCGGATCCGGGTTGCCGGAGCGCAGTTGGGACAGTGCACGGTCAATCGATTTATCGACCGAAGTCCAGTCAGCCGGCGACTTCGGCTGCAAGGTTTCTTCGGCTTGATCCCACGCTGTTTCCAGATCGGTGATGCGAGCCTTGGCTGCTTTCAGGTCGCCGGCGTCCACTAAACGGGCAGTGTCTACGGTAATCGTCCGGAAACTCGACAAATCGCCAAGGGAACCGGTCACCGTCGAGGCGCTCACCGTCGTTTTACCGGCCGTTGCCTGAGCCGGCACCCAGAACCACCCACCGACGCCGACCGTGCAGACGAACAGCAGTGCCCCCAGGAACGGCGTGGACGCCAGATGCGGGACACGCTTGGGGCTGAGTTTCAATGTTGAACCAACCTTCGCCACCCGAAAGCTTCGCCGGGAAAGCGTCAGCCAGATAGCGCTGGACATGAAAATCGACGACACCGCGCCGGATATCAGACCCAGCACCAGAGCCAGCGAGAACATCTGCAACGGTTCGCAGGCAAACAGATACAGGCAGGTTGACGCCATCACCACTGTCAGCACGGTGTACAGCGAACGCCTCAGGGTCTGGCTGATGCTCAGGTTGATCAGGCTCCACAAGGCCAGCGCATCCACCGGCGGGGACTTTTTCACGTTTTCGACAATGCGTCCGAAGATCACGATCTTGTCGTTCAGTGAATAGCCGATGATCGTCAGCAATGCAGCGATGTAAGTGACGTCGATCTCGAACTTGAACAGCGAGAAGATCGCCGAAACGATGAGGATGTCCTGAACGATCGGCAGCAAGGTTGCCAAGGCGATGGCCCAGGAGAAACGCAGGCCGATATAGATTGCGATGCTGGCGAATGCCGCAATCACCGCATAAATGGCCCGAGTGGCAAAATCCCGTGCAACGCCCGGGTCTGCGGTGTTTTCCTCGTACTCTACGGTCTGATACTTACCCTTGAACGCAGTAATGATCTGCTTCAGATCAGCGGGCTTGAGCACTTCATCGAAGCGTACGGCGATGTGCTGATTCTGTGCACCGCCCACGGCCACGGTGGCCGGGATGGTGCCCGCCCCGGTCATGATTTGCGTGGCGGTTTCCTGAGTGATCGCACGGTCGACGTCGATGTCCAGCGCAGTGCCAGCGGTAAAATCAATGTCCAGGTTCAGGCCGTGAGCGCGGTAATACAGCGAGCCGGAAACGATGGTCAGCAACGAGACCACAATCGCCGTTTTACCCAGACCCACGAAGTTGAAACGGCGAGCCTTGGTGGCGCGCGGCTTGCTCTTTCCGATCAACCAACGCTGGCTGACCCACTGGGTATCGACCAGCCACAGCATCAGCTGGCGAATCAGCAAGAAGTTAGTGGCGACACTGATCACGATGCTCACCAGCATGGTCAGCGCAAATCCTTGAATCGGCCCGATGCCGGCCGCGAACAAGGCAATCATCGCCAGCGCGGTCACCAGGTTTGCATCACGTATCGTCGGCAGCGAGCCTTTGAAACCGTTATCCACGGCTTCGCGCAGAGACCGGCCAAGGTCGATTTCCTCGCGAATACGTTCCAGGCAAATGATGCTCGCATCCGCCGCCATGCCAATGCCCAGCACAAACGCGACCACCGCCGACAGCGACAAGGTGGCGCCCGAGGCGGTGAATACAATCAGCAATAGCCACAGGTAGACCAGCGTACAAAACGCGGCGATCAAACCGGCAGTGCGGTACAGCCCCACCAGCAACAGGAAAATACAGGCGATGCCGATCAAACCTGCCTGAACGGTTTCCGCCAGCGCGGTTTTGCCGAGTACGCTGCCGACGGTCTGGGTGTATTTCTCGGTCAGCTGCGTGGGCAACCCCTGCGAACTTCCGAGCAGCGAGCGTGATTCTTCGGCGGACGTCAGGCCTGCCAGTTTCACCCGAATATGGTTGGCGCCCTCGACCCGGATGTCCGGTTCGGTAATACCAATGCTGTCGGCTCGTTTACTCAGGATCGCGACCGTCTGCAACAAGTCATCCTTGGCGAGCCGGGTTTTGCCCGGTGCCGGGTTCACAACGTAATAAATCTCGTAACCACCGCGAAACTCCAGCCCGAAGCGCACATGAGTGGCCAGGCTGGAAAATGTCGCAGCCACCAGACAGGCCAGCAGCCCCGTCAGGAGGATGAACGACAGGCGTCGACTGGAAAGGCTCATGGAAGAAATCCAGAAAAGGGACTGAAAAGCGAATCGAAGCCGAAGGGCTCGCTCACCACTGGCGGGCAGTCTAAAGAAGCGAAAATGAACCGCTTGTTAACGAAGTCACATGGCTGTGCGACGGCTTGCCAGTGCGTGCCGGACATGCAATGAATGCACGCCTGCAATGCCTGATCAGGAAGCGAGCGATGAAGGTTCTGGTGGCCGAAGACAATGCCCTGCTGGGTAACAGCATCAAGCGCGGGCTTGAGGAAGAAGGCTGGGTGGTGGATCTGGCCAGGGACGGCAAAGAGGCCTTGTACTATGCCGATGCCAGTGAATACGACGTGTTGGTGCTGGACTGGATGCTGCCGCAGATATCGGGTCTGGAAGTACTCGGCGTGGTGCGCGGCAAGGGCAACGACGTGCCGGTGATCATGGTCACGGCCAGAAGCGAAGTAGTGGATCGGGTGCAGGGCCTGGATCGCGGCGCCGACGATTATCTGAGCAAACCTTTCGAAATGATCGAGTTGGTGTCGCGGCTCAATGCCCTCTATCGGCGCTCGATCGCCCGTGGCTCGAAATCGCTGACACTGGGTAATCTGAACATCGAACTCGACACCTTGCGGGTCAGCATCGGCGGCCGTCCGCTGGATCTCACGGGCATGGAATACAATCTACTGGTGGCGCTGGCCGGCAAGGCGAATCAGTTGCAGACCCGCACGGTATTGCTGGGGTTGCTCTACCCTTTCGACAGCGAGCCGGACAGCAACAGCCTGGACGTGCTGCTCAATCGCCTGCGACGCAAGTTGGCTGGGGCCGACGTCGAGATTGAAACCGTTCGCGGCAAAGGGTTGATCCTTCGTGTGGCGTAACCTGGCACTGAACATCAAAATCGCGCTCACGCTGTTCGTGGTTCAGGCGTGTGTGTTGTTCGTCGGCTATGTGTGGCTGAGTCATTGGGTGCAAACCACCCGGCTCGATGAACTGCGGCACCATCTCGATACCCAGTCGGACGTCATCGAGTCGCTGATCAGCGTCGAAAACGCGCAGTTGGTCTATCAGCGCCAGGGTGAATTCGCCTCGGAACTGGATCACGATCACGACCTGTTTTTTGACTTGTCATCGATATCGGGTGAGATGCTGCAAGAATCCTGGGGACCAACGCCGTCAATGCGCAAAGCGCTTCGCGAGGCCATGAGTCAGGTTCGCGCGGGCGACGAAGAGACGTTCCTGTTCGATGTCGGTCACGAGAAATGGATCGCACAGATGGGCGACCTTGAGCGCGCCAGCCCCGAAGGCCCGCTGAAAGCCAGGCTGCTGGTGGCCACCAACGCGCAACCGGTGCTCAATGCGGTCAACGCCTTCAAACGGGTGGTGGCGCTGGCCGCGATAGGGATATTGCTGTTGACGACGCTTGGCAGTTTTATCGTGGTGTCGCTCTCCACCCGCAACCTTCGCCATTTCGCTCGACAACTGCGCACCTTGAAGCCGCCGGAATTCACCCGCCGGGTGGTGTTCGAGGCGCACTCGGCGGAAGAAAAACTGCTGTTCGACAGCTACGCGCAAATGGAAGCGGCGGTTCAGGAGGTGCTGGAACATCAACGGCTGTTTATCGCCAACGCCTCCCATGAACTGAAGACGCCGATTGCTGCCGTGACCTCTGCGCTGGAGGTCATTCTGGCGCGGCCACGGCACGCCGAAGATTACGCCCAGACCTGTCGTGATGTGCTGGCCGAAATGCAGGTGCTCAAGCGCCTGTCTCTCGGCCTGTTGGACCTTGCGCAACTGGAGGGCACCGCCGACATTGCCGGGCAGGCAAGCGGGTTGAATGACAATGCGCTCAATGCCGTCGAGCGTTGGCGCAAGGCTGCCGAACTCAAAGGTCTCAGTCTCTCCCTGCATCTGCTGGAGGATTATCAGGCCCAAGTCGCCGGAGGACCGGAACAGTGGGAAGTGGTGTTTGGCAACCTGCTGGACAACGCCATCAAGTACACCCCGGCCGGCGGCGCCGTCGACGTCACGCTGGACGAACATCCGGGCAGCGGTTTGATCATCCGGATCACCGATAACGGTGCAGGCATGTCCGCGCAAGAAGTCCGGCAATTGGGGCAAGTGTTTTTCCGTGCCGACGCCGCACGGTCGCAATCATCGTCGTTCGGGCTTGGCTTTGCCCACTGCAAGCGGATTGTCGAAAGACTGGGTGGACATCTGACGGTTCAAAGTACGCCGCAGACAGGGACGCGCGTGACCATTGCCATGATGCGTTATAAGCCTTGAGCCCCACGTCACCTCAGACCAGGCCAAAGTTCAGCCAAGGGGCCCAAGGCCACACTCCGATCGAAGATATCGTTTGAAAGTTGCCCACCACCGTGTCGGCTCAAGTTTTCCGCCGACAGTGAAATGACATCTATTTACGATTTTTTTGACGTTTTTTTCTCATTTGGCGCTCTACATTCGCGGCGACTCAAACATGCAAATGATTCGCATTGTTCCCATAATGAATCTGCGCGTGTTGACTAAAAAAACAGGAGCCGTCGACAGAATGATTTCCCGTATCCCCTCGTTCCTTAAAAACGCATTGCTGACCACTGCTTTCCTCAGCGCCGGTCACGTGTATGCCGCTGCGCAGACGGAGGGTATCGTGGTCTACAACGCTCAACACGAAAGCCTGACCAAATCCTGGGTCGAAGGTTTCACCAAGGAAACCGGCATCAAAGTGACCGTGCGCAATGGCGACGACACCGAGATGGGCAATCAGCTCGTGCAGGAAGGTGCAGCCTCCCCGGCCGACGTGTTCCTGACCGAAAACTCCCCGGCGATGGTGCTGGTCGACAACGCGGGGCTGTTTGCACCGGTTGCGCCGAGCACGCTGGAACAAGTGGGCGCGGCCTATCGTCCGGCGCATGGCAAATGGGTAGGGATTGCCGCACGCTCCACGGTGTTCGTCTACAACCCGAGCAAGCTGGCTGAAGCAGACTTGCCAAAATCGCTGATGGACCTCGCAGCACCGAACTGGAAAGGCCGCTGGGCCGCTTCGCCGGCCGGTGCCGACTTCCAGGCCATCGTCGCTGCCGTGCTGGAACTCAAGGGTGAAGCCGCGACCCTCGACTGGCTGAAAGCCATGAAAACCAACTTCACCGCCTACCGGGGCAACAGCGCCGTGCTCAAGGCGGTCAATGCCGGTCAGATCGACAGCGGCGTGATCTATCACTATTACAGCTTCGTCGATCAGTCCAAGACCGGCGAGAACAGCAAGAACACCTCGCTGAGCTACTTCAAACACAAGGATCCAGGTGCCTTTGTCAGCCTGTCCGGCGGTGGCGTCCTGGCCTCCAGTCAACACAAGGAACAGGCTCAGGCATTCCTGAAATGGATTACCGGCAAAGACGGCCAGGCGATCCTCAAGAACGGCAACTCGTTTGAATACGCCGTGGGCAAGAATGCAGAGTCCAATCCGAAACTGGTGCCGCTGCAGCAACTCGACGCTCCGACTGTCGACGTCTCGAAACTCGACAGCAAAAAGGCGGTTGAGCTGATGACCCAGGCCGGGTTGCTCTAATTGTTGCCTGAAACGCTACCGGCAGAGGTCGCTGCGGCGTCCTCTGTAAACTTGCGCGCACGCTCTCGCGGCGTCTTCTCGGGCCGCGGCGGCGCCTGGGTGATTAGCCTGTCGGTGCTGATGTCGTTGCTGGCGTTGCTGCCGATTGCTTTCGTGATCGGCGTATCGGTGCAGACTGGCTGGGCGACGCTGGTGACGCTGGTATGGCGCCCACGCGTCGGCGAGTTGCTGATCAACACCGTGCTGCTGGTGGTGCTCACCATTCCCTTGTGCATCGCACTGGGTCTGGCGCTGGCCTGGTTGACGGAACGCACCAACTTGCCGGGGCGGCGCTGGTGGTCGCTGTTGGCGACGGCGCCGCTGGCGGTGCCGGCATTCGTGCACAGCTATGCGTGGGTCAGTCTGGTACCACCGATTCATGGCCTGTTTGCCGGCGTTCTGGTGTCGGTCATCGCCTATTTCCCGTTTCTTTACCTGCCGATAGCAGCGACTTTGCGCCGGCTCGATCCGGCTATCGAAGATGTCTCCGAGTCGTTGGGGCTCAAGCCCTGGGCAGTGTTCTTTCGCGTGGTGCTGCCGCAGTTGCGCCTAGCCATCTGCGGCGGTGCCTTGCTGGTGGGGCTGCACCTGCTGGCCGAGTACGGTCTGTACGCGATGATTCGCTTCGACACCTTCACCACGGCCATCTTCGATCAGTTCAAGTCCACCTTCAACGGGCCTGCCGCCAATATGCTGGCCGGCGTCCTCGCGCTCTGCTGCCTGGCCATGCTGACGGCCGAGTCGGCTGCTCGCGGCACGGCGCGCTACGCCCGGGTCGGGTCGGGAAGCGCGCGCGAACAAAGGATTGTGCGCTTGAAGTTGCGCACCACCCTGCTCGCGCTGACGCTGCAAGGCATGACCTGTGTGCTGGCACTCGGTGTGCCGTTGATCACCCTTGGCAAGTGGCTGATCGACGGTGGCGCGCAAGTCTGGAACCTGAGCGAACTGCTGCCGGCGCTGGAGCAGACGCTGATGCTCGGGGCCGCCGGCGCGCTCATTACCACATGCGCGGCCATCCCGATCGCCTGGCTGTCGATTCGCTCACCGGGCCTGTTGCAACGTGTGCTGGAAAGCTGCAACTACATTACCAGCGCGTTGCCGGGGATTGTCGTTGCGCTGGCGCTGGTAACGCTGACGATTCATTTTGCCCGGCCGATTTACCAGACCACCATCACGGTGCTGCTGGCGTATTTACTGATGTTTTTGCCCCGCGCCCTGGTGAGTTTGCGCGCAGGCATCGCCCAGGCGCCGGTGGAACTGGAGAACATGGCGCGCAGCCTCGGCCGTTCGCCTGGTCGGGCGTTGTGGCTGATCACTCTGCGCCTGGCCGCACCCGGTGCTGCCGCCGGCGCTGCGCTGGTGTTTCTGGCGGTCAGCAATGAGTTGACCGCCACCCTGCTGCTCGCCCCCAATGGCACGCGCACCCTGGCTACCGGTTTCTGGGCAATGACCAGTGAAATCGACTATGCCGCCGCGGCGCCCTATGCCTTGCTCATGATTCTGCTGTCGCTTCCGTTAACCGGACTTCTTTACCATCAATCCAAACGCACGGCTGGCCGATGAACGCTCTTGAACTCCACTCGATCTGCAAGTCCTACGGTTCTCACCGAGCCCTGGAGAACATCAGCCTGTCGGTGCCGACGGGAAGCCGTACGGTGATCGTCGGCCCGTCCGGTTCGGGCAAGACCACCTTGCTGCGAATGATCGCCGGTTTCGAGTTCCCGGACTCGGGCAGCCTTGCGCTCAATGGTCAAATGCTGGTCGACGGCACCCGCGAGGTCCCCGCGCATCAACGCTTGATCGGCTATGTTCCGCAGGATGGTGCGCTGTTCCCGCACATGACCGTAGCCGCCAACATCGGTTTCGGGCTGGCGGCCAAGGGCGTTGCCAAACAGGAACGTGTCGCCGAGTTGATGGACAGCGTGGCACTGGACTCGAGTATGGCCAATCGTTGGCCGCATGAACTCTCCGGCGGCCAGCAACAGCGTGTCGCGCTGGCCCGGGCCCTGGCGCAACAACCACGGCTGATGTTGCTGGACGAGCCGTTTTCGGCACTCGATACCGGTTTGCGCGCCGCCATGCGCAAATTGGTCGCAAGGCTTCTGGCTGACGCCGGTGTCACGACCATTCTGGTGACTCACGATCAAAGTGAAGCGTTGTCATTCGCCGATCAGTTGGCGGTGATGCGTCAGGGCCGGCTAGTGCAATCCGGACATCCGCTGGACCTTTACCGCTATCCCGCCGATGAACAAACCGCCCTGTTTCTCGGGGATGCCGTGGTCATGCCGGCCAGAATCGAAGCGGGTTGGGCTCATTGCGATCTGGGTCGCATACCGGTCAACAACCACAGAAACAACCGATCAGCGCAAATCATGCTGCGCCCCGAGCAACTTCAGCTGATCAGCGCGCCCCACGGCCTGGAGCAACAGGACGGCTGTCGCGGCGTGGTCACCGAATGCGACTTCGGCGGTAATACCTGCACATTGACCGTGGAATTGCAGACGTTGAACGCTGATGGCCGTCCGGGGCGTTCATTGCTGGTGCGCAGTTCCGGCATGCATGCGCCACCCGCTGGGAGCGAGGTTCATGTGTCGACCATCGGCCATGCTCATGTACTGAGCGAACCTTAAGCTTTTGAATCGGTAACGGGCGAGAAACGAAATCGCCCCCGAATATAACAATTCAAAAAAACAACTAAGCAATGCAGCGCAAGTCCATCAAGGCAGACACTTCTGTACGCCTTTCCCTACAAAAAATGCGATGAGCCGGTAGAAGCCTGAACAGTGCCTGTATGGGCTTGAAATAAAACGAATCACCTACCGGTTTTTCATGTTCCTTTCACAAAATCGCGCTTACCCTCAACGGATCACAGATGGCGTCTTGATAGCGTCCAACCCGTCGGGCATGACAAGCAAAGTCAACCGATGTAATTTGTCACAAATTACTGGCAACTGCTTGATGCCGCTTTTGTTTTAGCGTCTACGCTGATGTTGGATCCAACGTTCAAGCCTGATAGTCTTATTTTTTTTCAGTTCCGAGGTGCCCATGAGTCAGGCGTTTCTCCCCTTCTCTCGCCCGAGTATCGGCGATGAAGAAATTGCTGCGGTAGAGCAAGTACTGCGCTCTGGCTGGATCACTACCGGGCCGAAAAACCAGCAACTGGAAGAACACTTCGCCAACTATGTCGGCTGTCGGCATGCCGTCGCATTGTCCTCGGCCACCGGTGGCATGCACATTACTTTGTTGGCCTTGGGTATCGGTCCCGGTGACGAAGTCATCACTCCGTCCCAGACCTGGGTGTCGACCGCCAACATGATCTGCCTGCTCGGTGCGACGCCGGTTTTCGTCGACGTTGACCGCGACACGTTGATGAGCGACCTGGAGAGCATCGAAGCGGCGATCACGCCTCGCACCAAGGCAATCATTCCGGTGCATTACGCCGGCGCGGCATTCGACCTCGATCCGCTCTACGCTCTGGCCGACAAACATGGCATCACCGTCATCGAAGACGCGGCTCACGCAGCGGGCACTTTCTATAAAGGTCGGCATGTCGGCGCCCAAGGCACGGCGATCTTCTCGTTCCACGCGATCAAGAACATGACCTGCGCCGAGGGCGCGATGTTCGTCAGCGACGATGAAGCCCTGGCCAATCGGGTACGCATGCTCAAGTTCCATGGCCTGGGCGTCGACGCCTACGACCGCCTCACCCACGGCCGCAAACCCCAGGCCCAGGTGATCGAACCCGGCTTCAAGTACAACCTGGCCGACATCAATGCCGCCATCGCCCTGGTTCAGCTGGAACGCCTGGACGCGATCAACGCCAAGCGCACAGAGCTGGCCCAGACCTACCTGCAACGCCTTGAAGGCCTGCCGGTGCAACCGCTGGCCATTCCGGCCCATGCGCAACAGCACGCCTGGCATCTGTTCATCCTGCGCATCGACGCCGAACGTTGCGGGCTGGATCGCGAGGCGTTCATGAAGGCGTTGCAGGAACAGAACATCGGCACAGGTATTCACTTCATCGCCACCCACCTGCACACTTACTACCGGCAGCGTTTCCCCAACATCTACCTGCCCAACACCGAATGGAACTCGGCGCGGCTGTGTTCGATCCCGTTGTTCCCCGACATGACCACCGATGATGTCGATCGTGTCGTCGGCGCCATTGAAAAAACACTGGACAGAAGCCTGTGAAACCTTATCCGATCCGTTGCGTATCAATCGTCATCCCGGTCTATAACGAGGAGGACAGTCTGCCCGAGTTGCTTCGGCGCACCGAAGCGGCGTGCCAGCAACTGCACCATGACTACGAAATTGTGCTGGTCGACGACGGCAGCCGCGACAACTCGGCGCAAATCCTCGAGGAGGCGGCCAGTCTCGACGGCAGCCCGGTGGTGGCGGTCATTCTCAACCGCAACTACGGCCAGCACGCGGCGATCATGGCAGGGTTCGAACAATGCAAGGGCGACGTGGTGATCACCCTCGACGCCGACCTGCAGAACCCGCCTGAAGAAATCCCGCGGCTGGTGGCTCAGGCCGAACTGGGCTATGACGTAGTCGCCACGGTGCGCAACAACCGTCAGGACTCGGCCTTGCGTCGCTGGCCGTCGAAGCTGATCAACCTTGCCGTGCAACGCTCCACCGGTGTTGCCATGAGCGACTACGGCTGCATGCTGCGCGCCTACCGCCGCACCATCGTCGACGCCATGCTCGCCTGCCGCGAACGCAGCACGTTCATCCCGATCCTGGCCAACAGCTTCGCCCGGCACACCACGGAAATTCTGGTGACCCACGCCGAGCGTGAACACGGCGAATCCAAATACAGCCCGATGCGCCTGATCAACCTGATGTTCGATCTGATCACCTGCATGACGACCACGCCCCTGCGATTGCTGAGCATCGTCGGCTTCGGCATGGCCGGCCTAGGCGTGCTGTTCGCCATCGCGTTGATTGTGCTGCGCATGGCTTTCGGCGCCGGTTGGGCGGGCGGCGGTACGTTCGTCCTGTTCGCCGTACTGTTCGTTTTCACCGGCGGGCAATTCATTGGCATGGGCCTGCTGGGCGAGTACCTGGGTCGCATGTACAGCGACGTCCGGGCACGTCCACGGTTCTTTATCGAAAAAGTTTTACGTAGCACCCCTTCTGCTCCTGCCCCCGTTGTCACCGTTGACGGTCTCACTTCCACTTCTTCAGATCAGGTTCTCTCATGAGTGCAAAAGCTGTTGTCTTCGCTTATCACGATATTGGCTGTGCCGGCATCGAATCCCTGCTTGCCAGCGGTTTCGAGATTGCAGCCGTGTTCACCCATCCCGATGACCCGAAGGAAAATGCGTTCTATGGCTCGGTTGCGCAACTGTGCGCCCGTAAAGGCATCCCGGTGCATGCTCCGGAAGACGCCAACCACCCGCTGTGGATCGAGCGCATCAGCAAACTCAATCCCGAGTACCTGTTTTCGTTCTACTACCGCAACCTGCTGAGCGAACCACTGTTGGCCACGGCCAGCAAAGGCGCCTTCAACCTGCACGGTTCGTTGCTGCCTCGCTACCGTGGCCGCGCACCGGCCAACTGGGTACTGGTCAACGGTGAAACCGAGACCGGCGTGACCCTGCACCGCATGGTCAAACGTGCCGATGCCGGCGCCATCATTGCCCAGGAGCGGGTAGCGATCGAGCGCGCCGACACCGCGCTGACCCTGCACGCCAAATTGCGCCAGGCCGCCAGCGATCTGCTGCGCGACACCTTGCCTGCCTTGCTTCAGGGCAAAATCAGCGAAACCCCACAGGACGAATCCAAAGCCACAGTGTTTGGCCGTCGCACCCCGGCGGACGGCAAACTGGTCTGGAGTAAACCTGCCGAAGAACTGTTCAATCTGGTCCGCGCCGTGACCCAACCTTACCCGGGCGCGTTCTGTGCCGTGGGCGAGCACAAGTTGATTGTCTGGAGCGCGGATGTCGTCAAGGGCAACGAAGGCCAGGCACCGGGCCGGGTTATCAGCGTCGATCCGCTGCGCATCGCCTGCGGCGAAGACTCGCTGG
The DNA here is from genome assembly GCF_059420765.1 of Pseudomonas sp. GW821-FHT03E01. Classification (NCBI taxonomy): domain Bacteria; kingdom Pseudomonadati; phylum Pseudomonadota; class Gammaproteobacteria; order Pseudomonadales; family Pseudomonadaceae; genus Pseudomonas; species Pseudomonas sp. GW821-FHT03E01. The sequence goes on along the minus strand of NZ_JBWKUI010000001.1, from coordinate 269,648 downwards.
TGGTCAACGCCGGCCAACGCAACGACAACGGCCTGTACCTCAGCGGTCCACAACTGGCCAATGAGCTGGGGCTGGTCGACGGTTCTGTGCTGCGTGGCGCCGAATCGGGCCGTGCACCGCGTCGCACCCGCGTGCTGATCCTTGGCGTCAACGGCTTCATCGGCAATCACCTGTCCGAGCGCCTGCTGCGTGACGACCGCTATGAAGTGTACGGCCTGGACATCGGCTCGGACGCCATCGAGCGCCTGCGCAGCCATCCGAACTTCCACTTCGTCGAAGGCGATATCAGCATCCACTCGGAGTGGATCGAGTACCACATCAAGAAATGCGACGTGGTCCTGCCGCTGGTGGCGATCGCCACGCCGATCGAATACACCCGCAATCCGCTGCGTGTATTCGAACTGGACTTCGAAGAGAACCTGAAGCTGGTTCGCTACTGCGTCAAATACAACAAGCGCGTGATCTTCCCGTCGACCTCCGAAGTCTATGGCATGTGCCAGGACGCCAACTTCGACGAAGACAGCTCCAACCTGGTGGTTGGGCCGATCAACAAGCAACGCTGGATCTACTCGATCTCCAAGCAGCTGCTTGACCGAGTGATCTGGGCTTACGGCCAGAAAGGCCTGAACTTCACCCTGTTCCGCCCTTTCAACTGGATGGGCCCACGCCTGGACCGTCTGGACTCGGCGCGTATCGGCAGCTCCCGGGCCATCACCCAGTTGATCCTGAACCTGGTGGAAGGCACGCCAATTCGCCTGTTCGACGGCGGCGAACAAAAACGCTGCTTCACCGACATCGCCGATGGCGTCGAAGCCCTGGCGCGGATCATCGACAACGACAACGATGTCTGCAACGGCCAGATCATCAACATCGGCAACCCGGACAACGAAGCCAGCATTCGTCAGCTGGGCGAAGAACTGCTGCGTCAGTTCGAAGCTCACCCGTTGCGCGACAACTTCCCGCCATTCGCCGGTTTCCGCGATATCGAAAGCAAGGCTTTCTACGGCACTGGCTATCAGGACGTGTCTCACCGCAAACCGAGCATCGCCAACGCCAAGCGTCTGCTTGACTGGGCACCCACCGTGGAGATGAAGGAAACCATCGGCAACACGCTGGACTTCTTCCTGCGCGAGGCCATGCTCGAAATCGCGGACAAAAAACGTTGATGCAGGCAGGCCTTCGAATCGATGTCGACACCTACCGAGGCACCCGTGAAGGGGTGCCGCGGTTACTCGAAATACTCGATGAAGCACAGGTCAAGGCGACGTTTTTCTTCAGCGTCGGGCCAGACAACATGGGGCGCCACTTGTGGCGCCTTATCCGTCCGCAGTTTCTCTGGAAGATGCTTCGTTCCAACGCTGCCGGCCTGTATGGCTGGGATATTTTGTTGGCAGGCACTGCGTGGCCGGGTAAACCGATCGGTCGCGACCTCGGGCACCTGATGCGTCAAGCCCAGGCGGCTGGGCATGAAGTCGGCCTGCACGCCTGGGATCACCACGGCTGGCAGGCCAATGCCGGACGCTGGAGCCAGGCGCAACTGATCGAGCAGATTCGTCGTGGCGTCGACAGCCTCAGTGACATCCTCGGCCAAAAAGTCGAATGCTCGGCTTCCGCCGGTTGGCGGGCGGACGAGCGTGTGATCGAAGCCAAGCAAGGTTTCGGCTTTCGCTACAACAGCGATTGTCGGGGCCAGCACCTGTTCCAGCCAATCCTGACCAATGGTAGTCTGGGCGCACCGCAGATTCCGGTGGACCTGCCGACCTTCGACGAAGTGGTTGGCCCGACCGTTGCAGCCAAAGACTTCAACACTTTCATTCTTGAGCGGTTCTCCCCGCAAAAACTCAATGTCTACACTGTCCATGCCGAAGTAGAAGGGATTCTGATGGCCAACGATTTTCGCCAATTATTGGCCGATGCTCGCCAACGTGATATTCATTTCCAACCCTTGGGCAATTTGCTTCCCGACGCCCCCGCCATCTTGCCTAAGGGCCGGGTCGTACGCGGCACTCTTGAGGGTCGCGAAGGCTGGCTAGGGGTTCAAGGCGCATGAGCAAACCCTGGGCATTGCCGTTATTACTGGTCGTTCTGGCGCTGGCGTACCTGCTGCCGCTAGGCTCTCACGGCCTTTGGATTCCCGACGAAACCCGTTACGCCCAGATCAGCCAGGACATGCTCCTGAGCGGTAACTGGGTGTCGCCGCATTTCATGAGCCTGCGTTACTTCGAAAAGCCCATCGCGGGCTACTGGATGATCGCTATCGGCCAGGCGCTGTTTGGCGACAATCTGTTTGGCGTACGTATTGCCTCGGTGCTGAGCACCGGGCTGAGCGTGTTGCTGTGCTACCTGATCGCTCACCGGCTGTGGAACGAGCCGCGCAAGAGTTTTGCCTGTGCGCTGCTGTACATGAGCTTTGCGATCATCGCCGGGCAAGCCGGCTACGCCAACCTCGATCCGCAATTCACCTTCTGGGTAAACCTGAGCCTGGTGGCTTTGTGGTTTGCGCTGGACAGCACCAGCCGTGGCCAGCGTCTGCTCGGCTGGACTGTACTGGGGCTGGCCTGCGGCATGGGTTTCATGACCAAAGGCTTCCTCGCCTGGGCGTTGCCGGTGTTGATCGCCCTGCCCTGGGTGCTCTGGCAGAAACGCTGGCGGGAACTGCTGACTTACGGCCCGGTGGCGATTATCGTCGCCATCGCGGTGAGCCTGCCGTGGGCCTTGGCGGTGCACGCGCAGGAACCCGATTACTGGCGGTTCTTCTTCTGGCACGAACACATTCGCCGCTTCGCCGGGGATGACGCCCAACACGATGCGCCATGGTGGTTCTACCTGCCGCTGCTGGTGGCGTTCAGCCTGCCATGGGCGGCGTTGCTGCCATCGGCGCTGAAACAGGCCTGGCAGACCCGGCGTCAGGCCAACATCGCTTTCCTGCTGCTGTGGTTGCTGATGCCCTTTCTGTTTTTCAGCCTGAGCAACGGCAAGCTGCCGACCTACATCATGCCCTGCCTGCTGCCTCTGGCGTTGTTGCTGGGCCATGCCCTGGCGGACCGACTGAAGCTGGAACAAGGCCGGGTGCTGGGGATCAATGGCCTGCTGAACATGACGCTGGGCCTGATCGTCCTGATTGCGCTGGTTTATCTGCAACTGAAAAAACCGCTGTACACCCACGAACTGCACAACCTGGTATTGGTGTTCATCGGGTTGATCGGCTGGATCATGGCCAACCTGCTGCAGGCCTTCCGTCCCTTGCAATGCTGGGCGGCACCGGCCTTTGGCAGTTTGCTGCTGATCGGCGTGCTGCCGGCCGGCATGCCGGATTCGGTGGTGGCGAACAAGATGCCCGACCAGTTCATCCTCCAGCACGCCCCAGCGCTGGCGCAGACCGACAAGCTGTTGAGCAACGACCTGGGCGCTGCCTCGGCCCTGGCCTGGCGCTTGAAACGCCCGGAGGTGGCGTTGTACAACACGATAGGCGAATTGAAATACGGCCTCGACTATCCTGATCCAGATGCAATACAGCAGCGGGTCGATCTCGAGCACGTGCAACAGTGGATGCGCGAAGCGCGTCAGAGTGGTTCGGTCGGCGTGGTGATGCGGGTCAAAGGGGATGACGAACTGCAAGAAATCGAACTGCTGCCCAAGGATGGCAAACGTTATGAACAAGGCAACCTGGTGATCCTGATCTTCCCTCGGGATGCGTCATGAGCCTGTTGCTGCTCCTGACCGCCTGCCTGCTGACTTGCCTTGGCCAGATCGCCCAGAAGTACGCCGTGGAAAGCTGGCGTGGCAAGACCTCGGGTTGGGGCGAGAAACTGCGTTCGCCTTGGCTGTGGCTGGCGCTCGCCTCTCTGGGGCTGGGCTTGCTGGTCTGGCTGCTGGTGTTGCAGCGCCTCGAAGTCGGTATCGCCTATCCCATGCTCAGCCTGAATTTCGTGCTGATCACACTGGTCGCCCGTTTCGTCTTTCACGAAGTCATCGACCGCCGTCACTGGTTGGGCGTGGCGCTGGTGATTGGTGGCGTGGCGTTGCTGGGGCAACACGCATGAGCCTGCGTCGCGGAATCGCCTTTGCCATGGGCAGCGTAGTGCTGGGCACCGCCGCGCAGTTGGGCATGCGCTGGAGCATGACTCGCTTGCCACATCCCGAACAGTGGTTAGCGGCCTTGAGCAGCGGCAGCGTCGATATGCCCGCTGTGATTGTCGTACTGGCCGCCATCCTCGCCTATGCCGTGTCGATGCTCACCTGGCTCGCGGCCCTGCGGGATGTGCCGCTGGGTCGGGCCTATTCGCTGCTGAGCATCAGCTACGCGCTGGTGTATGTGCTGGCCGCCAGCCTGCCACTGTTCAACGAATCCTTCAGTCTTTCAAAAACCCTGGGAGTGGCGCTGGTCATCCTGGGGGTCATTACTATTAATTCTCGACCTGCTCGCGCGCCCGAACTTAGGAGTGCATCATGAAAATCAGTGTATTTGGTAGCGGTTACGTTGGTCTGGTGCAAGCCGCCGTCCTGGCTGAAGTCGGCCATGACGTAGTGTGCATGGACATTGACGAGAAAAAAGTTGCGTTGCTGCAACAAGGCCACGTCAGCATCTTCGAGCCGGGGCTGGCCAGCCTGGTGCGTGAAAGCCTGGATGCCAAGCGGCTGCACTTCACCTCGGACGAAAAGTTCGCGGTGCAACATGGCCAGGTGCTGTTCATCGCCGTCGGCACGCCGTCCCGGGAGGATGGTTCGGCGGATCTGCAATACGTGTTGTCCGTGGGTGAAGCGGTCGCGCGTCATCGTGAACAGCCGGTGATCCTGGTGGAGAAATCCACGGTACCGGTGGGCACCGGCGATACGCTGCGCGCCCATATCGACCAGTACCTGCTCAAGGCCGGCCGTCAGCTGCAGTTCGATATCGTTTCCAACCCGGAGTTTTTGAAAGAAGGTTCGGCCGTGGCCGATTGCCGGCGCCCGGACCGCATCATCATCGGCTGTGAAGGCGATGAAGTGCGCGACGTGATGCGCGACCTCTATGCACCGTTCAACCGCAACCATGACCGCGTCATGTTCATGGACCTGCGCAGCGCCGAGCTGACCAAATACGCCGCCAACTGCATGCTGGCGACCAAAATCAGCTTCATCAACCAGATCGCCGAACTGGCCGAACACCTGGGTGCCGACATCGAATCGGTACGGCTGGGCATCGGTGCCGACTCGCGTATCGGTTACCACTTCATCTACCCCGGCTGCGGTTACGGCGGCTCGTGTTTCCCCAAGGACATGCGCGCTCTGATCCACAGTGCCGAAGAAGCCCACTGCAACAGCGACCTGCTGCAAGCGGTGGAAGCCATCAACGAGCGGCAGAAACACAAATTGTTCGAACGCATCAACGCGTTCTACAAGGGTGATTTGCGCGACAAGACCTTCGCCGTTTGGGGCCTGGCCTTCAAACCCAACACCGACGACATGCGCGATGCGCCGAGCCGGGTGCTACTGGAATCGCTGTGGGCTGCGGGGGCCAATGTACGGGCGTTCGACCCGGAAGCCATGCAGGAAACCCAACACCTTTATCCTGACGAACCGAAGCTGATGCTCATGGGCACGCCGGAATCAGTCCTTTCGGGTGCCGACGCCTTGATCATCTGCACCGAATGGCAGCAGTTCAAGGCGCCAGACTTCGACCTGATCCAGCAACGCCTGAATGCACCGGTGATTTTCGACGGACGTAACCTGTACGACGCAGAGCGCCTGGCCCGCAGCGGCTTCCTGTATTTCCCGATGGGCCGTGGTGAATCCCGCAAATTGCCAATTCCCCTTCAGCAATGGCCATCGGCCTCAGGCGTCGCGTGAGTACGGTATCGCCCAGCATTCGTCGGCAGTCCTTAGGGTTCGGGCTGCTGACGTTCATGCTGTTCATCGCGGGGGTCTATCAGCAAACAGCAATCGGTTTCGATTCGCGGTTCGTGCTGTTCGCCCAGGAGATGCTGCGCCACGGGCCGTCGTTTTTCCCGACCACCTATGGCCAGCCCTATGCCGATTACTCGGCGCTGTCTACGGTGTTTGTCTGGCTGTTGTCCCTGCCGTTCGGTCAGGTCAATAGCCTCACCGCGTGGTTGCCGACTGCCATCGGCGCTGCGGTGATCGTCACGTTGATGTACCGGTTGGTCGCGCCCTGCTCCACACGCTGGGCGCTGCTGAGCATCGCGTTGATGTTGCTCACCAGTACATTTGTCACTGAAACCCGTGCCGTGTCCCAGGACCTGATGCTGGCGGCCGTGGCCTTTTCGGTGTTCTACCTTGGGTACGCCGCCGATCATTTCGCGATGCCCCGTCGGTGGCCGCTGATTTTTGTGCTGCTGCTGTTGGGCTTCGGGATTCGCGGGCCGATCGGGCTGGTTATCCCCACCGGTATGTTGTGCAGCTACTACCTGCTCAATCGCCAATGGTCACGGTTGTTCGGTTTTGGCCTGCTGGCGGCGGTGTTGTTGGTGGTGTGCGTCGGCGCGCTGCTGTGGCTGGCCGAAGCCAGTGGTGGAACGGCCTTCATGCATGACGTGGTGCGCATGCAGTTCATGGGGCGCATGGACGGCAGTGAAGGCGTCAGTGGTTCGCTGTATTACTTCACCGCTTCGTTTGGCAACTATGCGCTCGCTTATCCATTGGCACTGCTGGTATTGGCCGCAGTCTGGCTGACGAACCCACGGCAGGCAGGTCCGGCATTACGCTTGTTGCAATACTGCACGGCGGCCGGGTTGATCGTGATGATTGGCTTATCGATTCCCCAGGCGAAAAAGGCCCGTTACCTGCTGCCGATGCTGCCCATGGCAGCGATCATTGCGGCGTACCCGTTTCAGGTGGCGCAAGGTCGGGTTTTCGGTTGGTTGCGGGGTTTGATGCAAGGGCTGTGGTTGGTGATACCAGGGGTGTTGATTGTCGCATTGCTGATCATTCAGCGGCGTCTGCCAGCACAACCTCCTGCCTTTGTGCCGGTATTGATCGTGCTTGCGGCTCTGCAAGTCATCACACTGGCGGCTTGGTTCCGCGCTCACTGGCGAGCCGAGGTGCTGGCCTGTTGCGCAGTCCTGGCGCTGTGGTCGGTTTATATCCTGGTGTATGAACCGGTCGAACGTCAGCTTTACGACACGCAAGCCTTCAGTCGAGCCGCGTTCGCTGAGATTCAAAAAGCGCCGGCGCCGTTGGTGCTGCACGGCATGGGCAAAGACGCCAAGGCGATCAAGTTCATGGTCAATATCGAGCAGGACTTTCAACCGGTGTTCACCGAATCGACACAGGAACTGGAAGCCCTCTCGGGGCCGGCCTGGCTGATGATGGACCGAAACGACTACAACGCCTTGCAAGGCACTCCGCTGGGTGCCCAGCCACCGGTATTGAGCGGACGTTTCGATAAGAACGATTTCGTATTGCTGCACACGCCGCCCTTGTAGGAACTGCCGTAGGCTGCGATCTTTTGATGGTTTCGATGTTGCTGAAGAGCAAGATCAAAGATCGCAGCCTGCAGTAGCTCCTGCGTATCCATGTATTGTCCTTTAGTTACTGTTAACCACACTTGAACGCCTACGTTTGAGGTTAAACCGGCGCCTTCAAATCCACCCCCAGCGACTGGGCAAACGCCTTCACCAACGGACTGCGCACAGTGTTGTGGCGCAGGATCAGATTGAACGGCGTGACGATGTTGATCAGGTCCGGACGCACCGCCCGAAACTGTCCCTGAGCCACCAGGTTTGCCGCGTAATGCTCGGGCAGAAAACCGACGAAACGCCCCGTCTTGACCAGCAGCGCCACAGCTTCCACTTGAGTCGCCGAAGCGGAAAAGCTGTCGTAGCGGGCAAAGTTCAGTTTGTCCCGATGGATCGCGTAGCGGTGGTTGATGCACTCGTAATCCTGCAGCACATTGCCGCCCATGTCCGCCTCCGGCACCGAGAACAGTGGATGACCGACGGCGCAATACACATACGAGCGTTCTTCATACAGCGGGAAGTAATCGAACTCTTCTCTTTTTTGATAAACCGGCACGATCCCGGCCACTAACCGCCCCTCGACCACACCTCTTTCCACCTCATCTAACTGGGAGGCCTGAAGTTGAAATCTTACTTTCGGCGACTCTTCATTTATTCTTCTAAGCGCCGCAACTAACGGAGAATTCGAGTCCGTAATTGTATTATCAATGACGCCCACCCCAAGGTCGCCAATAAGTTCATTCTGCGCCGAACTAAGCCGATCACGAAAGTTATCGACCGAGGTAAATAAGTCGATCGACGCCTGATACACCAGACGCCCTTCTTCGGTCAGGTGAAACCCTTCCCGTCCCCGGGTACACAGGCGCATGCCGATACGAATCTCAAGGTCGGAGATCTGCTTGCTGATGGCCGCCAGGCCCACATTCAGCTCATTCTGCGCCGCACTGAAACCGCCAGCCTCGACCACCGCCTTGAATACTTTGAGCAGTTTGAAGTCCAGACCGCTGAGGGCCAGCGGTGCCCTTTGCAGCATTTTTGGCGGTGGGTTTCCGGAATTGGAAAGTGGGGTTTCCATAATGCTTATTTACCTCTGGCGCCCTATTCAACAACCTGTGCCCAACAACAAAAACAGTGCTGGCTAATAATAATGAACACAGAAAACAAGGCTTGGCAACCGTTAATAAATCCCGCCGATCAGTGCCAACTCACTGATTTCGAACTATTAAAAGCTGACACTTCGATCAGTTCTCGCCCTTTAGCAACTGCCCTCTTGAACACTGCTTGGCCATGACCACACCCGAATAATTTCCGGGAAGTGTTTCAGGCTCTGCACACCGATATCAGTTCGCGTTACCGACGAGGAAAACAACAATGTCTCAAACCACCGACCGTCTCTGGGGTGCCCGCTTCAAGAGCGGTCCGTCCGAAGCCCTGGCGGCGCTGTCCCGTTGCCCCGAGCGCTACTTTCGCCTTACCCCATATGACCTCGCCGGTTCCAAGGCCCATGCCCGGGAGTTGCAGCGAGCCGGCCTTCTGAGCGAGCAGGAAACCCAGACCATGCTCGACGCCCTGCAGGGCATCGGTGATGACTTCCGTGCCGGCAACATCGCGCCGACCCTGGACGACGAAGACGTGCACACCTTCATCGAGCGCCTGCTGACCGAACGCCTCGGCGCACTGGGCGGCAAGCTGCGCGCCGGCCGTTCGCGCAACGACCAGACCGCCAACGACCTGCGGCTGTTCCTGCGTGATCACGTCCGTACTTTGGCCGTTGAAGTGCTGGCCTTGCAGCAAGCGCTGGTGGAGCAGGCCGAGCAACACGTCGAAAGCATCTGCCCGGGCTTCACTCACCTGCAACAGGCCCAGCCGATCGTCTTCGCTCATCACTTGCTGGCCCACGCCCAATCGATGCTGCGCGATGTGCAGCGTCTGGTGGACTGGGACGCGCGCACCTCGCTGTCGCCACTGGGTGCGGCGGCCATGGCCGGTTCCGCCATCGCTCGCCTGCCCCAGCAGTCGGCCAAGGAAATGGGCTACAGCGGCGTGTGCGAAAACTCCATCGACGCCGTGGCCAGCCGCGATCACGTCGCCGAATTCCTGTTTATCGCCAGCATGCTAGGGATCAACATTTCCCGCCTCGCCGAAGAATTCTGCCTGTGGTCGTCGCGGCAATTTCGCTGGGTCGCACTGGACGATGCCTACGCCACCGGCAGTTCGATCATGCCGCAGAAGAAAAACCCGGACATCGCCGAACTGGCCCGGGGAAAGGCTGGCCGCTTGATCGGCAACCTGACCGGCCTGCTGTCGACGCTCAAATCCCTGCCGCTGTCCTACAACCGTGACTTGAGCGAAGACAAGAACGGCGTGCTCGACAGCGTCGACACCCTGCTGCTGGTGCTGCCGGCCATGGCCGGGATGGTCGCGACCATGAAGGTCAACGTCGAAGAACTGCGCCGTCAGGCACCGCTGGGTTTCACCCTTGCCACCGAAGTTGCCGACTGGTTGGCAGTGCGCGGCGTGCCGTTCAAGGAAGCGCATGAAATCACCGGCGCATTGGTCCAGGCCTGTGAGAAACATGACATCGAACTGTGGGAAGCCTCGCCGGCGCTGCTGGCCGAGATCGATCCGCGCCTGACGCCTGAGGTGCGCGAGAGCCTGACCCTCGAAGCGGCTATCGCCGCCCGCAGTGGCTGGGGTGGCACCGCACCGCAACAGGTGCGCGAGCAGATCGGCCGACTGAAAACCGCCCTCGCCGCGCAGCAAGCGTGGACCGTGAACTATCAGGGCTTCCGCCTCTGATAGACAACGCAAAACCTTGTAGGAGCCGGCTTGCTGGCGATGGTGTGTCAGCTGAATTGATGTCGACTGACACTCCATCGCCAGCAAGCCGGCTCCTACAAGGGGATTGTGCTTGATCTGAAAGAACAGTGTACGGAGAACCAACATGAGCCAGACACAGGCAGAACGACTCCAGGCGGAGCGCAAACTGGCGGAAAACCAGTTCGATATCACCCAGTACCAACACGTGCCACGGCGTTATTACGGGCGAATTTTTTTCGCTACCGTCATTGTCATCGCCATTGTCGGCCTGGTGCGGGCCTTCGCCGAAGGCAAGATCGAATGGTCGTACATCGGCCAGTTCCTCACTTCGCAAGCGATCATGTGGGGCTTGCTCAACACCATCGTCATGGCGGTGCTGGCGATGGCGCTGGGCATTGTCTTCGGGGTGATCACGGCGATCATGCGCATGTCGGCCAACCCGATCCTGCGCTATGTGGCGCTGACCTACACCTGGCTGTTCCGTGGCACGCCGCTGATCCTGCAGCTGTTGCTGTGGTTCAACCTGGCGCTGATCTTCCCCACCATCGGCATCCCCGGCCTGTTCGAAATGGACACCGTGAGCCTGATGACGCCCTTCGTAGCCGCCCTCCTCGGCCTGAGCATCAACCAGGGCGCCTATACCGCCGAAGTGGTGCGTGCCGGCCTGTTGTCGGTGGACACCGGCCAGTACGAAGCCGCCAAGTCGATCGGCATGCCGCGCTTGCAAGCGCTGCGCCGGATCATCCTGCCCCAGGCCATGCGGATCATCATTCCGCCGGTCGGTAACGAATTCATCGGCATGGTGAAAATGACCTCCCTGGCGAGCGTCATCCAGTACTCGGAACTGCTCTACAACGCGCAGAACATCTACTACGCCAACGCCCGCGTGATGGAGTTGCTGATCGTTGCCGGTATCTGGTACCTGGCCACGGTCACCGTGCTGTCCTTTGGTCAAAGCCGTCTGGAGCGTCGTTTCGCTCGCGGCGCCGGCAAGCGTTCTTGAGGAGCCCAACATGAGAAGCATCGTCAAGGCCGTGAGCCTGAACAAGTATTACGACCATTTCCACGCGCTCAAGGACATCAACATCGAAGTCGAGCAAGGCGAAGTGCTGTGCATCATCGGCCCGTCCGGCTCCGGCAAAAGCACCCTGCTGCGTTGCGTGAATCAGCTGGAAAAAATCGACAAGGGCGGCCTGTGGGTCGACGGCGAACTGGTGGGTTACCGGATCGTCGGCAACAAACTGCACGAGCTCAACGAGTCGCAGATCGCCCGCCAGCGCCTGGCCACCGGCATGGTGTTCCAGCGTTTCAACCTGTTCCCGCACATGACTGTGCTGCAAAACATCATCGAAGGGCCGTGCCAGGTGCTCAAGCGTTCGCCCAAAGAGGCGCACGAAGAAGCCGTGGAACTGCTCGCTCGCGTCGGCCTGGCCGACAAGCGCAACAGCTACCCGATCGAACTGTCGGGTGGTCAGCAACAACGTGTCGCCATTGCCCGTGCATTGGCCATGCGCCCCAAGCTGATGCTGTTCGATGAACCCACTTCGGCACTCGACCCGGAACTGGTCGGAGAGGTGCTGTCGGTGATGCGCGATCTGGCGCAAACCGGCATGACCATGATCGTCGTCACCCATGAACTGGGCTTCGCTCGCGAGGTTTCCAACCGCATGGTGTTCATGGACGGCGGGCAGATCGTGGAGGCTGGAAGCCCCGAAGAAATACTAATAAGTCCGCAAAACCCACGCACCCAAAGCTTCATTTCTGCCGTTCGAACCTAAGCGTCCTTTGGCGCTCACAACACTCATAAGAGAACGACCATGAAGAACCTAGTCATCCCTGCAGTACTTGCCAGCGTCCTGGCATCCGGTTTCGCCTTCGCTGCCGAGTTGCCGGCCAGCATCAAGGACAAGGGCGAGATCGTTGTTGCGATCATGCCGAACTACCCGCCGATGGATTTCAAGGACCCGGCCACCAACACCCTCACCGGCCTTGACTATGACCTGGGCAACGCCCTGGCCGAACGTCTGGGCGTGAAGATCAAATGGCAGGAAACCGGCTTCGAGCAAATGATCAACGCGCTCACGACCGACCGCGTAGACATGGTGCTCTCGGGCATGACCGACACCGCCGAGCGTCAGGCCAGCGTGACCTTCGTCGATTACTTCACCAGCGGTCCGCAGTTCTACACCTTGCAGAAAAACAAGGACACCAACGAGATCGTCGACTTGTGCGGCAAGAAAGTCGGCACCAGCCGCCGTACCACCTTCCCGGCGGAAATCGCCGCGTGGAGCAAGGAAAACTGCGAAGCCGCCGGCAAACCCGCGATCAACGTGATCGGCACCGAAGGCTCGGCCGACGCCCGTGCGCAACTGCGTCAGAGCCGTATCGACGCGGCCATGCAAGGCAGCGAAACCCTGCCGTACCTCAAGACCCAGGAAAAGGACATGTACAAAACCGTGGGACTGCCGATCTCCAAGCAGTTCTCGGGCATGGGTGTGAGCAAGAAAAAACCTGAGCTGAGCGAAGCGGTGAAAGTCGCGTTGCAAAGCATGATCGACGACGGCAGCTACCAGGCGATCCTGAAGAAATGGGACCTGGAACTGGGCGCGATCAAGACCGTGACCATCAACGCCGGGAAATAACACGGTTCGTAGCAGCTGCCGAGCTTGCGAGGCTGCGTTCGGCGGCGCAGCCGTCGTAAACCCTGCACGCGAGGTTTTCCTGAAACACCGCGTAGTTTGAATTCACGACGGCTGCGCCGCCGAACGCAGCCTCGCGGGCTCGGCAGCTGCTACGGGTGTTTCAACTATTAATTCTGGAGCGCCATACGATGTCCTCCTCGCTGCAACCCACCTGGCCCGACCAGCACCAGGCCTGCCTCGCCCTGGCCTTCGACCTCGATGGCCCCACCGGCGATGCCATGCTTAACGGCTCGATCTGGCGCAAGCCCGAGTATTTCGGTTTCGGCGGTTACGGCCCCTATCGGGCGCTGCCGCGGATTCTCGATCTGCTGGATGAGTTCCGCATCCCGACCACGTTTTTCGTTCCGGCCTGGGTCGTGGAGAACTGGCCGAAACAGTGCCAGGCGATTGTCGAGCGCGGGCATGAGGTGGCCTATCACGGCTACAAACACGAATCTTTTTACGCCCTGACGCTGGAGCAGCAGAAGGACGTGATGCACAAATCCCGCGAGGTGTTCTGGAAGTACCTGAACATCCGCGCTGAAGGTTTCCGCACGCCGTCCGGCGACTGGCGGGCCGAAACGCCGGCCATGCTGGTGGAAGCCGGTGTGACCTATTCCAGCAGCATGCGCGGCGATGACCGGCCCTACCTGGTCAAGGTGCCGGGCTTCGATACACCACTGGTGGAAATCCCCGGCCGCTGGGAAATGGACGACTACGCCTCCCTCGCCTACACCCGCGCACCGGACTTCCCTTCCGGGCTGGACCGAACCGCCAGCTACGAACTGACCCTCGATAACTGGTGCCGCGAGTTCGATGGCGCCATGGCTGAAGGGCTGTGCCTGACCACCCTGTTCCACCCCAAGATCACCGGCAAACCGGGCCGCATCCTGTTGCTGGAAAAACTCTTCGAACACATGCGCCAACGCGATGACGTGTGGTTCGCCACCTGCCGCGATGTCGCCCACTGGTGGCTGAAGGAGCATCACCATGGCTGATTCCATTGTCTGGCCCAACGGCTACCGCTGCGCCGTGGTGCTGACCGTCGATTACAACGACATCCACGGCATCCTCACCCAGGCGCCGGAAGTCGCCGGGCGCGACAAGACCTTGTCGGTGTGGCGCTACGGCACCCAGCGCGGGGTCCAGCGTTTGCTTGGCGTGTTCGCAGAACTGGGGGTTTCCAGCAGCTGGTTCGTGCCCGGCATCGTCGCCGAGGAAAACCCGCAACACCTCCGGGCGATCCAGGCCGGCGGGCACGAGATAGCCTGCGCCGGCTACCGCCATCAGCACTACAACCACCTGACTCTGGCCGAGCAAAGCGCCGAAATCGCCAAGGGCTGCGCGGCCTTGAGCGCGCTGACCGGTCAGCGTCCGACAGGCTTTCGCATTCCCGCCGGCAATGGCGCATCCGGCTTCATCGAGGCGTTGCGCGAGCACGGTATCCGTTGGTCCTCGTCATGGCGCGGCGATGATTTGCCCTTCGCCCACCCGACGGCGCCCGAGGTGATCGAACTGCCGTTGCACTACGAACTGGAGGACGAGCCCTATTTCGCCTTCAACCTCAGCCCGGCGGTGCCACCGGCGCAATCGCGCATCGCCTCTTACAGCCACACCCTTGGCAATCTGAAGATGGACTTCGCCGGGTTTCACCGGTTCGGCTTGTGTTACGTACTGCGGCTGCACCCGGAAATCATCGCCACGCCAGGGCGGATCGGCGTGTTGCGCGAATTGCTGCAAAGCATTCAGCAGCACGATGACGTGTGGATCGCCACCGGTGCCGAAGTGGCTCAGTGGTGGGCAGAGTCGGCGGCGCCGGTGACCGAGGATCACCCGGCCGCTGTGTACGAGCGTCATTATCGGGATTACGGCGTATGAGAGATCAGGATGGGGTTATGCGAATGGCGCGGCTGGCGCAGTTCTGCGTCGATACCCGTTTCGAAGATTTACCTGCCGCGTTGGTGGAGCAAGCCAAGCGACACATTCTCGACACCTTCGGCGCAGCCCTGGCCGGAGCCGGCAGCGATGTCGCCAGACAGGCGCGTCAGGTGTTCAAGGGAGAAGCCGGCAGCACGTTGGTCTGGGGCACCGGTCAGCGAGTCGGCGCGGCGCAAGCCGCCATGCTCAACGGCATCGCCGCGCATGCCCTGGAGCTGGACGATACCGGCGGCTGCGACCATTCCGGCGCGGTGGTGCTGCCGGCGGTGATGGCGGCGCTGTCGATGTCGACGCTATCGGTTTCTGAAGCGTCAATTGATGGTCGCGAACTGATCACTGCGGTGGTGATCGGCTACGAAATCGGCCGTCGGGTGCTCGAAGCCTGCGGCAGTTACTCGGCCCATAACGGCGCCGGTTGGCACTCCACGGCGACGTGCGGAGTGTTTGGCGCGGCGGCGGCCAGTGCACGGATTCTGGGGCTGGATGCACAACAAACCTTGTCGGCACTGGGCATCGCCGGCAGCTTCAGCGGTGGTCTGTGGGCGTTTATCCATGACGGCTCGCAAAGCAAAAGACTCCACAGCGGACGCGCCGCCGAAGGTGGATTGCTGGCCGCGCGGTTTGCTCAACAAGGCATCACCGGCCCGACAAAACTGTTCGATGACGTCTGGGGCGGTTTCCTCAGGACGCTCGCAGCGGACACCGCCGTGCCCGAGGCGTTGGACGCCGAACTGGGCCACGTATGGAAACTCGCGCGCTGCTCGATCAAGCCCTATGCGGCTTGCCGTGGGACCCATTCGGCGATCGACGCATTGGGCCTGTTGCTCGATCAATTGCAGGTCAGCGCCGAGCAGGTCGAGGACGTTCAGGTATCGCTGTGCGGATTCCTTCAAGACATGTGCGGTGGCCAGGACGTCAGCACATTGCCGGCGGCGCAGATGAGCCTGCGTTATGCCCTGGCGGCCCGGCTGCTCCATGGGCATTGCCGATTGGAAGCCTACGACGATGAACAGCGCCGCCACCCGCGGATTGCGCACTGGATGTCGCGTATTCGCCTTGAAGTCGACCCGCAACTGTCCGAGGATGGCGAGCCTATGGTCAGCGTGCGGACCGTGGACGGTCGGCAAGCAAGCCTGTGCGTTGAGGTGCCGTTGGGGGCGCCGGGCAATCCGCTGAGTGATGGGGCGCTGGAGGAAAAATTCTTCAGCCTGGCCGGACGGGTGATACCGCTGCAGCAGGCAAAAGAGCTGCTGGAGCAGTTGTGGCGGCTGGAAGAACTGGAGTCGGTTCGGGCGCTTGATCGGTGGCTGAGTTGAGCCTGGCGTCGCGCGTCGAACACCACAGAATCTGAATAAGGACATTTGCCCCATCGTGGCCACTTACTCCCTCGTTATCCGCCGGCTGATGATCTGCTCGCTGACCATCGTCGTCAGTCGCGCCATCACCAGCCCGTTGCTCACGCTGTTCCTGAGCACCAAGCTCGGCCTCAACCAACAGGACGTCGGCCTGCTGCTCGGGATTGCGGTGTTCATCGCCACCCTGCTCGCGCTCTATGGTGGTTACATCATCGACCGCCTCGAAAAGCGCCGGCTGCTGATCCTGGCCATGCTCTCCAGTGCCATCGGCTTCGTGCTGCTGACCTTTGCCAAAAACCTCTACCTGACCACCGCGACCCTGGTGATCACCGAAACCGCCTCGGCGCTGTTTCTGATCGGGTCCAAGGCGATTCTCAGCGACAACCTGCCCATGGGCCAACGCGCCAAGGCTTTTTCGCTGCGCTACACCCTGACCAACATCGGCTACGCCACCGGCCCGATGCTCGGCGTGGTGATCGCTGGCGTGTACCCGATTGCGCCGTTCCTGATCGCCGGCGGCATCGCGTTCTTCAGCATTTTCCTGATGAGCGGCATTCCCAAGGACCCGGCCCAGACATCCGCCATCGGCCAGCCCCAAAGCTTTCTCAAAA
Source organism: Pseudomonas sp. GW821-FHT03E01 (assembly GCF_059420765.1). Taxonomy (NCBI): domain Bacteria; kingdom Pseudomonadati; phylum Pseudomonadota; class Gammaproteobacteria; order Pseudomonadales; family Pseudomonadaceae; genus Pseudomonas; species Pseudomonas sp. GW821-FHT03E01. Next base: position 252,786 of record NZ_JBWKUI010000001.1, on the reverse strand, counting down.
CCCTGGTCACCCTGAAAAACGACCGCACGCTGATCATGTTCACCTGCGGCTGCCTGCTCAGCACCGTGGTCCACGGGCGTTTTACCTTGTACCTGTCGCAATACCTGCTGGTGACCCACGACTCCAAACGAGCGCTGGAAACCATGGCCGCCCTGCTCGCCTGCAACGCCATCAGCGTGATCCTGCTGCAATACCAGATCGGCCGGTTTCTCAAACGCGAACAACTGCGTTACTGGATTGTCGGCGGCAGCAGCCTGTTCATCCTCGGCTTGATCGGTTTCAGCCTGGCCGACGGCCTGGTGAGCTGGTGCATCGCAATGTTCATTTTCACCCTCGGCGAAATGATCATTTACCCGGCCGAATTCCTCTTCATCGACACCCTGGCCCCGGAAGAACTGCGCGGCAGCTACTACGGCGCGCAGAACCTCGCAGCCCTCGGTGGTGCGCTGAGCCCGGTGATCTGCGGCTTCCTGCTGATGCACACGCCCGCGCCCACCATGTTCTACGCCCTGAGCGCATTGACGGCGATGGGCGGTTTTCTCTGTTTCATGAGCGGTCGACGCGTCGCGATACTGCAAAAATAATGCATTGAAGCTGCATTAATATGAATTTGTCAGTATCGGTAATGACCGGCACACTGTTCGCCGTTCCTCCCCCAATAGTTGGAACCACTTCAAGGGCTTTCCGGGTATCCGGACAAGCCTTTTTTTTGCCCTGGTTTTTGTCAAAGGATCGATGTTCGTCATGCTCGCTCACTGGTTGCCCGCCGCCATCAACACCCGCCCCTCCGAATGGAGCCGTGCCGCCATCGGCATGGCCATGGGGACGATGTTCAGTGTCTGGGTGTGCGGCCAGGTGTTCGGCATCGACGTGGCGCTGCATCTGATAGGTCCGTTGGGCGCGTCGGCGGTATTACTGTTCGCCGTGTCCTCGGGTGCGCTGGCCCAGCCGTGGTCGATTCTTGGCGGTTACCTCTGCGCGGGGGTGATCTCGCTGCTGGTCGCTCACGTACTCGGCCGCACCCTCGGCAGCGCCTGCCTCGCGGCGGGCATGGCGCTGATTCTGATGTGCTGGCTGCGTTGCCTGCACCCACCCGCCGGGGCGCTGGCGCTGCTGATGGTGCTGGCAGACCCGGCGACCATCGCCATGGACTGGAAAGCCCTCGGCCCGGTGATGCTCAGCGGTTCGACGATGCTGCTCAGCGCGTTGGCGTACAACAACTTCACGCGCATTCGTTACCCCAAGCGTCCCGCCGAACCGGCCCCGCTTATGCCCGCGGCCGACATCCAGGCGATCACCGCCGAAGATCTGCGACGGGCACTCGCCGACATGGAGGCCTTCTACGACGTCACCCCTGAAGACCTCGAGCAGTTGATTCATGCCAGTGAATTGCATGCCAAGCGCCGCAGTATCGGTGAAGTGCTGAGCAGCAGAACCTAAAGGCATCTTTGTGGCGAGGGGGCTTGCCCCCGTTGGGTCGCGAAGCGGCCCCAAAACCTGCTAACGAATTTTTCCAGGCATAGCTCATTGCCCTTATCTGCGGCTGCTGCGCAGTCGAACGGGACGGTGCGGCGATCCGACAAGCCCCCTCGCCACAAATTCAAGGTTGATTCAAAACGGAGTCAGGCTGCCGAAGGCTGCGATCTTTTGATTTTGCACTAAGGTAAAAATGCAGAAAGAACCTGCACGTATCTCGGTTGTACAGGGCAAATTTGCACTGTTACGATCCTGCATCGCTCGCGCGCGAGCTTCTCTATAAAGAACAATAAAAGCAGGGAGTTAGTGATGACTGCTCAGGTTTCATCCCCGGGGACACCGTCCATGGATGCCACGCAAAACGAAGTGTTGGCCGAGGTTCGCAATCACATCGGTCACCTGACCCTCAACCGCCCCGCCGGCCTCAACGCCATTACCCTGGACATGGTCCGCAGCCTGCAACAGCAACTCGATGCCTGGGCACAGGATCCGCAGGTGCATGCGGTGGTGTTGCGCGGTGCTGGCGAGAAAGCCTTCTGTGCCGGCGGCGATATCCGCTCGCTGTACGACAGCTTCAAAAGCGGCGACACGCTGCACGAAGATTTCTTCGTCGAGGAATACGCCCTCGACCTCACGATCCATCACTACCGCAAACCGGTCCTGGCCTTGATGGACGGCTTTGTCCTGGGCGGTGGCATGGGGCTGGTGCAAGGCGCCGATTTGCGGGTGGTCACCGAGCGTAGCCGTCTGGCGATGCCGGAAGTGGCCATCGGTTATTTCCCGGACGTCGGCGGCAGCTACTTCCTGCCGCGCATTCCCGGTGAGCTGGGCATCTATCTCGGCGTCAGCGGCGTGCAGATCCGCGCCGCCGATGCGCTCTATTGCGGCCTGGCCGACTGGTATCTGGAGAGCGCCAGCCTGGGCGAGCTGGACGAGCGACTCGACCATCTGGAATGGCACGACACCCCGCTCAAGGACCTGCAAGGCGCGCTGGCGAAACTCGCCGTGCAGCAACTGCCGGTAGCGCCGCTGGCGGCGCTGCGGCCGGTCATCGACCACTTCTTCGCCCTGCCCGATGTGCCGAGTATGGTGGAACAACTGCGTGCAGTGACCGTCGCCGACAGCCATGAGTGGGCCATGGCCACCGCCGAATTGCTGGAAAGCCGTTCACCGCTGGCCATGGGCGTGACCCTGGAAATGCTGCGGCGCGGTCGGCACCTGAGCCTGGAACAGTGCTTCGCCCTCGAACTGCACCTGGATCGCCAGTGGTTCGAACGCGGCGACCTGATCGAAGGCGTGCGCGCCTTGCTGATCGACAAAGACAAGAACCCGCGCTGGAACCCGCCGACCTTGCAGGCGCTGGACGCCGAGCACGTCGCGAGTTTTTTCACCGGGTTTGACCAGAGCGGGAGCTGAACCATGCACGATATCGAATTGAGCGAAGAACAAGTGATGATCCGCGACATGGCCCGGGATTTTGCCCGCGGCGAAATCGCGCCCCACGCACAAGCCTGGGAAAAGGCCGGCTGGATCGATGACGGTCTGGTGGCGAAGATGGGGGAACTGGGTCTGCTGGGCATGGTGGTGCCCGAGGAATGGGGCGGCACCTATGTCGACTACGTGGCCTACGCGCTGGCGGTGGAAGAGATTTCCGCCGGTGACGGCGCCACCGGCGCGCTGATGAGCATCCACAACTCCGTGGGCTGCGGGCCGGTGCTGAACTACGGCACCGAAGAGCAAAAACAGCAATGGCTGCCGGACCTCGCCAGCGGCCAGGCCATCGGTTGCTTCTGCCTGACCGAACCGCAAGCCGGTTCCGAAGCCCATAACCTGCGCACCCGCGCCGAACTGCGCGACGGCCAGTGGGTGATCAACGGCGCCAAGCAATTCGTCAGCAACGGCAAACGGGCGAAGCTGGCAATCGTTTTCGCCGTGACTGATCCAGAGCTGGGCAAGCGTGGCATCTCGGCATTCCTGGTGCCGACCGAAACAGCGGGGTTCATCGTCGACCGCAGTGAACACAAGATGGGCATCCGCGCTTCCGACACCTGCGCCGTCACCCTGAACAACTGCACCGTCCCTGAAGCCAATTTGCTGGGTGAACGCGGCAAAGGCCTGGCCATCGCCCTCTCCAACCTCGAAGGCGGCCGCATCGGCATCGCTGCGCAAGCCCTGGGCATCGCCCGTGCGGCGTTCGAAGCGGCGCTGGCTTACGCGCGGGATCGGGTGCAGTTCGACAAGCCGATCATCGAACACCAGAGCATCGCCAATATGCTGGCCGACATGCAGACCCGACTGAACGCCGCGCGCCTGTTGATCCTGCACGCCGCGCGCTTGCGCAGTGCCGGCAAGCCGTGCCTGTCGGAGGCTTCACAGGCCAAGCTGTTTGCCTCGGAGATCGCGGAGAAAGTCTGCTCGTCGGCGATTCAGATTCATGGCGGGTATGGGTATCTGGAGGACTACCCGGTGGAGCGTTACTACCGGGATGCGCGGATCACGCAGATTTATGAAGGGTCGAGCGAGATACAGCGGATGGTGATTGCCCGGGAACTCAAGAACTACCTGATCTAAAAAGCTTCGCGGGCAAGCCTCGCTCCTACAGGGGAATGCATATCCTCTGTAGGCGCGAGCGGTGCGGCGATCCGACTTGCCCGCGAATACGTCCGTGAGAACGCTACATCACTTGCCTTGGAATTCAGCCTCACGCTTGGCAATAAACGCCGCCATCCCTTCTTTCTGATCCTGCGTGGCAAACGCCGCATGGAATACCCGGCGTTCAAAACGCACGCCTTCCGACAGGCTGACTTCAAAGGCGCGGTTGACGCTTTCCTTGATCATCATCGCAATCGGCAGTGATTTCTTCGCAATCAGCGCCGCGACTTTCAGCGCTTCGTCCACCAGCTCATCCGCCGGCACGATGCGCGCCACGATCCCGCAACGCTCGGCTTCCACCGCATCGATCAAGCGCCCGCTCAGGCACATTTCCATGGCCTTGGCCTTGCCCACGGCGCGGGTCAGGCGCTGGGTGCCGCCCATGCCCGGCAATACGCCGAGGTTGATTTCCGGTTGGCCGAATTTTGCATTGTCGCCGGCCAGGATGAAGTCGCACATCAGCGCCAGTTCACAGCCACCGCCCAAGGCGAAACCGTTGACCGCGGCAATGATCGGCTTGCGGCGGTTAGCCACGCGATCGCTGTCGCTGAACAGATCATCGAGGTAGATCTGCGGGTAAGTCAGCTCGGCCATTTCCTTGATGTCGGCACCGGCGGCGAAGGCTTTTTTCGAGCCGGTCAGCACGATGCAACCGATGTTCGAATCGGCTTCCAGGCCATCGAGGGCGTGGTTCAGTTCACTGACGATTTGGGCATTCAACGCGTTCAAGGCTTGCGGACGGTTGAGGGTGATCAGGCCGACACGGCCGTGGGTTTCCAGCAAAATCGTTTCGTAGTTCAGCTCTTTATTGCTCACAGACGGGACTCCTTCTCAAAGATTGCGCGAAATGACCATGCGCTGAATGTCGCTGGTGCCTTCGTAGATCTGGCACACCCGCACGTCGCGGTAGATACGCTCCAGCGGGAAGTCGTTCAGGTAACCGTAACCGCCAAGGGTTTGCAACGCCGAGGAACAAACCTTTTCGGCCATTTCCGAGGCGAACAGTTTTGCCATCGACGCTTCGACCAGCGCCGGTTTGCCGCTGTCGCGCAATGCCGCCGCGTAATGCACCATCTGCCGGGCCACGGCGATCTGGGTGGCCATGTCGGCCAGGCGGAACGCTACCGCCTGGTGCTCGATGATCGGCTTGCCGAAGCTCTCGCGTTCGCGGGCGTAGTCGCGGGCCGCTTCGAATGCGGCGCGGGCCATGCCCACCGATTGCGAGGCGATGCCGACACGTCCGCCTTCGAGGTTAGCCAGGGCGATCTTGTAACCTTCGCCCTCCTCACCCAGTCGATTGGCCACCGGCACTTTCACATCCTCGAAGAGGATCTGGCAGGTATCGGAGGCATGTTGACCGAGCTTGTCTTCGACCCGCGCGACTTTATAGCCCGGCGAATCGGTGGGCACGATCAGCGCGGTGATCCCGCGTTTGCCGGCACTCGGGTCAGTCACCGCAAACACAATCACCACCCCGGCGTTTTGCCCGGAAGTGATGAACTGCTTACAGCCGTTGAGCACGTAGTGATCGCCTTCCAGCCGGGCACGGGTTTTCAGGCTGCTGGCATCGGAGCCGGCTTGCGGTTCGGTCAGCGCAAACGCACCGAGCATCGCGCCGCCGGCCAGTGGCTTGAGGAAACGTTCTTTCTGGTCGTCGTTGCCGAACTTGAGGATCGGCACGCAACCCACCGAGTTGTGCACGCTCATGATGGTCGAGCAGGCGCCGTCGCCGGCAGCGATTTCTTCCAGGGCCATGGCGTAAGCCAGGTATCCGGTGTCACAACCGCCCCACTGCTCCGGCACCAGCATGCCGAAGAAGCCCAGGTCAGCCATCTCGCTGATGGCTTCCTTGGGGAAGCGATGTTCGCGGTCCCATTCGGCGGCGAACGGTTTCAGCCGTTCCTGGGCAAACTGCCGGGCCGCGTCGCTGATCTGAAGTTGTTCGTCGTTGGGGATCATGCCAATTCCTTAAAAATCAAGTTGAAACGCAAGACCTGTGGGAGCGGGCTTGTGTGGCGAGGGAGCTTGCTCCCGTTCGACTGCGCAGCAGTCGCAAAGCTTTTGGGGCCGCTTCGCGACCCAGCGGGAGCAAGCTCCCTCGCCACATAAAACCCACACACAGGTTGCGCCTCATTAGCCTCAGTACAGGCATTCAACGGCCATGGCCGTCGCTTCGCCGCCACCGATGCAGATCGCTGCAACGCCACGTTTCAGGCCTTTCTGGCGCAGGGCCGAGAGCAAGGTGACGAGGATCCGCGCGCCGGATGCACCAATCGGGTGGCCCAAGGCACAGGCACCGCCGTGGACGTTGATCTTCTCGTGGGAGATTTCCAGCTTGGTCATGGTCACCAGGCTCACCACGGCGAAGGCTTCGTTGACTTCGAACAACTCGACTTCATCCAGCGACCAGCCGGTTTTCTTCATCAATTTCTTGATCGCGCCCACCGGTGCCACCGGGAACAGCCCCGGGGTGTCGGCGAACGCCGCGTGGCCATGAATCACTGCCAGTGGTTTCAAGCCTTGTTTCTCGGCTTCGGAACGGCGCATCAGCACCAATGCCGCGGCGCCGTCGGAAATCGAACTGGAGTTGGCCGCCGTCACCGTGCCGCCCTCGCGGAACGCCGGTTTCAGCGAAGCGATCTTGTCCAGTTTGGCTTTCGGCGGTTGTTCGTCGTGGCTGATCAGCACTTGCTGTTTGCCGACCGTCACGGTGAGCGGCACGATCTCGGCGTTAAAACTACCTTCCTCGATCGCCTGTTGGGCGCGGGTGGTCGACGCGATGGCAAACGCGTCCTGATCTTCACGGCTGAAGCCATTGGTCTCGGCGCAATCCTCGGCAAAGGTGCCCATCAGGCGGCCCTTGTCGTAGGCGTCTTCGAGGCCATCGAGGAACATGTGATCGAGCACCTGGCCATGGCCCATGCGGTAACCGCTGCGGGCGCGGTCCAGCAGGTACGGCGCGTTGGACATGCTTTCCATACCGCCAGCGACCACCACGTCGGCGCTGCCGGCGATCAGCATGTCGTGGGCCAGGATCGTCGCTTCCATGCCCGAGCCGCACATTTTGTTCAGCGTCGTGCAGCGGGTCGATTTATTCAACCCGGCGCCCAGTGCCGCTTGCCGCGCCGGGGCCTGGCCGAGGCCGGCGGAGAGCACGCAGCCGAACAGCACTTCTTCGACGGATTCAGGGGCGATACCGGCGCGTTCGACCGCGGCACGAATCGCAGCAGCGCCCAGTTGCGGCGCGGTCAGGCTTTTCAGTTCGCCCTGGAAACCGCCCATCGGGGTGCGGACGGCGCTGACAATAACAATCGGATCGTTGGACAATGTCATGACAAATACTCCTTATTTGGCGGCCATGCGCAAGGCACCGTCGAGACGGATCACCTCGCCGTTGAGCATGCTGTTTTCTATGATATGCCTGGCCAACGCGGCGTACTCGCTCGGCTTGCCCAGGCGTGGCGGAAACGGCACCCCAGCGGCCAGTGAATCACGTACTTCCGGGGTCATGCCGGCCATCATCGGCGTTTCGAAAATGCCCGGTGCGATGGTCATCACGCGGATGCCGAAACGCGCCAGCTCACGGGCGGCAGGCAAGGTCAGGCTGGCAATCGCGCCTTTGGACGCCGAATACGCAGCCTGGCCAATCTGGCCGTCGAAGGCCGCCACCGAGGCGGTGTTGATGATCACCCCGCGCTCGCCGTCTGCATCCGCTTCAGTCTCGGCAATCGCCGCAGCAGCCAGGCGCAGCATATTGAAACTGCCGATCAGGTTGACGTTGATCACCTGGCTGAAACTGGCCAAGGCATGAGGGCCGGTCTTGCCGAGGATCTTCTCGCCACGCACGATGCCGGCGCAATTGACCAGGCCATTAAGGCCGCCAAACGCTTTGACCGTCGCCTGCACCGCCGCTTCGGCCGCCGCTTCATTGCTGATGTCGGCCACCACGCTTTGCGCGCCGAGACGTGCCGCCTGCGCCGCAACAGCTTCGGCATTCATGTCCACCAACATCACCTTGGCGCCGGCCGCCACCAGCATTTCAGCAGTGGCGGCACCGAGGCCGGAAGCACCGCCGGTGACGAGAAAAACCTTGTTTTCGATCTGCATCATTGTTTCCTTGGATTCAAGCTGAAACGTTCTTCGCGGCGGCCTCTTGAGCCTTGGCGATTTCCTGGTTGCGCAAGATAAAGCGCTGCAATTTGCCGCTTGGGGTTTTCGGCAATTCGCTGACAAATTCGATTTCACGGGGGTACGAGTGCGCCGCCAGACGCTTGCGCACGTGTTGCCGCAGTTCTTCGGCCAGCGCAGGCTCGGCGCGGTATTGCGGGCTGAGCACGACGAAGGCTTTCACCAGTTCGGTGCGCTCCGGGTCGGGCTTGCCGATCACCGCCGCCTCGACCACCGCCGGGTGTTCGATCAGCGCGCTTTCCACGTCGAACGGGCCGACGCGGTAACCCGAGGTGGTAATCACGTCGTCGCTGCGGCCGACGAAGCTGATGCTGCCGTCCGGGTTCCACTCGACGGTGTCGCCGCTCAGGTAATAATTGCCGACGAACGCTTTGGTCGGTACGCCTTCGTAACCACCGAACCAGCACATCGGCGACTGGGTACGGTCAATGGCCAGGATTCCTGGCTGGCCAACGCCGAGTTCTTTGTATTCCTCATCCAGCACCACGATACGGTGGCCCGGCGAGGCAAAACCGGCGGCGCCCATGTGGATCGGATGTTCCAGGCCATGGTGATTGCACAGCACCATGCCCAGTTCGGTCTGGCCGTAATGGTCGTGAATCACCACACCGAGGTTGTCGGCGAACCAGCGGATCACTTCCGGATTCAGCGGCTCGCCGGCGCTGCTGACGATGCGCAGCTTGCCCTTGATCGAACGGGCGAATTCATCGCCACCGGCAATCAGCAAGCGATAGGCGGTCGGTGAGCCAGTGAGGTTGGTAATCCCGTATTTGTTGATCACCCGGCAGGTGCTTTCGAGGGTGAACGGGCCATCGTAAAAGGTGATCGGATGCCCCATCGCCATCGGCCCGGTGACACCGAAATAAATGCCGTAGGCCCAACCCGGATCGGCGACGTTCCAGAAGGCGTCCTCGGGGCGCAGGTCTACAGCGTCGCGGGTGTAACTCTGGAACGCAACGATGGCCTTGAGCGGCACCGACAGCGCTTTCGACGGGCCGGTAGTGCCCGAGGTGAACATCAGCAGGAACGGGTCTTCGCCGGTCAGCAATACCGGTTCGCAGATGCTGGAGTAGTTGGCCAGTTCCGCCCAGAAACTGAAATCACCCCGAACAATACCTTGGCCTTTCGCGCCGCCGACGGTGACGATGGTCGGGCAGTCGGCCACTTCAGCCAGTTTCGGGCGATTGACCGCATCGGTGACCACCACTTTGGCGCCGGAACTGTTCAGACGGTGTTCGATGGCTTTGGGGCCGAAGGCGGTGAACAGCGGCTGATAAACCGCCCCGATACGCCAGGCGGCAAACACGGTGATCAGCAATTCGAAGTTGCGGGGCAGCAGGCCTGCGACCTTGTCGCCCTTCTTCACGCCCTGGGCCACCAGAAAGTTGGCGAAACGCGCGGCCTTGTCCTGCAAGTCGCTGAAAGTATAGGTCGCGCTGCTACCGTCGCGGCCTTCCCAGAACAGCGCAATGCGCCCCGGCAAGGCATGCCGGTCGCAACACTCGACGCAGGCGTTGAGCGCTGTCAACGACCCTGTGAGCGCGGCATCGACGGTGTGCTGATAATTGAACTGTGACGTAGCAGACAAGTAATCGCGCATTGCCAGAATCCCTTTGTATTTTTATTAGGTTGGGGGAACCGTAATCAACAGGGAAATACTCGCTCTGCGCGGGGAGCGGGACAATGGTCAAAGCTATCAAGTTGCGTGACTGGTTTGGCCAAGGTTCGAGGGCGTGCCCGCGATGGCGTCAGCCCCCCAGGATCCGGATCAGTCCGCCTCGTTAAGAATCAAACTCCGATAATGCCCAGGATTGGACCCCGACCATTTGCGAAACGCCTTGTAGAACGAGCTGGCATCGGCAAACCCCAAACGGGTAGCGATTTCAGCGAAGCTGATGGCCGGCTCGGCCAGCCAGACGATGGCCAGTTCCTTGCGCACGCTGTCCTTGAGCCCCTGATACGTCTGCCCTTCTTCGGCCAGGCGGCGGCGCAACGTTGAGGCCGACATGCACAGTTGCTGCGCCAGCGCTTCGGTTTCCGGCCAGCGCTCGGCGGGCAATTGCCGCAGATCGTGCTTGATCCGGCTGGCCAGGCTCTCGGGGTCGCGGTACTTGACCAGAATGTTCGCCGGTGCATGGGCCAGAAAGCGCTTGAGCTCTTCAGCGCTGCGCTTGATCGGCAAATCCAGGCAGTCGGCGGAGAAAATCATCCGCGTACGCGGCCGGTCGAATCGCAGGTTCTCGGAAAACATCACCCTATAGTCATCGCAAAAATCCGGCTCCGGGCAACGCAACTCGATGGCCAGGATCGGAATCCGCCGCCCCGCCAGCCAGCAAGCAACGCCGTGCACGATCATCCAGTAAGTGAAATAGGTGAAGGCGCGGCGTGGTTCTTCGTCCTCCTCCAGCAGGACGATTTCCGCCAGGCTTTGCTGGCGAACCAGTTGTGCGGGCAGGCGTTCGAGCATCAACGACAGAAAGCTCAGGCCCGAGGTCAGCCCGACGGCCAGGCTCGGCTGAACCATGGAGCAGCGACAGAGAAACTCCAGGCTGCCGGACTTGAGCTTGCGTGGGTCCATGCCAAAAAACTCATCGTCCCCACGCCGGGCCAGCAAACGCCACAGGCGCGCATAGGCGGCGGCCGGGACACGCGCGTCGGTGCTGCCCAACAGCGCTGGATCGATGCCGACCTTGTTCAACACCTCTGCGGTGGCAGCGCCAGGGGCGCAACTTTGCAACAGTGCTTCACGCACCAGTTGAATGGCGATGGTGTCTTTTTCCGACATTGACCGGGGTGAGCCTTGTTCGTGTTTGAGTGGTGGGCATATTAGCGCACACCAAACCGATTCCGTAGGAGCGAGGCTTGCCCGCGAAGAACGATGACGCGGTTTCACCGACAGACCGAGTTGCCTGATTCGCGGGCAAGCCTCGCTCCTACGGGATGGTGGGATCTTCAGGGTTGTTCAGCTTAGGTTCAGGCAATTAGCAATAACTACCATATGAGAATGAGTTTCATCATGTTACAAATTAGCACCCTATCTAATTACTCCCCGGTGCTGAATGCTCGTTCCTTTTCTGATCATGCTGCGCGAAGGCATCGAAGCCGCGTTGATCGTTGGCATTATCGCCAGTTACCTCAAGCAGACCGGTCGCGGCCAATGGATGCCGGCAGTGTGGGTCGGCGTATTCCTCGCCGCCGCGCTGGCCCTGCTGGTCGGCGGTGGCCTGGAACTGATCAGTGCTGAATTCCCGCAAAAGCAGCAAGAGCTGTTTGAAGGTGTGGTCGGTTTGCTGGCCGTCGGCATTCTCAGCTCCATGGTGTTCTGGATGCGCAAGATGGCGCGTTCGATCAAGCATTCGCTGCACGTTTCCCTCGATCAGGCGCTGACCGGCTCCAGGCATCAAGTGACCGCGCTGATCGCCATGGTGTTTTTCGCCGTCGCCCGGGAAGGCCTGGAAACAGTGTTCTTCCTGCTCGCCGTGTTCCAGCAAAGCGAAGGCCCGGCCGCACCGCTCGGCGCCCTGCTCGGCCTGGCCCTGGCGATCATCGTCGGCTTCCTGATCTACACCGGCAGCCTGCGCCTGAATCTCTCGGCGTTCTTGCGCTGGACCGGTCTGTTCATTCTGGTGGTAGCCGCCGGGATTCTCTCCAACTCGGTGCAAGCCCTGCATGAAGCCGGCGTGTGGAATCACCTGCAAACCGTGCTCTTCGATTTCAGTGCCACGCTGCCGATGGACGGCCCGCTGGGCTCGGTGCTGGCCGGCATGTTCGGCTACCAGGACGCGCCGACCGTCAGCACCCTCGGGGCGTATCTGCTTTATCTGTTGGTGGCGCTGGTGATGTTTTTTCTCCCGGCGGCCACGCCCGCGCAAACACCCTCTTCCGTTTCCAGCCAATAAGGGCCTTCATGTCAACGCCAGTTCCTCCAGTGGCTTCACCTCCGCGCGCCTTGCGCTGGGCGGTAGCCGGCTCGGTGATCGTGATGATCGCCGCCGGCGGCCTGTTCTACTACGCCTCGAAAATGGCCGCCGCCAAGCGCCAGAGCAACCACGACCAAGTGCTGGTTACCCTTCACCCGCACAGCTGCGAACCGAATGCGCTGACGGTTCCGGCCGGTCGCACCAGTTTCCGTATCGTCAACCGCTCGGACCGTGCCGTCGAATGGGAAATTCTTGACGGCGTGCTGGTGGTCGAAGAGCGCGAGAACATCGCCCCTGGCCTGAGCCAGGTGATCAACGCCAACCTGTTGCCCGGCGACTACGCCATCACCTGCGGCTTGCTGAGCAACCCGCGCGGCACCTTACATGTCAGTCCGACCGCCGCATCCGATGCGGCGGCCAAGGCGCGTCCCTCGATGGTGGCGTTCATTGGCCCGCTGTCGGAATTTCGCGTGTACCTGAGCAGCCAGAGCACCGCATTGATCAAAGCCGTCGCCGCGCTTGAGCAAGCGATCAAGGCCGGCGACCTGAGCCAGGCACAAGCCTTGTATGTGCCGGCTCGTGCGGCCTATCAACGGTTGGCTCCAGCAGCCCAGCGCCTCGCGGAGCTGGACAACGCGATCAACGCCCGCGCCGATTACTTCGATAAGCGCGAGCAGGATCCGGGCTTCGTCGGCTTCCACCGCCTCGAATACGCGCTGTTCCAACAACGCAACCTCGACGGTCTGACGCCTGTTGCACAACGCCTGAGCATGGATGTCGCCAATCTCAAACAGCAACTGCTGGCCCAGTCGCTGCCACCGGAACAACTGGTGAGCATGCTGGTGCGCAACCTCAACAGCCTCGCCGAGGTACGCGCCAGCAGCGGCGAAGAAGAACGCTACAGCCACTCCGACCTGAACGGTTTCGCCGCCAACCTCGACGCGACCCGCAAAGTCGTCGACCTGTTGCGGCCATTGCTGAGCAAACCTGCCGCTGAACTACTGGCGAAAATCGACAGCGCGGTCACGGCCTTCGACGCCGAACTCAACGGTTTCAAGGTCAAGGATGGCTACGCCAGCTACGACACTGTCAGCGCCGAACAGCGCAAACGTATCGCCGACAAGGCCAAGGTTCTGGCCGATGCACTCGATGGAATCGATCCCGCCCTTGGCCTTTCCGGCCTGTAAGCAGAAGACCTCAGACAGATGAACGACTCAGAACAGTTTTCAGCACAACGCCGTCGTGTATTGATGGGTATGGGAGCCGCCGGTGTGGCGATAGCCGGTTCGGCCCTGAGTTGCCCGGTCATGGCCGCGACCCCGGCGCAAGTCACCGAAGCACCGAGCAGCGACAAGACCGAGGACCGCCACGCCTTCCACGGCCAGCACCAGACCGGCATCGTCACCCCGCGCCCAACATCCGGCATGCTGGTGTCGTTCGACGTATTGGCCAGCGACCGCGCAGATCTGGAGCGGCTGTTTCGCACGCTCAACGAGCGTATCGCGTTCCTGATGCAGGGCGGTCCGGTGGCGCAGGTAGACCCCAAACTGCCGCCGCTGGACTCGGGGATTCTTGGCCCGGTGGTCACACCGGACAACCTGACCATCACCGTATCGGTGGGCGAGTCGCTGTTCGACGAGCGCTTCGGTCTGGCCGGCGCCAAGCCCAAGCGGCTGATCCGCATGGTCGGTTTCCCCAACGACGCACTGGAGGCCGACTGCTGCCACGGCGACCTTAGCCTGCAGTTCTGCTCCAACACCGCCGACACCAACATCCACGCCCTGCGCGACATCGTGAAAAACCTGCCGGACCTGTTGCTGGTGCGCTGGAAGCAGGAAGGCAGCGTGCCTCCGCAAGCCCCGACGAAACCCGGTGTGCCGGCGCAAAGCGCACGCAACTTTCTGGGTTTTCGCGACGGCTCGGCCAACCCCGACTCCAACGACGCCAAGGCCATGGACAGCATCGTCTGGGTCCAGCCCGGCAGCGACGAACCGGCCTGGGCGGTCAACGGCAGCTACCAGGCGGTGCGGATCATCCGCAACTTCGTCGAGCGCTGGGACCGCACGCCGCTGCAAGAACAGCAAAGCATTATCGGCCGGGTCAAGAGCACCGGTGCACCGATGGATGGTGCGCATGAAACCCAAGTCCCGGATTACGCCAAAGACCCGGAAGGCAAGCTGACCAAACTCGACGCCCACATCCGCCTAGCCAACCCGCGCACCGCCGCAACCCAGGCCAATCTGATCCTGCGCCGGCCGTTCAACTACTCCAACGGCGTGAACAAGAACGGTCAGCTGGACATGGGTTTGCTGTTCATCTGTTACCAGGCGGATTTGCAAAAAGGCTTCATCACCGTGCAGACCCGACTCAATGGCGAGCCGTTGGAGGAATACCTGAAACCGGTTGGCGGCGGGTACTTCTTCACCCTGCCGGGTGTGACCGGCGACAAGGACTTCATCGGCCGCTCGCTGCTCAACGCTACACAACCCAAAGCCTCAGTCTGACCCTTACCACTCCACGGAACCGTCCCATGAAAAAGTCGCCCCTCGCGTTACTGCTGACCCTTGGTTTGCTCAACACCCCGTTTTCGGCTTTCGCGGCGACGGCGCCGCTGGAGTTGGTGGGGCCGATCTCGGACTACAAGATCTACGTCACCGAACAGCTGGATGAACTCGCCAGCCACACTCAGCAATTCACCGATGCAGTGAAAAAAGGCGACCTGGCCACCGCCAAAAAGCTCTACGCACCGACCCGCGTCTATTACGAGTCGATCGAACCGATTGCCGAGTTGTTCAGTGACCTCGATGCGTCCATCGACTCCCGGGTCGACGACCACGAAAAAGGCGTGAAGGCCGAAGACTTCACCGGTTTCCATCGCATCGAATATTCATTGTTTTCAGAGAACAGCACCCAGGGTCTGGACAAGCTGGCTGACGGCTTGAACAAAGACGTGAAAGACCTGCAAACCCGCGTCGCCGGCCTGACCTTCCCACCGGAAAAAGTCGTCGGCGGCGCCGCTGCGCTGCTTGAAGAAGTGGCCGCCACCAAGATATCCGGCGAGGAAGATCGCTACAGCCACACCGACCTCTATGATTTCCAGGGCAACATCGACGGCGCGAAGAAAATCGTCGACCTGTTCCGTCCGCAGATCGAGAAGCAAGACGCGGCATTCATGGCCAAAGTCGACAAGAACTTCGCTACGGTGAACAAGACGTTAGCCAAGTACAAAACTACAGGGGGTGGTTTTGAAACGTATGACAAGGTGAAGGACAGCGACCGCAAAGCGCTGGTCGGGCCGGTGAATACCTTGGCTGAGGACTTGTCGATGTTGCGGGGGAAGTTGGGGTTGAACTGAATATCGGCGTTGTCTGTGAAAAGATCGCAGCCTTCGGCGGCGCCCACAGGCGCGGAGCTGCCGAAGGCTGCAATCTTTGCTTTTGAGCCCTACAAAATCCGATACAACAACCGCTCGATCCGCACCCGACTCACACGCTTGAGAAACTTGGCCACTCCCGCCGGGTAATCCGGCAGCGTTTGCAGATCCAGGTAACGCTCAATACGGCGGGTGTGCTGGAAAATTTCCGCCAGTTCCTTGCCACGCGGCTCCAGCAACTCGCCTTTCGGATCATCAATCAGCAACGCATTTTCCAGGTCGAGACGGAACGCCCGTGGATTGAGGTTGTTGCCGGTCAGCAAGGTGTAGCGCTGATCGATCCACATGCCCTTGAGATGATAGCTGTTGTCACCATCCTTCCACAGATGCAGGTTCAGCTTGCCGCTGTCGATGTTGCGCTGATGACGCTTGGCGAAACGTCGCAGGCTGATTTCGTAGAGGTATGGCAGCGCCGCGATCACCTTGAACGGCTCGCTGGGCGGGATGTAGAAGTCGTTGGCGGTCTTGTCGCCGACGATGATGTCGATCTTCACGCCGCGAGCCAGGGCCCGATTGATTTCCCGGGTCACCGCCAGCGGCAGGTTGAAGTACGGCGTGCAGATGGTCAGCTGATGCTGCGCACTGGCGATCAGCTCGCAGATGACTCGACTCAACGGGTTGTTCTTGCCCACACCGAGCAACGGACTGACCGATAAACCGCCCTTTGCCGTGCTGCCCGCCGTGGTGTCGTACGCCGCGTGCTTGAGACGGCTGCGCAGGTCGCCGATGTCGTGGCGCAGACTGCGGGTGGTCGGCAGGTTCGGCAGGTCTAGGCGATGCACCGCTTTGGAGGTGATCAAGCCGTGCTGGATCAAGTGATGCATCGAATCGGCGAGCGCCTGATTCTGCAGCAGGTGATAACGGTCGAAGCGGTACTTGTCGAATTTGTGCAGGTAAACGTTGTTCAGGCTCGCGCCGCTGTAGATCACGCAATCGTCGATCACGAAGCCTTTCAAATGCAGTACGCCGAACAGTTCGCGGGTCTGCACCGGCACGCCGTACACCGGCACTTCGCTTTCGTGGGTACGGGTGGTTTCCTGATACCAGGCTGAGTTGCCCGGTTGCTTGCCGGCACCGATCAAGCCGCGCTGGGCGCGCAGCCAGTCCACGACCACCACCACGTCCAGTTCCGGACGTGCCAGTTTGGCCGCGTGCAGCGCATCGAGGATTTCCTGGCCGGCCTCATCCTGTTGCAGGTACAGCGCAACAATATAGATACGCCGGGTCGCCTGAGCGATTTTTTCCAGCAGGCAACGACGGAACTCGGCAGCGCCAGAGAGGATGGTGACGGCATCGGCGGTCAGCGGAAAACTGCGCAATTTAGGCAGCAGAGAACGTTTGAAAAGCAACGGCATAGGGCTCGCAAAGGGTCGAATCCGAAGAGCCTGAGAGCTTACACCATGGATGGGTTTGGGTCTTGTTACTGTCTGTAAAGACCTCTTCGCGGGCAAGCCTCGCTCCTACGTTTTTTCGTCGTTTGGAACACAAATCCTGTAGGAGCGAGGCTTGCCCGCGAAGGCAATTTCATAGGCGCTACAAATAACTACTTGACCATGAAGAACGATCATTCTACTGTTAGCCACATGAACGAAATCATTAGCAACGACACACGCGACATCATTCTGGATGTCACCGAAAAGTTGATCTACAAAAGTGGCATCGCTGCCACCGGCATGGATCTTCTGGTGAAAACCGCCGGCGTCTCCAGAAAAAGTATTTACCGCTACTTCGCCAACAAGGAGGAGCTTGTCGTCGCGGCCCTGCAACGCCGCGATGAGCGCTGGATGCACTGGTACCGGAGCGAAGTCGGCACGGCCCAAACCCCGGCCGAGCGGCTGCTCAACCTGTTTACCGTGCTCAAGGCCTGGTTCGTCTCCGAAGGCTTCCGCGGCTGCGCATTCATCAATACCAGCGGCGAAACCGGCGACCCGCAAGACCCGGTTCGCCTGGTCGCCAAAGACCACAAACAGAAGCTGCTCGACTACGTGCGCGAGCTCTGTACCGAACATGGCGCAACAGACCCGGAGACGCTGGCCAGACAGCTGCTGATCCTGATCGACGGTGCCATTACCGTAGCGCTTGTGATGGGTGATCACAGTGCCGCCGATAATGCGCAATGCATGGCGCGAAAGTTATTGGACCTGTAACACTTTAAATAAGCCCGACAACTTGCTTGAACGTTAATTTGATAGGGAGACTTAATATGTCTACTGCCGAAGTTCGTCCGCCATTGCCGCCGTTTACCCGTGAATCGGCCATCGAAAAAGTTCGCCTGGCCGAAGATGGCTGGAACTCCCGTGACCCGGAACGGGTGTCTCTTGCCTACACCCTGGACACCCAGTGGCGTAACCGCGCCGAGTTCGCCCACAACCGCGAAGAAGCCAAAGCTTTCCTGACCCGCAAATGGGCCAAGGAACTGGACTACCGACTGATCAAGGAGCTCTGGGCCCATGGCGACAACCGCATCGCCGTGCGTTACGCCTACGAATGGCACGACGATTCAGGCAACTGGTTCCGTTCCTACGGCAATGAGAACTGGGAGTTCGACGAGAACGGCCTGATGTTCAACCGCTACGCCTGCATCAACGACCTGCCGATCAAGGAAAGCGAGCGCAAATTCCACTGGCCACTGGGTCGCCGGCCGGATGATCACCCAGGTCTCTCCGATCTAGGCCTGTAGACACAATCCCCCTGACCGATCGTTCCCGCGCTCCCGCTTGGGAACGATCGGCTGTACCCGGATAACTTTATGGGTAAGATACCGGCCTTTCCCCGCAGCCCTCTTCTGCGCCCTGCCGAATAAGCCCCATTCCATGCCTTTCGAACTCAGCGTTGACCCCACTACCCTGGCCGTTCTGGCTCTCGTCGCTTTCATTGCCGGTTTCATCGACGCCATCGCCGGTGGTGGCGGTCTGTTGACCACCCCGGCACTGCTGACCGCCGGCCTGCCGCCGCATCTGGTACTGGGCACCAACAAACTCAGTTCGACCTTTGGCTCGGCCACCGCCAGCTTCACCTTCTACCGCCGCAAGCTGTTCCATCCACGGCAGTGGATGCACGCCATCGTCGGCACGTTGGTTGGTGCGCTCAGCGGCGCCATCGTCGCTCATTACTTGCCGGCGGAATGGCTGAACAAGATGCTGCCGGTAATTGTGTTCGCCTGCGGCCTGTACCTGTTGTTCGGCGGCACACCGAAAGCGCCGCTGGACAGCGATGCACCGATCAAGAAAAAGTGGCAATCGAGTCAAGGCTTCAGCCTCGGTTTCTATGACGGCGTGGCCGGCCCGGGAACGGGGGCGTTCTGGACCGTCAGCAGCCTGCTGCTCTACCCCATCGACCTGGTCAAGGCCAGCGGCGTGGCGCGCAGCATGAACTTCGTCAGCAACATTGCGGCGCTGTCGGTGTTCATCTTTTCCGGGCAAGTGGACTGGATTATCGGCCTGAGCATGGGCCTGTCGGTGATGGTCGGCGCCTTCTTCGGCGCGCGCACCGCCATCAGCGGCGGTGCGAAATTCATTCGTCCGGTGTTCATTACGGTGGTGCTCGGCCTGACCGTGCGCCTAGCCTGGCAGCACTGGTTCAGCGTGGCCTAAGCGCCGCGCCACGTAGACGTCGATCAGGTAGCGGGCAATCGAGCGTGACGCCGGCAACGGCGGCAGCTCGTGCACGTTGAACCACTGGGCGTCTTCGATCTCGTCTTCCTGACAGACAATCTCGCCACCGGCGTACTCGGCATGAAAACCGAGCATCATCGAATGCGGGAACGGCCAGCACTGACTGCCCATGTACTGGATGTTCTTGACCTCGATTTGCACCTCTTCGCGAACCTCGCGAATCAGGCAATCTTCGGCCGACTCACCCGGCTCGGCAAACCCCGCCAACGTGCTGTAGACCCCGGTGACAAAACGCGGCGAACGGGCCAGCAGAACCTCGTCGCCACGGGTCACCAGCACAATCATGCTCGGCGAAATACGTGGGTAGCTGCGTAAATCGCATGGCTCGCAGTACATTGCCCGCTCGCGCGGCACCTGGATCATCGCCTGCCCGCAGTTGCCGCAAAAACGGTGCTCACGGGCCCAGGTACCGATTTGCGCGGCATAGCCCAGAACCTTGTAGACGGTGTGATCGCCATCGAGCATGAACGCCCGCAGGCCTTTCCAGTTACAACCCGGCACGTCGCTGTGACTGCGCAATTCCAGCAGGTACACCGGTTCGCCATCCAGGTGACCAATGCCGTGCTCGGCAAGAACCGACAAGTCCTGACGCTTGAGCCATTCCCGTGGAAACAGGGCGCCATTGTCATCGAACAAAAAGCCTTCGGGGCTGCGCGCCACGGCCCAGCCGCCGGGTTGATCGGTGTCCAGTACTGCAGTGGTCCAGCGTGAAGTCATGGTTAATCAATCCAGAAATTCGGGTTTCTGTTTGTTCATATGGGCGGCCATGGCCACGCGCAGATCGGTGGACTGCAGCATGGCGGCGTTCCACGTGGCGACGTATTCAAGGCCGTCGTCGATGCGATGGTCGCGCATGTAGCTGATCATCTCTTTGGTACCGGTGATGGCAATCGGCGACTTGCCGGCGATTTCGCGGGCAATCCCCATCACGCCTTCAAGCAGGCTGGCGGTGTCGCTGTAGACGCGATTGACCAGGCCAATGTTACGCGCTTCTTCGGCGCCAAAGGTGCGACCAGTGTAAGCCAGTTCACGCAGCATGCCGTCACCGATGATCCGCGGCAAGCGTTGCAAAGTGCCAACATCGGCCGCCATGCCGATATCGATTTCCTTGATGGAAAATTGCGCGTCTTCAGCCGCGTAACGCATGTCGCAGGCGGAAATCAGGTCGATGGCGCCGCCCAGGCAATAACCCTGCACCGCCGCCAGCACCGGTTTGCGGCAGTTGTCGACGGCGTTGAACGACGCTTGCAGCGCCAGGATCTTGCGCCGCAGCAGGCGCGCATTGCGGCCGACGTCCTTGCCCAGCTCATTGGCCACACCGGCGAGCATCATCAGGTCGATACCGGAAGAAAAATGCTTGCCGGCGCCGCTGAGCACCACCACCCGGACTTCATCGGTATCATCGACCCACTGGAAAATCTCGATGATCTCGCTCCAGAACGCGGCGTTCATCGAGTTGATCTTGTCCGGACGGTTGATCTGCACATGGGCGATGTTATCAGCCAGTTCGACGCTGAAGGCGGTGTATTGAGACATGGCAGTGATCCTTTACCGGGCAGAAAATGAGGCCCGAACTATAACAAGGCATCCGTGCCGGCAGTAAGGCAGCGGTTCGGCCAAATGCGGGACTGGCTTCAGGTTTTTTTAGCGTCTGGACCGGCCCTTTCGCGAGCAAGCCTGCTCCCACAGGGGGTCTTTGGCGCTCACAAATTCCCTGTGTGTGGGCTTACTCGCGAAGGCCGCACCGCCGATCTAACGGCCCTTCACCGCCACAAACGCTACGGTTTCATAAGGCACGGTCACCACATCCCGCCCCCTCAGCGCCGGTTCCCCGGCAATCAATGCCCGCAGTTGTGCATCAACCTTCGCCCGCTCCGCCACCGGCAACGCAGCGATATAACTGATCGAGCGCACCCGATTGAAAATTACATCCTCCAGCGACCCCGTATGACCATGACTGAAATACTGCACCTGCAACGGCCCGAATGCCTGATGTGGAAAGGCTTCGCGCCACGCGCCGGTGTAATAACGCGGTGTGTCGCCTTCCAGCGCGTTGACAATCGCATCCAGTTTTGGCATCCAGCTGACCTTGGCGTCGCGCAGGTTCCACACCAGCCCCAGCTTGCCGCCGGGCTTGAGCACCCGGGCAATCTCGGTCAACGCCTCGGTGCTGGCAAACCAGTGAAAGGCCTGAGCACAGACCACCACGTCCACCGACGCATCCGGCAGCGGGAGGTCGGTGGCGGTGCCGCTCGCTGCCAGTACCTCAGGAAAGGCTTCGCACAGTTTCTCCAGCATCTGCGGCACAGGTTCCACCGCAATCACCTGCGCCCCGGTCGCCACCAACGGCCCGGTGAACTTGCCGGTGCCGGCGCCTAGGTCGAGAACGGTTCTATCGGCGTTCAACTCAAGGGTAACCGTAAGCCAGTCAGCCACTTGGGGTGGATAATCCGGACGACCACGGACATAGGTGTCGGCACCGGTTTTATACCCTGCGGCCGCAGAGGGATGGACCTGATCTTTCATGGCAGTTCTCCAAATGGACAACGAACGCTGTCGAGGATAGCGCCTCGATTTGCGCTTTCCTTGCAATGATTGTCAGAAAAAAATGAATAATTGTTCACACTGCGGTGTTCACCGTCCATCGCCCATGAGGTCCATGACCGTTGTCTATTGGGCGAGCATGGAACACGCCTTGATGCTGATCGGGCATAACCCGGCGGCAGCACTGGAGGGCCCGGCGAAGTTATTGAGAAGCCGGCTTAGCACTCCAGCGAACTTGTCACTATGCTTGCACCCGACTTTCCAAGGAGGAACCTACCCCATGCCAATTTCTTCACGCGCTGCCTTACTGGTCATCGACGTACAAAACGACTTCATTCCCGGCGGTCAATTGCCGGTGCCGGAGGGTGACCTGATTGTGCCCCTGATTAATCGTCTGGGTCACCAGTTCAAACAGGTCATCATTGCCCAGGACTGGCACCCGCCCGGCCACGCCTCGTTCGCTTCCAGCCACCCTGGGCACAAGCCTTACGACGTGATTCAGTTGCCTTACGGTGAACAGACGCTGTGGCCGGAGCATTGTGTTCGCGCCACGCCCGGCGCCGAGTTCCACCCGGAGCTGGACCTGCCCCACGCCCAATTGATCATCCGCAAGGGCTGCAACCCGGACATCGACAGTTATTCGGCGTTTCTGGAGGCGGATCGAACCACAACCACCGGTTTGGCCGGGTACCTGAAAGAACGCGGCATCGACACGGTTTACATGGTCGGGCTGGCACTGGATTTCTGCGTGATGTTTTCTGCGCTGGATGCGCGGGCGGCGGGGTTCAATGCGTTTGTGGTGATGGATGCTTGCCGCGCGATTGATCTGGAAGGGTCGCTGGCGGCGGCGATTGAGCGGATGCAGGTGGCGGGGGTTGGGTTGATTGAGTCAGCCGAACTGCTCGACTGAACTGCAGATCGTTCCCTCACCTGGCTCGTAGCAGCTGCCGAGCCCGCGAGGCTGCGTCCGAGGACGCAGTCCTCGCAAGTCCTGCGAATGCGGTTTTCCTGGAAGAACCGGTTGCCTGGTTTTACGAGTGCTGCGCACTCGAACGCAGCCTCGCGGGCTCGGCAGCTGCTACAACGAATGCGTCAGGCCGAGGTGGGCAGCCACAAACGGAACCGTGCGCCGCCCAATGGTGATGCCTGCGCGGTCAGCGTGCCGCCCTGCGCTTCCAGTGCTCGGCGGCTGATTGCCAGCCCCAGGCCAAACCCGCCTGTGGCGCGATCCCGACTGCGATCCAGCCGATAGAACGGCTCAAAGATCCGCTCCCGCTCTTCATCGGGAATGCCAATGCCATCGTCGTCCACCCAGATCTCACAGCCTTTGGCGCACACCTGCACACCAATCTGAATCCGTTTCTCGCAATAGCGCATGGCGTTGCGCAGCAGGTTCTGGATCGCCCGGGCGGTCAATCTCGGATCCAGCGAGAAGCGTTCGAGCTGACCGTGCAGCAGCACATCAATGACGATTTCCGGTGACTCAAGCTCTTCATCGACGCTGCCCAAAATACTGTCGATGAATTCATCCAGCGACACCTCGACCTGATCCGGCAGCCGAGCCGGGTTTTGCAATCGGCTGTAGGACAGCAGCTCCAGCACCAGCTCATCCAGTTCGCGAATGTGCGCGACCAGGCCTTGCAGGCGTTCCCGGCTGGTGGCCGGCAAGTCGTCGGACAGCGCCAGGGCCAGGCCGAAATCCAGCCGCGTCAACGGCGTGCGCAATTCGTGGGACACGGCGTTGAGCAAGTCGCGCTGCTGGTTGAGCAGGTTTTCGATGTCGCCGGCCATGGTGTCGAACACGTTGGCCAGGCTGCCGATGTTGGAGCTGGGGGAAATCTGCGTGCGCTCGCTCAGGTGGCCCTTGCCGAAGCGTTCGGCGGTGCTTTTGAGACGTTCCAGGTCGCGCCAGTGCGGGCGCAGCCACAACAACAGGCAGGCCAGCATCGTCGCACCGATCAGCACGTTGATGCTCCAGTACAACCAACTGACATCCGTGGGGTCCGGTGGCACGACCATCTCCACCACCATCTGCTCGTTCAACGGTGTCACCGCCAGGGTGCGCCAGCCCCAGTCGCCGATGCGTACCACGTTCTCCCCGCGCTGCAAGCGTTCGCGCTCATCCAGGGTAAATTCGGCATCGTCATTGCGGGCCAAAATGATGTGCAGCGGCTGGAACTCCTTGTCCATCTCCGCCGCCAGCGCCGGCCACTGCTCGACAGGCACCGTACGAAACTGTTTGACGATCAGCGTTTGCAAACCTCGGGAGTAATCGAGGTTGTAGGTCACAAAACGCTCATGGAAGACCTTGATCACCAGGTCCGGCACCAGGTAGATCGCCGCGCTGAACGAAACGATGGTCACCAGATACAGACGAAACAGGATTCTGAACATGGTTCAGCATTCCCACTCGGAGCGGCTGAACAGGTAGCCCTTGCCCCACACGGTCTTGATCTTGCGCGCCTCGCCGGCGTGGTCGTCGAACTTGCGTCGCAGTTTGGAGATGGCCACGTCCACCGAGCGGTCGGTACCGTTGAATTCGATACCGCGCAGGCGTTGCAGAATCTGATCGCGGCTCAGCACTTCGCCGGCATGCCGGGCCAGCACCACCAGCAAGTTGTATTCGCCGCTGGACAGCTCGACCAGTTGCCCGCGCCAGGTCACAGTGCGCTCGGACAGGTCGATGCACAGGTTGCCCATGAGAATACGGTCATTAGCGGTCTGCGGTTCGCTGAGGCTGCTGCGACGCAACAGCGTGCGTACGCGGGCCAGCAACACACGGGGCTCGCAGGGTTTGGTGACGTAGTCGTCGGCGCCCATTTCCAGGCCCAGCACCTGATCGTGACTGTCGTCACGGGCGGTGAGCATCAGGATCGGCAACGTCGCCGAATCCGCCCGCAGCAAGCGGCAGACCTGCAAGCCGTCGAGCCCCGGCAGCATCAGATCGAGAATCACCAGGTCCGGCGGACTGACCCGCGCGCGTTCGCGTACATGATCGCCGCGGCTGATCACGCTGACGGAATAACCGTTGCGTTCCAGGTAGCTGGCAATCAGTTCCGAGAGCGCGGTGTCGTCTTCGACCAGGAGGATGTTGGGCATGGGTGTTTCCAGAAAGTGCTGTGGCGAACTTCAGGGCCTCTTCGCGGGCAAGCCTCGCTCCTACTGTAGGAGCGAGGCTTGCCCGCGAAGGCGGCCTGACCGTCGCAAAAAGTTTCAAGCTGCGAAGGATATACGCCCTCACGCATACGCGAGCAAAACCCTTACACAATTTCACACAGCACCAACAAAGCTTCACCGCTACCCTCATCGACTCCCCGTAGGATGCGGGTAGTCATTATTGGGGTATTTCCATGTCAAAGAACCTGCTTGCCACGCTCAGCCTGATTGCCCTGGCGTTGACGCTGAGCGCTTGTGACCAGTCTTCGACCGCCGAAGAATCGGCACCGCTGGCCACGGTGCGCATCGAAACCGTCGAAGCTCGTCCTCTGTCAATCAGCAGCGACTTGAGCGGGCGGATTGCCGCGCCACGGATTGCCGAAGTGCGTGCCCGGGTTGCCGGCGTGGTGTTACAGCGGGTCTTCCGCGAAGGCAGCGACGTGAATAAAGGCGACGTTCTGTTCCGTATCGACCCGGCCCCCTTCAAGGCCGACCTGGACAGCGCCGAAGCCGCGCTGCGCAAGGCCGAAGCCAACGCGTTCCAGGCCAGATTGCAGGAGCAGCGTTACGCCCAGTTGATCGAAGGCAACGCCATCAGCGCTCAGGATTACGACAATGCCCGAGCCAATGCCCGGCAGACCGCCGCCGATGTCGCCGCCAACAAAGCCGCGGTGGAGCGGGCGAAACTGAACCTCGGTTATGCCACCGTCACCGCGCCGATTTCCGGGCGCATCGGCCGCGCGCTGGTGACTGAAGGCGCGCTGGTGGGGCAGAACGAAACCACGCCGCTGGCGCTGATTCAGCAGTTGAACCCGATCCACGCCGACCTGACCCAATCGACCCGTGAACTCAACGACCTGCGCCGGGCCTTCCGCTCTGGCCAGTTAAAGGAAGTGGGCCAAGGCCAGGCCAAAGCCACGCTGATCCAGGACGACGGCAGCCTTTATCCATTGCCCGGCAAGTTGTTGTTCACCGACATCACCGTCGACCCGGGCACCGGTCAGATCATCCTGCGCAGCGAGTTCCCCAACCCGGACCTCGACTTGCTGCCAGGCAGCTTCGTTCGCGTACGTCTGGAGCAGGCCTTCAATCAGCAAGGCATCAGCGTGCCGCAACGGGCCATTCAGCGTGACAGCGCCGGTGTCGCCCAAGTGCTATTGCTCGACGCCGAACAGCGGGTCGGCCAGCAACCGGTAGAGCTGGGCCCGGTGCAGAACGATCGCTGGATCGTCACCCGCGGCCTCAAGCCCGGTGACCGCATCGTCACTGAAGGCCTGCAACACGCGCGCCCCGGTGAGAAAGTCCAGATCGACAACACCCCTCTTCCACTTGCCCAGGTTTCTGGCCAGTAAGCAGGACGCTTTTTATGCCGCAGTTCTTTATCGATCGCCCGGTGTTCGCCTGGGTGGTTGCCCTGTTCATCCTGCTGGCCGGTGCGTTGGCCATTGGGCAGTTACCCGTGGCGCAATACCCGAACGTTGCGCCGCCGAAAGTCGAAATCTACGCCACCTACCCCGGCGCTTCGGCGCAGACCGTGGACGAAAGCGTGGTCAGCTTGATCGAGGGAGAACTCAACGGCGCCGACCATCTGCTGTACTTCGAATCCCAGAGCAGCCTCGGCAGCGCCACCATCACCGCGACGTTCCAGCCGGGCACCAATCCGGAAATGGCCCAGGTCGATGTGCAAAACCGCCTCAAAGCGGTTGAGTCGCGCCTGCCTCAGGCGGTCACCCAGCAAGGTTTGCAGGTGGAGAAAGTCTCCGCCGGTTTCCTGTTGCTGATCACCCTCACCTCCAGCGACGGCAAGCTCGATGACGTGGCGCTCAGCGATTACCTGGCGCGCAACGTGATGAACGAGATCAAGCGTCTGGACGGCGTCGGCAAGGCCCAGTTGTACGGCGCCGAACGGGCGATGCGGATCTGGATCGACCCGCAGAAGCTGATCGGCTTCAACCTGACCCCGGCTGACGTCAACGCCGCTATCGTCGCGCAGAACGCTCAGGTTTCCGCGGGCAGCATCGGCGACTTGCCGACCCGCACCACTCAGGAAATCACCGCGACCGTTCTGGTCAAAGGCCAGCTGTCGACGCCTGAAGAATTCGCCGACATCGTGCTCAAGGCCAATCCTGACGGTTCTACCGTGCGCATCCGTGATGTGGCGCGGGTCGAGATCGGCAGCCAGGAATATCAGTTCTCCACACGCCTGAACGGCAAACCGTCTACCGCCGTCAGTGTGCAACTGTCGCCGGGCGCCAATGCCCTGAGCACCGCAACGCTGGTGCGAGCAAAGATGGACGAGTTGGCGCGCTATTTCCCGGCCGGTGTCGAATACAAGATCCCGTACGACACCTCACCCTTCGTCAAGGTCTCGATCACCAAAGTGGTTTACACCCTCGGCGAGGCGATGGTGCTGGTGTTTGCGGTGATGTTCCTGTTCCTGCAGAACATCCGCTACACGCTGATCCCGACGCTGGTGGTGCCGGTGGCGTTGATGGGCACGTTTGCGACCATGCTCGCGCTGGGCTTCTCGATCAACGTGCTGACCATGTTCGGCATGGTGCTGGCCATCGGCATCCTGGTGGACGACGCGATTGTGGTGGTGGAGAACGTCGAACGAATCATGGCCACCGAAGGCCTGTCGCCCAAGGAAGCGACGCGCAAGGCGATGAAGCAGATCACCGGCGCGATCATCGGCATCACCCTGGTGCTGGTGGCGGTATTCATTCCGATGGCGTTCATGCAGGGCTCGGTCGGGGTGATTTACCAACAGTTCTCGCTGTCGATGGCCACGTCGATCCTGTTCTCGGCATTCCTCGCCCTGACGTTGACCCCGGCGTTGTGTGCGACGCTGTTGAAGCCGATTGCCAAAGGCGAGCATCACGAAAAAGCCGGATTCTTTGGCTGGTTCAACCGGCGCTTCGAACAACTGACCGAGCGTTATCAGGGCTGGGTCGCCTATGCGTTGAAACGCACCGGTCGTTACCTGTTGATCTATGGCGTGCTGCTGGTCGGCCTGGGATTGTGTTTCAGTCGTCTGCCCTCCTCGTTCCTGCCGGTGGAAGACCAGGGCTACACCATCACCGACATCCAACTGCCACCGGGCGCGAGCAAGAATCGCACAATAAATGTGGTGGAGCAGATCGAAGCACACAACGCCACCGAACCGGGCGTCGGCGACAGCACAGTGATTCTCGGCTTCAGTTTTTCCGGTAGCGGGCAGAACGCTGCGCTGGCGTTCACCACGCTCAAGGACTGGTCGGATCGGGGCAGCGACGACTCGGCGAGTTCCATCGCCGATCGCGCCAACATCGCGCTGAGCCAGATCAAGGATGCCATGGCTTTCTCGGTGCTGCCGCCGCCTGTTGACGGTCTCGGCACCTCCAGCGGTTTCGAGTTCCGCTTGCAGGACCGTGGCGGCCTCGGCCATGCCACGCTGATGAAAGCGCGCAGCGAATTGCTCGCCGCCGCCGAGAAAAGCCCGATCCTGATGAATGTGCGCGAAAGCGCCCTGGCCGAAGCGCCACAGGTTCAGCTGATCGTGGACCGCAAGCAAGCCAACGCCTTGGGCATCTCCTTTGCCGACATCGGCAACGTACTGTCCACCGCTGTGGGTTCGGCTTACATCAACGACTTCCCCAACCAGGGGCGAATGCAGCGAGTGGTGGTCCAGGCCGAAGGCGATCAACGCAGCCAGGTCGCCGATCTGCTGAAGATTCACGTACGCAACAACGCTGAAAAAATGGTGCCGCTGTCGGCCTTCGTCCGGGCCAACTGGACCCAGGGCCCGGCGCAATTGACCCGATACAACGGCTACCCGGCCATCAGCATTTCCGGTGAACCGGCGCCCGGTTACAGTACTGGCGAAGCCATGGCGGAAATCGAACGGCTGGTGGCGCAAGGCCCGGCGGGGTTGGGTCAGGAATGGACCGGGTTGTCGTTGCAGGAACGCTTGTCCGGTAGTCAGGCGCCGATGCTGCTCGGTCTGTCGCTGCTGATCGTGTTCCTGTGCCTGGCGGCGCTGTATGAGAGTTGGTCGATTCCGACCTCGGTGCTGCTGGTGGTGCCGCTGGGTGTGCTCGGCGCGGTCCTGGCTGTGACCCTGCGCGGGATGCCCAACGACGTGTTCTTCAAGGTCGGGCTGATCACCATCATTGGCCTGTCGGCGAAGAACGCAATCCTGATCATCGAGTTCGCCAAAAGCCTGTATGACGAAGGTCATGACCTGATCGATGCCACGCTGCAAGCGGCGCGCCTGCGGTTGCGGCCGATTGTGATGACATCGCTGGCGTTCATTCTTGGGGTGGTGCCGTTGGCGATTGCTACCGGGGCCAGTTCCGCAAGCCAGCAGGCGATCGGCACCGGGGTGATCGGCGGGATGATCACGGCGACATTGGCGGTGGTGTTTGTACCGGTGTTTTTTGTGGTGGTGATGAAGTGGGTGAAGCGTAAAGCGAAAGGATAGGTCAAAGTTCTCGGGCGATGCCAACAGCTGTCGCCCGAGAAGACATTTAACGCATATAAAATATCGCTATAACTAACAAGTCCCTTACACCCGTCATATCTGACAGTAGCCGAAATATCTCATGGGCCCATAAGCTGCACGCTCTAGTCATCAATCACACCTACACGTTTTGATTCAGGAGCGCCCCATGAAGAATACAACCACTGGCACTGTCACAGCGGAAGTGAAAGATGGCCTCAAGTATGTTAGCAATGAGTTTTACCGCTTCTACAAAGACCCCAGAACAAATCAATGGAATGCACAATCGGCTGATCGTAAAGATGAAAAAAATGCGATCCAGTTGTCTTTCCGATTCCCCCCCAACGGCAATGAAACCTTCCAGATCAACAACAGCAATGACGCAACGAGCGCAAGTGCATCGTGGACCGTTCACTCCGTAAGCGGGATCCGACCTTTCATTGCGACGTCAGGTGAGTTGACTAACGTCAATCTCGACATCCCCAACGGGACGGCAAGTTTTAATTTTTTTTTCACAGCAGAGTCTGGGGGGCAAAAAGTGATTGTCAGCGAAGGCTCGTGCGAATATCAAAACTTTGATGACACCCTGTCAATTGCAAAGGCTGATACTGCCGGCACCTTCACGGCTACACTTGAGGGCGGCGCGTATACAGAATACAACGCCAATAGATTTCAGCTGGAGGCCCTCCCCGCAGACCCGGTTGTTGGCCCGAATACTCCACATTGG
Source organism: Pseudomonas sp. GW821-FHT03E01 (assembly GCF_059420765.1). NCBI lineage: Bacteria > Pseudomonadati > Pseudomonadota > Gammaproteobacteria > Pseudomonadales > Pseudomonadaceae > Pseudomonas > Pseudomonas sp. GW821-FHT03E01. Next base: position 222,536 of record NZ_JBWKUI010000001.1, on the reverse strand, counting down.
CGCGCCTGGTCCCAAACCTATTCCTTCGATGTACCCAACCACCCGCTGGATTCAGTCAATATCTTATGTGCTTGCGACCTCGGACCTGGCACTTATGAACTGGCCGCCTTCAAGGATAAAATCCGCGTAAGTTACAGCGAGTATCGTCCGGGAATAATAGTAGGTTACTCGGTACGAAGCGGCAAACTGGTGATCGAGCACGTGCCCGTGGAGGGTTCATCGCAAGGTTTCACGGGCCGCCTGGATTTCATCAGTGAAATAGCCTCCAACGGAACGCAGATTACGTTTAATAACGGACGTTTCACTTTCATCAATAATCCTCAGACCCCTTAACGCCTATGACCTGCCTAGGCTTGACCTGAAAGGCGGCGCTTGATGCACCACTCACACCAGGGCTAAGGTGCTGAAAAGCCCCTGACCGTGAGCCCCCATGCCCTTCCTCGCCCGCACCCACCCTCGCCTGTCCGCCGCCGCCACCCTTGGCGTCGCGGCAGGCATTCTGGCTCCGGCCGACTCGATCCTCGGCAAAATCCTCATCGGCTGGAATGCCGGGGTCTGGACGTATCTGGCCCTGATCATCTGGCTGACCATGCGTTCCAAAGCCGACGACGTGAAACGCATCGCCGAAGTCGAGGACGAAAACGCCGGGCTGGTGCTGTTCACCGTGAGCATGGCTGCACTGGCCAGCCTCGCCGCCATCACCCTCCAACTAGCAGGCAGCAAAGATCTGGACACCTATCACCGGCTGTTGCACTACGGCTTTACCGGGATGACCGTGATCGGCTCGTGGCTGTTGATCGGGGTGATCTTCAGCGTGCATTACGCCCGGTTGTATTACACCTGGGAAGGCAAGGAACCTGCGCTGCGATTTGCCGAAGGGCTGACAACCCCCAATTACTGGGACTTCCTGTACTTCTCGTTCACCATCGGCGTGGCGGTGCAGACCGCGGATGTCGGCGTCGCCACGCGGGAATTGCGCAAGATCGTGCTAGCGCAATCGTTGATCGGGTTTGTGTTCAACACGGCGATATTGGGGTTTTCCATCAACATTGCCGCCGGTTTGTTCAGCTGACGACCGCCCCCTGCTCTGTTCAGCCTGGATACCAGCGTTTTGTGCCTGCATGCTGAGGCCATCCATTCACAGATTTTGACAGCTGTAACCTGTCAGGTTTGACAGTTTACAACCCGTCAGGAAAACGCTTCCATGGTGCATCCAGAGTTAGGGTCGGACGGCCTTTGGATACTTCCTTTTAGTGAACGGAGATCCTATTCATGAACGCTGTAATCAAACAAATCAGCTTTGCCCCAGGTAACTATGTTACTGCGAAGGCTTTCGCCAACACTGGTACACCCATCGAGGATTTCATTGCCACTTCCCGACTGATAGACCAGGTAAAAGTCGGCGTTCAACAACTTGATGCCGTACAGATTACGGCCATCGATCGACCCGCTTCGAATACTAAAGCCAAAAGCTATCCGGCACGTGAAATTATCATCATCCTCCCCAAGGACTACCCGGTGGGCAAACATGCGATCAAAAGCAGTCCCGATGTGGCACTCAGCTTTAAAGACGACACCGTGGTAAGTGAAGCCATTTCAGGCGAAATCGAAATCGAACCGGCTGTCGGCAGCGCTAACGTCAAAGCCAAGTTCAAGGTGAGCGTAGAGAATGCCGACGGAACTACATTTCAGCTCGATGGCGATCTTCAAGTTTTGAAATGATAACCGCTGTGTAAACCTTATTCAGGACGGGACACACAGTCAAAAAAAGGGAAGCCAGCGCAGACCGTGTGAAAACCTAGCAATCTGCTGGCCGGTTAAAGAAAATGCCCGTATCGCAAGATACGGGCATTTTTCTTATGCGCTATATCCAAGGTAAAAACCACGCCCAGACCGCACTGTTTCCAGTGTCGCTGGACGAACTTATTCCCGATGACCATCTGGTTCGCGTCATCGAAGCCTATGTTTCGCTTCTGGACTTTGAGCAACTGGGTTTCGACAAAGCCAGACCCAAGGCCACCGGACGTCCTTCATACGATCCTGCCGATCTGCTCAAACTCTATCTGTACGGTTATTTTCAGCGTATTCGCTCCTCGCGACGGCTCGAGGCCGAGTGTCAGCGCAATTGATGGTTAGCCGGCGATCCATCGTCGAACACCCTTTCGGCAATCTCAAGCAATGGCTATTTGGCAATGGCCGGTTCTTGCTGAGACAGCTGAAAGGCGCCCGAGCCGAATTGGCATTGGCGGTACAAGCCTACAACCTGAAAAGGGCGATCAAGGTGCTGGGAGCACAAAAGCTGATGGCGTTGATGGGCTGAGAGGCCCTTTATTTTTCAGATTTCAGAAAAGCAAATGCCCCGACAAGTCGGGGCATTTGCTTTAAACCGCGGCAGACTGCGTTTTCACACGGTCTGCCGCGCTTCCCTTTTTCATTCGCGTCAGAACTTGTAATGCGCCCCCATGTTCACGCCAAAGTCCTTGGTAACGCCATCGCCCTTGCTGGTATCCAGTTCCGCGTGTAGCTGCCAGCGGTCATTGAGGGTCCAGGATGCTCCGGCGGCAACCTCCAACCGGCTGCCGGACAAATCATTGTTGAATTTATTGTTATTGACGCGCACCTCATTGGTCTTCACGAACTCATGAACGCCAGCAACACGCACATGAGGTTGCAGGACGCTGCCGTCAGACAGCTTCATGCCACGTCCCAGCGTTACACCCGCCTTGCCGAGCATGGAACGTGTGGTGTCGGCGTCGACCTTCAGGCCATTGTCCAGACTGAAGTCCTTGCCTTGCACGGAGGCTGCCTGCCATTGAGTGAACACCTCTGCGTAATAGCCGTCCTTGAAGTCGATGCGCTTGCCGAACTCGACCGATGCACTGGCCCCCAGATTGTTGTAGTTGCCTTTGGTTTTGGTGTTATCGCTCAGTGCCACATTGGCTTCATTGCGGAAGTGATTGAGCTTGGCCACCGTATCCAGGTAATAGCCACTATCACCCAGCCAGGTGCCATAAACGCCGAGGGATGTACTGCCGATTTCACCGGAGCTGCCACGGCTCAGATCGAGATCGGATTTGCTGTAACCGGCAAACACACCCAGCAACACGCGCTCGCCCGCGATCTCCACCGGGGTATCGACCCCCATCGACAACCCGTACTGGCGCTGGCTATAGCCGTTCCCGTAGGCATTGTTGCCGATGCTGTACCGACTGCCGAAAGACCGGACCCATCCGCCGGTTTGCCCGCCATTGACACGTAGATCGCCCATCCGGTTGTTCAATAGAGCCATTTCGCCGTAGGTCACCGCAGGCGTCGTGCCGGTAATCGCCAATATCGAGCGGGTCGGTGTGCTGACGACTTCCTTGTCGGGCTGCAAGTACCAGTCATTCCCGTCCTTCACCAGTCTATAAGTGAACGCCCCGACATCGACCTGGTTGTTGACGAGGCCGTATTGCGCGTTTGAAGCAACGCTCTGCACCACCTTGATCGAAGCATCATTGACCGGATCGAAACCCGAACTGCGAACCAGCAACTGATGATCGCCGGCAGCGCTTGCAGTGATATTCAACAAATCACTGATGCCCTGGTTGAAATCGGTACTCATCCTGAATGTACCGTTGCCCGCCAGGTTGGCCACGTTCAGTTGAAAATATTCCTGATTAGTGCCTAATCGGACTCCGCCGCCATTGCTGAGTGTCAGGTTGTTCACCGACTGGCTGCCGGTCATCTGCCAGAGCGCCTGATTACTGATGGCGAAATTGGCGACGTTGTTCACTTGCCCCGTCAGGCTCGCCCCGTTATCCAGTGTCAAGCCAGAAGCACTGCCCGTCGCAGCGTTGACGTTGCCGGTCATGATGCTCTGGTTGTTGATGGACACGCTGGCGACATTGTCCAGGTTACCGCTCAGTGTCGAACCATTATCAAGCGCGACACTTGAAGCACCCAGCACGTTACCGGTCATACGTGCCTGATTATTTAACACGGCGGTCGTGACGTTTTGCAGGTCCCCGGTCAACGATGCATTGTTCTGCAGCGTGACGTTGGCGGAACTGCCGGAAGCCACCGTTACATTACCGGTCAATGCGCTGTTATCCACAAGGAAACCAGCCGAGGCGCCTCGCCTGACTTCCAGCAACGTATTGTTGCCTGAGACCAGGCTCGAGCCATTACGCACTTCGATGTTGGCCACGGTCGGAAAGTTCGGCGCGTTGATGCCGACCACCAACGCCGACCCTGTCTTGCCTTCGACACGGGTAGCGTCCAGAACGATGGTGGTTGGAATGACAGTCGATACTTGCGTGTCGGTGCCCACCGTCACGCCATTGAGGCCGCCGGTGATCGTACTTCCGGTGGCCGACAGTGAACCCTCCAGCATCCGAATCCCGAAACTGGTGGCGCCAGTCCCTTCAACAGTGGAATTTCGCAGATTGAGGACGCTGAACCGGTTGCCCGCGATACCTCCTTGCAAACCTCGAACGACAGACCCATTGCGCAATGTCACATTCGAACCACCGACGCTGGCGACGTTTCGTACCGCAGAGATGCCGATGCCGGTGGCACTGTTGACGCTCGAGTTGTCCAGGTTGGCGCTAGCGTTGGTCAGGGAAATACCTGAACCCGTTGCGGCGCTGACGTTTGAGCCAGTCAAGTTGAACACACCACCAGCAGCACTGGTCATCTGCAGTGTTGTGGCATTGGTGGCGTTCAACGTAGCGTTGCTTTGAAGCTGCCAGGTTTGCAGGGGTGTCGTGGCGTCGATGGCTTGAGTGGTGCCCGCCGGAACAGTGGCAGCCTGAGTCATCGATGAATTCATCAGAAGAGGCATCAGGGTTGCCACCCAGAAGCTGATCGATGTTTTCAAAAAAGGAAATTGCGACTTTGGCAACATAGTTGAGTCCTACTCGATTGCATTCCATCAGGAACGAGTTTCCGACTCAAACAGTGTGCGAGCCGGACTAAAACGGTCGCCAGACTACGGATAACTTTCCCGGGGATATGTAGGATCAATCTCCGTCTTTGTACGATTTATCCCCTTGCTTCGTAAGCTCGTACGTATCTGACTTCACCTCTTCGGATGAGGACGACAATTGCTGTCGCCCTTATCCTCGGAAGTTTCATTCGAAGCGCTGCTGATCCGTTATCAAGGACGGTTCTGCTCGCAATACACCAGGCTCGAGTTCAAGAGCGCCACGGGGAAGGTGCCCTCGGAAGTGATTCCGTTGACCGTATACGCGATGCGCGCAAAACGGGTGGCAGGTCGCTGACCCGGACCGGGGCTTGGCAGCTGGATCGTCCTGATGGCGGTGTAGTCCGTCAGGTTGAATTCCAGCACTCCGGTCGCTGGCATAGGCCTCGAATCCGTGATCTGAGTGCCGGGAATTGCAGCCCCACCCGCCGTGTTGGTGACCCGGCCCTCAAATTCCAGGTTCACTATTGCGCCTGTAGGGATATTGGGATCGCGCAGGATCCTGATCCGCAGGCTGCGCGCCGCGTAAGGCGGCATCGGCCCGTTCGCTACAGTCGGGTGATCCATGCATGGACAATTGATGGAAGTCGCGACACGCTCCGGCACCAGGGTCCCGGTGGCTGTTCTGAAGGCTGAAACAATGATCTGTGGCGCAGGCAGATTGATCACGATGGCTGTCACGTTGACCGGGGTCACGGGCGTCTGCGTCATCACGTTCGCGCTGCCAGGGTATCCGATGGTGATGTAGGCTTCTCGCGCCGTTGCACCACTGCCGTTGCCTTCGGCCAGGATCGTGGCCCAAGGCAATGTCGTGGTGACCGTCGGCTGGTCACCCCGCACGCCCACCGGGCTCCCCACTTGCTTGCCCTGGTAGTAGAACGTCACGATTTCACGGTCTGTCACCGGCCGGTTTGGATCCCTCCACAAAGGCCAGGTCATGGTGGCGTCGAGGCCTGCCTGTGCCGTGCCAAGCGTGTTGGGGGCGGGTACCGGAGTGCCTGCGCCCTGAACCGCCACCGGCTGAATGTTGGGGTTTAGCGGGTCTGGCAGGTTCGGTTGCTCAGGCCCGGCGTACGATCGATCGAGAATACCGAATTGCTCCGGCTGCGAAACCGGATCAGATGAAATCGTAGGACGAATCAATCTGTACCTGTATGTGAACTGCTCCTCATCCTGGCGATTGGGGTCCGCATACACAGCGGCCCAAAACGCATCGTCCAGGTCGAAAAACAGTGTCTGTGGACCCGGTGTACCGACAGGCGGAATTTGTTGTTCAGGGATTGTCGGTGAAGGAACACCATTCGAATCAAAGACTTCTGGAACGATCCGATCACCGGGAAGCCCGTTCAACGGGAAATCGACTTCCATTACAGCTTTGGTGGGAAACGCTGACGTCCCAAGCGTAATAGGCGTTTGACCATTAGGACCGGTGACCGGGATCCTTGGCACGCCCAGTACCGGGGCGGGGGCACTTACCCGACTGAACAGCAACGTGATGGCCGAGTTGTTGCTGATATTTCCTGGCGCATCCTTGAGGTTATAGGAATAAAAGTACGAACCATCCCTCAACGCCTGCAGATCGGCCAGAGGAATGTTGATGACCCCGCCAACCGGCAGCGGAAAATCGACGACAGAGGCTCCGTTGACGTCGCCCTGCATCCCTGTAAATGTTGTTTGCGTAGAAACATAGATACTGACGCGATCGGTTAACGCTTCGAATTTTGTATAGCCGGTAGGAATGGGCAAATCGAGACCGCCGGCGTTGGCGGGATCCGCCAGCCAGGCGTCGTCAATCCTGGTAGGCAAGCCAGTCTGGCTGATCAACGCAGGCCGGGGGCCGGTGCCGTTGCCCGTACCGGGTTGGCGCTGGTAAGGCCCGGTCAGATCGACTTTGAACTCAAGAGGTGGATCAGATATATCGTCGTTGGTGTGGGCGTCATAAATAATGAATGTCGCGCCGTATTCCGCGTATTCGCCGTTCATATCAAACCTGTCGACCAGTCGGTCGAGTGCAGCTCCAGTCACGTCAAAATCGATCGGAAACGTCCAGTCAGCCGCTGGCTGATTGGCTTTCAACAACTCCAAAACCACCCATGTCGGGTCGGATGGTACGGGCTTGATCCCTTTCGGGTGCAGGTGAAGTTGGATTCTGTGAGCGCCTTCAGGCGTTTTGTCATCGACATCGGCCAATCGAAATGTGACCCGTCTGTCGACTTTCAGTTGTTGATAGGGAATTCGGCCATCAGGCAACACACCGACAATAGTCGGAGGCAAGGCAAGGACATCGCCAGATTTAACCTGCATATTCATGTTCGTATGCTCCATGGATGAATTAATCGTTGAACCATCAACGTTGTGTCCCAATGAAAAATCTCGCGACTCCTGGCTGCATGTTCCTGGGATTGACGTTTTTCTTGCGTTTGTGTGTTCTACAACGGTTGAACTTGAGACTCCTTGGGTTATGGGCCGCAAGGTGGATTCCCCGATACGCCCCGGTCGATCTTTACCAGGCCCGGGGCCGATCGACCCAGAGCGACACCCTTTCGATAAAGCGTGTACTGAGCGAGTGCCGATGCGTTGATGACCATAGGCTTGATATGTTTTTCGTATTTGTCGCTTTCGAGCCTGAAGTCGAAGCCCTGCGCTGAATCGGCTTCCTGCTGCGTCAATGTTTTGCGCATGCTCAGCGCCGTGCCTGGAATGGCGTTACCGCTGCCGTTGAGGCTGCTGAAGCCTACCCATCCCAGTTCACACACATCGCCTGCAAGGAACCGCCCCGGTTGTGCCGGAACACGCACAGTGACCACCACCCAGATCGCTGGAGACGTCCTGCAATTCAGGTAACCCCACAAGGTTGCGTTGGGAAAGACCGGTTCCTTCAGGTTGACCGGGACCGGGCGTTTGAGGATGAACACCTGCGCCAGCGAGTCATCCTCGTTCTCGGTATCTCCAGACGTCACCTTGTAGGTCAGAGTGATGTCACCTATCAGTTGCAGGAACTGCGAGGGCAAGTGGATAGAGGTCGGAAACTCCACCTTGACGGGAAAAAGGTTGTGGTAAAAACGAGTGTCGGACGTTGCCCCAGGCTCTCGAATCCAGATCTGCAGCAAATCACTCTTGCCCGGTTTGAGCGAAGGTGCGGGCCAAGGGGGGATTCGCAGTGTCACACCATTGAGGTGCGCGTCCGGCGGAAGCACCTTATCGGCACCGACACCGTCAATGCTTAATGGCGCGGCGAATATTCCAATGGGTGTTGATGTGCTCATCCGCCGTTCTCCTGAGGCCTTGAAAACCCTTTGCTTCGGGAGAAATTAAACGCAGTAATCGCAATCTCGCCTACTGTCAGATCTGACAGGTTTAACTACCGCTGGTCGGAATACTCCGGCCCTGTCGTCGGGTTCAGACCTTTTCAAACTTGACGAGCCGATGGGTTATGCGGTTATCTGAAACCGGTTTCAGACCTTGCGGTCGCCCCTGAATAATTCCAATAAGAAGGCTGTCTATCCGTGAACGACTTCTCCGCCGCCCAGCGCAGCCGCGTCACCATGCTCGACGTCGCCGAACACGCCGGCGTCTCCAAGGCCAGCGTCTCGCGCTTCATCGGCGACGACCGCGCCCTGCTCTCCGATGCCACGGCCCTGCGCATCGAGCAGGCGATTGCCGAATTGGGCTACCGCCCTAACCAGATGGCCCGCGGCCTGAAACGTGGGCGCACGCGTCTGATCGGCATGTTGGTGGCCGATATCCGAAACCCTTATTCGATTGCCGTGATGCATGGTGTGGAAACCGCCTGCCGTCGGCACGGCTACAGCCTGGTGGTGTGCAACACCGATCGCGATGACGAGCAGGAACGTCAGCACCTGGCGCTGCTGCGCTCGTACAACATCGAAGGCTTGATCGTTAATACCCTCGGCCACCACGTGGATGAGTTGCGCGAATTGCAGCGGGAAATGCCCATGGTGCTGGTGGATCGCAAGGTCGAGCAGTTCGATAGCGATCTGGTGGGGCTGGACAATCCCGCCGCCGTCGAGATCGCCGCGGCCCATCTTGAACAACGCGGTTATCGCGATGTGCTGATGGTGACGGAGCCGTTTGACGGCACCAGTTCGCGGATCGAGCGGGTCAGCAGCTTCAAGGCGCAGATCGAGCAGCGTCCGGCGCTCTCGGGCGCGGTGGTTGAAACTGGCGGTGATCTGGCCGATCGCTTGAAATCCTTTCTTGATACCCCTGGTCCCAGGCCGAAAGCGCTGTTCTGCGCCAACGGTATTGCGGCGTTGGCCAGTACCCATGCGTTGCGTGAATTGCAGTGCAACCTGTTTGAGGATGTCGGGTTGATCGCCCTGGATGATCTGGATTGGTATCCGCTGGTGGGCAGCGGGATTACCGCCCTCGCCCAGCCGACCGAGGACATTGGCGCGAGTGCGTTTGAGTGTTTGCTCAAGCGTTTGCGTGGGGATGACGGGCCGGTGCGGACTTTGGATTTTCCGGCACGGTTGATTGTGCGGGGGTCGACCACGGGGGGTGTTCCAATTTGAAGGCCTCTTCGCGGGCAAGCCTGGCTCCTACGGATTTACACCCACGCCCCTGTAGGAGCGAGGCTTGCCCGCGAAGACGCCCGAAAGAACAACACATCACTCACTGATATTTTTTTTGAACAAAAATGAAACCGGTTTCAGAGGTGATAACAATGAACAAACCACCCGTTTCCATCAGCCTGTCCAGCTACGGCGCCGAGCTTGTGCGCCAACGTGGCCAGGGTAGTTTTGTCGAAGTGCTGGCCGCTGCCGGTGCCACGCACATCGAATGGCGCGAAGAGCTGCTGACCCTCGAAGACCCCGCGCAATTGGCCGACGCCACGCAATCCCGGGGCCTGGAAAGCGTGTATTCCTCGCCGCTGGAGTTGTGGCTGGCCGGGCAATCGGCACCCAACCCTGAATTGCTCTCGACCCTGCAACGCGCCGAGGCATTCGGCTCACAATGGCTGAAAGTCTCCCTGGGTTATTTCACCGACAACAATGACCTGCAAACACTGGCGCATGTGTTGCAGCAGAGCCCAGTGCAATTGCTGGTGGAAAACGACCAGACCTTGCACGGCGGCCGCATCGAGCCGTTCCAGCGTTTCTTCGCCGACGTCGAGCAGCATCAGTTGCCGATCAAAATGACCTTCGATATCGGCAACTGGCAATGGCAGGACCAGTCCGCTGCCAGCGCCGCGCGGTTGCTCGGTCGACATGTCGGCTACGTGCACTGCAAAGCAGTGGCGCGTCGGGTCGACGGCAAACTGGTAGCGATACCACCGGCGGCCAGTGACTTGCACCTGTGGCAACAATTGCTGCGGCACATGCCCCAGAACGTGATGCGCGCAGCGGAATATCCGCTGCAAGGCGATGACCTGGTGCAGTTGACCACCGAACACGTTGCTACCCTCGCCTGCCTCAGCCAATCCCGCCTGGAGCCTGCGCATGTCTGAGATCGAGATTCTGTCGTTCGGCGAAACCATGGCGATGTTCGTTGCCGAGCAGAACGGTGAACTGGCCGACGTCGGCCACTTCCACAAGCGCATTGCCGGGGCCGACAGCAACGTCGCCATTGGCCTGTCGCGATTGGGCTTTAACGTCGCCTGGCTGAGCCGGGTGGGCGCCGATTCTCTCGGCCGTTTCGTCATCGATACGCTGAAGAAAGAAGGCCTGGATTGCAGCCACGTCGACATCGACCCGGCCCACCCCACCGGGTTTCAACTCAAATCCCGCGCCGATGACGGCAGCGATCCGGTGGTCGAATATTTCCGTCGCGGTTCGGCGGCCAGTCACTTGTCGGTGCAGTCGATTTCCCCGTCGCTGCTCAACGCCCGGCACTTGCATGCCACCGGCATTCCTCCGGCGCTATCCGCGTCGGCCCGGGCAATGTCCTTCGAACTGATGACCCGCATGCGCGATGCCGGGCGCAGCGTGTCGTTCGACCCCAACCTGCGCCCGAGCCTGTGGGCCAGCGAACAGCAGATGATCAGCGAGATCAACCGCCTCGCCGCCCTCGCCCATTGGGTGCTGCCGGGGTTGAGCGAAGGACGGTTGCTGACCGGTTTCGAAGACCCTGCCGACATCGCGGCGTTTTACCTCGACCAGGGCGCCGAAGCCGTGGCGATCAAGCTTGGCCCGCACGGTGCGTATTACCGCACGCATCAGGATGAAGGTTTCGTTGCAGGCGTACCCGTGGCAACAGTGGTCGATACGGTCGGTGCCGGTGACGGGTTTGCCGTCGGCCTGATCAGCGCCCTGCTGGAAAACCACAGCGTTGCCCATGCCGTACAACGTGCCAACTGGATCGGCAGCCGCGCGGTGCAGAGCCGTGGGGATATGGAAGGCTTGCCCACCCGAGCCGAGATGGATGCTGAATTTGAGGACGCCGTTCGCGGGCAAGCCTCGCTCCTACAGGGTTCGGGGTGTACGCCCGTAGGAGCGAGGCTTGCCCGCGAAGGGGCCCTCACCATTAACGTAAAAATTTGAATCAGACTCCGTTACCTGCTGCGACAAAAACAACAAGCTCAGGAGCATCACTATGAAAACCGCAACACTGGCCACCCGCCGCTGGTGGTACATCATGCCCATCGTGTTCATCACCTACAGCCTGGCGTATCTGGACCGCGCCAACTACGGGTTCGCCGCCGCCTCCGGGATGGCCAAGGACCTGATGATCACCCCGGGGTTGTCTTCCCTGCTCGGCGCACTGTTCTTCCTCGGCTATTTCTTCTTCCAGATCCCGGGCGCGATCTACGCCCAGAAGCACAGCGTGAAGAAACTGATTTTCGTCAGCCTGATTCTCTGGGGTGCCCTGGCGACCTTGACCGGGATCGTCTCCAACGCCTACTGGCTGATCGTCATTCGTTTCATGCTCGGCGTGGTCGAAGCCGCGGTGATGCCGGCGATGCTGGTGTACCTGTGCCACTGGTTCACCCGTGCCGAACGCTCGCGCGCCAACACCTTCCTGATCCTCGGCAACCCGGTGACCATGCTCTGGATGTCGGTGGTCTCGGGCTACCTGATCCAGCATTTCAACTGGCGCTGGATGTTCATCATCGAAGGCTTGCCGGCGGTGTTGTGGGCGTTTATCTGGTGGCGTCTGGCCGATGACCGGCCGGCCCAGGCCAAGTGGCTCAACGACCAGGAAAAGCAGGACCTGGAAAGTGCCCTGGCCGCCGAACAGGTCGGCATCAAGGCAGTGAAAAACTATGCCGAAGCCTTTCGCTCGCCAAAAGTCATCATCCTCGCCTTGCAGTTCTTCTGCTGGAGCATTGGCGTCTACGGTTTCGTGCTGTGGCTGCCATCGATCCTCAAGGCCGGCGCGCAAATGGACATGATCGAAGCCGGCTGGCTGTCGGCGTTACCCTACCTGGCGGCAGTGATCGGCATGCTGCTGGTGTCCTGGGGCTCGGACAAACTGCAGAAGCGCAAACGCTTCGTCTGGCCTCCGCTGCTGATCGCCTCGATTGCGTTCTACGGCTCCTACGCGCTGGGCGCGGAGCATTTCTGGTGGTCCTACACCCTGCTGGTGATTGCCGGTGCCTGCATGTACGCCCCGTACGGACCGTTCTTCGCCATCGTTCCGGAAATCCTCCCGGCCAACGTGGCCGGTGGTGCCATGGCGTTGATCAACAGCATGGGTGCGCTCGGTTCGTTTGGCGGCTCTTATCTGGTCGGTTACCTGAACAGCTCCACCGGATCGCCCGGTGCGTCTTATCTGCTGATGAGCGGCGCGTTGCTGGTGTCGGTGGTGCTGACGATTTTCCTCAAGCCCGGCGCCAGTGACCGGGTCGTGGCCAAAACCGCCGCGCCCCGGCCGGTGCCGGCTCATTCCTGAATGGATGTCGATATGAAAAAGCAGGTTGTGCTGTACAAGAAACTCTCGCCGCTGCTGATGGCTCGCTTGCATGAGCAGACTGAGGTGACGCTGATCGACAGCCTCGACGCCGAAGGCCTGGCCAAGCTGCGCCAGGCCCTGCCCCGCGCCCAAGGGTTGCTTGGCGCCAGTCTGAAACTCGATGCCGGGTTGCTCGACCTGGCACCGAACCTGGAAGCGATTGCCAGTGTGTCCGTCGGCGTCGACAACTACGACATCGACTACCTGACCGAACGGCGGATCCTGCTCAGCAACACCCCCGACGTGTTGACCGAGACCACCGCCGACACCGGCTTCGCGCTGATCCTGGCCACCGCCCGACGCGTGGTGGAACTGGCGAACATGGTTCGTGCCGGCCAGTGGAACCGCAACATCGGCCCAGCGCATTTCGGCAGCGATGTGCATGGCAAGACGCTGGGCATCATCGGCATGGGGCGGATTGGCGAAGCGTTGGCGCAGCGTGGGCATTTCGGTTTCGGCATGCCGGTTGTGTATCACAGCCATTCGCCGAAACCGGCGGTGGAGCAGCGCTTCAATGCGCAATACCGCAGCCTGACCGAGTTGTTGCAGCAGGCCGACTTCATTTGCCTGACCTTGCCGCTGACCACCGAAACCGAAAAGCTGATCGGCGCCCGGGAGTTTGCCTTGATGCGCCCGCAAAGCATCTTCATCAACATTTCCCGGGGCAAAGTGGTGGATGAAGCGGCGTTGATCGAAGCGTTGCAGCAGAACCGGATTCGCGCTGCCGGGCTGGATGTGTTCGAGCGCGAACCGCTGCGCCATGACTCGCCGCTGTTGCAGTTGAACAACGTGGTGGCGACGCCGCATATCGGCTCGGCGACCCATGAGACGCGGGAGGCGATGGCGACTTGTGCAGTCGAAAACTTGTTGGCGGCGTTGGCGGGTGAGCGGCCGGTGAATCTGGTGAATACCGGAGCGTGGAAGGGTTAAGGGATTGATCGTTCCCATGCTCGCGTGGGAACGATCATGAAATGGCTCGATCAGGCCCGTCGCATCTGCAGCAAATCCGCCGCACAGGACGCAATCCGCCGACACGCTTCCGCCAGCTTCACCTGGTCCACCACCAGCCCGATGCGTATGTGCCCCGCCGCACTCGGCCCGAAGGCTTCGCCGGCCAGCACCGACACGCCATAACCTTCCAGCAGCCGCTCGGCAAAATCCTGGGCGCCGAGCCCGGTCTGGCGCACATCGAGCATCACAAACATCCCGCCATCAGGCTTGATCGGCCGGATACCGGGGCAACCGCTCAACCTCGCGCACACCAGATCGCGTCGCTGGCGATACTCCTCACGCATCAGCGCCACTTCCGGCAAATCCTTATCGAGTGCCGCTTGCGCGGCTTTCTGAACGAAATCCGGAATGCCGAACAGCATGCACAACGACAGATGCATCACATGATCGGCCAGTGGTTTCGGGCCGATCATCCAGCCTACCCGCCAGCCAGTCATGGCATGGGATTTGGACAAACTGTTGAGGGTCGCGGTGCGCTCGGCCATACCCGGCAGGCTGGCCGGGCTGATGTGCTCGCCCTCATACAACAAGTCGCTATAGACCTCATCGCTGATCAGCCAGAGGTCATGTTGCACACACAGCGCCGCCAGTTCCTGCCAGCTTTTCAAGGAAAGGCTGGCACCGGAGGGATTGTTCGGACTGTTGAGCAGAATGACCCGGGTTTTAGCGGTGATCAGCGCCGCGACATCCGCCGGCTCGACCCGAAAGCCGTTCTCCGGACGCACCGCCACCGGCACCACGCTCGCCCCGCAGGCGCCGAACACGCCTTCATAAGTGACGTACATGGGTTCGGCGATGATCACTTCGTCACCCGGGTCGAGCAGGCACTGGGCAACCGAATACACCGCGCATTGAGCGCCGGGCAGCACGATCACATGGTCGGCGTCCACCTCTTGGCCGCAGCGCTGCTGGTGACGGCTGGCGATGCTGCTGCGCAATGTACGGGTGCCGCGCACATCCGAGTAATGGGTGTCGCCGGCCAGCAGGCTGTCGATGGCCGCGTGGACGACCGGCAGCGGCGTATCGAAGTCCGGGTCGCCGACCGACAACAGCAACACGTCGACGCCCTGCTCGCGCAATTCCAGCGCTCGATCGTGAATCTTCCAGGCTGCCGCTCCATCACCGTCGATTCGTTGGGTCAAGGCTGAATAGCGCATGTACTTCTCCTAACGCGCGAGTTCCAGTTTCAACCCTATCTCAAATCACGAAACGCGCCACCATTGCATTCAAATCTACCGCCAGTCGTGACAGTTCATGGGTGGCGGCGCTGGTCTGGTTGGCACCGGCGGCCGACTGGGTGGCCAGGTCGCGGATGTTCACTAGGTTGCGGTCGACTTCACGGGACACCTGGGCCTGTTCTTCCGAGGCGCTGGCGATCACCAGGTTGCGTTCATTGATCAGCTGAATCGATGAAGTGATCTGTTCCAGGGCGACACCTGCCGCACGGGCCATTTCCAGGGTGCTTTGGGTGCGCTGATTGCTTTGCTGCATCGACGACACCGCTTCACCGGTGCCGTTCTGAATACCGGCCACCATTTTCTCGATTTCCTGGGTCGATTGCGCAGTGCGATGGGCCAGCGCCCGGACCTCGTCCGCAACCACCGCAAAGCCACGCCCGGCTTCCCCGGCACGGGCCGCTTCGATGGCGGCGTTGAGGGCCAGCAGGTTGGTCTGTTCGGCGATGGCGCGGATCACGTCCAGCACTTTGCCAATGTCTCGGCCCTGAGTGGCCAGCCCCTCGATCATCAATGCAGTGTTTTGCACGTCGTGGGTCATGGTCTGGATCGCGTCGACGGTTTCCACCACCCGGTCACGACCTTCACGGGCGGCCTGGGTCGACTGGTTCGAGGCTTCGGACGTCGATACCGCGTTGCGTGCCACTTCTTCCACGGCGGCGGTCATTTCGTTGACGGCGGTGGCGGCCTGTTCAATTTCGTTGTTCTGTTGTTGCAGGCCACGGGACGCTTCTTGGGTCACGGTGCTGAGTTCTTCGGCGGCGGCGCCCAGTTGCGTCGCGGAGCCGGCGATCTGTTCGATGGTCTTGCGCAGGTTCGTCTGCATGGTGGCCAAGGCGCCGAGTAAACGCGCCGGTTCGTCGTTGCCATCGACTTCGATGACCTTGCTCAGGTTGCCGCTGGCAATGGTTTCGGCCGCAAGCACCGCACGGTTCAGCGGCGTGACGATACTGCGGGTCAACAGCCAGGCCAGCAGCACGGTCATCAGGGCAGCGACCGCCGAGACCACGATGATGCCATTGGTGGCAAAGGCAAACTGCTCTTTGGCCTGGGCGTCGGCCGCAGTCGCGCCAGCCTTGTTGATGGCAATCAACTTGTTCAACTGCTCGCCCATCTGATCGGTTCCATCCTTGATCCGGGTGTTGATCAGGTTGAGCATTTCATCCAGTTTGTTCTGCCGCGAAAGCTCCATCATCTCGCGCACCGCTTGCAGGTATTTGTCCAGCGTGGCCGAGAATGTCTTGAATAACGCCGCTTCCTCATCGCCGGCCGGCAATGCCCCATAAGCAGCCTGTGCCTGCTTGACCTTGTCCACCAGTACCCCGATCCGGGTTTCTGCTTCTTGCAGGCTCGCGGGCTCACGGTTCACCAGAACCCGGAACGAGAGAATTCGCAGACGCAGCACGTTTTCGGTCATGACACCCAGGAAGCCGACGCTGGGTAGCTGATTGCTTTCCATATCCACAGAGGCCTGTCGGATGATCGACATGCGATTCGCCGCAAACACACCCAGCACGATGACCAGCAAGGCGATGAAAGCGAAACCGAGGAAAGCTCGAGGCGCGATTTTCAGATTACGCAGTGACATAGGATGATCTCGGTAATTGAGGCGGCGAGCATCCTTGCCATGATCACTGGCGGGCGGGCGATGGCGCGCACCTTTCAGTTTGGCGCCACTGTTGTAATAGGTTTGTGTACGCCTATTGGCTGTATCGGCCGGGGTTTAGGATTTTTGCAGGGGTCTGGAGAAATATTTTTCAAGGGCGGCAGAGTGTTTCAGCGGTGAAACAGATGTTGCGCGGAGGTCGGCTTTGCGCAGTAGCCTTTGTGGCGAGGGAGCTTGCTCCCGCTGGGCTGCGTAGCGGCCCCAAAAAATTTACGGCTGCTGCGCAACCGAGCGGGAGCAAGCTCCCTCGCCACAGAGATTTCTTTTTACTGAAGACAGTGTCAGGCCTTGCGGGCGGCCACCCGCCAAACCCGCGCGATATCACTGGCGCGCTCACGCAACAATCGCGGCGCCTCGGCGCAGGCCTGTTCCAGGCTCATCGGCCCGCTCGCCAATGCAAAAGCCGCATCGATGCCATGCTCGTACAGAGCCTGATACCCCTCGCCCAAGGTGCCGGCGATGACGATGACCGGCACACCGTGCTGCCGCGCAATGCGTGCCACGCCAAACGGGGTTTTGCCGCGCAATGTCTGGGCATCGAAACGGCCTTCGCCGGTGATCACCAGGTCGGCGCCGTTGACCGCTTCGGCCAGCCCCACCAGTTCGGCGACCACTTCCACACCGGCCTGGAATTGCGCGCCAAGAAACGCCTTCGCGGCAAACCCCAGACCGCCCGCCGCGCCGCTGCCTGGTTCATCGCGCACGTCTTTGTCCAGGGCTTGCGCGCAGAGCTCGGCAAAGTGCCCGAGAGCAAGGTCCAGTTGCTGGACTTGCTCGGGCGACGCACCTTTCTGCGGGCCGAAAATCGCTGACGCACCGTGAGGGCCGCACAGCGGATTATTGACGTCGGCGGCGATGTCGAAACGCACGCCGGCCAGACGCGGATCAATGTCGCTCAAATCGAGACGGGCCAGTTGCGCCAGCGCCAGACCGCCCGGCGCCAGGGTTTGGCCCTGTGCGTCCAGCAGTTTCACCCCCAGAGCCTGCATCGCCCCGGCGCCGCCGTCATTCGTGGCACTGCCACCAATCGCCAGAATCACTCGTTGCGCCCCGGCATCGAGCGCAGCGCGGATCAATTCGCCGGTGCCGAAGGTGCTGCTGGTACAGGCATCGCGCAGGTCAAGCGGCACCAGTTGCAGGCCACTGGCCTCGGCCATTTCGATGATCGCGGTATGACTCTGCGGCAACCAGCCCCAGGCGGCATCGACCGTGGCGCCCAACGGCCCGCGAACACGGGTGCGGCGCAGTTCCCCATCGCACGCGGCCAGAATCGACTCGACCGTGCCTTCGCCACCATCAGCCATTGGGCACTTGAGCAATTGCGCGTCTGGCCAAACCTGCGCCAACCCCAGCGCTATGGCCTCGGCCACACCCTGGGCACTCAGGCTGTCCTTGAACGAATCGGGGGCAATGACGATTTTCATGCGAATTCTCCAGTTCCAATGCGTCCATGCTGCCAGCAGGCCTGAACAATAACGCCGGTCCGCTGCACAAGCGGCCATGTGGATTATTGTTCATTTCCACAAAACCCTTGTCCGCACTGTTCGTCGTAGCAGCAGCCTCGCAGGCTCGGCAGCTGCTACGGTGCGGTGGTCGGCAGCTCGGTTTGTGGCAGGAGCTGGACGCCAAGGTACAGTGCGAGCATTCCGTCGAGCTTCAGCGGGTCGACGCCGCTGAGTTCGGCGATCCGCTCCATGCGATAACGCAAACTGTTGCGGTGGATGCCCAGGGCATCGGCGCAGGCCTGGCTCTGGCCGTCGTGTTCGCACCAACTGCGCAGGGTGGCCAGCAATTGCCCGTTACCGTCCTTGGCGATGACTTTACGCAGCGGCCGCAGCAGTTCATCCAGCGCATCGTCGTCGCGGTGCCGCCAGAGCATCACCGGCAGCCGATAACGGTTCAGGATCAACAAGCGCGAATGCGGCAACACATCGCGCCCGTAGGCCAGCAAATCGCCGACCCGTCGATAGCAGCGACGCAACCCCGACAAGCCGTCGGCCTGCCCGCCCACGGCAATGCGCAAAATGTTCCAGCCCAGGCCATCGAGCTTTTCCAGCAATCGTTCGTTCTCGACCGCAGGCGTCGCCGGGCGGCACCAGAGCAACGAAGATTTGGCCGAGCTCACGCACCAACTGTCCGGGTAGCGCGACATCAGCCAGGCGCTGAGCGCTTCGACGGTCTGGCTCGGGCCGTGTTCGATGCCCAACTCGAACAGATACGGCACTCGTGTCAGCTGCGGCTTGAGCCCCAGTTGCTGCGCTTCGTCCAGCAACCGTGGCGAATCCCCTGCTTCGCTCAACAGCAATGCCAGCAGATCGTCGCACCGTTGGCGCCGCCATTGCTGCTCGGCCTGCTGATTGCGCTGGGCCACCAGCATCTCGGCGGTCATGCGCACCAGTTCGGCGTAGGTGCGCAATTGCTCCGGTTCGCCAGTAATGCCCAGCACACCGATCAAGCGCTGATCGAGCAACAGCGGCAGATTAATGCCCGGCTGCACGCCTTTGAGATGAATCGCCGTTTGCGCGTCGATCTCCACCACGCGCCCGTTGGCCAGCACCAGTTGCGCGCCTTCGTGACGGGTGTTGATGCGCTCCGGCTCGCCGCTGCCAAGAATCAGCCCCTGACTGTCCATGACATTGACGTTGTACGGCAGGATGGCCATCGCCCGGTCGACGATGTCCTGGGCCAGGTCGTGATCGAGTTCAAACATAGCGGGGATCCTTGAAAGCGTGATGGGGCGGCTTGTTCAGCCGCACAGGCCAGGGTCGCAAACCCTGTGCTCAGGCACAAAGACAACCACCCAAGGGGTGGCCGAGACTCACAGGGCGATCAACGTTACCCTTGCGTCGCAAAAAATCATAATAAAGAGAGAGCCCGCCATGTCACAGAGCGCCACCGCTACCCTGGCCAACGCTGACGACAAGAACGCCGTCTACAAACGCATTACCTTGCGTTTGATCCCCTTCATCTTCATCTGCTACCTGTTCAACTACCTCGACCGGGTGAACGTCGGGTTTGCCAAACTGCAGATGCTCGACGCGCTGAAATTCAGCGAAACCGTGTACGGCCTCGGTGCCGGAATCTTCTTTATCGGCTACGTGTTGTGCGGCGTACCGAGCAACCTGGCCCTGACCAAATTCGGCCCGCGACGCTGGATCGCGTTGATGATGATGACGTGGGGAGCGCTCTCGACTTGCCTGCTGTTCGTCACCACACCTACCGAGTTCTACACCCTGCGCCTGTTCACCGGCGCCGCCGAAGCCGGGTTCTTCCCGGGCGTGGTGCTTTACCTTTCGCAGTGGTTCCCGACGTTCCGCCGTGGCCGCATCATGGCGCTGTTCATGTCGGCGATCCCGGTGTCGGGCCTGCTGGGCAGCCCGTTTTCCGGCTGGATCCTCAACCACTTCGGCGCAGGCCAGGCCGGTTTGGCCGGCTGGCAGTGGATGTTCCTGCTGCAAGGCATCCCGACCGTGATCCTCGGCGCCCTCGCCTACTTCCTGCTCAGCGACAGTTACGCCAACGCCAAGTGGCTGACCCCGTACGAGCGTTCGGTGCTTGAAGCCGACCACGCCGAAGACCTGGCCAGCAAACCGAAAACCACCACCGACTCCTTGCGGGCAGTGTTCAAGAACCCGGCGATCTGGGCGTTCGGATTGATCTACTTCTGCATCCAGAGCGGTGTTTACGCGATTAACTTCTGGCTGCCGTCGATCATCAAGAACCTGGGTTTCAGCGACAACCTGGTGATTGGCTGGTTGAGCGCGATTCCGTACCTGCTGGCGGCGGTGTTCATGTTGATGGTGGGCCGCTCGGCGGACCTGCGCAAAGAACGTCGCTGGCACCTGGTGGTGCCGATGCTGATGGGTGCGGTGGGGCTGTTGATTGCGGTGAACTTCGCGACCACGCCAGCTCTTGCGATTCTCGGCCTGACCCTCGCCACCATGGGCGCCCTCACCGGCTTGCCGATGTTCTGGCCGGTGCCGACGGCGATGCTCAGCGCCGGTGCGGCGGCCGGTGGCTTGGCGTTGATCAACTCCATGGGGCAGATGGCGGGTTTCCTTAGCCCGTATCTGGTGGGTTGGGTCAAGGACAGCACCGGGTCCACCGATGCGGCGTTGTACCTGCTGGCGGGTGTGATTGTGTGTGGGAGTTTGCTGGCGTTGCGCATGACCCGGACGTTGCGGGTTTAAGGTTCAGCAAAAAAACGGCCCGTTCGGGCCGTTCTTCATTTCATGGATACACCACTGCTTTCGTGGCGAGGGGGCTTGCCCCCGTTCGGCTGCGCAGCAGTCGTCAATCCGGTGTATGCGATTTCTCTGATACACCGCGGTTACAGGTTTTGGGGTCGCTTCGCAACCCAACGGGGGCAAGCCCCCTCACCACAACAAGCCCCCCCTCGCCACAATGGATCAATCAGTTCTGAGGATCGAGGTTATCCAGCACTCGGTTGACAGCCAGTTCCCCAAGCATGACCACCGATTGAATCCCCAGCATCATGTTGCGATGGGGCATGTCCATCAATCCGGCGAATTCAGTGAGCATCATGCTCGCTGACGCCAGGGATTCGCAGGCGTTGACCAGCAGGGTTTCGTTATCGACCTTTTCACCGACATGGTAAATGGTGCTGGGTTTGCGCTTGGTGGCTTTGGGGGTGGGTGGTTTGAGGTAATGGTCGAGGGCGCGCTCGGCGGCTTCGTTGAGTTTTTTGGAATCGGGGGTTTCGTAGGGGGAAACGTCGTCCACTTCTGGTGGATTTGGCGTTGGTTTGAACATAGATGAAACTCCTAACAGGACAGAAGGAGCCATCACCCTCGCTACCAAACGATGGGTGGCGGCCATGCTCAGGTTGGTAGACCGGGCGTTAGGAAACCGGCGCGTCCGAAGACGCCCTGCGCATGGCCACCATAAAACAGAGACGAGAAACTCTGCAAAAAGGTGGAGCTGTGCACCTAACAACAATCCCGGGCTACCAAACCCGATCGCTGTTTTTCAGCGACAGAGAAACGATATAGCCCAGGCCAAAGATGCACTAGCCGGCGGATTCTGGCGCAGTCGTAGGCAGCGGCGCAAGAATATGTAGCCTCAGTGAGTATCTGGAAATGTCTTTTAAACATCGTCCTTAAACGCCCACCAGACTCCCCGCCTTGGCATCCAGCTCAATCACCAAACCACCCGGCATCTGCACGAAAATCTGCCAGATCCCGTCCTCCGGCACCTGCGCCACCTGATACGGCAAACCACTGGCCTGCACCCGTCGCAACACCGTCGCGGCCTCCTCATCGGTGCGAAAGGCAATGTGGCTCAACGCCGTCTCATCGAACGTCGGCTGCTCGATCACATGCACCAGCGCCTGCGCATCCTGATACAACCAGCGTCCGGGGAACGGGAATGGCGGGCGGCGTCCTGGCGCCAATCCCAACAACGAACCGAAGGCCTCCTGCAACGGTTGCCCGTCGGGGGTGTTGAAGGCCAGATGATCAAAGTGCCAACTCATAGCAACCCTCCTCCGTCGACGTCGATGACGGTGCCGCTGATAAAGTCGTTTTCCATCGCCAGAATAAACGCTGCCGCCAGATCTTGTGGGGTGCCGACCCGGCCCACCGGCAATGCGGCGGCGGTACGGGCAAACATCGCGGCGCGTTGCGTTTCGTCCATTCCGGCGTAAGCCTCGGTGTCGGTGACACCGGGACTTATGACGTTGACCCGGCGCGGTGCCAGTTCCTTGGCCAGTTGCTTGCCCAAGGCTTCCAGCGCCGCATTCAAGGTGGTTTTGATGAACTGCCCGGCGACGAACTTGCGTGACAACAGACCCGAGGTCAGCGTGATGCTGCCACGTGCGCTCAGGTATGGCAGCGCGACCTGGATCGCCCGCAGCGCGCCCCAGAATTTGACATCGAAGGCCTGTTGGGCGTGCTGCAAATCGCTGTCAGCCAACGGTTTGGCACTCACACTCGGACCGGCAGTGATCACCAGATGATCGAAAGGGCCGATACGCTCGAACAGCTGTCGCAACGACGCTTCATCAGTGACGTCCGCCGCTTCGTGTCGAGTCTTTGCATCATGGTCGACCGCTGGCTGGCGGCGACTCACCGCCACCGCACGGGCTCCACGCTCGGCTGCGGCCTGGACGATGGCTGCGCCTATTCCGCTGCGGCCACCGATCACCACGACGGTCCGATCGTGCAAGGAAGCGTTGAGTTGTGTCATGAGCTGATCTCCGGTCGAGTTAAGGAGATTCAATCTTCTCCGGTTGCCAATCGAAGAAAAATCCCGGTAAATCAGAAGGATCTTTAAAGGATTTTTACCAATGAGCTCGATTCTCGACCTGGAGATCTTCGTCCGCACCGCCGACTCCGGCAGCATTTCCGCCGCCGCCCGCGCCCTGGAGCTGACTCCGGCGGCGGCCAGCATCGCCCTCAAACGCCTGGAAACCCGTCTCGGCATCCGCTTGCTGGCCCGTTCCACGCGAAGCATGCGCCTGACCGAAGAAGGCCGGCGCTACCTGGATAGCGTGCGCCTGGCACTGGCCGCGCTGGCCGAAGGTGAGCAGGCGTTGAAGCAACAGACCCAAGGCTTGAGTGGTGTACTGCAATTGGCGGCGCCATCGGACTTCGGGCGCAATGTGCTGTTACCGTGGCTAGATGATTTCAAGCGCCAACACCCCAACATTCAATTGCAACTATTGCTCAACGATCGACATGCCGACCTGTTCCGCGAGACGGTCGATGTGGCCCTGCGCTTCGGTGTGCCGAGTGACTCGACGCTGGTGGCGCTACCGATTCTGCCGCAGCATCGGCGCGTGGCCTGTGCCAGCCCCGAGTACCTGACCCGCCGTGGCACGCCGCAGCATCCCGAGGAACTGGGCGAACACAGCGCCCTTCTCTACCTGCGCAATGGCCGACCCTACAACCATTGGCGTTTCAGCCGTGGCGATGAGGTGCTGGAGGTTGATGTGCATGGCGACTATCTGAGCGATGACGGCGAAGTTGCCCGCCGCTGGGCCCTGGCCGGGCATGGCATCGCCTACAAGGCCTGGCTCGACGTCGCCGCCGATGTGCAGGCCGGGCGGCTGGTGACGCTGTTCGATGACTGGCAAGGCGAAAGCGTGCCATTCAATTTGCTCTGCCCGCATCGGGTGCAGGTGTCGGAGCGGGTCAAGGTGTTGCAAACGTTCTTGCAGGAGCGTTGTGAGGCACTGCGTCGATAATTCAGATTGCTCCGCGCAGCGGTTCTGGTATTTGATTAGGGCTTTCTGACCGGTAAAAGGATTTCGTCATGAGCTATCGCACGCTGGGTCATTCGGGTTTACAGGTGTCGACCCTCACATTGGGCACCATGATGTTCGGCGAACAGACCAGCACCGAAGATTCCCTGCGGATCATCGGCAAGGCCTGGGACCAGGGCATCAACTTCATCGACACCGCGGACGTGTACACCAACGGCCGCTCCGAAGAGATCGTCGGCGAAGCGATCGCCAGCCACCGCCACGAATGGGTGCTCGCCACCAAGGTCGGCTTCGGTCCGGTGGACGGTGTGCCGAACCGCAGCGGTTTGAGCCGCAAGCACCTGTTCAATGGCATCGACGCCAGCCTGACGCGGTTGGGCACCGATTATCTGGACATCTATTACCTGCACCGCGAAGACCACAACACGCCGCTGGAAGTCACGGTGTCGGCCATCGGCGATCTGATTCGTCAAGGCAAGATCCGCTACTGGGGGCTGTCGAACTACCGTGGCTGGCGTATCGCCGAAGTGATTCGTTTGGCCGACAAACTCGGCGTCGACAGGCCGGTGATCAGCCAGCCGCTGTACAACATCGTCAACCGTCAGGCGGAAACCGAGCAGATCACCGCCGCGCAAAACTATGGCCTCGGCGTGGTGCCTTACAGTCCGCTGGCGCGCGGTGTGCTCAGCGGCAAGTACGCGCCGGATGTGACACCGGACGCCAACAGCCGCGCCGGTCGCCAGGACAAACGCATCCTGGAAACCGAATGGCGGGTTGAGTCTTTGCGCATTGCCCAGCAGATCCAGCAATACACCCGGGACCGTGGCGTGGGCATCGTCGAGTTCGCCATCGCCTGGGTGCTGAATAACAGCGCCGTCACCTCGGCCATCGTCGGCCCGCGCACCGAAGAACAGTGGGATGGGTACATCAAGGCGCAAGCGGTGAAAATCACGGCGGAAGATGAAGCCTTTATCGATTCGCTGGTGACACCGGGGCATGCGTCGACACCGGGGTTCAATGATGTGAGCCATTTTGTGCCGGGACGCAAACCGCGTTCGGCTTGAGATTTATCGCGGGCAAGCCCGCTCTCACAGGTTCTGTGTCGATCTGCTGACTATGCTTCGACGAAGTTACTTGTGGGAGCGGGCTTGCCCGCGATAGCGATTCAACATCCCTCGCGATGTTGAAAATATCGATCACCCGGCCAATATTCAGCACAAAAACCACGTATCCTGCGCGCCCCGTTTAACCTTCAACCCGCGAGGACAGTTTGTCTAAAGGTATCGCTCTATCGGTCACAGCCTCGATGCTGTTTGCCGTCATGTATTACTACACCTCACTGCTCTCCCCCTTGAGTGGCGTGGAGATTTTCGGTTGGCGGATGTTGCTGACCGCACCATGCATGACCGTGTTCATGGTGGTGTCCGGCGAATGGAAACGCGTGGTCGAGATTCTTCGGCGGCTGGCCGCCAAGCCGAAGTTGCTCATCGCCCTGATCGGCTCGGCAGTGCTGCTGGGCCTGCAACTCTGGTTGTTTATGTGGGCGCCGCTCAACGGTTATAGCCTCGACGTGTCGCTGGGGTATTTCCTGTTGCCGCTGTCCATGGTCCTGACCGGGCGAATCGTCTATGGCGAGCGCCTTTCCTACCTGCAGAAAATAGCCGTGTTCTTCGCCAGCCTCGGCGTGCTCAACGAGTTGTATCAGGTCGGCGGTTTTTCCTGGGCGACGTTGCTGGTGGTGATCGGCTATCCGATCTATTTCATCCTGCGCAAACGCCTGGCCACGGACAACCTTGGCGGGCTCTGGCTGGACATGGCATTGATGCTGCCGGTGGCGTTCTGGTTCGTGCAGGGAGGTGAACAAGGGTTTGGCGTGTTCGATCAACATCCGTGGCTGTCGCTGTTGATTCCGCTGCTCGGGGTGATCAGCGCTTCGGCGCTGGTGGTCTACATCATTGCCAGCCGGCTGCTGCCGTTCAGCCTGTTCGGGTTGTTGAGTTACGTCGAGCCCGTGCTGTTGCTGGGCGTTGCGTTGCTGTTGGGGGAAAGCATCAAGGCCGGCGAATGGCTGACTTATATTCCGATCTGGCTGGCGGTGGCGGCGTTGGTGTTTGAAGGGTTCAAGCATCTGGTCCGGCAACGACGCCGGCCAATGTAATTGCATGATTCAAAAAAAAGCCCGGCCAGCATTGCTGCTGACCGGGCTTTTTCACATCAGGAACGGCTTAATCAGTGGAAAGCACACCGCGACGAACCTGATCGCGCTCGATGGATTCGAACAGAGCCTTGAAGTTGCCTTCGCCGAAACCATCGTCGCCTTTACGCTGGATGAACTCGAAGAACACCGGCCCCATCAGGGTTTCCGAGAAAATCTGCAGCAGCAGGCGCTTGTCGCCAGGCTCGGACGAACCGTCCAGCAAGATGCCCCGTGCTTGCAGTTGATCGACCGGCTCGCCGTGGTTCGGCAAACGGCCTTCGAGCATTTCGTAGTAGGTGTCCGGCGGCGGCGTCATGAAGCGCATGCCGATTTTTTTCAGGCGGTCCCAAGTATCGATCAGGTTATCGGTGAGGAACGCCACGTGCTGGATGCCCTCGCCGTTGAACTGCATCAGGAACTCTTCGATCTGCCCGGCGCCTTTGGACGACTCTTCGTTCAGCGGGATGCGGATCATGCCGTCCGGCGCGGTCATCGCCTTGGATGTCAGGCCGGTGTACTCGCCTTTGATGTCGAAGTAACGGATTTCGCGGAAGTTGAACAGCTTCTCGTAGAAGTTGGCCCAGTAGGCCATGCGACCGCGATACACGTTGTGGGTCAGGTGGTCGATGATTTTCAGACCGGCGCCGACCGGGTTGCGGTCCACACCTTCGATGAATACGAAGTCGATGTCGTAGATCGAGCTGCCTTCACCGAAACGGTCGATCAGGTACAGCGGCGCGCCGCCGATGCCTTTGATCGCCGGCAGGTGCAATTCCATCGGACCGGTTTCGATGTGGATCGGCTGGGCGCCGAGTTCCAGGGCACGCTTGTAGGCCTTTTGCGAATCCTTGACCCGGAACGCCATGCCGCACACCGACGGGCCGTGCTCGGCCGCGAAGTACGAGGCCACGCTGTGGGGTTCGTTGTTGAGGATCAGGTTGATCGAGCCCTGGCGATATAGGTGCACGTCTTTGGAGCGGTGGGTCGCGACCTTGGTGAAGCCCATGATCTCGAAGATCGGCTCCAGGGTGTTCGGGGTCGGCGATGCGAATTCGATGAACTCAAAGCCCATCAGGCCCATTGGGTTTTCGTATAAATCTGCCATTTTGGCGCCTCATCATGCTTTTAGAATTAACGGATCGTTAGTTGCTAGCAATGCTGAGACCGGCGGGTGGCGCGCAGGAGATGCCCCTCACGCTGCGGGCGAGGAAGTCACCGTAGATCAATTGGAACCCAAATATCTTCATTGTCGACCCAAGGCTCTTGCGGGCGAGGCTTCTGCTGCCAGAAGACGATTATTCTTATATGCGTAACCGGATTCTACACAGCGTAAATCAGTTTGTCCGCCTTCTTATACAATCCCCTTTTTCGTGGCCTGCGCAAGCGGTTTGTTGCACAGGAAAATCCCCGCCAGGATCAGCCCGCCGCCCAGGCACATCGCCAGTGTCAGCTGCTCGCCCAGCAACAACGCGCCGAGAAGAACAGCAGTCAAAGGGTTCAAGGCGATGAACACGCCCGAGCGCGTCGCACCGATTTTGCGGATGCCGTCGTAATAACCAATGTAGGCCAATGCCGAACCCAGCACGCCCAGGTACATCAGGCTCAACCATTGTTGCGCGCCGAGCCCGGTGAGCGCCGCGACACTCAACTCGCCCCGCACGGCGCTGGTCACCCAGAGCATCAGCGTGCCGAGCCAAATCGAGTACGTCACCGTCTGCACCGGCCCCAGTATTTGATTCAGGCCTTTGGAGAACAGCGAATAAATGCCCCAGCCGAGCACGCAGCCGAAGATCAACAGATCGCCGATCCAGGCATCGGCATTGCCGTCCAGTAACTGCGGATTGCGGCTGACGATCACCAGGCTGGCGCCAGCAATGCAGATCGCAATACCAGCCACTTTCGCCCGACTCAGCCGCTCCTTGAACAACAGCCAAGAAGCCAGGCCGATCACCGCCGGGTTCAACGCCACGATCAAAGACGCCCGGGACGCGTTGATGTAATGCAGCCCGTAAAAAAAGCACAGGTTGTAGAAGAAAATCCCGAAGAATCCCAACAGCGCCAATTGCAACCATTGCCTGGGGCTGGGTCGCACCAAGGGCACCCGCGCCAGCAGCAGGAACACCAGCAACGCCACGCTCGCCAGCAGGAACCGCAGACTCGCAGCGAATAACGGACTGAGGCTGTCGGCCAGAAACCGCCCGGCGACGAACGTCCCGCCCCAGATCATGGTGACCGCCGCCAGTTTCAGATAAACCGGCACATCCGAAGAGTTCGCAAGGGTCTGTTCACACGTAGTCATAAGTCTCCACCACCAGAAATCGGGCATGTGGCGTATCATTCGACTAATGATCGATCATCGTAAAATGAGTAAAAGCTCATGACCCTCACTCAACTCGAGATTTTCTCGCTGGTGGCCGAACTGCGCGGCTTCACGGCGGCCGCCCATCGTTTGGAGATTTCCCAGTCTGCGGTCTCCCACGCACTCAAGTCGCTGGAACAGGAATTGGGCGTCGAACTGCTGCGTCGGCATCAGTCCCAGGTCGAGCTCAGTGATATCGGCCAGCAGCTATTACTGCGCGCTCGGGCAATGCTCGGGCTGGCCAACACTTTGCGCCAGGAGGCGGCCGATTCACGCGGGATGAAAACCGGCACTCTGCGTATCGGCTCGTTCGGCCCGACCTCATCGATCAAGCTGTTGCCCAGGATCTTGCAGCACTACCGCGCCTCGCATCCGGGCATCGAGGTTCATATCGATGAAGGGCCGGATCGCCAGGTGATCCAGTGGCTGGAAGAACGGCGTATCGACATCGGCTTCGTGGTGTTGCCCCAAGAGCGTTTCGACACCGTGGCCTTGATCGAGGACCAGATGGTCGCGCTGCTGCCTGCCGACCATGTACTGGCCGGTCGCGGCAGCTTGCGCCTGAACGACTTGTGCCACGACCCTTTTGTGCTGACCGAAGCCGGGTCTTCGGAGCTGGTGTCGCGCCTGTTCAATACGGCGCGATTGACGCCGAACATTCGTTATCGCTGCTCGCAGTTGCTCAGCACATTGGACGTCGTAGGCCGTGGCGATGCCTTGACTGTCGTCGCCGAAAGCTCACTGCCTGACGACCACGACAACCGCTACGTGAAAAAACCGCTGTCGCCCCCCATCAGCCGCCAAGTCGGTCTGGCGGTGCTCGATCAGCGTCAGTCATCCCCCGCGACGCTGGCCTTTATTAAACTGGCCTCAAGATTGATTAAAGGTTGAGCGGCATAAGGGCCGATAGCCAACTATCATGGCTGAACTCTTTTGGGAGGCATGTCGACCTGCCAACCTTTGAGAGCCCTCTTTTATCGCGATGGATTTGCGAATGCCACTGAACGTCAAAAGTCGCCGCAAGCGTGGCACCCGAATCACTGTGACTGTTTTGAGCGGATTGCTCCCGGTGTTGCTGGGAGTCGCCATTCTCTATCTGCAGGCTGAACGTACCCTCAAGCAAAGTACTGAACTGACTGGCGAAGAATCCATTCGCCAGTTCGAACTGATGCTCGACAACACCGCCCAAGCGGCGCAGGAGCTCCTGCCGCTGGCTGGCAAAAACTGCAATGACGTCAAACTGGCCTTGCGCGAACAAGTTACGCGCCGGCCCTTCGTGCGCTCGACCAACCTGGTGTGGGACGACACCCTCTATTGCAGTTCGTTGTTCGGTGAATATCAGGAAAAGGTTAATCCCGGCGACTACACCCAAGGCCAGTTATGGCTCATGAACGGCAACCCGGTCACGCCCAATACCGCGCTGTTGGTGTACCGGCTCAGCGAAGGAAATAAAGGGGCATTGACCACGCTGAACGGTTATCACCTGAGCAATGAATTGCGCCTGATCGGCCGCAAGACATTACTGTTGCTACAAGTCGGTCCCAACTGGTTGTCTGCCGACGGCAAAGTTCACGAGGACGCCCTGCCCGCCTTGCCAGTAGCACAAAGTACGCTGACGTCCTCGCGGTATGCCTTTACGGTGGCCGCAGGTTTCCCCGAAGGAGAAACCTGGCGTTACATGCGTAGTGAATACCCGCCACTGTTCAGTCTGTTGATGTTCTTCGGCGTGGTGTCAGGTTCGATCGGGCATGTGCTGCAGAAGCGCTCGATGTCGCCCAGCCGTGAAATGCAGCGGGCGCTGGAGGCAGCAGAATTCATTCCTTACTTTCAGCCCGTGGTGCATGGCGACAATAAGCTGTGGTCCGGCACCGAAGTATTGATGCACTGGAAACACCCCAGGGAAGGCCTGGTGCGTCCGGATCTGTTTATCCCGTTTGCCGAACATTCCGGTCTGATCGTGCCGATGACCCGCTCGCTGATGCAACAGACCGCCACATTGCTGGCGCCCTTGTCGGCATCGTTCGAGGGGTCATTCCACATTGGCATCAACATCACCGCCAGTCATTGCCGGGATCTTGCGCTGGTCGAAGACTGCCGAGAATTCCTCAGTGCTTTTGCACCGGGCAGTGTCCATTTAGTGCTGGAGTTGACCGAGCGCGAACTGGTCGAACCGACAGCCATCACCCTGCTGTTGTTCGAACGGCTTCGCGCGCTGGGCGTGATGATCGCCATCGACGACTTTGGCACCGGCCATTCAAGCCTCGGTTACTTGCGTCAGTTCAATGTGGACTTCCTGAAAATCGACCAGAGTTTTGTCGCCATGATCGGTGTCGACGCCCTCTCCCGGCACATTCTGGACAGCATCATCGAACTCTCGGCCAAACTCGATCTGGGCATCGTCGCCGAAGGGGTGGAAACCGAGGAGCAAAGTGACTATCTGACTGCCCATGGCGTGAACTTTCTGCAAGGTTATCTGTTCGGCCGGCCGATGCCCGGCGCAGAGTTCATTAGAGCATTAAGTGATCATTAACTAACCACGTTAAGCGCCGGAATCATGATGATGCGCGCCAAATTGAATCAAAAGACTACTCTTGTTACATGAAGAAAAAGTCAGGATTTACTCTTGGCCAATTAACTACTACAATTTTTCATACCTGTGCAAAATCGGCAGGCGTGCCATTATCACCGAGTCGCTTCAAGGCTCTTGGCTTATAGCTTTGTTTGCGGTTGGTTTCAGCCAAACACACTATTGGAGTAAAGATATTGTCCAGACTCGCTGAATTCCGTGCAGCTGAAAAGGCCCTTCAAGAACAGCTCAAGCAGTTGGAATCTTTGAAGAACGATGCCGGTCTCAAAAAAGAAATCGAATTCGAAGAAAAGCTCCAGGGGCTGATGAAAACCTACGGCAAGAGCTTGCGCGACATCATCGCCATCCTCGACCCGCACCCGGCGAAATCCGGCCTGCAGCAGGCAACCGCCCCTAAAACCCGCCGCGCTCGCGTGGTCAAGGTTTATCAGAACCCGCACACGGGTGAACTGATTGAAACCAAGGGCGGCAATCATCGCGGCCTGAAAGCCTGGAAGGAACAATACGGTGCAGCCACCGTTGACTCCTGGCTGCGTGCCTAAGCGCTCACGGTAATAAAAAAGCCCTGCCAATGCAGGGCTTTTTCATGGATGCCGTCTAAAATGCGACGATAGTCGCCGATCAACTCGCTATAGACTGACTAACTTTGTGCTTAATCCGTTTGGCTATCTAAAAATCCGGGCCATGCTCAAAAACGCGGGTACAGAAACCTTAAACTAAAGTTTCAAGCTGTTTCGAGCTGCCTCTATGTCGCCCTGACTTGCCTTATAAACCTCAGCCTGCCCCGCGTAGGAAAGAACATAGGCTTTATCGCCGTCGACTGCGGCGACCAATGTTTGAGACAACACATGTCGACCGTTCTGGGTAATGGTGCAGGTAGTTTCCAGCGCCGATAACCGGCTCAAGGCAGTCGGATGAATTTTGTTGCAGACGCTCTGATAGCCGCCCTGAAAAAAGTCCTTCTGCACGGACTTGCGCATTTCCAGCAACACACCTTCCAGATTCACCTGATGACCGCTTTCCACTTGAGTCATGGTCAACTCCATCACCATTACCGGTGTCCCGTCCTGGTCGTTTTTTACCGCGCGCTGCCGGGAAACCTGAGGCTTGGCCTCGTCTTGCGGAACGGTCTCGACAGTCCATCCATTGGGCCAGGTCACGACCGGAGCTTCTGCATCAGCACGGGTAACTCCTGAAAGCAGACACATCAGGACGAACATCAATTGACAGGGTCGGATCATTGTAATGAACACTCACGGATTGAGCCGCGAAGTCTGAGCTTCACCCGCCCGGCAGGCAAGCCTGCGGTTTTGGTTTGGCGATGCCAGGGCCCTTGCGTATCATTGTGAGCATTCTTGGAATTTCCGGAGGGCCCATGAGCCTGCACGAACTCAATACATTTCCTGGTGTGACCGCCCAACCTGACACCGCCACCCAGAAGTTCGTCTTCAACCACACCATGCTGCGGGTCAAGGACATCACCCGGTCCCTGGATTTCTACACCCGCGTCCTGGGTTTCTCGCTGGTGGAAAAGCGTGATTTCCCGGAAGCCGAGTTCAGCCTGTACTTCCTGGCGCTGGTCGATAAAAACCAGATCCCGGCCGATGCCGCTGCCCGCACCGAGTGGATGACATCGATCCCCGGCATTCTCGAACTGACCCACAACCACGGCACCGAGAACGACGCGGATTTCGCCTACCACAACGGCAACACCGACCCGCGCGGCTTCGGCCATATCTGCATTTCGGTGCCGGACGTCCGCGCCGCGTGCGAACGTTTTGAAGCGCTGGGCTGCGATTTCCAGAAACGCCTGAACGACGGTCGCATGAAGAGCCTGGCGTTCATCAAGGACCCGGATGGTTACTGGGTCGAGATCATTCAGCCGGCACCGTTGTAAATTAAAAGATCCACCCACAAAAAACCCCATGATCGCTCATGGGGTTTTGTGTTTTCAGCTTCGGCGTTTATGCCGGCGCCGAGGTGCGAATCAAGTGATCGAATGCGCTCAGGGAAGCCTTGGCGCCCTCACCCACCGCAATCACGATCTGCTTGTACGGCACGGTAGTCACGTCGCCGGCCGCGAACACGCCGGGGATCGACGTCTCACCACGGGCATCGACAATGATCTCGCCACGCGGTGACAGCTCGATGGTGCCTTTGAGCCAATCGGTATTAGGCAGCAGACCGATCTGCACAAAAATCCCTTCCAGCTCAACAGTGCGCAGCTCGTCCGACTGACGATCCTTGTAGCGCAGGCCGTTGACCTTCTGGCCATCGCCGGTCACTTCAGTGGTTTGCGCACTGGTGATCACGGTAACGTTCGGCAGGCTGTGCAACTTGCGCTGCAACACCGCATCGGCGCGCAGTTGCACGTCGAACTCCAGCAGGGTTACGTGGGACACGATCCCCGCCAGGTCGATGGCTGCTTCGACGCCGGAGTTACCGCCACCGATCACCGCCACACGCTTGCCTTTAAACAGCGGACCGTCACAGTGCGGGCAGTACGCCACGCCCTTGTTGCGGTATTGCTGCTCACCCGGAACGTTCATTTCACGCCAGCGCGCGCCGGTGGCGAGGATTACGGTCTTGGCTTTCAAGGACGCGCCGCTGGCGAAATGGATTTCGTGCAATTCACCGTTTTTTCCCGGCACCAGCTTGTCGGCGCGTTGCAGGTTCATGATGTCCACGTCGTATTGCTTAACGTGTTCTTCCAGTGCCACGGCCAGTTTCGGCCCTTCGGTTTCCTGCACGGAGATGAAGTTCTCGATGGCCATGGTGTCGAGCACCTGGCCACCAAAACGTTCAGCCGCCACGCCGGTGCGAATGCCTTTACGAGCGGCGTAAATTGCCGCTGAAGCACCGGCCGGGCCACCGCCGACGACCAGTACGTCGAAGGCTTGCTTTGCGCTGATCTTCTCGGCCTGGCGCTCGATGCCGCTGGTGTCGATCTTGGCGAGGATTTCTTCCAGGCCCATGCGACCCTGGCCGAAGTTCACGCCGTTCAGGTAAACGCTTGGCACGGCCATGATCTGGCGCTCGTCAACTTCGGCCTGAAACAGCGCGCCGTCGATGGCGACGTGGCGGATGTTCGGGTTCAGCACGGCCATCAGGTTCAGCGCCTGAACCACATCCGGGCAGTTCTGGCAGGACAGCGAGAAGTAAGTCTCGAAGTTGAACTCGCCTTTGAGCGAGCGGATCTGCTCGATAACGTCGACACTGGCTTTCGATGGGTGGCCGCCGACTTGCAGCAAGGCCAGCACCAGGGATGTGAATTCGTGGCCCATCGGGATGCCGGCGAAACGCAGGCTGATATCGGCTCCCGGGCGATTGATCGAGAACGATGGTTTACGCGCATCGTTACCGTTGTCGAGCAAAGTAATCTGGGTGGAAAGACTGGCAACGTCTTTGAGTAACGCGAGCATTTCCTGGGATTTCGCACCGTCGTCGAGGGATGCAACGATCTCGATCGGCTGAGTGACCCGTTCCAGGTACGATTTCAACTGGGCTTTAAGATTGGCGTCCAACATACGGGCGATTTCCTTAGATGCTGTTTGAATAGAGAGCAATCAGACATAAAAAAACGCCCGAGCGAATCTCGCCCGGGCGTTTTATGGGGCGGTGCAGCTTACTTAGTAGGTGCGGAGCTCCGCCCTGATGAAGCGCGTCACAGACTTAGATCTTGCCGACCAGGTCCAGGGACGGAGCCAGAGTGGCTTCGCCTTCTTTCCACTTGGCTGGGCACACTTCGCCCGGGTGAGCGGCGACGTATTGAGCGGCCTTGATTTTGCGCAGCAGCTCGGAAGCGTCACGACCTACACCGCCATCATTGAGTTCAACGATTTTGATCTGGCCTTCAGGGTTGATCACGAAAGTGCCACGGTCAGCCAGGCCAGCTTCTTCGATCAGCACGTCGAAGTTGCGGGAGATGACATGAGTCGGGTCGCCGATCATGGTGTACTGGATTTTGCCGATCGCTGGCGAAGTGTTGTGCCAGGCAGCGTGGGCAAAGTGGGTATCGGTGGAAACGCTGTAGATCTCGACGCCCAGTTTTTGGAACTCGGCGTAGTTGTCAGCCAGGTCTTCCAGTTCGGTCGGGCAAACAAAGGTGAAGTCAGCTGGGTAAAAGAAAACGACAGACCACTTGCCTTTCAGGTCAGCGTCCGACACGTGTACGAAGTCGCCGTTTTTGTAGGCGGTAGCTTTGAACGGTTTAACTTGGCTGTTGATGATAGGCATCGGTGACTCTCCGTCAGGGGTTAAGAAGTTGATGTGGTGAATCCTACCCACCC
Source organism: Pseudomonas sp. GW821-FHT03E01 (assembly GCF_059420765.1). NCBI lineage: Bacteria > Pseudomonadati > Pseudomonadota > Gammaproteobacteria > Pseudomonadales > Pseudomonadaceae > Pseudomonas > Pseudomonas sp. GW821-FHT03E01. The sequence goes on along the minus strand of NZ_JBWKUI010000001.1, from coordinate 187,087 downwards.
GATCGCCAGTTGGCTCATTGGCAAACCTGATGTTGCTGATTTGTTTTCGCTATTAGCCGAGCGTATTAATAGAAGAAAACGTGATCTACAGCGCCAACGGCTTTTCAGCGATTCGGGTCATCCCGAGAAATGGGCTGGCTTCAACATAGCGCATGGCTGACTTCACATCCTTCCAGCCCACGTAATTCATCAATGACTTCAAATCCCAACCGCTCTGATGGGCCCAGGTGGCGAAGCCACGACGCAGGGAGTGACTGGTGTAGTGCTCGGCCGCAATGCCGGCGCGCTCCAGTGCCTGGCGCAACAACGGGATAACGCTATTGGCGTGCAAGCCCTCCTCGCTCAAATGGCCCCAGCGATCGATGCCACGAAACACGGGGCCACGGACCAACGCGGCTTCGGTAATCCATTCGATGTAGGCCTGTACCGGGCACAGGCGCTGCAAGGCGGGTGTCTGGTAGGTCTGGCCGAGGTTCTCGCGATCGCCCTTGCTGCGTGGCAAGTAGAGGGTAATGCCTGAACCGGCGCTGGCTTGTACATGCTCGATCTGCACGCGGCACAACTCATCACTACGAAAACCACGCCAGAAGCCCAGCAGGATCAGTGCGGTGTCGCGCTTGGCTCTCAGCAATCCCGCGCGATCGTCCTGCGCCCTGGCGGACTGTGCTTCCTGCTCCAGCCAGGCGATCACTTGCTCCAGATGTTGAAGCTGCAAGGGTTCAGCCTGTTTTTCCTGGGCCGGGTGCAGCGCGCGAATGCCTTTGAATACTTTGCGCACCACCGGCGCCTTGGTCGGATCGGCGAACCCCTGGCTGCTGTGCCACTGCGCCAACGCGGACAAGCGCAACTTCAAGGTATTGATCGACAGCACGCCCGCATGTGCAACCAGGTACCGCGCAACGCTATCGCTGGTCGCCGGCAGGAACCCGCCCCAGCTGACTTCGAAGTGCTCGATGGCCGCGCGATAGCTGCGACGGGTGTTGTCGCGGGTAGCGGCTTGCAGGTAGCGATCCAGATCGGTCATGGGCTCAGTGCTCGAAAACGTACCGCGTTGGCGATTGAAAACCCGGTCTACAGCTCATCACACGGGGTAATACCAGTATATCCCGCATTAACTATCACAAGTTTTTAACTTTATTCGTGGCATGGTACATTGTGTAAATTAGTGGTATGTACCACAGTATCAAATCGTAGGAGAAGACATGGCACGTGGCGGCGTAAACAAGGCACTGGTGCAAGCGGCACGCTCGGCAATCCTTGCCCGCGGCGAACACCCGAGCATCGACGCAGTGCGGATCGAAATGGGCAATACCGGCTCGAAAACCACGATCCATCGCTATCTGAAAGAGCTCGATGACGGCGCCGAACCCGCGCCAGCACCTTCCGAACCGATCGATGATGAGCTGACAGCGCTGGTGGCGCGACTGGCGCAACGCCTGAAAGAACAGGCGCAAGAACCCATCGACCAGGCACGCGCGCAGTTCGAGCAACAACGAAAAGAGCTGGAAACCCAGCTGCACGAGGCCCGCGAGGCCAATACCGAATTGCAACAGCAATACGAAATTCAAAGCCTGGCGCTGACCCAGGAATCGGCGGAACTGCACGACACCCGCTCGATGCTGCAAACCGAGCAAACCCGCAACGCCGGGCTGAACCAGGCACTGGCCGATTTCGAATTGCGCTTGCAGGACAAGGACGAGCAGATCCGCTCACTGGAAGAAAAACACCTGCACGCCCGCGAAGCACTGGAGCACTACCGCAACGCCGTCAAAGACCAGCGCGAGCAGGAACAGCGACGCCACGAAGGCCAGGTGCAGCAGATTCAGATGGAGTTGCGTCAGGCCCAGCAAAGCGCACTGGTACGCCAGGATGAAATCACCCAACTGCATCGCGACAATGAGCGTCTGCTGACCGAAAACCGTGGCACGCTGCGGGAGTTGAGCCTGTTGCAGGAGCAACTCAAGCACACCAACAGCCGACAGGATCAGTTACTGGAACAGGTCACCCGCATCGACAGCGAACGCACCCTCCTCCAGGAACGCTTGCGCATTGCCTTGCTGGAAAGCCAGTCTCTCAAGCAGAACATTGACGAGCAGTCGCACATCAACAAAGCGCTGGAAGTTGAACTGATCAAGTTGCAGGCAAGCCTGGATGAAAGCGTGCGCCTGGCCGCTGTCGTTGCGACAGCGCCAGACGCATCAGCGCCACAGAAGAACGATTAACCCGCGACTGGCGTGCGCATGGTGACGAACTCTTCGGCGGCTGTCGGATGCACACCGATGGTTTCGTCGAAGTCGCGCTTGGTCGCGCCCGCTTTCAGGGCAATCGCCAACCCTTGCACGATCTCGCCGGCATCCGGGCCGACCATGTGGCAACCCAGGACCTTGTCGGTCTTGGCGTCCACCACCAGTTTCATCAAGGTGCGTTCCTGGCATTCGGTCAGGGTCAGCTTCATCGGCCGAAAACGGCTTTCGAAGATGACCACATCGTGCCCAGCCTCGCGCGCCTCTTCTTCAGTCAGCCCGACAGTGCCGATGTTCGGCAAGCTGAACACGGCGGTCGGGATCATCTTGTAATCCACCGGGCGATATTGCTCAGGCTTGAACAAGCGCCGCGCCACGGCCATGCCTTCGGCCAGAGCAACCGGCGTGAGTTGTACCCGACCAATCACATCACCGAGGGCCAGGATCGACGGTTCAGCGGTTTGATACTGTTCATCGACCTCGACAAAACCTTTCTTGTCGAGTTTGACCCCGGTGTTTTCCAGCCCCAGGTTGTCGAGCATCGGACGCCGACCGGTGGCGTAGAACACACAGTCAGCCTCCAGCTCGCGACCATCCTTGAGCGTCGCCTTCAGGCTGCCATCGGCCTGCTTGTCGATACGTTCGATGTCGGCATTGAATTGCAGGTTCATGCCGCGCTTGGTCAGCTCTTCCTGCAAATGTTTGCGCACTGCGCCGTCGAAGCCACGCAGAAACAGATCACCGCGATACAGCAGCGTGGTCTCAGCGCCCAGCCCGTGGAAAATCCCGGCAAACTCCACCGCAATGTAACCACCACCGACCACCAGAACGCGCTTGGGCAGCTCTTTAAGGAAGAATGCCTGGTTGGAGCTGATGGCATGCTCGTGCCCCGGAATCTGCGGGATCTGCGGCCAACCACCGGTGGCAATCAGGATGTTTTTGGCGGTGTAACGCTCGCCATTGATCTCAACCTGATGCGGATCGACGATTTTCGCGTGACCTTCATGCAAGGTCACACCACTGTTGACCAGCAGATTGCGATAAATGCCGTTCAGGCGATTGATCTCGCGATCCTTGTTGGCGATCAGCGTCGCCCAGTCGAACGTCGCTTCACCCGGAGTCCAGCCAAAACCTTGCGATTGCTCGAAGTCTTCGGCGAAGTGCGCGCCGTAGACCAGCAGTTTTTTCGGCACACAGCCAACGTTCACACACGTACCGCCCAGGTAGCGGCTCTCGGCCACGGCGACTTTCGCACCAAAACCGGCCGCGAACCGCGCAGCCCGCACACCGCCAGAACCGGCACCAATCACATATAGGTCAAAATCGTAGGCCATTACTATCTCCTCGGCAGGACACCAGCATACCTGCGAGCGCCCTTTGGGCAAGCGTTGCAAACTATTTGGGGCCGAAAAATGAAAAAGCCACCCGAAGGTGGCTTTTCAATACAAGCAGCTCAGGCGCTATCAGTAAGCCTTGCCAGTCTTGTAGAAGTTCTCGAAGCAGAAGTTGGTTGCGTCGATGTAGCCTTCGGCGCCACCGCAGTCGAAACGCTTGCCTTTGAACTTGTAGGCCATGACGCAGCCGTTTTGCGCTTGCTTCATCAGGGCGTCGGTGATCTGGATTTCGCCGCCCTTGCCTGGCTCGGTCTGTTCGATCAGGTCGAAGATGTCCGGGGTCAGGATGTAACGGCCGATGATCGCCAGGTTCGACGGTGCATCTTCAGGTTTTGGCTTCTCGACCATGCTGTGAACGCGATAGATGTCGTCGCGAATCATCTCGCCGGCGATCACGCCGTACTTGTTGGTTTCCTGAGGATCGACTTCCTGGATAGCCACGATCGAGCAGCGGAACTGCTTGTACAGCTTGACCATCTGGGTCAGTACGCCGTCGCCTTCGAGGTTGACGCACAAGTCGTCCGCCAGTACTACGGCGAAAGGTTCGTCGCCAATCAGTGGACGGCCGGTCAGGATTGCGTGGCCCAGGCCTTTCATTTCGGTCTGGCGAGTGTAGGAGAACGAGCACTCGTCGAGCAGTTTACGGATGCCGACCAGGTATTTTTCCTTGTCAGTGCCCTTGATCTGGTTTTCCAGCTCGTAGCTGATGTCGAAGTGGTCTTCCAGGGCGCGTTTGCCGCGACCGGTAACGATGGAGATTTCGGTCAACCCGGCATCCAGTGCTTCTTCGACGCCGTACTGGATCAGTGGCTTGTTTACCACCGGCAGCATTTCTTTGGGCATGGCTTTAGTCGCTGGCAGGAAGCGAGTACCGTAACCGGCTGCTGGGAACAAGCATTTCTTGATCATATAAGTCCTTGAAAGGGCTGTGTGTACGAGTTTCGGCGCAGTCTAATCAGGCGGCGTGCACCTTACAATGCCCCGCACTGGCTAACCGACGCCATCATAGAGAAATATTCTGATGGATAGTTCCGCAGATAAGCTGCACAACGTCTTATAGATAGCAGAGATCGACGACCTGCGCGGCCATCAGTCTAGCGACAATCTGCCCCACCCTACACCCATCGGCACCCGTTGAGGGCATTTGGCGCTATCATTGCGCACCTGAACCAGCCAACGAGGCAGATAGATGTCGGCAGCAAAAAGCGTCAACGGGTACCTGATCAATCAGGCGAAAGACGGCCAGTGGTGGATAGACAGCGTCGGCGGCGAGAATATTGCCGGGCCGTTCCCTACAGAAGCGTTGGCGATTGAAGTGGCATCGGTGTTGCAGGATCAACCCGCAGCACCCAAGCGGCGCGGCAAAGACAAGCCTTGAGCTGAACCTGGCGCGACCGCAGCCCTGTCTTTGCGCAGGGCTTTTTTGTGAATGCCTGCAACGAAGTGGCCAATCGCTATAACCTTTCGTTGCAGCCGCTGTCATAGCGTTTAGCCCCCATCACTGACGACGACCACGACATGAAAAGATTCTTGCCACTGATTGCGGTACTGGCCCTGAGTGGCTGCGCCACGTCAGAAACGACTTACCTGAAAAATGGCGAGCAAGGCCTGACCATCGACTGCTCCGGGGAAGCCAACGCCTGGGCCAGTTGCTACGAAAAAGCCGATGCCTCTTGCGCCGGCACCGGCTATCGGATTGTCGGTACCGACGGTACACCTTCGACCAAGGAAAGCGACAAAACCCTGGGCGTCGACGTCGGCAATTACAAGAACCGCAGTGTGGTGGTGGTCTGCAAGTAGGGCACCCATTGCCCTACATATGGATTTCGGCGAACTTGATCCCGAGCCCGCGTACCGTCTCGATCAAATCGTCGAGGCGGCTGAAGGACTCGACTTCATCGTTGTCATCCACCAGGAAAAAACTGCGCCCGGCGCTTTTCTTGAAAAATACGATCCACTCCCCCGGATTCGCCGGGTTCTGAATCACATGGGTGGCAGAGATATGACCCTCTGCGTGGCGCTCCCGCACCTGCTCTCGTTTCATGCTCGACTCCAGAAATGACAATGCCGTCAAAGTGCGACTTTGACGGCATCGATGCTGACCGGGGGTAGTCTATCAGCCGGAAATGCACGCGGTGGCGGCATTGCGTACATCCCATGGGCGCAACGGCACATTGGAGATGCGCTCATGCAGTTTGATGCTGCTGCCACCGGAGCGGTCTTCAATGTCAAACACCGCTGCCGGCCCCGAGGAGAACTTCTGCGGCACAATCACCCGCATGCCATCCTTTTGCGGCTCGACTTGCAAGGCACCACGGCTACTGGCCAATTTCTCGACCAGGCACTGGGCGTACTCATGGGGTTTCTTGCCTGAAATCACGTTCATGGTAGGCAACGACGCAGTGATGTCCGAGACCGTCGCACATCCACCCACTGCCAATACAAACGGCACGACCAGAACACCCCATTTCATATGAAACCTCCGATAAAGACCCTCCGACAGCACAAATGCTGTTTTTCTCCAAGGCTCCCTGCATTTATCGCTCATAGAATTCCAAATAACTGTTTTTAATTGTCAAAGCGGACCCCGACAGCCAGATAATAACCTGTTCGGGCTGATAAACTGCGCCAATCGCCCATGCTATCGTTTTGATTTTGTAGAAAAAGCCCTTCTGGAGGCGCCTCATGAAATTTATCCACCAGCGCGAGCACCTCAACGAAGACGACATCGTCGTCATTCAGTGCTCCCAAATGTGCAACATCCGCTTGATGAACGACGCCAACTTCCGCAGCTTCAAGAACGGCGGCCGTCACACGTATCACGGTGGCGCATTCGACACCTTCCCGGCCCGGATCACCGCGCCGAGCACCGGTTTCTGGAACATCACCATCGACACGGTCAACCGCCGGCCGATCAGCGTGACCCGCAAACCGACCCTGACGCACTCGATCAAGATCATCCGCCGCTCCAGCTCGAAGCTGAGCTGAACCCACACCAGAACAGGCAGATATGACCGTGGCCCAGACGACCAAATACGTCATCAAATACAAACTCAACGGCGAACGTCGCTTCGAATTCGCCCAGCTTGAAAACGGCACCGCAGAAGAAGCCAAGGCTGCGCTGGACAAGCTGCATGGCCAGAGCGAAGACGTCATCAGCGAGATCAGCGTCAGCAAAGCGCTGTAACGCGATCTGGAGCGACAACATGGACGTCTGCTCCCCTCTCGCGAATTCGACCGCAAGCGCCGGAGTGCCCGCTCCCGCAACGCTCTCTAAACTGGCCGCCTCGACCTTTTGGTCAAGGAGTCAGAACCCTTGCTTACCGATCCGATTCACCACGATGCCCTCGACTGGGGCAAACTTACGCAGCAACTCGACCAGGATGGCTGCGCGATCATCAAATCGCTTTTAAGCCATAAGACCTGCGATGAAATAAGCGCCCTGTACGACTGCCCCGAACCCTTTCGCTCGAAAGTGGTGATGGCGCGCCACGGTTTTGGCCGTGGCGAGTACAAATACTTCAGATACCCGCTGCCGGATCCGGTGGCCCGATTGCGCAGCGCGCTCTACCCTCGACTGGTTCCCATTGCCAATCGCTGGTACGAATGCATGGATCTGCCGACCCGTTTCCCCGAATCCCACGAAGCGTTTCTGCAACGCTGCCATGCCGCCGGTCAGGAACGCCCGACACCTTTATTGCTGCAATACGGCACGCAGGACTACAACTGCTTGCATCAGGATCTGTACGGCGAACACGTGTTCCCGCTGCAAGTGGCGATTCTGCTGTCAGAACCGGGAGAGGACTTTACCGGTGGCGAATTTGTGCTGACCGAACAACGCCCACGGATGCAATCGCGCCCGCAAGTCATCGGACTGAAGAAAGGTGACGCGTTGATTTTTGCCGTGAATCAGCGCCCGGTTAAAGGCGTTCGCGGCTATTACCGAGTGACCCTGCGTCATGGGGTGAGTCGCCTGCACAGTGGAAAACGGCATACCCTTGGAATCATCTTTCACGATGCGTTATGAGCCCATGAACCCGATTACCTTCGATCTGTTTGCCGACGCAGAACCCGAGCAGCAGCCCAGGCGCGAGCAGATTGGCGAACAATCCTACGTCCTGAGGGGCTTTGCCCTGCCCTGGCTTGACCGGTTACTACCGGCGCTGGAGGCGGTTCTGACAGCGGCGCCGTTTCGGCAGATGGTCACGCCCGGTGGCTTTACCATGTCGGTGGCCTTGAGCAGTTGCGGCACCTGGGGCTGGACCACCGATCGCAGCGGCTACCAATACACCCGCAACGATCCGCAGACCGGCGCGCCCTGGCCAGAAATGCCCGAGGTGTTTTTCGAACTGGCCCAGGCGGCGGCGCGAGAAGCAGGGTTTATGGCGTTCGTACCGGATTCCTGCCTGATCAACCGCTATGTTCCCGGGGCCAGGATGTCGTTGCATCAGGACAAAAACGAAAACGCCTACACCGCCCCCATCGTGTCGGTGTCTTTGGGGTTGCCGGCGACGTTCCTGTTCGGCGGCTTCGAACGCAGCGCCAAAAGCCAGCGGGTGCCGCTGTTTCACGGTGATATCGTGGTTTGGGGCGGCGTGGACCGTTTGCGTTACCACGGCGTATTGCCGATCAAGGAAGGCCAGCATCCGCGGCTGGGCGAACAGCGGATCAATTTCACTTTTCGTACCGCGGGATGAAGCATTCGAATTCGACCGCAAGACCCGGAGTGTGGCGTCTCTACCGGCTGGTTAATCTGCCTGAAACGGGTCAACGGACATGAAGCCATGACAACTCAATCGCCAACAATCGCCACCGAAAACGATCCTCGCTGGGCCGCCGTGGTCGCGCGCGATCCACGTGCCGACGGGCAGTTTGTGTATGCGGTGAAAACCACAGGTATCTACTGCCGCCCCAGCAGCCTGGCACGCCTGCCGAAACCGCAGAACGTCGAATTCTTCGACACGGCCGAGCAAGCTCAGGCAGCGGGTTATCGCCCCAGCAAACGGGCCGCGAAAGATCACAGCGACGTCGCCGCGCAACACGCCGCGACCGTGGCCGCCGCGTGCCGTCAAATCGAATCCGCCGAAACGTTACCGGCGTTGAATGAACTGGCGGATGCAGCCGGTTTGAGCAGTTTCCACTTCCACCGCGTGTTCAAGGCCATCACCGGCCTGACGCCCAAGGGCTACGCCACCGCCCATCGTTCACGCAAGGTTCGCGAGCGCCTGACCGATGGCGGCACGGTTACCGATGCGCTGTATGACGCCGGATTCAATTCCAACAGCCGTTTCTATGAGGCGGCGGATCAATTGCTCGGCATGACACCCGGGGACTATCGCGCGGCCGGGCAGAACAACGACATTCGCTTTGCCGTCGGCCAGTGCTCTCTGGGAGCGATTCTGGTGGCACAAAGTGAGCGCGGAGTCTGCGCGATTCTGCTGGGCGACGACCCGCATCAACTGGTCTGCGACCTGCAGGACAAGTTTCGCCGCGCCAACCTGATTGGCGCCGATCATGAGTTCGAGCAGTTGATCGCCAAGGTCGTCGGCTTTATCGAAGCCCCGGCCCTCGGCCTGGATTTGCCGCTGGATGTACGCGGCACAGCGTTTCAAGAGCGGGTATGGCAAGCCCTGCGGGAGATTCCCGCCGGTAGCACCGCCAGTTACGCCGATATCGCTAAGCGCATCGGCGCGCCGAAAGCCATGCGCGCCGTGGCCCAGGCCTGTGGCGCGAATAGTTTGGCGGTGGCGATCCCTTGCCATCGCGTGGTGCGCAGCGACGGCAACCTGTCGGGTTACCGCTGGGGCGTGGAACGCAAGCGTCAGTTGCTGGAACTTGAAAACGCGTCCGGGTCCTGAATGCCAATATAGACCGCCACGGACTCCGGCCCGGTGTAGACCTCGAAGTCCGTGGCGAACTTGCGGCGAACCTGCGGATTGTCCTCGAAATAGGCCCAGATAAAGCCCCAGGTCTGAATGACGCTATCGGGCATCGCCCCTTTGGCGCTGAACACCAGGTAATCGCCGCCCTCAACCTGAATCTGCGCAAAGCCCTCGGAGGGTGCGGTGACCGCCGCGCCCGCGGTTACATCGAAGTGGCCTGAAGTGTCGGACTCGTAGTTGGAATACACGCCGTACATAAAGGAGTCCGGCTGTTTGTGGGCGATTTTGTCGAAAACGTCCTCGACGAAAAATTGTTCCCACATAGGGCCGATACGTGCGGTATCCGGCTGCTGCTCTGCGGCATTGCGGGTTCGCACCTGCAAACCCGAGACACTGAAGGGCAGCACTTCACGCAGTTTTACATCCATTGTCGCTATTTCCTTTTCACTACAGTTTGTCTGTTTGATTGGTGCCAAGACGATCAACGATTGACGTCGACCACCACCCGGCCGCGCAACTGCCCGGCAAGCAAGCGCGGCGCGGCGTCGATGGCTTCGCTCAAGCCGATTTCGTGGCTGATCAGCGGTAGCAAGGCGAAATCCAGGTCCTTGGCCAGGCGATTCCAGGCCAGTATCCGCCGGGCTTTGGGTTGGGTCACGCTGTTGATCCCGGCCAGGGTCACGCCGCGCAATATGAACGGTGCGACGGACGCCGGGAAGTCCATGCCCTGGGCTAGGCCGCAGGCGGCGACGGTGCCGTTAGCCTTGGTGCTCGCACAAGCGTTGGCCAGTGTGTGGCTGCCGACCGAGTCGATCACCGCCGCCCAACGCTCCTTGGCCAACGGTTTGCCTGGCTCCGATAACGTGGCGCGATCAATGATTTCACTGGCGCCCAAGTGCTTGAGGTAGTCGTGTTCGGAGGTGCGGCCAGTGGAGGCCACCACCCGGTAGCCGAGCTTGCTCAGCAGCGCGATGGCGAAACTGCCTACACCGCCGTTGGCGCCCGTCACCAGTACGTCGCCCTGTTCGGGACTCACGCCGTTGTGCTCCAGCGCCAGGATGCTCAGCATCGCCGTGTAGCCGGCCGTGCCGACGGCCATCGCTTGCGCGGCGGTGAATGCCTTGGGCAACGGAATCAGCCACTCGCCATTCAAGCGAGCTTTCTGCGCCAGCCCGCCCCAGTGTCCTTCACCCACACCCCAGCCATTGAGCAGGACGTGATCACCGACCTTGTAGTCCGGATGACTGCTGACTTCGACAGTGCCTGCCAGGTCGATCCCCGGCACCATCGGGAACTTGCGCACCACCGGGCTGCTGCCGGTGATCGCCAGGCCATCCTTGAAGTTCAGCGTGCTGTACGCCACACGCACCGTCACATCGCCCTCGGGCAATTGATCGTCAGCGATCTCTTGCAGCGTGGCCCGGTAACCGCTGTCATCTTTGTCGATCAGAATGCCTTTGAACATCACTGCCTCCAGGTGGAATCGCTCAGTTGTCGTGCTGTTGAAATAACACAGGGAACCCCATCACCGTACCCGACTTTAAGCCAATCCCCATCGTCTGGCGCCTTGCGGATCATCCTGTACGCATTAAAAACTCGACTGGCCTTGCGCCAGGCATTACTGATACAAACTTGCTTCTACCGTCCCTGCCCTGTTTCGACGTCGGAGAACACTGCACATGAGCCAATGGCCAGACACCCGCATTCTTGACCTGCTCGGGATCGAGCTGCCGATCATCCAGGGCCCTATGGCCGGCGCGACGACTTCGGCCATGGTGATTGCTGCGTGCAACGCTGGTGGCCTGGGTTCGATGCCTGCCGCGATGCTGAGCATCGAGCAGTTGCGCGAAGAACTGAAGACGATTCGCCAACACACCCAGCGCCCGTTCAACGTCAATTTCTTCTGCCACCAACCTCCGCCGCCGGATGAGCAGCGCGCCCGGGAATGGAAGAATCTGCTGGAACCGTACTACCGGGAATTGGGCGTCGACTTCGACGCACCGACGCCGGTGTCCAATCGCGCGCCTTTCGATAACGCGGCCTGCGAAGTGATCGAAGAGTTTTGTCCCGAAGTAGTGAGTTTTCACTTCGGCCTGCCGGAAAAATCGCTGCTGGATCGGGTAAAAGCCACCGGGGCGAAAGTTCTCTCCTCAGCGACTACGGTCGAAGAAGCCATCTGGCTGGAGCAGCATGGCTGCGATGCGATCATTGCGATGGGTTACGAGGCTGGTGGTCACCGGGGCATGTTCCTCAGTGATGATTTGAGCAGCCAGGTGGGTACTTTCGCGCTGGTGCCGCAGGTCGTTGATGCGGTGAAAGTGCCAGTCATTGCGGCGGGCGGGATTAGCGATGCGCGTGGCGTCGCAGCGGCTTTTATGTTGGGCGCATCGGCGGTTCAGGTAGGTACGGCTTATTTGTTCACGCCAGAGGCCAAGGTCAGCGCGTCCCACCACAAGGCGTTGCGCACGGCCAAGGAAAGCGAGACAGCGGTCACCAACATTTTCACCGGGCGCCCGGCGCGCGGGATTCTCAATCGGGTGATGCGTGAACTCGGGCCGATGAGCGCCAAGGCACCGGCCTTCCCCTTGGCGGGCGGTGCGCTGATGCCATTGCGGGCTAAAGGGGAAGCGGATTTCAGCAACCTTTGGGCCGGGCAGGCGTTCACCCTGGGCGTTGAACTGACTTCGGCAGAGCTTACCCGGCGTTTGGCGGATGAAGGATTGGCCAAATTGCTTCACCGCTAGGACGGGGGCCCGTAGCAGCTGGCTGTGCCAGCTGCTACAGGGCGCGCGTGAATTCCGACGTGCACATCCCATTCGTTCCGTTTACAGGCATTTCGCTATATATTCTGATATATAGCGTATCACTCGCCTACCACGGAGCCGTTTCATGACCATGCGTGCCTCACGTTTTGCCCCTGTGTGCCTGTTCAGCGTGTTCGCTTTCGGGTCCGCCCACGCGAACGAAGTCCAGGTCGCCGTTGCCGCCAACTTCACCGCGCCGATCCAGGCCATCGCTGCCGATTTCGAGAAAGACACCGGGCACAAACTGGTCACCTCCTTTGGTGCAACCGGCCAGTTCTATACCCAGATCAAGAACGGCGCGCCGTTCGAAGTGTTGCTCTCGGCGGATGACACCACACCACAAAAACTCGAGACCGAAGGCGACACCGTCAAGGGTTCGCGCTTCACCTACGCTATCGGCACGCTGGCGCTGTGGTCGGCCAAGGAAGGTTATGTCGACGCCAAGGGCAAGGTTCTGAGCGACAACCAGTATCAGCATCTTTCCATCGCCAACCCGAAAGCCGCCCCGTACGGTCTGGCTGCCACTCAGGTGCTGGCCAAGCAAGGCCTGACCGACAAGGTCAAAGGCAAGATCGTTGAAGGCCAGAACATCACCCAGGCTTACCAATTCGTGTCCACCGGCAACGCCGAACTCGGTTTTGTGGCCTTGTCGCAGATCTACAAAGACGGCAAAGTGACCAACGGTTCGGCCTGGATCGTTCCGGCCAACCTGCATGATCCGATCAAACAAGACGCGGTGATCCTCAACAAGGGCAAGGACAACCCGGCCGCCCAGGCATTGGTTGACTACCTCAAGGGGCCGAAAGCCGCCGCCGTCATCAAGTCCTATGGTTACCAACTCTAAATGACGCTATCGAGTGCCGATTACTCCGCGATCTGGCTGACCCTGAAACTGGCGTCCCTGACCACGGTCATCCTGCTGATCATTGGCACTCCGATTGCGTTATGGCTGTCGCGTACCCAATCCTGGTTACGCGGCCCGGTCGGGGCGATCGTCGCCCTGCCCCTGGTGCTGCCACCCACGGTGATTGGCTTTTATTTACTGTTGGCGCTTGGCCCGAACGGGTGGATCGGCCACTTCACCCAATCGCTGGGGCTCGGCACCCTGACCTTCAGTTTTGCGGGGCTGGTGATCGGCTCGGTGCTGTACTCGATGCCGTTCGTGGTCCAGCCGCTGCAAAATGCCTTTTCCGCCATCGGCACTCGCCCACTGGAAGTGGCCGCCACCTTGCGCGCCAACCCCTGGGACACGTTCTTCAGCGTGATTGTGCCGCTGGCCCGTCCCGGTTTCATCACCGCGGCCATTCTCGGTTTTGCCCACACCGTCGGCGAGTTTGGCGTGGTGCTGATGATCGGTGGCAACATTCCCGACAAAACCCGCGTGGTCTCGGTGCAGATCTACGATCACGTCGAAGCCATGGAATACGCCCAGGCCCATTGGCTGGCCGGGGCAATGCTGGTGTTCTCCTTTGCAGTGTTGCTGGCGCTCTACTCCAGCCGTAAAACCAAAGCGGCCTGGAGCTGACCCATGATTCAAACGCGCTTGAAACTGAGCTATTCGGGATTTGCCCTGGATATCGACTTGCAATTGCCCGGCCGTGGAGTGACTGCGCTCTATGGTCATTCCGGTTCGGGCAAAACCACATGCCTGCGTTGCATCGCCGGTCTGGAACAGGCCGGGCAGGGTTTTATCCAGATCAACGATGAAGTCTGGCAGGACAGCGACAAGCGGATTTTCGTCCCGCCGCATAAACGCGCCCTGGGTTATGTTTTCCAGGAAGCCAGCCTGTTTCACCATCTGTCGGTGCGGGCCAATCTAGAATTCGGCCTCAAGCGCATCCCTCGCCAACAGCGGCGGGTCGACATGGCGCATGCCACGGAGTTACTGGGGATTGGCCATTTACTCGACCGCAATCCGCAGAATCTTTCAGGCGGTGAGCGCCAGCGTATCGGCATCGCCCGTGCCCTGCTCACCAGCCCCAAACTGTTGTTGATGGACGAGCCACTGGCGGCGCTCGATACCCAGCGTAAAAACGAAATCCTGCCGTACCTGCAACGGTTGCACGATGAGCTCGACATCCCCGTGCTGTACGTCAGCCATTCCCAGGATGAAGTCGCGCGGCTTGCCGATCACCTCGTCCTGCTCAGCAACGGCAAGGCTTTGGCCAGCGGCGCCATCGGCGAAACCCTGGCCCGGCTCGATCTGCCGCTGGCGCTGGGCGATGACGCCGGCGTGGTGATCGAAGGGCACGTCAGCGCCTATGACGCCGACTACCAGCTGCTGACCTTGCAACTGCCCGACACCGACCTGAGCATTCGGGTCGCCCACGCGCCGATGACCAAGGGCCAGGCATTGCGCTGCAAGGTTCAGGCGCGGGATGTCAGCCTGAGCCTGCAAGGCGTCGAACAGAGCAGCATCCTCAATCGCCTGCCGGTCACGGTGATCAGTGAAATCGGCGCCGACAACGCTGCTCACGTACTGATCCGCCTGAATGCCGCCGGCACACCGCTGCTGGCGCGAATCACCCGCTACTCCCGGGATCAACTGGGCGTGCACCCCGGCCAGCAACTCTGGGCGCAGATCAAAGCGGTGGCGGTGTTGGCCTGAACCCGTCGCCGAGACGTATTCAAGGGGGCACTGAACCGACGAACTGACCCACCAGTTTTTTGCATGATCGCAAAGCGCTTCTATGCTTGATCTGAACACGAACAGCTTCGGTGGACGCCATGGAAGACATTTTCGTTGTGAAACGCTGCAACAAGATCATCGTTCATGGCCGCCGGGCCGGAGAAACCGGTCACCCACCACCCGACGCCGCCGTCTGGTATCGCATCATCGATACCCGTACTCGCGGCTTTATCGGTGACGGTTACGATCTTGAAGAGGACGCCAGGCGCGAATGTCGCAGGCTTAACGAGGCCAGTTCGCCGGTGTCGCACGGGTTGGCTTGACGCCGGCCACTTTCATTTTCCGGGTCTATACTTGAAGGAGCTGAAGGACCAGCGACCCATCGGCAGAAAGCTCGCTCCCCCGCGGGCTTTTTGTTGCCCTTTAGCCGATTTCCTTGAACGGAGGTGATTGTCATGTCCGAGAAAGAGTCTATCGCCACCCTGCTCACCCTGCTTGACTCCCGTCAGGCCCGCCTTGCTGCTGCGTGCAAGGAGATCGCCGACTGGGTCGATCATCAAGGGGGGCATCCGACAGCGCTCAGGATTCGTGACCGCTTGAACGACATCGAGAAGGACACGCCGCAGATTCGCAGCGCGTTGTCTGCACTCAAACATGTCGAGCCGCCACTGCCTCGGTTCAAATCAGGCGACCGCGTTATTTGAGCCAGGGACAGAGTCCAATTCAGCACACTGAGCGGTGACCTCTTCGTCACCGTGGTTATGCCTGCCTGCCAGACTCGCGCTACATCCCAACCCGGCCCGTTTTGCCGGGCTTTTTTTATTCGTGCCTTCGGCCATTTCACACCGTCTTCACAACCGAACTCCTACAGTTCACTTGCTCCTTTGAAAACATCCCCTGGCCCGCCCGCATGCGGGCCATTTTTTTGCCTGCCGTAACGCGAACGAACGCCCTCACCCGCCAGGTGTCGAACGCTTACACATCACGAAGGAGTATGTCCCATGGTCACTCACTTCAAAGTCGGCGGGCACCTGGCCTGCGGGCACAAAGGCAGCAACCTCACTTCCAGCAGCATATTGAACCGGGTGAAATGCAGAAGCTGCCGCAACACCGATGCGTACAAGGAAGCGCGCAAAGCCGAACGCAACGCCGCACGTCGGGCCGCACGCAAAGCCAAAGCCACCCACGCCGCCAACGACTGGCGCGCAGAGTGGACCCAACGGCTGATCGAGATGCCCGGACTGCAACGGCTACCGCGTGGCTTTACTGGCCAGCCATTTGTATAGCTGACACGCCAGGCGTGAGGATTTCCTCTAGAAAATCGATAAACACATTGATCCGGCTGGATCCCCGGTGGTTGGGCAAATACAGCGCGTTGATGCAGCTGCTCGCACTGCCGGGATTGACTTCGTAGTGTTCCAGCAACCGCGTCAGCCGGCCTGCGGCGACATCGTCGCGCACCAGCCAGTCGGCCAACAGGGTCACCCCGCCGCCGGCGATTGCCGCTTCGCGCAGGATGTCGGCGTTGTTGCTTTGCAGGCGGCCGTGCACATTGAGCTGGATGGTTTCCTTATCGCCCTGGAACGTCCAGCACTGGTGCGAACCAGCGTAATCAAAGCGCAGGCATTGGTGCTCGAGCAAGTCGCGAGGATGACACGGCGCCGTGTGGCGGCTCAGGTAATCCGGGCTGGCCACCACCCAGCGCTGGAAGGCCCCTACCCGTTTACTGACGATGTCTTCACTGACCACCGACGATCCCAGACGCACTGACACATCGATCTGTTCGCTCAGCAGGTCGCTGACCTGATCGCTCAACGACACGCTTATTTCCAGTCCCGGATGGCGCTCGAGCAATCGGCCCAGATGCGGCGCGATGATCCGCCGACCGAACTCGACAGGGACGCTGATCCGCAGGCGTCCTTGCGCCTCGCTGCCACGGTCGGCAACCACGGCATCGGCTTCGTCGATGGCGTCAAGAATCGCCACAGCCTTTTCGAAATAGGTTTGCCCGGCGACGGTCACGCTGGTGTTGCGTGTCGTGCGGTTGAGCAGGCTGGCGCCGAGCTCGTTTTCCAGCCCCGCCACCTGGCGAGTGACCGAAGACGTCGAGATGCCGAGCTTGCGCGCCGCGGAGGAATAACCGCCGCAACGCACGGTTTCAACAAACATCTTCAGTGCCAGCAACTTGTCCATAAGCGTAATCCGGTCAAAAAGAAACGGTGATGATAGTGCATCACCGTTCGCCAGCCGTCTTGTACGACCGTGCTTCACCGGACTCCCCGGCACCCGGCGCTCAGGCATTGGCCTTGCGACCGAGGAACATCACCAAAGCCAGGGTCGGGAGCAATGCCACCGATGCGGCAGACAGGTTCCAGCCGAAGTGCTCGTAGAGCGGGCTCGCCACCAGCGATCCCAAGGCACCGCCAACGAAGATACTGGTCATGTACACGGCGTTGAGGCGTGCCCGGCTGTGCGGGTCGATGGCGTACACCTCCCGTTGGCCCAGCACCATGTTCAGTTGCACGGCGAAATCCAGCAGCACCGCACACACCACCAGCCACAGGTAGCTGCTGCCGGGCAGCGCAGCGATCAACAATGAAGCCGGTGCCAGCAGCAGTGCGACCCGTGTTCCGCGGTGGCCGTGGCCGGCATCGGCCAAGCGCCCGGCAATCGGCGCAGCGACTGCACCTACCGCTCCGACCAGGGCAAAAATCGCCACCTGCGCCTGGCTGAAACCGTGGTGACGCATCAGCTCAATCGGCGCAAGCGTCCAGAACAGGCTGAAGCTGGCGAACAACAATCCCTGATACAACGAACGTTGACGCAGCACCGGATGGCGACGAGCCAGGGTAAACACCGAGCCGATCAGCGCGGCATAAGTCGCCTGATGCGTTGGCACACGGCGCGGCAGCGCAGCCGCGGTGATCAGGGCGATGACGGCCATCAGTGCCGCCGCGCTGTAAAACACCCCGCGCCAGCCGAACACTTCCACCATCAGGCTGGACAGCGGACGCGACAACAGAATGCCCAGCAGCAGCCCGCTCATGATATTTCCCACCACACGACCGCGCGTGGCTTCGGGTGCCAGATGCGCCGCCAGTGGCACCAGAATCTGCACTGCAACCGAAGTAAGGCCGATCAGCAAGGAAAATACGAGGAACATCGACGGCGAGTGCGTCAGCCCGGCACACAGCAGCGTAACGCTCGCCGCGAGGGTGAAACCCACGACCAGGCGCCGGTTTTCCATCAGGTCGGCCAGCGGCACCAGCAACAGCAGACCCAGCGCATAACCAAACTGTGTGAGTGAAACGATCAGACTGGCATTGGCGCTGGACAGGCCGATCTGCGGCGCGATCAATTCGACAATCGGCTGGGCGTAATAGAGGTTGGCCACGACCGCGCCGCAGCAAAATGCCAGGAACGCGACCATCAGGCCGGAGAGTGAAGCAGGCTGTTCGGCCTTGGCCGCTGCTGCGGGGTTACCCGTGAGCATGATGACACCTCGTTGAGTTCGGGAAAGTGATGCCAAGGCTAAGGGCATGGGCCGACACAGAGAATCCATCATCCGGGCAATGGAGTGATGCGCCATCCGCAACGACCCCGGCGTTGCCGTTGGCGCAAAGCGCTATTGCGCGACGTGGCAATACTCCGGCGCTTGCGCTTTCTCTAACCTTGGGCACTTGGCGCAGGGCTCTCCATCAGCGCCCTTCCCCCGGATGCTCAAGGAGCTGTTCATGATCCCGAATCCCTCATCGATGCGCATTGCGCGCCTCTCGCGTTGCAAACCCTCATGAAGGGCAATTTCCTGAGATCCAGCCCCCTCTGGATCAGCGCGGCCGTCCTCGCTTCGATAGGTGCAATCGGCGCAGCGATGCTGATGTGGCGCCCGGCGATAGCACCGATTGAGCGCCCGCGAGCGTTCGATGCCGCGCAATTGCAGCGCGGTGCGCGGGTGGTCGAAGCAGGCGATTGTGCGGTGTGCCATACGCGTCCGGGCGGTCAATACATGGCAGGCGGGCTGCCGCTGGTGACGCCGTTCGGCACGCTCTACAGCACCAACATCACACCCGATCCGCAGACCGGTCTCGGCCAATGGTCACTGCCGGCGTTCGAGCGGGCGATGCGTGAAGGGATAGCCCGCGATGGCCACTTCCTGTACCCCGCCTTCCCGTACGTGCACTACCGGCGCATGAGCGAAGGCGACATTGCCGACGCGTATGCGTACTTGATGAGCGGCCCTGCCGTGAACTCACCGGCCATGCAAAACCACATGAATTTCCCGATGAACCTCCGGCCACTGGTGTCGTTCTGGAATCTGCTGTTCCTGCATGCAAAGCCGCTGACACCTGTGGCGCAGCAATCTGAAGCGTGGAATCGCGGACGTTATCTGGTTGAAGGCCCCGGCCACTGCGCGGGCTGCCATTCACCGTTGAACCTGATCGGTGCCGAGAAGTCCGGCACAAGCCTCGCGGGCGGTAAGGTGGATGGCTGGGAGGCGCCTTCGCTGCTCGGCATGGCCCGTCGCGCAAACCCGTGGAGCACTGAGCAGTTGGTCCACTATCTGCGGGCAGAAGTGGTGGACGGGCACGGCACAGCCGCGGGCCCGATGCGCCCGGTCAGCCTCAGTCTGGCTCGCTTGCCGGTCAGTGACGCCGAGGCGATTGCCGAGTATTTGCTGAGCCTGCAAACCAAGGCTGCGATCACCGAAATCCAACCCGGCGCCGGGAACGTTGAGACCTTGGACCAGACCAGCGGCGCCCTGCTGTTCGCCAGTGCCTGCGCCGGTTGTCATGCCCCTGCGGCGCCGATGCGCGAGATCGACGGGCGTCCGGCGCTGGATCGCACCTCGGCACTGCAAGCCCCAAGCGCACGCAACTTCCTGAAAACCGTGCTCGAAGGCGTGCCGGCAATTCCGGGCGTGCCCGGACCGGTCATGCCGCCGTTTGCCGCCAGCCTGGACAACGTTCAACTCATCGCCCTGGCGTCATACCTGCGCCAGCAAGCCAGGCCTGACCAACCCTGGACAGAGCTTTCTTCCACTATTGAAGCGATCCGTCAGGAGACGAAATGACCCAAGTCACGCTCAACGTCAACGGCTCGGCCCATGCATTGGAGCTGGAACCTGATATGCCGCTGCTCTATGCGCTGCGCAATCATCTGGGGCTGAACGGCGCCAAATACGGGTGTGGTTTGGGGCAGTGCGGCGCCTGTACGGTCATCGTCGATGACAAACCGGTCTTTTCTTGCGTGACGCCCTGCGCGGGCCTTGAGGGCAAGAAGGTTCGAACGGTTGAAAGCCTCGGTTCTGCCGAACGTCCCAGCCCTTTGCAGAAAGCCTTTATCGACAAACAGGCGGCTCAATGCGGCTACTGCATCGCCGGCATGCTGATGCACGCGCAGTCATTGCTGGAAAGCAATCCGCACCCGGACGAGCAGACCATTCGCGAGCACATGGCAGGCAACCTGTGTCGTTGCGGCACCCACCTGCGGATTATCGAGGCAATCAGCCTGGTGGCCGGGCAAAACGGGAGCGCGACATGATCGTGGAGAAAAAAGTCGACCACAGTCGCCGGGCTTTCTTGCGTGGAGGCGCCTTGCTGGTGGCGTTTACCCTGGTGCCGGCAGCGCGTCGTGCATGGGCCGACACCGAAGTGGATACGCTCGGCACGGTGGTGCTGGCGCCTGATCTGCCCGGCAGCCTGCGCACCAATCCCTACCTCGATGCGTGGATTCGCGTGGGCCCTGAAGGCATCACCGTCTACACCGGCAAGGTCGAATTGGGCACTGGCGTCAAAACAGCCTTGCTGCAAATTGCCGCCGAACGTCTGGAGGTTTCGCCGACGGCGATCAACCTGCTGACGGCCGACACTGCCCTGACGCCCAACGAAGGCTACACCGCTGGCAGCCATAGCATTTTCGACAGCGGCACCGCGCTGTTCAACGCGGCGGCGCAAGTGCGTGAGTTATTGCTGCAGTCGGCCGGGCGCAGCTGGGAGGTGGCACCGCCACTGTTGACGACACAGGAAGGCGTCATTCACGGCCCTGCCGGACAACGAATGTCCTACGCTGACGCCGTCAAAAACGTCGATCTGCACCTCTATGCCAAGTCCGAATCGCCGGCAATGCCCGCGACGGGCTTCAAGCTGATCGGGCATTCGCTGCAACGGCTGGATATTCCGGCAAAAGTCAGCGGCGGTCCTGCATTTGTTCAGGACATTCGTCTGCCGGGCATGCTGCACGCTCGGGTCATTCGCCCTCCACGTCCCGGCTGTACGCTGGAGGCCTTCGACGCGGAGTCGATCAAAACGTTGGCCGGGGTTGTGCAGGTGATTCGCGACGGCAATTACCTTGCCGTGGTGGCGCGTGATGAATGGCAAGCGATCAAGGCCATGCGCAGCGGATATGAATCGGCGCGCTGGAGCGGTGGACAAGCGATACCCGAGTCACGGGACATCCACACATTGCTCGAGCGCCTGCCTTCACGCCGCTACCCGATCAGCCATGAGGGCACCCCACAGGTGGCGACCGACAAGAGCTATCGAGCGCGCGTGACCAAGCAATACCTGATGCACGGATCCATCGGCCCATCCTGCGCCGTGGCCTGGTTCAAGGACGGCACCCTCACCGTCTGGACCCACACCCAAGGCGTGTATCCGCTGCGCGCCGGGATCGCCGAAATGGTGCGGCTACCGCCCGAGCGCGTTCGCTGTATCCACACCGAAGGGTCCGGTTGTTACGGCCACAACGGCGCAGACGATGCAGCGGCCGACGCGGCGTTGATTGCCATGCGAATACCGGGCACGCCGGTGCGGGTGCAGTGGATGCGCGAGCAGGAAAATCTCTGGGAACCCTACAGCTCGGCGATGGTGACTGAAGTGCAGGCCAATCTTGATGCGCAAGGTCGACTGCAGGACTGGAATTATGAACTGTGGACCACGCCGCATAACGAACGCATCGTCAACGCGGGCCGGCTGCTGCCGGCGCGACTGCTGGCCCGACCGTTCATCTCTGCGCCTTCGGTGCCCATCGCTCAACCTGAAGGCGACGGCGATCGCAATGCCGTGCCGCTGTACACGCTGGCATCCACGCGCATCAACATGAACTTCGTCACTGAGATGCCGTTTCGCACCTCTGCCATGCGCTCGCTGGGCGCGCACATCAACATCTTCGCAATCGAGGCGTGCATCGATGAGCTTGCCGCCAGGGCCGGGAGCGATCCGGTGGCCTTGCGCCTTGCCCATCTGGCGGATCCCCGGGCGCGGGCCGTGGTGGAGCGCGTGCGCGACGCCATCGGCTGGCCGCAAAAAAGCAGCGAACCTGGCGCGGGCATCGGCTTCGCGTTTGCCCGCTACAAAAACATCATGGGCTATTGCGCGATCGCGGTGCGCTTGCAGGTGCATCCGCAGACAGGCGAGGTACAGATAGATCACGTAGTCACGGCGGTAGACGTCGGGCAAATCGTCAATCCCGATGGCCTGCGCAACCAGGTGGAAGGCGGGATCGTACAGTCCACCAGTTGGACGCTGTATGAAAAAGTCGCCTATGACGCCGGGGGCATACGCAGCTACGACTGGAGTGGCTACCCGATCCTGCGCTTTTCGCAGGTGCCGAAAAAGGTCGATGTTCATCTGCTCGACCAACCGGGACAGCCGTTTCTCGGCGCCGCCGAAATCGTCCAGGGACCGATGGCCGCCGCCCTCGGCAATGCTGTGGCGAACGCTACCGGCCGACGCTGGCTGAACCTTCCGCTGACCCGCTCAGAGCAACCGTCCTGACCCTGCGCAGCGTTGCGTTTCACGCAATGCAGCGTAGAGGCTGATGCGGATTATCAAGCGGCATGCAGCGGATTAACTTACAGCCATACGGTGCCTGGCCAAACATCCATCGCCGCCCTGCTCCCTCTTTTCGAAACCTGGAGAAATTCTATGACGCAGCAACTGTTCCAACCCATCGCATTGGGGCCATACACACTCCCGCACCGAGTGGCGATGGCGCCGCTGACCCGCTCACGCGCCGGGCAACCGGGCGATGTCCCGACGGCCATGAACGCCGAATATTACCGCCAGCGTGCGAGCGCCGCGTTGATCATCACCGAGGCGACGCAAATCTCCCGACAGGGCCAGGGCTATGCCTGGACCCCGGGCATCTACAGCGATGAGCAGGTACAGGCCTGGCGCGAAGTCAGCAGCCAGGTGCACGAGGCCGGCGGTTTGATCTTCATGCAACTCTGGCACGTGGGCCGCGTGTCGCACCCAAGCTTCCAGCCTGGCAATGCCCTTCCAGTGGCCCCGAGCGCATTACCCGTGCCGGGCAAGACGTTCATCGTCGACGCGGATGGCAACGGTGTGTGGGGCGATGTGCCGGTTCCGCGGGCACTGGAAACTTCGGAGATCGCTGACATCATCAACGACTACCGCCGGGCCGCGCGCAACGCGCTGAGTGCCGGGATGGATGGCGTGGAAATTCACGCCGGCAACGGCTATCTGTTGGATCAGTTCATCAACAGCAACAGTAACCAGCGCGAGGATAGCTACGGCGGCAGCCTGGAAAACCGTGCGCGCCTGTTATTGGAAGTGGTTGCTGCCGTCGTCGACGAAGTCGGTGCGCAGCGCGTGGGCGTACGCCTCACGCCGATGGGACGCTTCATGGGCATGGGCGATGAGACGCCGCAAGCTACGTTCGGCCACATCGTACGTTCGTTGAACCAGTGGAATCTGGCCTACCTGCACCTCGTCGAGCCTGCCGTCGTCGGCACCGTCAAGGACGAGAACTTCGATCCGCGCTGGGATGCAATCATCGGCCAACTGCGTGCAGCGTGGGACGGCGTGCTGATGATCGCCGGTGGCTACGACCCCGAGACAGCGGAACAGGCCTTGATCGACGGTCGCGCGGACATCATCGCGTTCGGCAGGCCGTTTCTGGCCAACCCTGATCTGCCACGACGAATTCGCGACGGGTTGTCGCTCAATGCGCCGGATCCGAGCACCTTCTTCGGTGGCGATCAGCGTGGATACGTGGATTACCCGGCTCACTCCTGACAGGTGAATCCAGACCATCAATGCACCTTGGCGCGCCCGTGGGCGCCTCGTCCGACGGGCAGGAGCGCCGCGCCAAGGAACTGATGCTGCGTGCAATCAGCCGCAGCGTTTGCATCAGCGAACTGGCTGAACAATGCGCTCTAGCACAACCTCCAGTGGATGGCGCAATTGCGTGTTGGCGAAGCGCTTCACCTGACTGCGGCAGGAGTATCCCGTCGCCAGCGCCTCACCCTTTTTGTCCAGCTTGCCGGCCCATGACTGCTCGAAAATGGTCCGCGAGGTGTCCTGGTTCCGGGCTTCATGACCGTAGGTTCCAGACATGCCGCAGCAGCCGGTCGCCTCAGTCGTCAACTTGAGCCCGAGCCGGGCAAAAACGGTTTCCCATTGCGAAGTGCTGGCCGGGACATTGGTTTTCTCGGTGCAGTGCGCCAACAAACGGAAGGTATCAGTCGCCGGATGCGGATTTTCCGGCAACGCATCGCAGAGCCATTCCTGGGGTAGCAGGACCTTTGGGCAATCGTTGAGCCCCGGTACTTTCTGATATTCCTGGCGGTAGACCAGGGTCATCGCCGGGTCCAGCCCCACCAGCGGCACTCCACAGTCGGCGAGCGTCTTGAGCTGATGGGCGTTGCGGATCGCCGCCTTGGCGAAGGCACCGAGGAAACCCTGCACATGCAAAGGCTTGCCGTTGGCGCTATAGGGCGCCAGAAACACCCGATAACCCAGCTGATGCGCCAACTGGATGAAGCTCGCCAGCAACGGGGTTTCGAAGTACCGGGTGAAGGCGTCCTGCACCAGCACCACGCTGCGCTCGCGTTGCGCGACAGTGAGCTCGCGCAAGGCTGGCACACTGGCGACAGCGACCTTGCAGCGGGTCAGCGTGGCCTGCAGGTTATGGCGATTGATCAACGGACTGTCGAGCATACCGACCTGTCGCTCTAGCAGACGGCTCACCCATTTCGAGCTCATCACCGCGTTGTACACACCTGGCGCGTAGGCCATGTAAGGCAGGGTGAACTCCAGCGAGCCGATCAAATAGTCGCGCAGCGGGCGTTGATAACGACCGTGGTACAGCTCCAGAAATCGCGAACGGAATTCCGGCACGTTGACCTTGACCGGGCATTGTCCCGCACAGGATTTACAGGCCAGACACCCCGCCATCGCGTCGTAGACCTCATGGGAGAAATCCGCCTCGCCACGCGAGCGCGCCAGGTTATTGCGCAACCGCGTTGGCAACCCGCTCAGCCACGACAGCTTGCCTCGGGCCACTTGCAGTACATCGATATTGGCCGCGCCTTGCAGACGCAACCACTCGCGAATCAATGAAGCCCTGCCCTTTGGCGAATGCTGGCGTTCACGGGTGGCTTTCCACGACGGGCACATCGCATCGTTGGGATCGTAGTTGTAGCAGGCGCCGTTACCGTTGCAGTGCACGGCGGAGCCGAAGCTTTGCCAGACGCGCTCGTCGATTTGCCGGTCCAGGTCACCACGCAGCGTGACTTCGTTGACCTTGAGCAAGCCTTGGGCGGCGTCCGGCGGAGTGCAGATTTTGCCGGGATTGAGCTGATTGTGCGGGTCGAACGCGCCCTTGAGCGATTGCAGCGCCGGGTACAGCTCGCCAAAAAACTCGGGGACATATTCCGAACGCAAACCTTTGCCGTGCTCACCCCACAGCAGCCCCCCATAACGCCGGGTCAGCTCGGCGACGGCATCGGAAATCGGCTTGACCAGAGCGGCCTGGGCCGGATCTTTCATATCCAGCGCCGGACGTACATGCAACACACCGGCATCGACGTGACCGAACATGCCATAGGCCAGGCCATGGCTATCCAGCAAGGCGCGGAACTCAGCGATGTAGTCAGCCAGTTTCTCCGGCGGCACGGCAGTGTCTTCGACGAAAGGCTGCGGGCGAACCTCGCCGTCGACGTTACCCAGCAACCCGACCGAGCGTTTGCGCATGGTGTATACGCGGGTCACGGCTTCGGCCCCTTCGGCCAGGGTGTGGCCCAGTCGCTCAATCGTCGTGTCGGCCTGCAGATGCTCCACGAACGACGCCACGCGAGCATTTACGTCCGCCAGGTCTTCCCCGCTGAACTCCACCAGGTTGATGCCCAGCGTCGCGCGCCCGGCGTCCGTCGGGAAGTACTCGGCGACGCTGTGCCAGACGATGTCTTTCATCGCCAGCATCAACACTTTGGAGTCCACGGTTTCGATGGACAACGGCTTGTGCGCCAATAACGCATTAGCGTCGCGCAACGCATCCATGAAGCTGCTGTAGCGCACGTTCACCAACACCGAATACTTGGGAATCGGCAGCACGTTGAGCTTGGCCTCGACGATGTAGCCCAACGAACCTTCCGCACCGCACAGCACACTGTTGAGGTTGAAACGCCCGTGCTCGTCGCGCAGGTGCGCCAGGTCGTAACCGGTCAGGCAGCGGTTGAGTTTCGGGAATACCGACTCGATCAGGTCGGCCTGGGTTTCCTGAATGTGCCGCGCCGTCCGGTACACCTCGCCGATGCGGCCGGATTGCGTGCATGCCACTTCCAGCTCCGCGTCGGACAGAGGCCGGCTGTGCAGGCGCTCGCCACCGAGCAGCACACTGTGCAGTTCCAGCACGTGATCGCGGGTCTTGCCATAAGTGCAACTCCCCTGGCCGCTGGCGTCGGTGTTGATCATGCCGCCGACGGTGGCGCGGTTGGACGTCGACAGCTCCGGGGCGAAGAACAGCCCATGGGGTTTGAGCGCGGCATTCAGCTGGTCCTTGACCACGCCCGCCTGCACCCGCACCCAACGCTCGGCGACGTTGATTTCCAGGATGGTGTTCATGTGCCGCGACAAGTCGACCACGATGCCATCGGTCAATGACTGGCCGTTGGTGCCGGTGCCGCCGCCTCGCGGGGTCAGCTTGATCTGGCGAAAGCGTGGTTCGGCCATCAAGGTCGCGATGCGTGCGATGTCGTCCGCGTCCATGGGGAACACCGCCGCTTGCGGCAGGCGCTGGTAAATCGAGTTGTCGGTCGCCAGCACGGTGCGGGTGGCGTAGTCGGCGCTGAGCTGGCCACGAAAACCGCTGGCGCGCAGGGCCTGAAGAAATTCCGGGTAGTCTGCCGCGAGTGCAACGGTGGGCAACTGAGCGATCATCGCAGGCTGTTCTCTTGTCGGTCTAATCATGGGAAAAAATCAAAACACTTGTCCCCTGAGCATTAATGGGTCAGCCTCAGGTCGTCGGCTACGCCAATGATCCTGTAGGCTCTGGCGCCGGACAAACGGATAATCCTGCCGCTATCGATGACTTTTACGAATGAATTACCGTCACCTTACGCCCTCGATGTCGTTGCTGCTGGCCTTTGAGGCCGCCGCCCGCCATGAAAGCTACACCCGCGCCGCGATGGAACTGTCACTGACCCAAAGCGCCGTGAGCCGGCAAGTCCAGGCGCTGGAACAGCAACTGGGCCTGACGCTGTTTCGCCGTGAAGGCCGGCAAGTGCAGTTGACCGATGTCGGTCGTCTCTACCAGCGAGAAATGAGCGAAGCCCTCGGACGCATCCGCAGCGCCACGCTGCAAGCCATGGCTTATCAATCCGGCAGCGGCACCTTGCGCCTGGCCACCTTGCCGACTTTCGGCTCGAAGTGGTTATTGCCGCGCCTACATGACTTCTACAAAACCCATCCCGGCATGCTGGTGCACATCAATTCCCGGATCGACGCCATCGACTTCGAAACCAGCGGTATCGATGCCGCGATCGTCGTCGGCAATGCCGATTTGCCGGGCCTGATCAGCCATCGCCTGCACACCGAAGAACTGATGGTGATCATTTCTCCAGAAGTGGCCGAGCTCCACGACGCCTGGACGCCGGAGCGCATTGGCGCACAGACGCTGCTCAACGTCGCAAACAACGCCAACGTCTGGGGCGAGTGGTTCAGCCATCACGGCCTGCCCCATCGAATGATGCGGCTGGGGCCGAGTTTCGAACTCACCTCGCACTTGATCCAGGCCGTCAGGGCCGGCATCGGCATCGGTTTGGTGCCACGTATTCTAGTGGCCGACGAGTTGGCCAACGCAGAGCTGATCAGCCTCGACCAGCCGTTCGCCAGCCAGCGCAGCTACTACCTGACCTACCCGCCGCGCAACGAAATGCTGCCATCGCTTATCGCGTTCCGTACCTGGTTGCTGGAACAGATCTAAACGAGCGCGAAGAACAGGCTGTCCACTTTTGCTCTTCTATGATGTCCATCAGTTACGCGCGCAACTGCAGGATTTTTGATGCGTTGGTGGCAAGGAAATTGAGGAATCCATGACTGACCGCGAACAACTCCATCGAGATGGCTTTGCGCTGCTCCGTCGAGCGATCCCGGCCGAGTGGCTGGGTGACCTTCGTGCCGTGTTCGATGCCGGCGTGAAGCCGGCGTCCCAATGGCCAGTGCCGCGTGGCATGGATTGGCGCCATTCGCTGCTGGATTCTGATTCGAAGATTCAGGCGGTGTGTCGTCTGCCGGAGCTGCTGGCGGTGGTGGGTGAATTGATCGAAGAGCGGTTTTTCCTCTCGCAGGTGGAGGGTCGCGAGCCCCTTGCAGGTGGCGGTCATCAGCAGCTGCACCGCGACTTGTCGGCCCAACGGCCCGGCGACATTGTGAACGCCATTGCTTACTTCGACGATTATGGCCCCGAGAACGGCGCAACACGTATCGTCCCCGGCAGCCATCGCCCTGACCAGGAAGCGCCGCCATTCGACTTCAATGACGAGTCCCGGTCCGTGCAGCTTTCAGGCTCCGCGGGTGACATCCTGGTGTTTGATGCCGATTTAGTGCATGCGGGCAGTCTGAACTCGATCGGCGCACGCCGGCGCTCCATCCTGATCAGTTATTTTGCAGAGACGTTATACGCGTCACACCTGGAAACGGTGAGCCTGCGCAGTATCCGGATGGACACGACCGATCGGTTCGACCCTTCGGACTTTGCCTGCTCAAGCCATCAAAAATAGCGGACCGAAAACCAACAAGGAGTGCCTGCTATCAATGGCAGCCCCCACCACACCCGTCCAACTGACAATCGGACGGGTGTGGTGGCCTTGATGGATTCTCCAGGGGGGATCCACCCCTACAGCTGGGACTTTTTTTGTGTCCGCCACTTTCCTGGGGGCATATTGAATTTACTGGAGAACATTCGGGTGAAATGGGCTTGATCAGCAAACCCGCACTCCAACCCCACTTGAGAAATAGAAAAATCAGTTTGCTCAAGGAATTCTTTCGCTCGGGTTAATCTTGCAAGCTGAAGCCAATCACGTGGGGAGTGGCCCGTAGCATTCTTGAAAGCTCGGGAGAAGTGACTTCGTGACAAGGAACACTCCTTGGCTACGGCCGAAACCTGAATGCCGCAATCAAGGTTTTCCATCATGACTTCTTTTGCTTTTCGCTCCTGCCAATAACTCAGTCTGCCCGGCCCGTTATTGGTCGCTATGAGTCGCAGATTGGCGCATGCCATCGTCATGATCGGCTCAGCGCCAAGCCCGGCGGCACCGATTGCGATGGATACCCGTTTGTCGCCTCCCTGGCTGGACTTGAAGACTTCTACAACGTCCACGTCGTTCATTGTGACCTCTCAATGTTGGAGACGAGGTCTATTGTGGCCAGCATCATTTTGGCGAAAGCGCTTGATCGGGCCGTCCATGCGCCCGTTTGGGCCAGATCGTTAGCGGGGTTTGCGTAGCCCGCTTGGGGTTAGGCCCAGGTGGCGTTTGAACAGTCGAGCAAGGTATGAGGGGGAGTCCAGGCCTACCGCGAGGCTGACTTCGAGGATCGATAGTGAAGTGCATGAAACAAGCCGGGCGGCCGTTTCCACTCGGGTGCGGTTGGTGAAATCCAGCAGGGTTTCGCCCGTAATGTCTTTGAAGATACGAGTAAGGTGACGCCGTGACAGGTGGAACTCATGCCCAATCGACTCAATATCCAAATCTGTTTCCAGATTCTCCTGAATGTAGCGCTGTATGTCGCGAACCAGCGTCGCCTGCTGCTGATGTTCACTCGGCTGCGGCTGAGTCTGCTGACAAGCGATAACCCGCGCGCACTCCTCGAAGAGCAGATGATTGAGATGGGGTAATTGGCGCTGAAAGGCCTCCGCAGATGCACTGCCTTGCAGTTGGTCGTACAGGCGCAAGATACTTTCCAGCGTCTCTGTTCCTTGCCAGATCCCCGATCGATTTACCTGTTTGGCGAAACCGCTGTAACCGTTCATCTGTCCTTGATGCTTGATGTAAGAGGGATCGACATACAAGGTCATATGTTTCTCCCGCCCCGGAGCCGCTTGGGTTGCGTGTGCAAAGTCTGCCGGCACAAAGGAAAACAACCGGGGCGAAACGTGAGAAGTCTGGCTGCTTTCGGTCGACAGGAATAGCCCACCCTGGCGTGGTAACAGCAGCATATGACAGTCATGGGCGTGCCAATCCACGGCGTAGCCACTGGTGTCGCTAGTCTCCAAGTGAAACACTTCGGGCGACTGACCACTGAGCTTGGACGACATGTAGGCCATAAAATAGACCCCTTAATACAAGTGCACCGCTGCAATAGCCTCGTCGGGGCGGTTCTGAGCGGCGGATGGGGACCATCGGTAACAATAGATGCGTCATCATACATACCTTCCCAACGCCGCACGACCAGACCAAAGCGTCCCTCCCCCCCCTTGACTTGCGCCCGACCCACGCGCACTGCCGATCGCTGTGGATGACCCGGATCATCTCTCCATCAGGCAATACGCTCGAATAGTCAAAACATGGGTAACAGCCATTGGACTTGATCCGACGATGCATTTTTTTGAGGTATGCATTCCCTTCAGGAATGCTCCACATAAAATTAATGAATTTTTATTATTGCTATGTCTGGCGTAGCTTGATTTCAGGACATGGAGAACCGCCTTGAAATCATCCCCTCTCAACTCAGAAAAATTTGATACCTCACGAGCCAATGAGTACGGACGACAGAGCCGTATTGCGCTAGCAGGATATGACGCCTGCCAAGACTTGGCGGCGTGCATGCTGGCGGCAAGCCTGGGCGCTACACGTTCGGCAAAAATACTTGTAGTTGGCGCTGGCGGTACGGCGCAGGAAATTGTTGCTATGGCCAAGCTTGAGCCGGGTTGGCGCTTCACGGCCGTTGATCCGTCCGAGCCGATGTTGGAGGCTGCAAAGCAGCAATTAGAGGCAAACAACTTGCTTGAAAGAACGGCCATGCATCTTGGGCATGTTGAAGACCTGGCAGCAGACGAGTCATACGACGCAGCGACCTTGATCGGGGTACTCCATCATCTCGATGGAGATGAAACCAAGCGACAAATTTTACGATCCATTCGGGCTCATCTAAAACCGGGGGCGCCGTTGATTGTCGCGGGGAATCAATACGCTTATGCCAGCCAGCCGCTACTGCTTGCGGCTTGGGGGCAGCGGTGGCGGCAGCATGGAGCCAGCCCGGATGAAGTGAAGGTCAAGCTTGGGAAAATCCTTCAAGGTGCTGATCCTCCACATTCCGAGGCGGCGGTTCAAAAACTCTTGCATGACGCCGGATTTGGAGACGCTACCCGTTTCTTCAGCAGCCTTTTCTGGGGGGCGTGGTTGACGTGCAAAGTGGTCTGAACATGATTGAAAGTATTAGATATACGTCGACCGTAACAGACCAATGGCGGGAAATCTATAATCACCAACGTCCACACCAAGCTCCGGATTTTAACGTTCCTGCCTCCCGGTACCGGCAAAGTGAGCTGTGCTATCAGGAAGTACCGGCGGAACTGGAGTACGGCGATGATGACGAAGTGCGAACAGTGCAAGCCAACGGGGAGCTCAACTGGTGAGGGTAGGAGCTCAAGCTGGGCCCGGGCGTTTACCGGTGAGCGTGTGGGCTTGCGCAGGACCTTGGAGGACGGCAAGCACGATGTCTACTGGGTAGGCATCGCGTTGCACAAATTGAGATGAACGCCCGATCCGTAATATCAGGTAAACGGCTTCGTTAACTGTCCACTATGTCTCCGAACATGTGTCCACCATGTCCCCCGGTCCAAACAGAACGCCCCGCAGGAAACGCCCTGCGCTTTCACAGAAGAGCGTTCAAGCGCAAGGGCACTGTCCTTCGGGGCATCACTCAATTTCGATGCAACAGGGTATTGGGCGCAACGCCAAATGCTTTGCGAAACGCATGGCTGAAATGGGAGAAGTCAGAAAACCCGAAGTCCAGCGCCGCCTGGGACACACTGCGCACCTGACCGCGCTCGATCGCTTCACGGCTGGCATTCAGGCGCTCTTTCCAAATTTCTGCCACGGGGGTCTTCTGGTAGCGGGCGAAGGCTCGGGTGACGGTGCGGGTGGACACATTGTGGGCCTGCGCGATGACTTCAATCGACAAGTCCGGCTCGGTCAAGTGCCGTTGAATGTACTTCATGATGCGGCCGTAGAGATCCAGCTCATCGTGACTGATCTTCAAGTCCTGGAGTTCCAGGCTGATGACAAGGAGGTCGAGCAAAGCGCTGGAGTAACGGTTCGAGATGGCCTCATCCTGCAACGATGCCGGCGCACTCGCGGCCTGACGCAACATTTCACGCAATGGAATGACTCCCGGACGCCGCTCGTCGAGAACCATCGCGGTGTAATCGGCGATACGTGGCAGGCGTTCGACGAGCAAGGCTCGCGGAATGCGCACCAGGTGGTTTTCAGTGCCACCGAAGCTGAATCGAAACGCCTGAGTTGCGTCATAAAGAAACAAATTGCCCGCCGCCAGGTTGGCTTTTCTGCCGCCTTGTTCAATCTGGCCGTGGCCATTTCGAGAGAACCCCAACCATAAATCTTCGGAAGGACCACTGCGCAGATGCTGCTCGGAGCGTTCCCAGTAATGCAGGGGTGCAGACAGCGAACAAATGTCCAGATCACCCACGGTATTGACTGCAAGCGAGCCATCAAAACTGCTCTGGGACAAAGGTTTGCTATCGGCCGCCAGGCAATGGCGGCAGACCACTTCCTTCCAATAATCAAAGCGGCGCGGGGCCGCGACAGCGAGGGTCGAATATTGAGTGCTTGGGTTCATGCCACGGACCTCAGTACAACCTTGCAGTAAGAGCGCGAGAAGTTCTAACGGCTTTATCGCAGCAATTAACAGGCCAAGCGCATTCATGCCGATCCTGAAGGGCTCTGCGAAGTGACTGCCATCGAGGTTTTCACCCGGCCAACGTGACGCGAGAACACCTCAAAATCCCCACTTAGAGGCAGAGTGCCTGACGTATTCGGCGTGGGTGCACCAATGCCGATCATGGCCGCGCCGCGTGTGTCGGCGTTGTCTTTTACAACCAAACGGTTGTCCTGACGAACAAAGCGGCCTATCGCCGTCCAGCCTAATTTTCACCTCACAGCAGCTCATCCCCCTGCTGATGAGGCCTCCCATGGACCGACAATATTCAAAACAATTGCCTGACTCATCCTGGCTTCTGCACATGCGCGATCTCGTGCCTGAGGAGTCGGTTTACTGGTTGATTGAATGGGGAGCCATGAAGCTGCTGCATCGACGGCAGGTCGCCAAGCGCACTCCGCCGCCGAAGCGTGAATCCAAACCGCTTGCCTGAAAAAAAACGAGGAGCTCAAGATGGAATCTGCAATCGACAAACATCTCAAATGCCCACGCACCCTGTCCCGCCGCGTGCCCGATGAGTATCAGCCGCCGTTTCCGATGTGGGTGGCACGCGCTGACGAGCAACTGCAACAAGTAGTGATGGGGTACTTCGGCGTGCAGTATCAAGGCGATGCACAGCGCGAGGCCGCGTTGCAGGCGATGCGTCATATCGTCGGCAGTTTCAGCCTGGCCAATGGCCCGCAGAACCACGACTTGACCCACCACACCGACAACAGCGGCTTCGACAATCTGATTGTCGTCGGGTATTGGAAAGACCCGGCGGCCCACTGTCGCTGGTTGCGTTCACCGGAGGTGAATGACTGGTGGGCTTCGTCGGATCGGCTGAGTGATGGCCTTGGCTATTTCCGTGAAATCAGCGCCCCGCGCGCCGAGCAGTTTGAGACCCTGTATGCCTTCCAGGACAACCTGCCCGGCGTCGGCGCGGTAATGGATACGACCAGTGGTGAAATCGAAGAACACGGCTACTGGGGCTCGATGCGCGACCGCTTCCCGATCTCCCAGACAGACTGGATGATGCCCACCAGCGAGCTGCAAGTGGTCGCGGGTGATCCCGCCAAGGGTGGCCGGGTGGTGATCATGGGGCATGACAACCTCGCCTTGATTCGCTCAGGCCAGGACTGGGCGGACGCCGAGGCTGAAGAACGTTCACTGTACCTCGACGAGATCCTGCCGACCCTGCAGGACGGCATGGACTTCCTGCGTGACAACGGCCAACCCCTGGGCTGCTACAGCAACCGCTTCGTGCGCAATATCGACCTGGACGGCAACTTCCTCGACGTGAGCTACAACATCGGTCACTGGCGCTCGATCGAGAAGCTCGAACGCTGGGCGGAATCCCACCCCACCCATCTGCGAATTTTCGTGACCTTCTTCCGTGTCGCGGCGGGCCTGAAGAAATTGCGGCTGTACCACGAAGTGTCGGTGTCGGACGCCAAGAGCCAGGTGTTCGAGTACATCAACTGTCACCCGCAGACCGGAATGCTGCGCGACGCGCAATCGCCTGCATCCTGAACCTGGCCGGCGTCTAAAACCCCGAATTTCTGCCGTTTTGCCGCCCTGCCCGGGCGGCACGGCCTTGCCGTGCAAGGAATAAAAGATGAATAAGATCCGTCTGCTGACACTCTCCACGCTGTTGCCCGTACTCCACGCGAACGCTGGTGAGGTGGCCCCTGGCGATTACGAGCAATACCCGGTCGGCGCTACCATCGGCGCGATTTACTACCAGCACTCCACCACAGACTCGGCCTACGCCAATGGCCATAAGGCCAGCTCGGACTTCAGGTTGAGCTCGGACGTCGGCATCCTGCGTCTGCTCCATGTGTACGCGCTGAGTGAAGCGGTCACCATCGACCCGCAATTCCTCCTGCCCTTCGGGCACGTTTCCACTGGCGGCGATGCCTCGACACTCGGCAGTACCCGGGGCGTCGGCGACTTGATCCTCACCGCGCCGGTCAAGTGGCGGCTCAATGAAGCCCGCGACACCCTCAGTATCGCCCCCTATGTGTATGTCCCTTCCGGTACCTACGACAAGAACGACGCGCTCAACCTCGGTGAGAACCGCTGGAAATTCGAGCTGCAGAGCGCCTACGTCAAGCACTTCACGGAGAAGTGGGCAATGGACCTGGTCGGCGGTGCCACCTGGTATGGCGATAACACCGATTACGGCGCCAATGGCGACCGCCTCAAGCAGGACGTGTCCTACGCTGCCCAGGTGATGGGCCGTTACATGCCAGACCCCACCATGGCATTCGGCGTCGGCTTCGGGCGTACCTGGGGCGGTGAAACCAGCGTCGCGCGTGTCAACCAGGACGACGAAATGGGCACCACCAACTTCCGCCTGACAGCCACCAAATTCGTCACCCCCCAGGACCAGCTCCAGCTGCAGCTGGGCAAGGACCTTTCAGTGGATAACGGCGCCAAAGAGGACTTCCGCATGAACCTGCGTTACGCGCACGTGTTCTAGCCAACCGTCCAGCAGACAGCCGCCGGACACCCTTCCTGCGCCTGGCGCAAGGATGTCCGGCTCAACCAAGTCGGTGTCTTTTTCAACCAAGCCACCGCGCAGAGGCACGGATTATCTTGAACCCCAGGCCACCACGATAAGGACAGCCCCACCATGGCAATCGTTCGTCCCACCCTTGAACACTTACTGGACATCGCGAACGGCCTGCACATGCAGCTCAGCCGTGAACAAGCCAGTGAATACCTGGCCCTGATGCAGTCGAGCTTCGACGCCTACGACCTGATCGACGAGCTGCCCGATTGCGTGCCGCCCGTCCGTTACGAGCGCAGTTCCGGCTACCGCCCTTCGGCGGCCCACAACCCCTTGAACGCCTGGTATTACCGCACCGAAGTCAACGGCGCACCGCAAGGCAAGCTGGCGGGCAAAACCGTCGCGCTCAAGGACAATATCGCCCTGGCCGGCGTCCCCATGATGAACGGTGCCGCGCCACTCGAAGGTTTCGTCCCGTCGTTCGATGCCACCGTGGTCACGCGCTTACTGGATGCGGGGGCGACCATTCTCGGCAAGGCCACGTGCGAGCACTACTGCCTGTCCGGTGGCAGTCACACCTCTGACCCCGCACCGGTACACAACCCCTATCGTCAGGGTTTCGCCTCCGGTGGTTCCTCTTCCGGCAGCGCGGCACTGGTGGCCGCCGGCGAAGTGGATCTCGCGGTCGGCGGCGATCAGGGCGGCTCCATTCGGATTCCTTCGGCATTCTGCGGTACTTACGGGATGAAGCCGACCCACGGCCTGGTGCCCTACACCGGGATCATGGCGATCGAAGCGACCATCGACCATGCCGGGCCCATCACGGCCAACGTGCGCGACAACGCGTTGATGCTGGAAGTCATGGCCGGCTCCGACGGCCTCGACCCACGCCAGGCCGCGCCCCGGGTCGATACCTACAGCGATTACCTGGACCGTGGCGTGCAAGGGCTCAGGATCGGCATCCTGCAGGAAGGTTTCCAGCTGGCCAACCAGGACCCGCGCGTAACTGCATCGGTGCGTAACGCCATCGCCCAGTTGGAGCGGCTCGGCGCGCATGTCGAGGAAGTCTCCGTGCCGGAGCACAAGATCGCCGGCTCGCTGTGGCTCCCCATCGGCTGTGAAGGCCTGACAATGCAGATGATGCACGGCAATGGCGCCGGTTTTAACTGGAAAGGCCTGTACGACCTCACGTTGCTGGACAAGCAAGCCGGGTGGCGCGAGCAGGCGGATCAGCTGTCCGCGTCTCTCAAGCTGTGCATGTTTGTCGGTGAATACGGCATCAAGCACTACAACGGCCGTTTCTACGCCAAGGCGCAGAATCTCACACGCATGGCCCGGGCCGGTTACGACGCGGCGCTGGCGCGCTACGACCTGCTGGTGATGCCGACCGTGCCGATCATCGCCCAGCCTCATCCGGAACCCGGTTGCTCGATCACGGAATACGTGGCCCGGGCGCTGGAAATGATCGGCAACGCCTCAGCCCAGGACATCACCGGCCATCCGGCCATGTCGATTCCCTGCGGGCTGGTGGACGGCCTGCCGGTCGGGCTCATGCTGGTGGGCAAGCACTATGCCGAAGGCACGATTTACCAGGCGGCCGCAGCGTTCGAAGCGTCCGTTGACTGGAAAAACAATTAACCGGTCGGTCCCCGCGCAGCGCACAAAAACAAACACCCCAGGCGCTGCTTAAACGCTCAACGATGAGGAGTTAACTGATGAACACCGATGAAAAAACCACCTCGACCCCAGGCGAGCGAGCCCGCGCCCTATTCCAGGTGCTCAAGCAAAAGGAGCTGATTCCCGACGGCTATATCGAACAGCTGACCCAACTCATGGCCCACGACTGGAGCCCGGAGAATGGCGCTCGAGTGGTGGCCAAGGCCTGGGTCGACCCGCAGTTTCGTGAACTGCTGCTCAAGGACGGTACCGCTGCCTGCGCGCAATTCGGCTATACCGGCCCACAAGGTGAATACATCGTCGCCCTGGAAGACACCCCCACGCTGAAAAACGTGATCGTCTGCAGCCTGTGCTCCTGCACCAACTGGCCCGTCCTCGGCCTGCCGCCGGAGTGGTACAAGGGCTTCGAATTCCGTGCCCGCCTGGTCCGCGAAGGGCACACCGTTCTGCGGGAACTGGGCACCGAGCTGCCAGAGGGAGCCACCATCAAAGTGTGGGACACCAGTGCCGAAAGCCGCTATCTGGTGCTGCCGGTACGACCCGAGGGCAGTGAGGGCATGGATGAAGAGGCCCTTCGGGCCCTGATCACCAAGGACGTCCTGATCGGCGTGGCGCTGCCGCAGGTAGCGTAGCCAGGGCGCTGGGTTTCTTTCACTTTTCAGAGGTATTCACAATGGATGGCTTTCACGATCTCGGCGGTTTTCAAGGCTTTGGCAAAGTCCAGCACACCATCAATAGCCTGAGCTACAAACAGGTGTTCAAGCAGGACTGGGAACACCTGGCCTACAGCTTGATGTTCATCGGCGTCGATCACCTGAAAAAATTCAGCGTCGACGAAGTGCGCCACGCCGTCGAACGCCTGGATGTTCGCCAACATGTCGGCACGCAATACTACGAGCGCTACATCATCGCCACCGCGACCCTGCTGGTAGAAACAGGCGTGATTACCCAGGCAGAACTTGATGAGGCCCTAGGCTCTCACTTCAAGCTGGCGAACCCCGCCCACGCGGGCGGTCGCCAGGCGATCACCGGTCGGCCCCCCTTCGAGGTGGGCGATCGGGTGGTCGTTCGCGACGAATATGTGGCCGGGCATATCCGCATGCCGGCCTACGTACGCGGCAAGGAAGGCGTGATCCTGCACCGCACGTCAGAACAGTGGCCCTTCCCGGATGCCATCGGCCATGGCGATGTGAGCGCGGCGCATCAGCCGACCTACCACGTCGAATTTCGTGTGAAAGACCTTTGGGGCGACGCGGCGGACGATGGTTTCGTGGTGGTCGATCTTTTTGAAAGCTACCTCGACAAGGCGCCCAGCGCAAAAGCGGTGAACGCATGATTGACGGCGCCCAGGCGGGCCGACTGCCGGTGACGGTCCTTTCGGGCTTCCTCGGTGCCGGCAAAACCACCCTGCTGAACCATATCCTGCGCAATCGCGAAGGCCTGAGAGTCGCGGTCATCGTCAACGATATGAGCGAAGTCAACATCGATGCCGAAGCGGTGCAGCGCGACGTGTCGCTGCACCGTGGTCGCGATGAGTTAATCGAGATGAGCAACGGCTGTATTTGCTGCACACTGCGCGCCGATTTGCTGGAGCAGATCAGTGATCTGGCACGTCAGCAGCGTTTCGACTACCTGCTCATTGAATCCACCGGGATCTCCGAGCCGATGCCGGTGGCGGAGACGTTCGCCTTCCTTGACACCGAAGGCTTCAGCCTCAGCGAACTGGCACGCCTGGACACCTTGGTGACGGTGGTCGATGGCAGCCAGTTTCAGGCGCTGCTCGAGTCGCCGGATACCGTGGCCCGTGCGGATGCCATGGAAGACGCGCCGGAGCGCCATCTGGCCGACCTTCTGATCGAGCAGGTGGAGTACGCCAACGTTATTCTCGTCAACAAACTGGACCTGATCGATGACGCCGGTTACCAGGCACTGCACGCCATTTTCGCCGGCCTGAACCCCGGCGCGCAGATCCTGCCGATGACCCACGGTCAAGTCGCGCTGTCGAGCATCCTCGGCACCCATCTGTTTGATTTACCCAGCCTTGCCGCGTCGCCGGGCTGGATGAGGAAAATGGAGGCGACCGACGCGCCAGCCTCCGAAGCGGACACCTACGGTGTGACATCCTGGGTCTACCGTGAGCGGACACCCTTTCACCCACAGCGCTTGCTCGACTTTCTCCAGCGCCCCTGGCGCAACGGACGGCTGTTGCGCAGCAAAGGCTATTTCTGGCTCGCCAGCCGGCACCTGGAAACCGGCATGCTGGTGCAGAGCGGCGGGCAGTTCCAGTGGGACTATGTCGGCCACTGGTGGAACTTTATCGAACCGTCGCAATGGCCACGGGATGAATACCGGCTCCAGAGCATCATGGCCAAGTGGGACAACGTGGTCGGTGATTGTCGCCAGGAATTGGTGTTCATCGGCCAGGGCCTCGACACCGAGGTTTTACAGCGCGAGCTTGACCACTGCCTGCTCAGTACCCGGGATATCGCCGCCGGCCCACTGGCCTGGCAAGCCCTGCCGGGGGCGACAGTGTTTGATTCGCAGTCGTTGTCGGTACGTCCCCCGCAGCCCCTGGCGGCTGACATCACTTCACTCAGGTAGAGGTGCTCCATGTTTTTTTCAGCCGGACAACCCACTGGGTATTGGCTCCGCTCGCCGACAGACTGGACCAGCCTGACCAGGCGAGCACGCCGTTGTCGTCGAACAACCCGTTGTTGCGACGCATCCTGACCAGCGTCGAGCAATTGCTGCAAGAGCGTCGGATGCAGAAAGACGAGGTGCGCGCACTGAGCCTGGAAGTCGCCGAAGTGAACGAGCGCCTGGCCTGCCGCGACAGGCTGTTGCGCCAATGGGAGGCTCGCCAACAGCTTATCGCTCAAGGCGCCTTGTCCTGGATCTTTCCATCGGTTTGACACAGCCAATTGCCGTCGGCGTCAACGCGCTGCTGGGCGACCCGCGCCATTACCTCGCCGACTTCTATAGCCCGATTGGGCGTCCGTCGAAACGGCAGGCGTCGATTCAAGGCTACCTCCTCAACCCTAACAACCGCGCCGCATTCCCATAAAGCAACTTATCCAGCACCTGATCCTTGAACCCCAGCGCCTGAAAATCCTCGATCGACTGGCGGATCGGCCGGAACGGGTAGGACGAGCCAAACAACAGTTGGTCGCCCAGAAAGCCATTGGCTGCTGCGACAAAGGCCTCGCTGCCCGGCAGGAACAGGTACATGTCTGGCACGGCGAAGATGTTTTCATAGCGAAAAGCTACGCCCAGCAGTTGCGCCACGTTCGGCCAGTAGCCGTGGTAACAGACTATTTTCAGTTCGGGAAACGCTCGTGCCACCGCTGCCAGGCGGCCAGGGTCGTTGAAGGCCGGATCCGGCGTGGTCGGTCCGCTCATCAGGAACAGCGCAATGCCACGGCGCGACAAGTGTTCGTAGAGGGGAAAGTACAGCGGGTCATCCGGATGCCGTGCCGGCACGGCGAAACCCGGCTCCAGGCCGATACCGACCAGACCGAGTTGATCAATCACCCGGTCGATTTCGGCAATAGCGCCATCGATACCCTGCAGCGTCGGGTCAACCCCGGCGATACCCAGCAGCTCCTGATGGGGATGGGTGATTTCGTGGATGAAATCATTCGGCAGGTGTTGCCCAGGGGTGTGTCGCCCCACCACCACCGCCTGGCTCAAACCGGCTTCTCGGACTTCGGCAATAAAACCCTCTGGCGTCAGCGAGCGGGCAAAATGCTCGTCGCTGCCGCGAGCTCCGACGCGGCGATTCAGCCAGCGCGCGGTGGCGTAGCCCGCCGAGCCCGGGTTGGCGCCAAAGAAATCGTGCAGATAGGCCGGCCGGCAGCGCATGTCGATCACTTTCATACCGCGGTTTCCTCTTGTTTGGTCTTGGCTCGCACATCGAAGGCTCCGCCCGTGAGCACCTCATTGACGGTCACCGCCTGTTTACCGGGCAACGACGGGAACACCAGTTCGGCGAAGCGGTAGGCCTCTTCCAGGTGCGGATAACCTGAGAGCACGAAGCTGTCGACGCCAAGGTCGACGTATTCCTGCAGCCGGGCGGCGACGGTCTGCGGGTCACCGACCAAGGCAGTACCGGCACCGCCGCGCACCAGGCCGACACCGGCCCACAGGTTGGGACTGACTTCCAGCTGATCGCGACAGCCACCGTGCAGCGCAGCCATGCGGCGCTGGCCTTCGGAGTCCATGGTCGCGTAGTTGGCCTGGGCCTGGGCGATGGTCTCGTCGTCCAGGTACTGGATCAGTTCGTTGGCAGCGGCCCAGGCTTGCTCGTTGGTTTCACGCACGATCACGTGCAGACGTACGCCAAAACGCACTGTGCGGCCGTGCTTCGCGGCGCGGGCACGTACATCGCCGATCTTCTCGGCCACCGCGGCCGGTGGCTCGCCCCAGGTCAGGTAGGTGTCCACGTGTTTGGCCGCCAGCTCGTGGGCGGCCGGCGAAGAGCCACCGAAGTACAGCGGCGGATAGGGCTTCTGCACCGGCGGGAAGAAATTCTGCGCCCGCTTCACATGGATGTGCTTGCCCTCGAAGTCGACCGTTTCACCCTGCAATACCCGAC
The DNA here is from genome assembly GCF_059420765.1 of Pseudomonas sp. GW821-FHT03E01. Classification (NCBI taxonomy): domain Bacteria; kingdom Pseudomonadati; phylum Pseudomonadota; class Gammaproteobacteria; order Pseudomonadales; family Pseudomonadaceae; genus Pseudomonas; species Pseudomonas sp. GW821-FHT03E01. The sequence continues at coordinate 145,170 of NZ_JBWKUI010000001.1, read as the reverse complement.
GCCAGACGGTGAGGAACTCATCGGCGGCCTCATAGCGCTCATCGTGCTTGAGGTATACGCCCTCGGCGGCCAACTCGGCCGCATCGCCACCGGGGACCACGTTGAGCAGCAGGCGCCCACCCAGGGCCTGGTCGAGGCTGGCAGCCTGACGTGCCGTTACGGTCGGGCTGCTGATTGACGTGCGCAAGGCCACCAACAATTTAATCCGGCTGGTCACTGGTACCAGGCTGGCGGCGGTGACCCAGGGATCAAGACAACTGCTGCCGGTGGGAATCAACAGGCCGTCGTAGCCAAGGCTTTCCGCAGCCACAGCAATCTGCCGCATGTACTGGTTGGTGGCCGGGCGGCCGGACTCGGACTTACCCAGGTAGCGGGTGTCACCGGAGGTGGGGAGAAACCAGAAAATATCCAAATTCATGGTACGGGCCTCAGGGAGTGATACAGGGCTGGATCACAAGGCGCACGGCACATCGGCCGGCAGATATAGGAAACGAGCACTCTGTGGCGCCCTGATCAGCACTGTTGCTGGAGAGTCAGGTGCCTGAGCAAGAGCCATACCAGAAGCCCTGAAACCCTGCGTCGCGGGCCTGCAGGCAGCGTACACAACCACCTGAGCGGCGACGGTGGAAGGTGAATGCCGTGCGCTTTGGTCCACCCACTGTTGCCCACCCAACAGCGATGTTGAACCGCTATTGTCTGAGCAACACTTGGCCGATCCGAGAAGCATTACCCACTGATTTCGGCCGGCTAAAGCCAGCCAAAAGCTGCTCCCCTGGCGCTGACAGCCCGACAAAGTCTTAAGCTAATAACCAAAAAGTATTTATTAGATGTTTTTTAGATCACTTACATTCAATTCATGGATGCCACAGTGTTGCCCGACAAACAGCAGCGCCATTGCTGCTCACGCAACAGTCGCTCAACAGTTAGCTGCCCAGACAACAGCAGTCGAGACCAAGCAACAGACTAACTTATTGTTTTTCATAGCTCTTTTAACCATGGAACAACTCTTGCTCTGATGGCTGCACATCCCGCAACTCGAACAGGAACAGACCCCATGAGCACTCCACTTAAAGTCGTCGCCGTTTCCGGTGGAACCTATCGTCCGTCGCGCACCCTGGTACTGGTCCAAGCCATCGTTGCTGAGCTGAGCCAGTACCTGCCAATCGAAAGCCGCATCATCGAGCTGGGTGACATTGTCCGCCCGCTGGGCAGCGCCATATCCCGTCGGGAGCTGCCGGAAACTGTTGAGTACGAGTTGAATGCGATTGAGTCGGCGGACCTGTTGGTGGTGGCCGCACCGGTCTACCGTGGTGCCTACCCGGGCCAGTTCAAGCACCTGTTCGACCTGATTGGCCAGGACGCATTGATCGATACCCCGGTGTTGCTGGCCGCCACCGGTGGCAGCGACCGGCATGCGCTGGTAATCGATCACCAGTTGCGCCCGCTGTTCAGCTTCTTCCAGTCGGTGACCCTACCCCTGGGCGTGTATGCCTCGGAGGCCGATTTCACGAATTACAAGATCAGCAGCGAAGCGCTGAAAACACGCATCCGCCTGGCAGTCGAACGGGCCGCTCCGCTGTTCACCGCCAATGCCGCCGACCTGCGGAAAACAGCCTGAGGAACAGCCTGTGACCGCTATCCATACATCCAAACTTGAAACCCCGCTGCAGATCGCTCGGACGCTCGCCGCCGAGTTTTCCCGAACCGCCGCCGAACGCGACCATCTGGGCGGCACGCCGAAAGCCGAGCGCGACGAGTTGCGCCGTAGCGGTCTGCTGGCGATGAAAATTGACCAGCAATACGGTGGCCTTGGCGCCAGCTGGAGCGACACCCTTGAAGTGGTGCGCGAATTCGCCAGGATCGACAGCTCGATCGCCCACGTGTTCGGCTTCCAGCACTTGATGCTGGCCACGGTGCGGCTGTTTTCCCGGCCCGAACAGTGGCAGCCCTGGTTCGAACAGACCGCGCGCAACAACTGGTTCTGGGGTAATGCCCTTAACCCGCTGGACACCCGCACCCTGTCGAAAAAGTTTGCCGGCTATCGCGAGTTTTCCGGGCGCAAGAGTTTCTGCTCCGGCTCCGCCGATTCGGAAATGCTGATTGCCTCGGCGCTGGATGAATCCACCAGCGGCAAGCTGTTGATCGCCGCCATTCCCAGCCACCGCACCGGCATCACCTTGCACGGCGACTGGGACAACATCGGCCAACGGCAGACCGACAGCGGCAGCGCCACCTTCGAACGGGTGCGCGTGGAAGAGAATGAGCTGCTGCTCGATCCCGGCCCGCTGAGCACGCCCTTTGCCTGCCTGCGCCCGCTGATCGCCCAACTGACCTTCGTCAATATCTTCCTCGGCATTGCCGAGGGCGCGTTCGAAGAGGCCCGCGATTACACCCTCAAGGAAACGCGCCCCTGGTTCAAGGCCAACGTCAGCCAGGCCAATCAGGACCCCTATGTCCTGCGCCATTACGGCGAATTCTGGGTCGGGCTGGAAAGCGTGCGCCTGCTCACTGAACGAGCCAACGCCCTGCTCGACCAAGCCTGGAGCAAGGAGCACCAGCTCGCCGCCGAGGAACGTGGCCAACTGGCCCTGGCCATTGCCACCGCCAAGGTCGCCGCCACCCGCACCGGCCTGGACCTGACCAGCAGCCTGTTTGAAGTGACCGGCGCCCGCGCCACCCATGCCGCGCTGCGCCTTGATCGTCACTGGCGCAACCTGCGCACCCAGACCCTGCACGACCCCGTGGACTACAAGCTCCATGAACTGGGTGACTGGGCGCTCAACACGGCGCTGCCCACTCCGTCCTTTTACTCATAGGCCCGACCATGCAACTACTCACGCTGCCGCCCTCACCAGCCTTGGCCACCTCCATACGCGCCACCGCGCAAGTCTTCGAAGACCCGAAATCACAGGCGCTGCTGGCGCACCTGCAACAGGTTGCGCCCAGTGATGCCAGCGTGTTGATCATCGGCGAAACCGGGACCGGCAAGGAGCTGGTGGCCCGTCACCTGCACAACCTCAGCGCTCGTCGCAACAAACCGTTTATCGCGGTCAACTGCGGCGCGTTTTCCGAAAGTTTGGTGGAGGCCGAACTGTTCGGCCACGAAAAAGGCGCCTTCACCGGCGCCCTGAGCGCCAAAGCCGGCTGGTTCGAGGAAGCCAACGGCGGCACGCTGTTCCTCGACGAAATCGGCGACTTGCCGATGCCAATCCAGGTCAAGTTGCTGCGGGTGCTGCAGGAGCGTGAAGTGGTTCGCCTGGGTTCACGCAAAAGCATCCCAATCGATGTACGGGTGCTGGCTGCGACCAACGTGCAGCTGGAAAAAGCCATCAACGCCGGGCACTTTCGCGAAGACCTCTATTACCGGCTAAACGTGGTCAGCCTGGAACTCAGCCCGCTGCGCGAGCGACCGGGCGACATCCTGCCGCTGATCCGCCACTTCATCGCCGAGTACAGTCGTCGGCTGGGCTATGGCGAAGTGGTGCTGGATACCGAAGCCGAACAGAAGCTGGTGAATTACTCATGGCCGGGCAATATTCGCGAGCTGGAAAACGTCATTCACCACACCTTACTGATCTGCCGTAACAATCTGATCCGCGTCCAGGACTTGCACCTGTCCAACCTGCGTATCGAACGCCTGGACGCCAGCAATACCGTCCAGGACGACAGTGCCGACGCCCTGTTGCAGCAAGCCTTCAAGAAGCTGTTCGAGGAAGAAAGCGGCGCCCTCCACGAGCGGGTCGAGGAAGCGCTGTTGCGCGCGGCCTATCGCTTCTGCCACTACAACCAGGTGCACACCGCCAGCTTGCTGGGGCTGAGTCGCAACATCACCCGCGCGATGCTGATCAAGGTCGGTGAACTGGTGGTGAACAAACGCCGCCCGGTACAGGACGCCCAGACGGTCAAAGTGGTCAACCTGTCGATCTGACTGGTGGCGGTCAAGCAGCAGCTCCTTTACCCGCTGTCCCGCCCCCCAGGTAGAAGTCCTGAATATCACTGCGCGCGGCCAACTGCCCGGTCGTGCCTTCGCTGACAACCCGGCCGCTTTCCAGCACGTAGCCGTACTGGGCGTAACGCAGGGCCAGGTTGATGTTCTGCTCGGCAATCAGGAAGCTCACGCCGTTGCGCTGATTGAGCTGCTGGATGATCTCGAAGATCTCCTCGACGATCTGCGGTGCCAGGCCCATCGAAGGTTCGTCCAGCAATACCAGCTGCGGCCGGGCCATCAGCGCCCGCCCGAGCGCAACCATCTGCTGTTCACCGCCGGAGGTGTAGCCGGCCAGGCTTTTGCGCCGCAGCTTGAGGCGCGGAAACTGGCTGTAGATACGCTCAAGATCGGCCTTCAGTTGCCCGCGGGACACCTGACGCGCAAAGGCACCCGTCAGCAAGTTTTCTTCCACTGTCAGTTGGGCAAAGCAATGCCGGCCTTCCAGTACCTGCACCAGGCCACTGGCCACCAGGCTATGGGGCGTGCTACGGGTGACATCCTCGCCTCGATAGAGGATCCGCCCCTGCACTACCTCGCCCCGCTCGGCGCGCACCAGATTGGAGGCGGCCTTCAAGGTGGTGCTCTTGCCGGCACCGTTGGCCCCCAGCAACACCACGATCTGCCCTTGCGGCACCGCCAGCGATACCCCGCACACCGCGAGGATGGCCTGTTCGTACAGGACTTCAATCGCGTCGATCCGCAAGATCGGTACTTGATTCATACGCCTATCCCCATGCTGTTCAATTAATAAAAGCTTGAAACAAGTGACGTGTGGCGAGTGACTTGCTCCCTCGCCACGGGATGTGTATTGAGCAGACATTGCCTTAACGGAAAAGCATTGGGGACGCCTCCCCGACCCGATTCACATCTCAGCTGTCCTGGCTGCAATCGCGCGGTGTGATGCCTTTTTCCTTGGCGTACTGGTGCGACGAGGCTTCGATGATCGGCCTGAGCAAGGCACGGTCGGCCTGCACCCAGTCACTGATCAGTTTCCACTGGCTGCCATCCCACTGCTGGAAGCGCACTGCACCGCCTCCTTCATGGTCCGAGCACGACAGCTGCAATGGTTGCACCAAGCCCAGTGCACCCAGCTCCTTGAGGCGGGCATCGTCCAGTTTGAGGTGCTCGAAGCCCCAGCGCACCTGCTCGCCGGTGAGCGGTTGCTTGCCGAATTTCTCCTGGGCAATGCGCACCGCTTCGACATTGAGAATGCCGTTCACCACACCGAGGTTGTAATACACGGTGCCGAAGCGTTTCGGATCGGCCAGGTCACCATTGCCCCTGGCCACCACCTGCTGCTGGATGCCTTGCAGGACCGGGAAATCGGTGCCCGTGGGGTGCGTGGTGATCGCGATAAAGCCTTTGGCGGCGGCACCGGCCGGTGCGGCATCGTCCTCGGAGTTACTCCAGATGTTGCCGATGATGTGATCCGCCGGGAAGCCGACTTTCTGCGCGGTTTTCAACGCCACCGGGTTCATCACGCCCCAGCCTCGCAGAATCACCCAGTCGGGTTTTTCCCGGCGAATGTTGAGCCATTGCGACTGCTGTTCGTTACCCGGATGGGGCACTTCCAGCAGGGTCAGCTTGAACCCGTACTTGTCGGCCAGGGTCTGCAACACCTCATTGGTTTCCTTGCCGTAGGGCGAGCCATGATACAGGGTGACTATCTTCTTGCCCTTGAGCTGGTCCAGCCCCCCGGCCTGCTGGCCGATGTAGTTGATGATCGCCGAGACTTCGGAGTACGGGTTCAGCTGCAACGGGAAGACATAGGGGAAAACGCTGCCGTCAGTGGAGTCGGTGCGGCCGTGGTTGATGGTGATCAGCGGCAGTTTGTCCGCGGTCGAGCGCTCCAGGGTGGCATAGGCGATTCCCACCGACAGCGGGTTAGTGGCGGCAGCCGGCGCACCATTGAGACCTTTTTTCAGACGCTCGTAGCACTCCACGCCCTTCTCGACCACGTATTCGGTTTCGCACTCGCTCCAGGTCAGCTTGACGCCGTTGACCCCGCCATTGGCATTGACGTACTTGAGGTAGTCGATAAAACCACCAAAAAACCCGGTACCACCGGCGGCATAAGGACCGACCCGATAGCTCTGCAGCGGGAAGTACTGTTCGTTATCCGCCTGCGCAGTCAATGTGGCAACGCTCAGGCTGACGGCCAGGGCGAGGCTACTGAGTAGAGATCGTTTCAACATCGGTATTTTCCTTATCAATGATTCAATCGCACGTTTGCCGCAGGAGGATCGAAGCGCAGTCCATGCCTGCGCCGGTTTGCTCAGTAGCGCAGGGGCCACAACCGAGCGCGCTCGCGGAACTTCTGCCAGAGGCGCGCCAGGCCCTCCGGCTCCTTGACCAGGAACACAATGATCAGGGCGCCAAATGCCATCTTCTGCAGGTTTTCTATCTGCCCGGCATCGATCAGCCCCGCCGGCAACAAGGCCACCAGGTTCGACAGCAGCACCGGAAACAGCACAATGAACGCCGCGCCCAGGAAGTTGCCGAGGATGCTGCCCAGGCCACCGATAATGATGATGAACAGGATCTGGAAGGACCGATTCAGATCGAAACCGTGGGGCTCCACGGTGCCCAGGTAAGTGAAGGCCCACAGCGCTCCGGCCACCCCGAGAAAGAAGCCGCTGATCGCAAACGCCAGCAGCTTGGTCTTGAGCAACGCAATGCCCATCACTGCAGCGGCCGTGTCCATGTCACGCACGGCCATCCAGTTGCGTCCCAGTTCACTGCGCACCAGGTTCTTGCCCAGCCAGAACAACGCCACCACCACCCCCAACGTCAGCAGATAACGGCCCACCGGTGAGTTCAAATCCACCCCGAGTATCTCCAGGCGCGGTGCACTGATCACCCCCGAGGCGCTGTTATTGGAGAACCAGCTGAAGCGGGTCAGCGCCCAGGTCACAAAGAACTGTGCCGCCAGGGTCGACACCAGCAGATAGAAGCCCTTGATCCGCAGGCTCGGCAGGCCGAACAGCACCGCCACCAGCGCTGCCACTCCCCCGCCCAGGGCCATGCTGAGCAATAACGGCGAGCCCGGCACCCGCAGTTCAACGTTGTAAGTGGCAAAGGCGCCCACAGCCATGAAGGCCGCCGAGCCCAGCGACAACTGCCCGGCATAGCCGGTCAGCAGGTTCAGCCCCAGCCCGGCCAGTGATAGCACCAGAAACGGAATCAGAATGGCGCTGAACCAATAGTCGTTACCCAGATACGGCACACCTACAAAGGCCAACAGCAGCAAGGCAACCAAGCCGTAACGGTCCTGCCGCAGGCGAAACACCCGGCGGTCCTGGGCATAGCGAGTACTGAACTGACCAGCTTCCTGATAAAACATCACGCCTCTCCTTAAACCCGCTCGATCGCGCGGTCACCAAATAGCCCGGCCGGCCGCACCAGCAGGAACAGCAACGCCAGCACATAGGGAAACCAGTTCTCGATACCGCCGCCGATGACGGGGCCCAGGTACACCTCGGCCAGCTTCTCCGAGGCGCCGACGATCAAGCCGCCGACAATCGCCCCACTGATCGAGGTAAAACCGCCGATGATCAGCACCGGCAATGCCTTGAGTACCACCAGCGACAGCGAAAACTGCACCCCCAGCCGCGCGCCCCAGAGCAGGCCGGCCACCAGACCGACAAACCCGGCCACCGCCCACACCAGCACCCACACCCGTTGGAGGCGGATGCCCATGGCCAACGCCGCCAGCGGGTCATCGGCCACGGCACGCAACGACAAACCGATACGGGTCTTGTTGAACAGCAGCGACAGCGCCAACACCAGCAGCGCAGCGGTCACGGCGGCAAAAATGTCGAACTGCGACAACAGCATGCCGCCCAGTTCCAGTGGCTCGTCACTGATGCCCAGTTCCAGGCCATGCACCTGGGCGCCCCACAGCGCCTGGGCGCCCCCTTCGATCACGTAGGACAAGCCGAGGGTGGCCATGAACAAGGTGATTGGCGAGCGGTTGACCAGCGGACGCAATACCACCCGCTCCACCGCCAACGCCAGCAGCACCATCGCCGCCAGGCTAATGACAAACGCCAGCCAGAACGGCACGCCGCGTTCCAACAGGCTGACAAAGGTCAGCGCCGAAAACAGTACCATCGCCCCTTGGGCGAAGTTGAAGACGCCGGAGGCCTTGTAGATCAGGACAAAACCGATGGCCACCAGGGCGTACATCACCCCGGCCAGCAGCCCACCGATCAACACCTCTAAGAAAAATTCCATGGGCCTTCCTGTTTTGCGGGCAAAGGGTTCCTGGCCACCAGGCGGCTGGCGGCTGGCGGCGCTATCGACCCAGGGGTTAGTGGCGCGTGCCGAGGTAGGCGGCGATCACCTCGGGGTTTTGTCGCACTTCTTCGGGTGGGCCGTCGCCGATCTTGCGGCCGTAGTCGAGCACCACCACGTGATCGCAAATGCCCATGACCACGCCGATGTCGTGCTCGATCAACACCACCGTAGTGCCCAACTCACGGTTGATGTCGACGATGAAGCGGCTCATCTGCTGCTTCTCTTCGGCGTTCATCCCGGCCATCGGTTCGTCCAGCAACAGCAAACGCGGTTCGGCGGCCAGGGCACGGGCGAGTTCCACCCGTTTCTGCAAGCCATAGGGCAGCTTGCCGACAAGGGTGTCGCGCCAGGGCTGGATGTGCAGAAAGTCGATTATCCGCTCGGCGGCCTCACGTTGGCGGTCGTCCTCGCCAGCGGCGCGGCCGATGCGCAGAGCCTGCTCGATCCAGCTGCTGCGACGCTTGAGGGTGCGTCCGGTGAGCACGTTGTCGAGCACACTCATGCCTTTGAACAAGGCGATGTTCTGAAAGGTGCGGGCAATGCCGCGCACCGCCGCATCATGCGGGCTCATGCGCCGGCGCCCTTCTCCGGCAAAGCGGATGCGCCCCTGCTGGGCCTGGTACACGCCGTTGATCACATTCAGCAGTGAGCTTTTACCCGCGCCATTGGGGCCGATCAAGGCGCAAATCTCGCCGGCGGCCACGGCAAAGCTGATGTCGGTCACCGCCTTGACGCCCTTGAACGACAAGCCAATATTTTCCAGCTCCAGCAGATGTTCAACCTTTGTCGCCTGTGTCTGTGCCATGAGTCATGTCCTTGTCAGGCCGGTTGCGTGCTGTCTTCGATCCAGCCGTTGACCAACGGGGCTGGCCAGCGCGCGGGCCGGTGCCACTGTGCCGGGTCAGGCCAGGTGCGTACTTCAATCGCCAAGGCCTGGAAAAACGCCTGGGTGTGTGGCGCCAGCGCCTCGCCCACCACCAACGGCGCGCGGGTGCGGGAAAAGCCGAGGATGTCGCGCAACGGCCGGCGGATCAGCCAGTAACCCAGATGCCGTTGCAGCGCACCGGGGTGTGCCACCAGCGCCCAGTCCACCAGACGCCGACGCCAGCTGCCTGGCTCCGGCAAGCGGGCCAGGACCTGGGCATGCAGGCGCTCGTAGGTTTCCCGGGTGCCGGCCACCAGCGTCGGGCCCAACTCGCGACGGTCCTGGTCGCGAGTCGCCAGGTTCTCCGGAAAATTCAGTCGAAAGCCGGCAATCAACCAAGGCGCCAGCAAGTAACGCGCTTGACTACCCGCGGCAAACGCTCGCGCCGCCAGGGCTTCTTCCTGCCGCCCCAGCTGCTCGCTGTGCACCAGGCGCCGGCCTTCCTTTAGCAACTCGGCGTGGCTAATGCGCTGCTGCTCGATGCGCTGCCCCGCACCCAAACGGTAGAAGGTAAAAGCTGTGCGCTCGGCTCGGGCCTGGGGTTCCAGCCGGTGATCGCTGCCCAGCAGCAGTTGTGCGAACGCCAGGGTGTCACCGGTCTGACTCACCTCAGCCGTGCCGCGGCCGTCGGCGTAAATCAGCAGCCTGGGCGCCAGTCCGGCGGCGCGCAGGCGCTGAATCTCCTCATGGCCTTCGGCGAACACCCATTCACTGTGCAGCTCACGCAACAGCGGCACCTGTGCAGCCGCAGCCTCCAGCGGATCCAACAGCGCGGCCACCCCGCCCAACCACTGTGCCGCCAGTACAGCAATCAACGCCTCCGGCCGCGGGCGGCTGACAATCACCAAGCTCGCGCCAGGCACAAAACCACGCACCTGCAAGGCCATTGCCAGGTGTTCAACCTCAGCGGCCAGTTGGCACCAGGTTCGCACCTGCCACACCCCCAGGCGCTTATGTCGCAGGGCAATGCCCGTCCCTTGCTGACGTGCCTGCTGTTGCAGCCACTGCGGCAAGGTGTCGGGTTGCGTGTTATCAGTGAATGTCGCCATGACCTTTCCCGTCCTTTAGGCGAGCGCCGCAGCCTTGGCCGCGACCGCCTCGCGCTCCAGCTCACGCACCAACGGCAACACCTTGCGGCCGAAGTACTCCACTTCTTCATGAAAGTGCAGGAAGCCAGTGAGCACCAGGTCCACGCCCACCGCCTTGAGGGCGACGATGCGTTCGGCAATCTGCTGCGGCGTACCGATCAGGTTGGTCTTGAAGCCATCGTTGTACTGCACCAGGTCTTCGAAGGTGGACTTGGCCCAGTTGCCTTCGCCTTCAGGGCTGGAGGCGCCGGCGTTCTTCGCCTCGCTGCCGAAACCATTGACGGCCTCCGGATCGGCCTTGGCGATAATTTCCTGCAATACCGCTCGGGCTTCAGCCTCGGTTTTGCGGGCAATGACAAAGGCGTTCACCCCAACTTTCACTGAGTGGCCATTGATCGCGGCCTTGGCCCGAATGTCGTCGACCTGGGCCTTGATGCCTTCGACGCTGTTGCCGTTGGTGAAGTACCAATCGGAAACCCGCGAAGCCATGTCCCGCGCCGCGCGCGAGCTGCCACCCTGGAAGATTTCCGGGTGCGGTTGCTGCAGTGGCTTGGGTTTGAGGGTGTAGTCATGGAAGCGGTAGAAATCGCCATGAAAACTGAAGTTGTCCTGGGTCCAAATGCCCTTGAGCGCCTGGATGAATTCTTCCGAGCGACGATAGCGCTCATCGTGGTCCAGCCACGGCTCGCCAATGGCCCGGAACTCGCCCTTGAACCAGCCCGACACGATATTCACCGCGACCCGACCGTTGGTGAACTGGTCGATGGTTGCCAGCTGTTTGGCCGCCAGCACCGGACTCCAGGGCCCAGGCAGGATGGCGGCGATCACCTTGAGCTTCTCGGTGGCGGCCAACAGCGCGTGGCTTATGGTCACCGACTCGTGCTGGTTTTCGGCGCCATAACCGGCGGTAAAGCGGATCTGTGACAAGGCGTATTCAAAGCCGGCCTTTTCGGCGATTTGCGCCAGCTTGCGGTTGTAATCGATGTCCCAGCTGGTGCGCTGTTCGATCTTGCTGACCACAAGGCCACCGCTGACGTTGGGAACCCAATAGGCAAACTTGATGTTGTCCTGGCTCATTGTACGTACTCCATTGACTCGTTGAAATGAGGGTTGACCCGGGACGTCAGGCAGCGCTGGCATCCCGGTGAACTTTCGGATTGAGGCTCAGGACCGCCGACTCGACAGCGCGCTCGATGCGTTCGAGCAACTGGGGGCTGGTGATCTGGTAGTCGGTGAAATCGGCTTCGGCGGCATACACACCGATGGGCAAGCTCAGGGCCTGGAAGAAACCAAACAGCGGGCGCAACTGGTGATCAATGATCAGGGCGTGGCGGTCCGAGCCACCGGTGGCGGCCAGTAACACCGGCACGTTGTTCAACGCCTGGTGATGGACGAAATCGAACAGGTGCTTGAACAGTCCGGTGTACGAGGCGCGGTACACCGGGCTGGCAGCAATCAGCAGGTCGGCCGTTTCAATGGCCTGCAGATCGGCCTCTACCGCAGCGGGCAAGTCTTCACGGCACAGCACCCCGGCAAACTGCGGGCCGACCTCGGACAACTCGATGAGGTGCAGCGCGATCGGCAGCTGTTGCGCAAGACCGGCGACCAGAGCCTTGAGCAGCACCAGGGTGCGCGTAGGCCGCTGCACGCTCCCGGATACCGCGACCACTTTCAGTGTGTTGCTCATTGCCCGTCCTCATGGTGGCAGAGGCCACCGCGGCACCTGCACAAGGACTAGAGCAGCAACCGTGCCATCTCTATAATTCAATAAAAATCAATAAGTTATACGGTTTTTCGCAAAACGCCGCAGTGTCGTCCACCGGGCAGGCTGTTGATCAACTGTTGCGCTCACAACAGCTGCCTCTCTGCCCATGCCATGCAGCGCGCCCAGGCCGCTGTTGCCGGGCAGTCAGCGCTTCAGCAAGTTGCCCGGCAGACGACAGCAACCACCCTGGCGAACAGCCCTGCGCGCCCGATTAAACGGCTTTTGCAGTGCCAGGCACGACCTGTGCACTGGCAGTAGTACGCAACAGATCGACTGCACTGTTGCTTCTCTTGCCTTCCATAAGGAGCTGCACCATGACTGTCCAGCAACAGCACCTGCCACACCCCCTCTCCAGCGGTACCGACTACCAGGCCCTGGCCGAGCGCTTCCGGCCGATCTTTGCACGCATCGCCGCCGGCGCACTGGAGCGCGAGCAAACTCGCAGCCTGCCCTTTGAACAAGTGAAGTGGCTGAAGGAAGCCGGCTTTGGCGCCGTGCGCGTGCCGGTGCAGTACGGTGGCGCCGGCGCTTCCCTGCCCCAGTTGTTTGAGTTGCTGATCGAACTGGCCGAAGCCGATTCCAATCTGCCGCAGGCGTTGCGCGGTCACTTTGCCTTTGTCGAAGACCGCCTCAACGCCCATGCCGATGCGCCCCAGGACACCTGGTTCAAGCGTTTTGTCGACGGCGATCTGGTGGGCAACGCCTGGACCGAAGTCGGCAGCATCAAGATCGGCCAGGTTGGCACCCGTGTCTCGCGCCTGGGTGAACAATGGGTGGTCAACGGCACCAAGTACTACAGCACCGGCAGTATCTTCGCCGACTGGATCGACCTCTATGCCCAGCGCGATGACAACGGCGCCGATGTGATTGCCGCCGTTCGCGTGCAGCAACCGGGTATTGTGCAGAGCGACGACTGGGATGGCTTTGGTCAGCGCACCACCGGCAGCGGCACCTCGGTATTCGAGAACGCCGTGGTGGAGCCCGAAAACCTGCTGGACTTCACCACCCGCTTCAAATACCAGACGGCCTTCTATCAACTGGTGCTGTTGGCGGTCCAGACCGGTGCCGGCCGTGCCGCGGTGCGCGACATCACGGAAGAAGTACGCAAGCGCACGCGCATCTTCAGCACCGGCAACGCCAGCCACGTCAGCCAGGATGTCCAGGTGCAGCAAGTGGTGGGCAAGGCTTCAGCGCAGGTCTATGCCGCACACGCCACCACCCTGCGCGCCGCGGCTGCCTTGCAGGTGGCCTACGAAAGCCGCTTCGCCCATAACGACGAAGCCGAACGCGATGCCAACATCGCCGCCGAACTGGAATCCGCCCAGGCCCAAGTGGTGATCGCCGACCTGGTGCTACGCGCCACCAGCGACCTGTTCAACGCCCTCAGCGCCTCGGCCACCAGCACCGGCAAAGCCCTCGATCGTCACTGGCGCAACGCTCGCACCGCGGCCTCGCACAACCCGCTGATCTACAAGGAACGCATCATCGGCGACTGGGAAATCAACGGCACCGAACCGCCCTACGTCTGGCAGATCGGTGGAGGATCGAAGTAAGTCGACATCACGCGGGTGCCAGATACCCCGGCACCTGATCGGCCAGCGACGAAGCACGGGCCAGCAACGCGCCTGGCCCCTGGCTCGTCGCTACGCCCAGGAGTCAACGTCCCTGGGCGCGGCTCTGGATACGCTCGATACCGCCATGCAGCAAGCTGACCTGCCCACCCAGTGCCTGGGCGATGCCCAGCAGATCGGTCGCCACGGCCGGTGACACCTCGTGTTGCGGGTCACCAAAAATCTGCCACACCTCGCCCTGCTCCACGATTCGCCCACGGTCCAGCACCAGGCACGAGCGACCTGAGATAAGCTGACGGCTGACCTGTCTGTAGCTCAAATCTGCAACTGTCGCCTTTGCAGGATCCACAGACTCTACTGCTGACGCACATCGCCTCACTTCCAGCGTTATCGCGCTTGCTCAGTGTGCACCAGCAGAACGCACTACAACGTGTAGGAAATACCGACTTGCACGGTTCGTGGCGCACCCGGATAAGCGTAAACATTGCCGAACGCGCCTTCTTCATAATCGCGATCAAACAGGTTTTTCACGTCAAGATTGAGCCGCACCTTGTCATTGATCTTGTAGAAGCCAAGCAAGTCGACAACGGTGTAGCTGCCCATCGAAAACGCAGTGTTGGCGGTTTGTCCGGCGCGCTCGTCGACGTACTTGAATCCGGTGCCCAAGCCCAATCCCTTGAGGGTGCCGTCCTGGAACTCGTACATATTCAGCAGGCTGAAGCTGTTTTTCGGGATGTTCAGCAGCCGCGTGCCAGAGCGCAGTACGTTGTCTTTGGTCACTTCGGCATCGACATAGGCGTAGCCGCCAATCACGCGCCATTCGGGAGTGAGGTTGCCGGCAACGTTGATATCGAAACCACGGCTTCGCACTTCACCGGCAGCAACGCTGAAGGTGGAATCGACGGGGTCGGTGGTCAGCACGTTACGCTTCTCGATCTGATAGATCGCCGCATCGACACTCAACCGCTGATCCAGTGCTTCCCACTTGATACCCATTTCGTACGACTTGCCCTTCTCCGGCGCAAACCCTCCCCCGAGGCGGCTAGCGCCGGTGTTGGGCTTGAACGAGCGCGCGGTGTCGGCATAAACCGCTAATGTCTCGGTCAAATCGTAGGTCACGCCGATGCGCGGAGTTACTGCGTTGTCACTCGCCTGCCAACTCTTGCCGCCCGGGACAAAGGTTTCGTAGTCATGTTCGAAGCGTTCGAAACGCGCCCCTGCCAGCACCTTCAGTTTGTCGGTCAGTGCCAATTGATCCTGCACAAACGCGGCATAAGTTTTGAGGTTTTCCTTGTCGTGGGTCGGCGTGCGAGTCAGTGCTGGACGCGACTGGCCGTACACCGGATCGAAGATGTCGATCGGATACGCATCGACAGCACCGCTGGAGCGTTGAATGATCGACTTGTAGTCATAATCTTCGTACTCGATACCGGTGAGCAACGTGTGCTGCAAACCAGCGGTATCGAAATGGCCGGTCAGATTGAGCTGGGTATCCTTGTCGGTCCACTCCAGCTTGCGATAGTTGAAGTTGCGCCCCAAGGTGCGGCCGTCAGCGGCAATACCGTTGGCCTCGACTGCGTTGCCCTTGAGCGAACCATCGAGCCACTGGAAGCCACCACCCAGCGTCCAGTCGTCATTGAGCATGTGCTCGAAACGCAGCTGCGCCATGTTGTTGTCGTTATGCAGTTTGCCAGCGTCTTTTTCGCCGAAAAAACTGTCGCGAGAGGCGGTACCTGTCTGCCTCGGGTAACGTGTAACGCCTCGATCCAAAGGTGCGTTGTTACGCATGAAGTCGCCTTCGAAAATCAGCTTGGTCGCGTCGGTTGCCTGCCACGTGAGCACCGGCGTGATACCGTAGCGCTCGGTTTCGACGTGATCGCGGAAGGTGTCGCCGCCCTCGCCCACTACGTTCAGTCGATAGGCCAGGCGCCCTTCTTCGTCGAGCGGGCCGGAGGCATCCAGCGTGCCACGCTTCATGCCCTGATCGTTCAGTTGACTGCCCAAGGTGACGGTGCGCTCGGGCAACGGCTGTTTGGAAACCACGTTGAACGTGCCGCCAGGATCACCCCGACCGTAGAGCATGGTTGCCGGACCGCGTAGCACTTCGAGTCGCTCGATAGTGTTGGCATCCGGCATGTTCGGATAGCCGCGGTTGATCGGAAAACCGTTGCGATAAAACTCGCCAGTGGTAAAGCCACGAACGGTAAACGTGGTCAGACCCTGTCCACCAAAATTGTTCGCCCGCCCCACGCCCCCAGCGTAGTCCAACGCGTCCTGCAAACGGGTGGCTCCCAGATCCTCGACCGCATCTTTCGAGACCACACTGATCGATTGCGGGGTTTCGTGGATCGACGTGTCGGTGCGTGTGGCGCTGGCCGAGCGCGTAGCCAGATAACCCTGCACCGGGCCGTCCGCCCTTTCGTAATTCGCAGTACCGATAACATCGGTTGCGTCCAGCTCAAGCGTTGAGGGTGACACCTCCGTTTGTTCAGCCCATGAGGTAGACGACAATGCTTGCAGCACACAAATGGAAAGCAGGGTTCGACGCATGAAGAGAAAAACCTTTACGAATAGGCCAATGCAGGGAGTGAAACCGCCAAAAACTGCGGCGCATGCTATACAAAACCATTCGTAATTAACACTGATTCCCATTAACAAAAACGATCTTCGATAAAGTCATCACTTCATTCAAGCAATGGCCATTGCAGCATCATCCGCGCCACGGCCGAGATCATCCAGCGCTGCCGACCTTGGCGGTGTAGCCGATGACGCCGAGCATGCTCCGGAAGTGGTTTGATAATGCCCCGAAGTTTGCCGGCATTCCCAAGGCTGATTTTCAAATGCGCGTACGGACGAAGGCCGCGACGGATAAGGAAGAATCGACACGCAACATTCGTGCTGCACGCGATCAACTTGGGCACACCACCGTAGGCATGACAGAGAAGTACATTCGAATGCGTAAAGGGATGAAAGTCATGCCCACAAAATGACCAGTGGTAGCGAATTGCGGAGCAGAGATAGATTTTTGCGGTGGTACTCGATGCTCTGCCCCGCCGCGTCGGTAAAACAGATCATCAGGCCGCGCTCGTCGTATTCCCAAGCACTGGTTTTGCCGGAGCAGTCGGTATATTTCACGAGTTGGCCAGCGTCGTTGTATTCGAGCTCTTTCTCGTTGCCGTTTGCATCCTTAATAACGATCACCAACCTGCCGTTCGTCTTCAACCAGGTGATGGTGCTCGGCGACCTGCCGATCCGTGCCGCGAAGGCGCTCTTGTACAGGTAGTCGAATACGCTTAGGAGCTCTCCTTTTCAGCGGCTTCTCAATGAATCCTTTCAAGATTTCAGTGATTGAAATTTCAGTAAGCTGGCAGGCCTTCCACTAACAAGATCCCGCGGGTTTCCGACCCCGTGTCCTTTGCAAGTCCCCAGGGGCCCCGCCGGTTTTCTGCCTGGCCGGCTACCGAAGTCGGACAGGTCTGACAGTTCAAGCAGTGACATAGGAGGGCGTGGCCTGTTCATGGGCTACCTAATACTTGAAATACTGGCGCGTTGTAGGTATTGGTCGAGATCAACTCAACGCAAGGAGCGAGACAGTGATCAAAATTCGAGAGGCGACCATTGAGGATATCCACACACTTAGTGATATCGGTATAGAGACGTATCGAGACCACTTCTCCGACATATGGACCCCCTCAGGTATGCAGCATTTCTTGAGTGAAGACTTTTCAGTCCTGGCGCTTCAGGAATCGATAGGGGCACCCGCACGTCACTGTTGGCTCATAGCACTCGATGAAGACGACAGAGCGGTAGGGTTCTCAAAGGTTAACTGGTCGAAGCCGATGCCTATTTCCGGCAAGGCCGGTGCGGAGCTCCAAAAAATTTACTTCCTCAAGACCCAAGCAGCCAAAGGCTACGGGAAACAGCTTCTGCAATTCATCCGTCAACTGGCCGAAGATCGTAAAGAGCATTTCATTTGGCTCGACGTACTCAAAACCAACGCCAGTGCGAGGCGTTTCTACGAGGGCTTCGGCTTCGAAGTACTAGGTGAGATCCCATTTAGCACCGACAAGACCGAGATCGGAATGGTTGTGATGTGCTGCGACATTTCCCGGTAGGCACGCTCGATCGACTCCCAGTTGCTTGGTTGTCATATTTCGTTACCTGTTAAGCCTAAAGCAGGGATTGAACTAGCGGCGTGTTGCCGATATTGGTGTTGACCCAACTCAAAGCAAGGAAAGCAACATGTCAGACTTCTCTAAGTACACTTTAAACGCGTCGTAGTATCAGAATGAGGATCCAGCCCTCTAGAAACGATCGAACCTCTGCACGTTCGCCAGTACCTAACCTGGCGCAAATCAGCGCCGGTCCGAGCGAACCGTGAAAAGCCCCTCCTCAGGGCGATCTGGAACTACGCGCGGGACAAAGGCTACACATCGCTGGCCAATCCTTGTGCCGGCATCAAGGGCAATAAAGAAACTGGACAAGACACGTACGCCGAGGGGCAAATTTGGATTCTGCAGGGGAAAACAAAGGCGAAGCGCCGGATTGAAGTCACTGGCGAGCTGAAGTTTTGATTGATCGAATCATGCCCCGAAAGTCAGAAGGTCCGCTCGACACGGCTGATCGTTACAGAGGATGGCACACCAATGACGGTGGCGATGTTACGGAGAAGGTTTGATTTGACCAGAGAAGCGGCCGGCGTCCAGAAATCTGAATTTCAGATGCGGGATTTACGCGCCAAAGCAGGTACAGATAAAGCCGAATCCATCGGTGACATCTTACAGGCGAGAGATCAACTTGGGCATACGACGGTGGTGATGACGGAGCAATACATCCGTCATCGCCTTGGCAAGAAAGTCACTCCTACCAAGTGAATTGCGGAGCAACTCCAAAATAGCGGACCAGAAACAAACAAGGGTTTGCATTAGCTTTCGCCCGCAAACCCTTGATTTTAGATGGTGCCCGAAGCCGGAATCGAACCGGCACGCCCTTACGAGCGGGGGATTTTAAGTCCCATGCGTCTACCAGTTTCGCCATTCGGGCGGTAGCGCGGTAAGCAGTCTGAAGACTGTCCAAATAACGATCTGGCAGTTCTGACGCTTGTGCAGCAGAGGGGGAAATATATACATCCCGCCCCGGTGAAGCAAGTTCGCAAATCCCCTTTTCAAGACTAAATCTTGCAGGACTGCGAAAATAAAAAAGCTCCGTAGATCATGGATCTACGGAGCTCGTTTAAAGTGGAGGCCGAAGTCGGAATCGAACCGGCGTAGGTGGATTTGCAATCCATCCACAAAACAAGCTAGATCAATAGGTTAGCATCAAAAGCGTTCCGCAAGCCACTGATTTTTAAGGCTCTGTAACCCACACAACACAAGGGGCACCTCCGTGGATGCGGAACTGTTCCATTCCCGATTTTCTGCAGTTCGTCGCGCCAACCTCGACCCACCTTGATGCTTGAATTACTGTATATATAAACAGCTATAGCAGGTACCAAACGTGGACCCCCTTGAAATCGAAGACACCTCCGACTGGTGGGGATGCCCAACCGAGCTTGAAACGTGCACTCACTATTTGCGCATGCTGGAAAACGAAGTCCAAGAATTGAATCAGCAGCTGCGAAAGGCTAGGGAAAACATCTTTGGCCTGGTGCAGATGTATACCGAAGCCTCAGCGCAGCGTGACGAAGCAATGAGAAATCTTCGGGAAAGGGCCGGAGAATTGGCAGTTGCTCGTAAGCAATTGTACGATCTCGACGTATCGGCAAGAGGCCACAAGCGCGAAGCCGACCGGCTTCGCGGGATGCTTGATGGCCTCATAGATCACCCCAAAACGATCGTCTAAACAGCTTGAGGACTCAGCTAACATCACGATGCGATCTTAACGGCGCTTCAGTGTTGGACAAAGCGTAGCAAAATCAAGGCTTTCAGGCGCACCAGATCGCCCGAAAAAGCTTAGATTGGTATCAACATTGGTATCAGCGGTTACTCCCTTTCTATCTTCCGCCATGCCAAAGAGCTCAAACAAAACCAGCTCAAGATCCTGGAGATCCTGGGCGGTTAAAAAATGTCAGACAACTTAAAGCACATTCATCCAAGCTGCACTACATTTCACGCCAACACATTCAACCTTCACTCAATACCATGTATCAAGAGGAACAGCTAAATGCTCGCCAAATGGAAGCGCGCGGTAATCCATCTAGAATGCGCCACAGATAGTGTCGACCCTTTAGATCGTATAAATAAAATCGGAGCACTACAGGCCCAACTAATCAAAGGAGAAATCACTTGGGAGCAGTTTTGCGCTGAAGATATTGCTCAAGGCATGAAAGATATCCGATACCACGGAACCGGCATTTTCATCCGCCATGTCGACCGCTACTACATCCTTACGGCGCGCCACGTTATTGAGGACGAAATTTCAGAAAAACGAGAACAAGCTGAAAATTTGATATTCAACAGAATATTTCGCGTCCCATCTTTCGATGAAGTTCTAGCCAACAAACCTTATCCTGAATTTTTAAATGGCCTGCGCGCCGGATCATCTGCTCTATGTCCGTACATTTTTTCCAAGCCGGAGCATGATATAGCCGTGATTTCGCTCAATCAACGCCATGCTGATTTTGCGAAGGGTTTACTAGAATCAGGGTTCGAGCCAATAGAGCTTGAGGACATTGCGGACGAACCAGAATCCGATACACAAGAGGTTTTCACCATCGGATTCCCAAGCTCTACAGCACTACTCGGACAAATCAAAGAATCCAGCCTCTCTGACGCCTGGTCATCTAATGCATTTTCTCTACCTGTAGCATCTTACGGCAGAATATCAATGCTTCACGAGGCACTCCCATTTTTCTGGGCGGACATGAGTATCTATCCAGGCAACAGCGGAGGACCAGTGATAGCGAATAACAAGCTGGTTGGCATTGTTAGCGCCCAAGCGGTCATCCCAATTGACTCAGCTCCAAGCTTAACAGTGAGAATCCCGTTCGCAAAAATCACTAAAACAAAAATAGTCAAAGAGCTAATTGAACACCAAGAGCGAAAAGATAAAGCTCTAGGAGATTAACCTCCTTAATATCTATACTCACCCAACACACAAGACCTGTTGTCTTGCTCTATTCCGCATTACCGAAATACATTAATCACAGGCACGCCAAATTCACTACAACTAATTGTTTCTCATATACCTGCCGCTGGCGGATCTCCGCCAGCATTGCCCGGACCTTCGTTTCCAGCTTGTCGGACTTCTTGAGACTAGCAGTGGCGAAGGCCGGCACCTTGACCGGCACCACCTTGCACGGAACCGGTACAGCCATCTCCGGCCGCACTCACGCCCTTAGTTTTCTCGATAGCATCTTGCTAAAATTCATTAGTAAACTGCTCAACAATAGAGCTGACCCCATCGCAGATCCCTCTGAGATAGAGTGCCACCGGAGCACCTACGACCGAACCGCACGTATCGAAAACCACGACAGGAACAAATTCAGCCTCCGCCATTATGTGGGGCATAGGCTCTTGAAAAGTTATAGAAAAAACTACCTCTCCTTTAGGCGAAATCGTTTTTGGTCCCGGCGGGCTCAAATTAACGATAGAGACTTTCTTTTCCAGTTGCTCTAAAGACGCTGCCGGATCCGATCCAATATTAAGGTTAGCTCCGATTCGCGCAGCCGCATTAACAATCACAAGCAATCGATGCTTGTCCGCATTATCATATTCCGCAACCACACTTAGAATAGCGTCATCCGGCGTTGGATTATGGAATGGCTGCAACATTCTAATTAGATCTTTTGCCGACGACGAAATTCCATTTAGTTGCTTTTTACTAACCGCGACATCAAATCCATTTTCCGTTGTGCAAATAGGGAATTGATTAGACCTACTGGGAGTATTACCATTTGATACAACGAGCGCGCTTACCAGGTGATCAAGGCTAGAACGCATATGATGCACAGCCTCTCCCGCTAGCACGGAAAAACGAAGAGGCGCTAGTGTTTCTCCCGAAGCTAAGAAAACGTACTCTGCGCCACGGTGCTCACGCGTAATTTTAAAGGGTTGAGGAATTTGTGACTCAAAGGCGGATATATCTCTAGCTAAAGACTCGATAGTTTCCCTAGCCCGTTCAAGCTTAGCTCTACATCCATCTAGCGGATGAACCATAATTTTCATTCCCCTTAAAATACTTAACGATTCTGCAAGCCATTTAACCAAGTCAACAGAAGAAAAACAACTAAATCAAAGCTGACAAATTATCCCACCCGCCTAGCAATGACAAATTCACTCATACAAAAGCGCTCTAATTGCGCAACAAACTAATTAACATAGAAACATCTACTTCTTAATTTCTGAAACTTTTTTAGCATAGGCTTGGCATGCAGCGAGAGCTATCAGTCCTCGATCTCCGTCGTCGGTGATGCCGACAATTCGTTGAGCATGCGCTGGGTCAAGTTCGGCTCGCGTGACTCCATGAACCACGCCGCCGGGGCCGGGGGAGGACTGCAACCCACAGAGACTATCCGTGGCGGCAGGGCCGAGTATGACTGACAACCGCAAATCAGCAGTGGCCAGACGATCACGCAAGCGAGCTTGTAGGTCTTGTGCATCGGTCAGTTCCTTGTGATGGGTTTGATCACTGGTCGCCAGCTGCTGCTCGAGTGCTAGCCGCTTGCTCCGTTCAGCTTGCAAAAATGCAGCGCCAGCATTGGCGATGCTCGCCAAGTCGGCTTGGTAGTTGGACTCCCGGTCTGCCAGCTTCTTGCCATAGCTATTGGCCTGCCACTTCCACGCAACCACAGCTCCACCGCCAACCAGCATGAACGCCAAGATCATCGCGCTGACCCACCGCCACTGGGCGGGCGTCATACCAGGGCCCCACCCGCCAGCCGGTACTGTTTGATCAGGTCCTCAAGTCGGTGCTCCCGCTGGCCATACCCTGCACCTGGCAGACTGGCCCAGATGTTCCGGCATTTCGCGATTGCTGCTTCGATGCGACCAGCGTGAACGTCCGGCAACGCCCGGCATTCACGGATGTGCTGCAACGCCAGCACGTCTTGGCTGATCGGGCTGAAGTCGGGCAGCGCCAGCAACAATCGATAATGAGGCCAGTCCTTGAGCATTTGCTGATACCGGCCCGAGGCATTCGAAGTCAGCCCCTTGCTGTTGATAACCTTGGATGCCCGCCCGCCGGCAAACGGGTGTTTGCTGAAATCCTTGAATATCTCAGGCTTCTTATCGATGCCAGTGACAATCACGTCGTAGCCATCAACTTCGGTGGCCGACGAGGTGCTAGTGCCCTCGGACCAGGCCAGCATATCGAGGAAGGCCAGTGCATTACGGCTGCCCGCTTGGGCAACAGGGATTCGTGCCATTACTTTTCTCCAGGCAAAAAAATGCCCGCGTGCGGCGGGCTGGATTACTTCTCACGGACTCAGAAACGCAGCAACGCTGCAGCCTCAGTCATACTCAGGGTCAGGCCGTATTTATCGATTAGGGCAGTCACAGCAAAATCTGAACTTGCGTAGTCACCCACCTCAATCTGCTTACGATAAGCCTGCACTTCGCACCACTGCCGATATGGCCGCACGAACTTGTAGAGCAGTGAATGAAGAAACGGTGCACCAGCAGCGACGGGCCAGAGGGCTGGTGAAACGAGCAGGATCAAGGAAATGGCGACCAGCAGACCCACCCCTGTAAGTGCGAACCACTGCCGCACATGAGTCTTCTCATGCTCGAGCAGGCCCTTATCGTCCTCGTACTTTGGCCGAATTCGAATCAGCGGACCGGAAGCCAACCCGCCAAACGGTTCTGACAATTTATCTGTGTACCTTATCCAGTAAAACCCCATAGCAAACACCTGTTAGATGAGTTGTGAAACGAGCTACGCCAACATTTTCGAAGGCACAAAAATGCCGGCATTGCGCCGGCATTTAAAAAGAACTCAATATTGCCCAGCTAAGGCTTCGGATATTTATCTTTAACTATTTTAACTTGTGCAGCCATTGCGGTAGCCGCTTCCCCCCCCTTCCACAAAGCGTCTAACTGATCTCGTATCGGCGGGTATTCGTCATAGCGCAACGCATCGTAATCCGTAGCCAATACTATCGAACCCTTGGCTGTACTTACCAACTCCACATCAGCTTCAACGGCGCCTTCTGGCAGAGGATTGGAAGCGATTAAGTTACCGCTCTCATCCGGTTCAAACACACAAACCCAATCACCTACACCAATCAACTTACCTTCCAACAAATACACTTTAGTCATCTTGGCACCTAAGCATTAAGCGATCTATGCACTTCATTCCACGCCACCCCATCAAAATAGAGCACCATAATAGACTTGCTATTGACCGGGGTAAATGAGGAGCCATTAAGGAAAAACGTACTGCGATTATTAGGAATAGTGACGTTTGTGTTGGAGTTTGTTATTAACAACGTCTGGTACAACCTGCCACCTAGAATATTGTCTAGAATTACCGGCGTGCTGTAGTTGAAATTAAGCTGTTCAACTGCCTCGCTACCCGATTGCCCACTCAGAGAGATGCTTGGCGTTGGACTATTAGTTGCGAACGAAAGCCGACCACCGGCTAAGCCACGAGCGAATATTTGTAGGGCGATCGCGTCAATCTGGATCAACGGGTTCTGGTTAAACGTAGGATGCTCAAGGTAGATGCGTTTTGCAGCAGCCTGTGTCCCAAATGCTCGAATGCCGCAACCCGATGCTGCCCCGTAAGCCCTGACAGTGCGCCAGGTAGGTCGACGAATAAGGAGGTTATCCACATTGCCTGCGTCAAATGCAATGCTATTACCGGCATTGTTGAAAACAAGCCCGTCCAGCTCCACCCCGTCGCCGTTCGCCACGTAGACCGCGTAGCTATTAACAGAACCGTCCTCAATGATTCCGCAACCAGTAATGTAGGTGTTGATGATCTTTATCGAACGAGCCAAATCGTTAGCTTGAGTGACACCATCTTCTAACGTCCGATCAATACGGATCGCATTGAGGCGGGCCTCCTCATGCTGAAGGCCAATACTGGTGAAATTAATCACGCCGCCTTCTAACCAAAGACCGTGGAAGTCTGAGTTAGAGGTCTGGCCACCGATGAACTCCAAAGGACCAAAAGTACCAGTGGGAACCGCGCCGCGACCAATACGGATGCCGTACCCCATACGATAACAGTCGACGTTAATATAGGTCTTCATGTTGGTCTGGCCACCAGAACCGTCTGAGCTGATACGTAGACCAACTCCCGTCCAAGTGCCTAAACCTGTGGCACCACCACGAATCAACCCATTAACGTGTGTGGTTTCCCATGACGTACATTCAAGGATGCCGTCGCCCGCAGGGTTTTGCACCTTGACGGTATAGTTCTGGAGCAGAATGCTGCCCTGCGATCCCTGAAGACGAAGCACGTGATTAGTGTGACTGCCACCAATCAAGTTGAAATTCAGCAGAGAGAAATAGCCACCCATACCGGTGGGATTTTCAATACTAAAGACGCCTTTAAGGTCTATTAACGGTTTAGCAGATCCATTGATATGAACAAAGGCGTCGCCCTGATCCTCTAAAGCACCTGTTGCGTGCCCGTTGGCGTGCCCCCAAATGCTTACCCTTCCTGCGCGACCGGGCCAGTTCGGATTTAACACTGCGTCGTAGTACAAATACAGCGTATCGGTCAGGTATCTTTTACCCGGCATGGGCCGCAAAATAGAGCCCTTTCTATTACACCAGCAGAGAGCGGCTTGAAGGGCGATCGTGTCCACTGTTCCTTGCTGAGTAGCCCAATCAAAATCACCAGCCGCATTGAAGTATTCCGGCAGAATGAAGTCGGCATAGGAACGTTTCCAACGACCCGCCTGACTCGCATCCAAAGAGTTTGGTTTGATTACCATGGCGTTATCATCGCCTTCGTTACTGTTGCCTTGCCAGTACCAGTTGCCCTCCGAACCGTCATACGATTTGGTATGTCCGGATACAAAAATGACAAATGATCGTCCTGCGCTTACAACGGGTGCAGGTAGCTGGCGGAGCTCAGCGAGGTTTGCAGGTGTGCCAATCAGCGTCATGCCACCAGGTCCCGCGAATGCCTGCTGTATCAATTGACCATCTGCATTCGGGGTAAACCAAATCGCCCCATTCCAGGAACGTTTAACCAACTCCACCGTATTGAAATATTCGTCCCCTATTTCAAGCGGGCTACCGTCTGAACGTGTACTGGGATCGGCGGGCAAACGCCGAAAGTTTGTATCAACAATAATCCGAACATCTTCAAATACCTTGTTTGTATCCGCCTGCCATTTCGCCAGGCTCGGCAAAGGGCCCGACTCGGTCGGCACCAATGTTTCAGCATCGCCATTCATGACTTGATGCTGAATGGCAGACGCCGCCAACGAGCGCTGTGCTGCTTCCGATAGCTGACCGGCGTAGGCTTCCAGCGCGGAAATATCAGTCATGTCGTTTCTCCAGACATAAAAAAACCCGCCGACGCGGGTACACGGGCTTTAACAACTCCTTATGGAGTGCCTGGCAACTCATACTCGACCGTCATCGGCAGGCCGTCTTCGCCAGCGGCTAGCTTCTTTCTCTGTTTCATGATGAGCACCATCAACTCTTCATGCCTCTCATCGGTAATGTCCACGGCATCGCTAGGAACATTACGGTCAGGTACAGACGTGTGAAAAAACGTATTCAGTGATGCGCTGTACGAATAGCCCATGTTCAATTCCCCTTCGCAAGCCAGTCGTATTGAGTGAAGGTATTACCTCCAGCGTTCGCGATAGTTGCCGAGAAGCGGTCATAGCTCAGAATTCGGACCACGTTACCTTCGTTAGGCTGGTTTTCGTGGTTTGTCAGTTGCACCATCCGGCAAGCCGACGGGAACGCGACCGGGAACCAAATGATTTGCTCACCCGCGCCCCCAAGCATATCGAAGGAGCCGAACTGCTCAAGCGACCCCGTAGCGGAATCCCGCGTCCAACTGGCCGCGCCAAAAGATGCTGTGTTCTTGTCTTGTTTTAAAGACAGCAGCCAGTCAATCCCATCCTTGGTATAAGCATCCAGAATGCCGTAACCCGCCAAAGAAGTTGCGTTATTGGCCTTGGCGTTAAGTAAGGCCGTCATTGCGGTTTTCGTGTAGGCATCATCAATGCCATAGCCGGCCAACGTGATCGCCCAGTTTGCTTTGCCGGAAATAATCAGATCGGCTTGCGCCTTGGTGTAGGCGTCCGTGATCCCGTAGCCAGCAAGCGTCGTTGCCTGAACTGCCAAGTTCGAAATCATCTTCTGAGCGGCCTTCAGTAACTGAAAGCTATCTGCCGCATCCAACGTCGGTAGTGACGCCAGAATGAAGTTGGCCAACTCGGCCTGGACCATGTTGAACCACTCAGCCTTGAGAGGCGTAGGCGGTTCACCGCTAACGACACTGCCATAACGAAACCCTCCCGTAGGCGTTACGAGGTCCGTCCATTCTGAAATTCTCTGCATAACTTATTCCTCAATACCAGCAACAGCGGCAGGCATGACGTAATGAATGGCGTTGAACAGTTGGTCCACCTTGCTGTAAATGCCATCAACGACTTCTTGTCCGAAGCCCAGCACCACATCGGTGTATTCCGGCGCGTCGCGCTGCAGCCGACAATCCAGCGTGGCCGCGGCCTCGCTGCCATATGTTTCAATCGGCACCGACGCGATCCAGCTCCACGGCCAACCGGCCCCATACAAGAAATCGCCGACGCTGGTCGGGCCCACCCGCGCGGGGCGGAACTCCTGAATCTCGACGGCGATATCCAGCTGCGTGCCGAGCTTTCGGTAATAGCTCAACTGCGGCGCACCGGTGGCGGTCAGCTTGTCGAGCACCGCTTGGCGGCGCTCTTCCAGCGTTTTCGAACCGGGCACCGTACACACATCCGGCAAGCCCAAATAGGTTTCCCAATACGGCAGCAAGACCGTGGCCGTGGCCGGGTTCAACTCCAGCAACAGCGCCTCGCCATTACCCTCGACCCGGGCCAGTTCAGGGGCCAGGCCCGCCACGATCTGCGCCCAATCAGGCTCCAGCTCCGGATCAAACGCCGGCCCCGGCGGCAGCATTTGCCGAAGTTTTTGAACATAGTCCGCCTCGGTCAAAGCCATGTGATTACCCCCGGCACCGCCACTTGATTAGCGGCCATCACCACGTCTGCCGCCGGCACGCTCAAGGCATGGTCGGTCTCTCCCGGGGTGTTGCTGATCGTCGCCCAGACATGAGTGAGTTTCAGCGTTTGACCCGGACCACCTTCATCCAGAATTAAGCCATGCAGCGCTTGCGTCACCGCCGCGCGCAAAGCTGTGCTGTCCGGGGTCAGGCGCAGACTGAAATTCAGCGGCTGCGGCTCGGGCGGCAGGGCGTAAATCTCCGAGGTCACCGGACGCTTTTTGTCCAAGTAGGCTTGCACCTCGGCGACCTGGGCGGCCGTGGGAATAATGTCCAGATCGCCATCGCGCACGAACGCCAGGCCAAACGTGCCCGGCCCCATCCAGCGCGGCAAGGCCCAGGCGCGGGTGACACCTGGCACCTCCAAGGCCCATTCGACAAAGTCGTCACCGTTGCCGACCTTGCTGGGGTTTTTGAAGGCCGCTTGAACCCGCGCACGCAGCGCTTCAATGCCTTCCTTTTCGGCCCCTCCGACGATGCCATCCGGACCAATGACGGCCGTCGAGTTGACACCCAGCACCGGCGTCACCGCTGTCAGGCTGCCGGCCTCGATGTTGCCCAAGGTACCGACATCTTCGGCCACCAACTTCAGGCTGGCCGCCCCATCCACCAGCGTGACCGCTTCGCCGACCTGATAGCGTCGGCCGTCCGGCAGTTGGTAGAGCTGGCCTGCGTCGACCAGGGCACCGCTGGAGCCTGTCACCGTCGCCGATCCCTTGGCCGCTACCGCTGGCGTCGGGCCGTCTTCCAAGCGCCAATCGGCCCAGCGCAGCAGCATGGCTTCGTCGCACGTCGCCGGGTTGGACTGTCGCGCAATCCAGTCCTGATACCCATACAGCTCGTAAGCGGTGCCGCTCAGCGCACGGGACGCCACCTTGGCATCCGCGCGGCGCAAGGCGTCCGGGGCATTGCGCTCAAAGTCGGCCTCGGTGCGCTGGATCAGCGCCGGCAGCGTTGGTCTCTCATACGGCATTGATCAGCCCCCAGGTGTTCTCAAAATCCAGTTCCAAGGTTTCGCCGCTCTGCTCGGTCAGCGTCACCCGCAAATTCAACCGATCGTTGCCACGGCGCTCAGGCGTCACCGTCACCGCCGTGACGATGCCGTCATCGAGCAGCCAGGTCAGGGCCTCTTCGGCGTAGGCCTGGGCATCCTGCAGCGTCTGCGCGACCAGCGTTCGGCGCGACAATAACCACAGCCGCGAGCCGATCTGGTCACCTGCCACCGACGGCACGCAGTCGCCCCACCAACCCTTACGGTCGCTGTCGTCAACTACGTCATCCGGGCCGGCGCGGCGCCAGGTGAACAGGCTGATAGTCACGGCGCGGCGTAGCAGTTCTTCACGGCTCATCCCGCACCCCCGACCGGCGGCCCGCTTTGCTCGGTGCCCTGTTTCACGCCGTCATGCGTGTGACTGATTTGGCTCACCCCGCCAGCGACCTGATCGCCATCGGACTCGATGCGCCCGTTTGTTTTGATCAGCGGCGTATCGAAGTTCACCGAGGCCGACGCCTTGACGTTCAGGGTCACGGTTTCAATGTCGATAATCCGGTCGCGCTTGAAATGCAGGCGGTCGCCCTCATCGGTGTACAGGGCCACCTCGCCGGGCTTGAGGCCTTGCAGACGAAAACGCCGGTCCGCCACGACGATCACCACCCCATGGCTACGGTCGCCGCCAATGAAACCGGCCAGCGCCTCGGCGCCTGCCAAGGGGCATGCCGTGAAGCCGTATGGTTCCAGGTGCTCAACGTTGTCTTTGACCTCACCGGCCAACAACCGAAGCTGTAGGCTTTGCAGCTTGCTGGCCGAGTTGCCCAAGGCCACCACGCCGCGCGCCAGAAAGTTCGCGATGGTGTTTTTCATGGTTTGTAGTCCGCTGGAATGAGGTATTCGAAGGTGTCGGTCTTCTTGCCTTTCTTGAGCTTGCGCTTTTCATAGGCGTCGTTCGGCTCCGGCAGGAAGGCTTCCGGCGGCGCCACGCTGACGCGAGCTGTGGTGCCCTGCTCGCCCAGCTCGTAACTGATTTCACTGATCAGCATGTCGCGGTCCAGGCCAATCAAAGGGTCGACCACCCGCACCAGCATGTTGTGTCGCCACAGTGCGCCGTTGCTTTGCCGCCACCCCTGAATCACGTAGTTGACGGTCAAGGCCTTGCCGACCGCGTTGGCCCGCTCCCACTCGACCCGCGCCCTGGCAATCGCCGGACTCATTTGCCCAGACTGCTGAATGATCTTCACCCGACGCCGGTCGAGGCGCGCATCCGTGATCCGCGCCTCGACTTCGCTGGCCTCGGCGCCAAAACTGTCGTCGGTACCGCTGCGCTGGCCCTTGCTGATGTACTCAGAGAACACACTGGAAAAGTCCAGCACGGTGTCGCCTGACAGCAGGTTTTTACCCAACTCCAAGGTGTCGACCGCACGCCCGGCGCTGCCCGGACTGGCGATCACCAGGCGCCCTCGACCGTCGTCGGTGCTGAACAAGCGCGACAGGGTCAACAGCCGGTCGATGCTTTCAAACGCCGTCTCGCCCGGCTCTATCGTGTGGTCTTCAACACCCAAGGTAACCGCAGCATCGTTGACCACCGCAATGCCGTATTCGCCGGCAATTGCCGTGATGATCTGTTGCACGCTTTGGCCGCGCCATTGTCCGGGCTGATTGACCGCAGCGCAGTCCACCAAGTCCGCCGTGCGCGAGCGGCCGGTGATGCTCAGCGTCACCGACTCGCGGTCGTAGCGAATCGGCGTGCTGAACACATAGCCGGTTAACAGAAGATCCTGGCCAATGCGTACCTCCACCGCTTCGCCTTGGCTAATCCTGACCGGCACTTCGCTGCTGCCCGGCCAGCGCCAGGTAATGCCTAGGTTAAAATCCCGTGCCTGGCGTTCCAGGCCGGCACCGATACTGATGCTTTTCCACCCGGCGTAGTCGTGCCCACCCGCGCTCAGGGTGACGGTGTTCAGCTCGTCCATGGTTAGGTTTTCGCTACTTGGAGTTCAGTGGCGGGCACAAAGCCCGGGTGAGACACACGGTTGCGCGAGACAATTTCGCCGCTGCGCAAGGCGTCGCCATACAGCGCATGGGCCAGCACCAGCGCCGACACCGTCTCTGGAGGGGTATACGTGCGCAGCCCTACGCCACTACGCGCCACTTCGGTCAAATGCCGATCAAGAGCCAGGCGGGCCTCGCTCAGCCGACCGAAGTGTTCCGGCGGACTTTCCCCGGCTACCGACCACAACGCGTCGCTGATCGCGTCACGCACGTCCAGCACGTCATCAGCGACCGGCACCGGCGTATCGACCTCGGTACCGGCTTCGACCGTCGCCCCTTGTTGCGCCAGTTGCACGTCCAGGGCGGCCGGATCGCTGATACCCTGGCGGATGGCGACCGGCACCTCGGCCATGTCCAGCAGCAAATCCAGCAGCGCCGCGTCCTGCACCAGGCTAATAACCGCCGCCTGAATGGTCGCGAGCTCCGGGTCAGCAGTCACCGGCGCCGAGGCCTTTAACGACGACACCGTCGCCGCCTTGCCACTGCTGCTGTTAAACGCACCGCTGGAGCCGTAGCCGCTGAAGGAGCGCTCCAGGCCGGCAACCCCGGACAGCAGGCTGTCGGCAAACGCGCCCGGACCATTGAGCAGTGAGGACACCAGGCCGGTGAGGTCGCCCCCCAAGGCGGAAGCCGGCTGGAGGGATTTCAAGGCAAAACCGAAAGCCCCTGACACCGCCGAGCGCACCGCACTGGCACGTTGCCGCGCCAGATCGATTGGGGCCAGCGCAGAATTAAAGCGGTCCTTCATCGAGTCCATCAGGCTCGGCGCCTGGGCCGCCAGTTGCCGGCGGGTATTTGGCGACTGCACCGGGAACTCCAGCATGCCGTCGATAAACACCAGGTTGAAGCGCGCCATGCCCAGCTCGTTGCGCGCATGGGACAACTCACACTCCCCGGCGGTGA
Source organism: Pseudomonas sp. GW821-FHT03E01 (assembly GCF_059420765.1). Lineage (NCBI taxonomy): Bacteria > Pseudomonadati > Pseudomonadota > Gammaproteobacteria > Pseudomonadales > Pseudomonadaceae > Pseudomonas > Pseudomonas sp. GW821-FHT03E01. Next base: position 113,404 of record NZ_JBWKUI010000001.1, on the reverse strand, counting down.
CGGTGAGACGTCCGAACCACGGATGCACCAACTCACCCGAGCCAGGCTTGTCCAGCGCGGCCAGCAGACGGTCACGTTGCGCCAGGAAGTCATCCCCGGCCACAAAGCCGGTGAACTTGTATTGTCGGGTGCGCCGCCCTAGGTCTTCGACAAAGGGTTGATCGCGCTGGGGGAACTCATGCACCTGAGTGCGCCGGCCAACAGGTACGCTGTCGGCATCCACTAAAAACGGCACCCCCCGAAAGGAAGCGCCTTGTTTGCGGTCACGCCATTCACTCATTACGGATTACTCCCTGACAGCAAGCGGTAGCCCACTTTCGGCGTGATCGACAAACCCGGCTGATTGCTGGTCGCCGGATCGACTCGGAAGCCCGGCGGGGCGTTCTCGAAACGCATCACCAACGCCCCATCCAGTTGTGTGCGGTTATTCGCCGAGGCTTGCTGTACCAGTGAGCCCGGGGCCGGTAGTCCCGGCGGGCGCAACAGCTGGCCCGGGGCGAGGCCGGCTTGCGTGAGGTTGCGTTCGGTCTGCTGATTCCGCGCCAGGCTCACCGCATTGGCTTGCAGGAACGCACCGGTGCCGCCGCCGGGGCCAGCATTACGTTCGCGTTGCTCCTCCGCGTAGCTAGCCACTTTCGCGGTGAGTCCGGCGCCACCCTCTTCCAGCCCGAACATACTCAGGATCGGCTGCAAGTACGGTTTAACCCCCTCCCACAGCTCTTTAAAAAAGGCGGTGATTGGCGACCAGTGCTTGATCAGCAGCCCGAGCGGTGACCAATCAAACACGCCCTTCATAAACTCCATAAAGGGTGTCGACAGCGCCTTGATCAACTCCCACAGCGCAGTGAAGAACGGTCCGATCGTTTCCCAATTGGCCACGATCAAACCCGCCGCCGCGGCGATAGCGACGGCAATGATGCCCACCGGCGTCGCCGCAAAGGCCACACCCAACACCCGAGTGGCTACGGTCGCCGCAAACACCGCAACCCGCAATGCTGTGAATGCGCCGCCGGCGATGGCCAGGCCACGAACCAACTGCGGATTGGCCTGGATCAATTCCGCCGCATACGCAATCATCGGCCGCAGGCTATCCACCACCGCATTGATACCCGGCAGCAGGGCATTGCCCACCGCCCGCGCCACACTCGCGGCGGCGTTGCGCAACAGCTGCAAGTTGTTGGCCGTGGTTTCCGCGCGGGAGGCGTACTCCTTATCCATCGAGCCGGCGTATTTCGAGGCGTCGCCGACTTTCTGCAAGTTGCTCTCGAGCAACTCCAGGTTGGTCAGCAGCGGCGTAATCGCCGCAATCGATTCGCTGCCGAATAAATTGGTCAGCAACGCGGGACGCTTGGCTTTATCGACCTGCGAAATGCGCTTGAGCAGATCCAGCATTGTCCCCTGCGCATCTTTCTGCATTGCCACAGCCACGCTTTTCGAGTCCAGCCGTAACGCCTTGTAAGCCTCCGCTTGGCTCTTGGTCGCCGCCGAGCCCTTCGTCATTGCCAGCATGAAGTTCTTGATGCCGGTAGCGGCCACATCTTGCTTCACGCCTACGCCGGCCATGGTCGCCCCCAGCGCGGCGATCTGCCCCGACGAAAGACCGGCCACCTCACCCAACGACCCTACTTCCGTGACAATCGCGGAAATCTGCTTGGTGTTGGCCGGGCCGGTATTGCCCAGGTAGTTGATCCTGTCCGCCAACCCGACCACATCGGTCTGGGTCATTTTGAACGCGGTGCGCCACGTCGCCATCATGCTGCCGCTTTCGTCGGCGCTCTGGTCGAAGGCAATGCCCATTTTCACTGCCGCTTCGGCGAACCCAAGAAGCTCATCACGGGCAATGCCCGACTGCCCACCGGCGGCAATGATCTTGGCAATGTCATTGGCAGCCATCGGTAGCCGCTCAGACATTTTCCCGATGTCTTCGCCCATCTGCTTGAACTGCACCGGGGTGTCAAAGTTGACCACCTTGCGCACATCAGCCATTTGCGACTCAAATTCAATCGCGGCCGCGGCCCCGGCAATGAACGGGGCCGCCAAAGCTCCGCCCGTGACGATGTCACTAAAGCCGATCTTGCCCAGCCCCGTGCGTTCCAGCCCCTTACGGAAGCTGGCGACATTTTTCCGGATACCGGCCAAGGTCGGCGACAGCTTATCGACGCCGGTAATCAGCGCCTTAAGTTGAAACTTATCGGCCATACCTACCCCTGCTGAACTTGATTAATGCGCTGGGCGTTCTCCAGCGATTCGGTGAACGTATCCAACGGCAGCACCATCATTTGTTCGGGTCCGACTTTCCAAAAAAAAGCCAGGTCATAGGCCACGGCAATCAGGCCACCAAGGTCGCTGATGCCGCAGTCATGAAAAAACCGGCCACGGCCCAGGCCAGGTTGTTCAGGTCCGCCAAGTCCAGCTGATTCACCGACGGCGCCGGAATCCCCGCGCAGACCGCGATGTATTTGGCCGCCACGTCCATGTCCAGTGACACTTCTTCGTTTTTGTCGATCTTGTACGGCAGCGCCTTGATCGCGCGCACCTCGGCTACCGTCGGCCGGCGCAGGGTCAGTTCCAGCACTTGTTCGTCATGCGCCTGAATCGGCGCGGACAGGTTGTGCGTAATTACCTGGCTCATTGGAAGCCCCCCTTGCTGCCATCCCACTGGATATCGATGGTGCCGTCATCGCCCTTGGAGGTCGGCTCGTCCACCACAAACCCACCCGCCAGCACGTACACACGGCCGTTCTTGAACTCGACGGTGACCGTCTGATCGGTGGCCTCCATGATTTGCTTGAGCGGCAGGTCCGGTGCGTCCACCACGGTGGCCTTCACGTACGGCACTAGGTCCTCTTCCTTGAAAAAACCGGGTGCCACCGACTCGCGCTTTTTGTCACTGAGCGGCACCTCCACGCCGCCGGTGACAGTGAACTGAACGCCGTCAGCCTTGATGTAGACGGTGCCCGCAACTTTCTGGCCCATGGCCTCTCTCCTACAAAAAAGCCCGCACGCGGCGGGCTATAGACGGGGGTTGATTCAGACTGCGTACTGCAGGCGGAACTGGTACTGCAGCGCGAAGATCCGTAACTGATTGACCAAGTCCGGCGGATACAACACGTTTAGCCGATTCGGGTTGGTGCTCGAACGCTCAACGATCAGATTGGCCGCGAAGGCGTCGGCGTTTTCCACGATGCCCAACTGCTCCAGCGCGTAGTAGCCGGCGATCATCTCGGCGCGGATCACATTCGGCGTGACAATGGCCTGGCCGGCGCCGAACCGCGTGCCGTCATTGGCCAACTTGTGCCGGCCGTACTTGCTGGTGACCCGTGCTTTCAGGTAGCCGATCACATAGGCCGACTGGTGCAGCGTTTCGCTGTCCAGGTAGGAATCATCCGGCTGGTTAAAAGCGTTGAGCTGGTAACTGGTAATCGCCCGCTCGATACGCTGCGCGTTGCCGCCGAAGTAGGCCGTGGCAATACCGCGGTTCAACAACGACTGACGCTCAGTCAAGGTGAAGCGCTCGCCCGCCGGGGCCGGGGTGAGACCGTTCAACTCGCCGGTTTGGGTCGGCCGCGCCGGGTCCGCCGAGATGAAAACCGCGCTGCGCGCCGCATAGGCCGCCGCCACGTTCCACACCGGATCAGGGCAGCTGGTTTCAAAGCCGTGAATGGTGGCGTGCTGATCGTTACGCGTCGCGCTCAACGCCACCAGGGAACCGAGGGTGCCGCGCAGGGCGGTGTAGACATGCCCATAAAGTTGCTTGGCCCAGCTCCAGCGACCGCTGGTGTCGTCCATAAAGGCTTTCCAGGCATCCAGCGAGGTGGCGTCGGCCCACGGTGCACAGATGAACTCGAACGGCTCGTCGCCCAAGCTGGCCAAGGCCACCGCGACGTCGGGCGACCCCACGCCGCCACTCATTGGCGCCACCACCACGGTCAGGCCGGCCGGGGTGGCTTCGCCGTTGTTACGGCCCAAACGATTGAGCTGCAGCAGCAGGTCGTTGCCACTCGCGCCGGACCATTTGCAGGTCAGCGTCACAACACCGACCAGCGCCGTGGCCACGACCGACAGCCCGGCCGCATTTACCGCCGCCGCCAAGGCCACGGCGACCACCGTCGGAGTGGCGCCCTTGGTCACGGTCGCGCGCACACGGCTGCCACCGACGTACAGGTTCAGCTCGCCACCCGCGGTGGCGGCACCTGTGATGGTGACGGTGCCGGCCGCCTTGACGCCTTCACCTTTAAGCGGCAGGCACCAGACCTCTCCGGCCGGATCGATACGGCGCCAGGTTTCGTACATCTGCGCGAGCATCGAGCCGACGCCGCCAATGCCCTTGACCAGGCCCAGGCTCGACACCAGGGTCAGCTGGCCAATTTCCGCCCCGGTGGCGTCATCGTTGACCTGCGCCACGATCAGCCGCGGCATGCTCGAGCCGCTGCTGTTGGCCTGTGAATTGTCGACCTCGGCGTAGAACAGCGGCACGCGCAGATCGCTGGGGATGGTGTTAAAGCTGATCATTATTCAGCGCTCCCTGGGGTGGCCGTAGCCGAGGGGTTAGTGGGGGGCTTGGTCTTCTTTGGCGCGTCGAGGGTGACGTCCAGATCACGCAGGCGGCGCAGCCAATACGCGTCACGCGGGACTTCACGCCCCTCCGCGGGCAAGTCGCCGCCGGCTTCAGGGTCGGGCACCACCCGGCCCGCGGCCGGGTACACAGTCATGCGGCTCATGGGGAGTCCTCAGTGGGTTTCGGTAGTTCAACGGAGAAAGTTGCCTCGACCCGGCCATCTGGGCCCGGCCGCTGGAGGTTGGGGTCAGCGGGATCAATGAAGTCGACGTTGAAATCGACCCCCTCAAGCGCGGGCAGGCCATCGAGTTCGAACTCCTCCCAAGTTTCGGGAGGGTCGGACGCCCGGTTTCGGCCCAGTTGAAACGCGGTTTCAAAGCTGAAGCGGTACACGACTCGGGCCCGATTGATAAAGACCAAGCTGCCACCGCCGTATTCGATCGGGTCGTACTCGGTGCCGGGCTTCCAGCCCACCAGGGCTTTCCATAAGTCAGCGCGCAGATCGTGCAGCAGATCGGCCGCCTCTTGGCCGCGCTCATCGGTGCTGTCGAGCACTAGGATCACGTCGAACAAATCGGTGATGTCTTGGCGGACTCCGTTCTGTAGGTCGTTTCCGCCGGCGTCATCACCGGCGGCGATCACGTACGCCGAGGGATGGCTTAACTTGGCACTGGTAGCCACGGCGTCCCAATCAATGCCAGCCGACACACGACCGGAAAAGGCAGGACAGTACGCACGCAGGTGCGCGACGATCAGACTGATTTTCATCGTTTGTTCCAAGGATAGAAGCGCCAGCAGCTGCAGGCGGAGATCAGCTCAACGCCGCGGCGAACGCCGCAGAGAGAATGGCTTGAACGTCTGCATTGGAGTCCTGCAATGCATCGGCCATGTAGTTGTCACGGGGCTTGATACGCCACTCACCGGCAGCCCGTTCAGCAACGAGTCGAGCGCGGGCACCAGCAGCGCGACGATTCTTTCGCCCCTTGCCCTTACCTGGTGCCAGCTTCCCAGGGCGACGGCCTTTCTTCACACCGTAGTGCAAGTAGGCTGGATAGAACTCCGACATGGCACTGGTCTTGCGCGGGGCTACCTTGACCAGGAAGCCCGATCGCGACACCTTGAAAGTGATCGACTCCAAAGTCGCCCCAGTGCGATTGACCGGGTAGCCTTCCTCACCACGTGCAAGAGCCAGGTTCATCTGGGCCTTTTGCATCACCAGCCGCCCGGCTTTGCGCATGCCTGCACGAATTTTCTTCTTGTCGAAGATATCTCGCGGCAGGTTGTCGTAGCCCTCGAAATGCAAGTAACCGTCAACGGAAGCTGAGTTAGCCATAGATCCCTCCCCCGGCTTGCTCCGGCCCTAACTCTTCAACCTCAAGCAGGGTAAACCGACGATTGCCGTTCATGTCCGCGACCCTGCGCACGCGATAAATCGTGGCACCGTGTACAACTTCGTGCGATTCGCTCATGCCCTTCAGATAGTAGAAGGTCACCCGATGGGTGATCTTCACATCGGTCTGGACACCGTTCGCGTAAACAGCGGTACCGACCGGCTCAATTTTTGCCCATCGTTTTTTCTGCTCGGTGAACAATGATTCAAGCCCCTGATCCAGCGCAGGGATGTCGGTTCTCAACCTTAGGGTGATACGCCGGTCCAACTCCCCCGCACTCGGCTCGCGCATGGCCATAGTTAAAACCTCGGCGGTACGGTGATATCTGCCACTAGGTGATCTAGAAATGCCGACGGCAGTTCGGCGAGCGTCTGACCCACCAAGAACATTTCCGGATGGCGATAGATCGTCGCTGCCGCCATCAACAACCAGTTGCGGACACCAGGGTTAAGGTCAAGATCGAGCTTTGCTTTGTAGCGAATCCGAAGCCGACCACCGGGGCGAGATGCTGGGAAGAACAGAAAGCTTTCCCGCTGATCCTGCCGCAACTCGAATGGTCCGGCCTGCTCGGTCCATGTTCCGTCTGGCTGCTGCGACAACACCGAAACGACCTCATTGGCCTGCCCAACATCCAAGGCATGCCCGCTCTGCCGATCGGCTGGCCATTCTTCTTCGTAAACGGCACCACGAATCGAAGCACCTGTTTTCGACTCGCACTGGGTGGTAACACCGGGAATGATGATCTGCTCGATCAGCGCCGGCTCCATGTCTTCCGGCTCAACCCGACACTGGAAAGCCACCTGTTCCAGTGTCAGGACCGGGTCGCCGAAGTACTCGATTCGACGGGCCATGGCTTACGGCTTCGCGTCGTCATCGGTACCCGTATTACCTTCGCCGCCATCAGCACCATCTGACGTTGCGCCTGACGTCTCAGCGGGCGAACTGGCCGCGCCCGGTTCACCAGCATTCTTTGCACTACTGGTTTTCGCCGTTGCGGTCTTACCGGCTTTTGGCTTTTCGTAGACTTCAGCGAAGCCCTTGGATTTCAGACCTTCAACAACCTCTTCGTCAAATCCAGCCAACTCGTCTGCCGAGTAACCACGCCAGGCTTTCAGAAAACGCACCACAACTTTATTGCTCATCGCTTCGACCTCAGATATGCAAAGCCCCGCCGAAGCGGGGCAAAAGGATTACATGCCAGCGCCCCACTTCACGGCGACGGCGACCACGATGCATTCCACGTGACGTGGACCGAAGTCGTGCTTGGCGATTACCTTGACCAGGGTCTGGTCACGCTGGAAGGCACTGACCATGTTGCCTTCGGAGTCCTTGTACGATGCCTCGCTACTGAACGAGATCGTCAAGTCCATGTCTTCGCCGATCATCATGTCTGCGAAGTTGACGAAATAGAATTCAGTTTCATTGCCACCGACGCCGAGGTTCACCGGGATCTGGTTGCTCAGACCAACCGGGTAGCCCTTGAACAGACCCTGTTCAATTTCCGGATAAGCCTTGTTGCCGTTGCCATCACGCAACGATTGCAACCAGCGGAAGACACGCGGATGCATCAACCAACCGCAGTCTTTCATCATCACGTTGGCGGTTTCGATGCGAAGCATCATGCCGCCGCAGAACAGGTCGATTTGTTCCAGGGTGATGCCTGCAGTGTCGGGAGCCGGCAACACGTTGAACGCCTGCGCCCAATAACGCATGCCCTTGGGAAGCGTGCCGCTACCGTCGGCACGAATGAAGTGCAGGTCTTCCGAAAGCCCCATCGACACTGCCAGGTCGGCTACGACGATGTCATCGATTCGCGGGCTGATGCCAGCGTTGGCAATCAGGTCATTGGAGATTGGCACGATCGCAGCGGCTTTTTTCGCCGACAGTTTCGTATCCGCGAACGTCATACCAGTGAGCGGGATGTCGGTTTCGGTACCGATGTAGGTGACGATGGTGTTGCCGGTAATGCGAGGCTGAGTCAGGTTGCCGTTGTTCAACGGCAGACTGCGAGCACCCATCTTGCGCACCACCGACATCGGGCGCAGAGCCTCAATGATCTCGGTCGCAAAGTTTTGAGGAACCAACACACCGCCAGCACCCGGCGTCACCGTGCTCAATGCCATGGCAACATCAGTGGAAAATCCACCTTGTTCCGCCATTTGAGCAGCCTGATGCTGATTGCCTCCCGCAGCAGCCAGCAAACGGACCATCTGAGCCATCCGCACTCCTGGCGCATTAGCTGGACCCGATCCGGAAATGTAACCTGGTGGCGGGCCAGTTCGGCCTTGCGCCGACTCATTGACTGGTACCGCATTGGCGGCCGCCATTCGCTCAGCCTTTTCCGCCCGACTGATCTTGTCAGTCAGCGCATTGAACTCGGCTTCCAGGCTGGTGAATTGAGTCAACTGCTCAGCCGACAGAGCCTCGCCGCCGGCTTCGAGTTTAGCCAACGCCTGGAGCGTGTCGTTGATCTTGGCGCGTTCGCTACGCAATTGAAGTACAAGGGACATGGTGCCTCCTGGGCATAAAAAACCCGCACAAGGCGGGTTTTGACGACTGCCGCGAACGCGGTCAGATCTGGGTTTGAAAATTCAGTGCAGCTGCTCGGACCGAAAGGCGGCCTTGCTGGCGGTTCGCTCGGCTCAATGCCACCGAGTTGGATAAATCATCGACGGCTTGTTGCGGGCTCTGCATGCGATCGGCAAGGCCCGCCGCAATACCAGCCTGCCCTCGATACAAGCCCGCCTCAGTGGCAATGACCTGCTGCACCGAGAGCCCGCGGTAGTCGGCAATCGCATTGACGAAGAGCTGATAGCTCTCCTGCACAACATCGTTGAGGTACTTGAGCGACTGGTCGCTCAGCGGTTCGTGAGGGCTGAGGTCATTTTTGTGAGCGCCGGCAAACACGGTGGTCACCTTGACGCCCATCCCTTCCTCTTGCTTGGATCGGTCCATGTGACTGGCGATGACACCGATGGAGCCGACGCCACTGGTCTGGCTCACTACTAGCTCACTACAGGCCGCACCGATCAGGTAGCCGCCGCTGTAGGCCATAAAGTTGACGATGCCGGTGATGGGCTTCTGTTGGGCCATGGCGCGAATGTCAGCCGCCAACTCGAACGCGCCGACGGCAGAACCGCCCGGGCTGTCGATATCCAACACGATGCGCTCGACCATCGGATCCGCGACAGCGTTGCGAATCTGCGACCGAAGAGTTTCATAGCTGGTCATCGTCTCGCACATGCTGACGTGGCTGCCGCGACTGACCAACACGCCACTGACCGGAATCACCTCGATGCCGGTGCGCGCGATTGCCATCCGACGCTCTTCTTCACGCTGAGCGATTCGGTCCATGCCGTCATCCGACCACAGGTTGGCAACGCCCTGACCACCGATGTTGACGATGTTCAAGCTCATCGCCTGGTTTGCCCAGCGAACGCCGAGGTCCAACATGTCAGGCGTCACCAACAGCGGCTGATTGAACAGCAGGCTGGAGGCTCGCAGGTAGTTTTTCATTGCGCCAGAATCCTCTCTATTTCAGCGTGCTGCAGTTCGAGCTGCGCTCGCACGTTGGGGTTGGTCAAGTCAGGGGCGCCCTTGCCTGCATCCACCATGTTCAGCGGTTGCAGGTAGATATCACCGCCTGGTACCGGAGGCATGTTCTCCAGCCGGCGGATGTCGTTGACGCTGAGCCAGCCCCACTGGCGGCCGATGGCGTAGGCCTCATAACGACTCTTCTGATCACCGCGCAGCAGGCCGGACAAGTTGAATTCGATGAAGTACTCGCGCCGGTCAGCGGGCAACAGGAAGTCGCGCATCATCGACTGTTCGTGACGCTTGACCCAAGGCAACAGGGCGAACACCACGAACTGAATCATCAGCTGTTCAAGGGTGTTGTAGTTGGACTTCTCCAGGTCGTTGACCATGGGCAGCGGGATCTTGTAAATCCGGGCGATGTCGGTGCCAGTGGTTTTGAGAATGCCCAACACCTCTGCGTCCACGTTGTTCATGGAGACGGGTTTGAAGGTCATTCCCTCTTGCAACAGTGCAACCTTCTTGGCGTTGTCCATGCCCCCAAACTTCTGCCCCCACTGATCGACGATCTTGTCGATGCTGCCTTGATCCTTGATCGCCGGGGCTTCACGTGGGCGCTCGATCACGCCTGACACCGTCACACCGTTGGCGAAGCTTTTGCCCGTGTATTGCCGCACCGCCTGAGCCAAACCCAGCGATTCGGCATGCACCTCAATCGGCGACAGCCCCACGTAATGGTTGGTACTGAACCACCGAACGTGGTGAATCATGCGCATAGGCAGTGCTTCGCCGCCGCTGATCCGGTAATACGGCAGCATGTCGCCGCCCTTCAGCACCTGCACCTTGCCGTTGCACAACGGCCAGAGCGCCGCGACGTTCCCGTCATCCCGACGATCAATGAAGCTGTAAGCGTTGCCCCGCAAGCCGGCAGCACCTTGCGTGCACTCCCTGTATTCATACGGCGTCTGAAATCCGTTCGGCTGGTACCGAAGGACGTCATACGCCGGATGGTTGATGGCCGCTTCACGCTGACCTTTATCCAACCGGCGGTACATCTCGCAGGGCAATTGCCCCATGGTCTCAGCCAGCAACGTGACGCAGTTTTGCAGAATCGGCAGGCCCAGCGCCGACTCGGGGGTGACTCTCACGCCCGAGCTGTTACGCCCACCACCAAGAAGACCACGCCAAAAGCCGCCGCCCGTTTCTGTGAGATTTCCGCGCCCCTCGCCGAGCACGCTTGAAAAGAACATGCTCAACCTCCTCGGGGTTTGGATTTGGCTTTCAGTGCGGCGGATGCGCGATCAGCAAGGAATGACCAGGCCATCAAGCCTAGGCCTGCGACGATGCAGGCAGCCGGCGTACTGATCATTGCCACGCCGTACACCAGCAGACCGAAGCCCAGCAGACCGGCCAGCCATGAAAGGATGACCAATTTCATATACCCGCCCCTTCGTCGTAGATGGATTTGCCACTCGGCCCAGCAGCCTTGCTGCTGATTCCGACGGCCATGATGGATGCGACGATGCCGTCGATCCGACCGGTCGCCTTGGCCTTGTCGGCCTTTCGGTTGTTGGCTGGATCGGAAACGATCACCGCGTTGCCGGCGCACCAGGTCATTACCGGGTTGCCGTCGTGACGCAGGGTTTCAACTGTCTCGCTTTCAATAACCTCCCAGTCATCGGGATCAAGATCGATTACGTCCTGCTCAGGGGCCAGGCCCAGCAGACGGCGTTCAAACTCATCCACCGCCGGCCCCATGTCCTTGTAGCCCTGGCCGAAGCCCACCATTTCCGGTAGCGCGATGTCGTACTCGGACATCAGCTGCAGCAGGTCTTCAATGCGCCACCGGTCATAGGCAATGCGCTCAACGTCGAAGTACGCGGAGATCGTGACCAGGCGACGCAGCACATGCAGCTTGCTGATGGCCCGGCCCGGGGTCGTTTCAAGGTGCCCATCTTTAACCCACATGGCGTAGGGCACCTTGTCGCGATCTTCGCGCCCTTGCAGGTCGTCGTCCGGGATCCAGAAGTACGGCAGCAGCCGCCAGTGCGGATCGTGTGGGGCAGGCCAGAAGATCAGGACAAATGCAGTCAAGTCCGTGGTGCTGGCTAGATCGAGTCCGCCAACGCATCGGCGGTTGCGAAGTAGCCGCATTGGTACACGTTCTTCGGCCTGCTTCCAAACACCCCAAGAAATCCACGGGGCATCGGCTTGCGTCCACTCGCAGAAGTTGAGACGGCGCACCACCGACTCCTGAGCCGGCAATCCTCGGGCCGACTGGACCTGCTCACGCAAGTACTTGCGACCGGGGATGCCATCGCTTTGTCCTTCGGCGATGTAGTCGAGCGATGGGTTGACCTTGGCCCAGCAGGCTTCGTCCTTGAACGGGTCGTCACCTTCATCCAGCGAGCAGATGAAGGCGAAGAAGCTGTCGTCATCTTCGATGGCCGCGCAGATCCGCACGCCCAGATCGTGGTACTGGCCGCAGACCGTCTTCTTGTCGGAGCCACTATTGGTGATCATTACCACCATGGCTTTGCGGCGGTTCTTGGTACCGGCGCGCATCATGTTCACAGTGGCCGCGCTCTTGTGCTCGTGCACTTCATCGAGCAGCCCAATGTGGGGCCGTGGGCCGGACTTGCCTTCGTCGGCACTGATCGGCCTGAAGAAGGAATTGGTGTTCGGATAAAACAGGTTCCAGACTTTTTCGTCGCGCCCCGACTGCACGAGTCGGGAGCGAAGTTTTTCCGACATGTCCACCATCGACACGGCATCGCGAAACAAGATCATCGCCTGATCGCGCTTGGTGGCCGCCGCATAGATTTCAGCGCGCTGTTCACCGTCGGCAACCAACCCGTAAAGGCCGATCCCACCAACCAGTGGGCTTTTACCAGAGCCCTTGCCAGTCTCGATGTAGCCCAATCGGAAACGCCGATAACCGTCAACGGTCATCCAACCAAACAAACTTCCGACCACGAATGCCTGCCAGGGAGCGAGCAGGAAAGGCATGCCTTCGTAATCGCCGCCGTTGAGGCAAAGCACATCTTCGAAAAAGCCGATCGCACGATTGGCTTTTGCCAGATCCCAAACCAACCCGCGAGCCGGTCCGTGTTCGAGGTCACGCAGATGACGTTTAGAGGCGTTGCGAACGTTGGGACCGGCGACAATTTCGCCGGCCAGTACGGCATGGGCAAAGGCGGTGACGCGATCATCAACTGAAGTATTTGTCTGCGGCGTCTCGTTGCTCATTGGGGAATAGCTCACCTTGCGGCGCCGGCGTGGTTTTCAGATTGCGCCGGGACATTGGCGACAGGCCAAACTGAGCGCCGGCGGCGTTGGCGCGCTTTTCGGCGTCGTTCGCCAGCTGGCGGAGGACGTGCATTTGTTGCGCGCCGGTTTTGAAGGTCTGGATATCGCCACCCAATTCGTCATCGGATGCAGCGTTGCGCTTGGTGATCAGCCGCTGGTAGCGGCGCCAGTCAGCCGCGGCTTGGCAATAAGTCGCCAGCGCCATCGAATCCAGGTTCGAAACGATACCGAGGGCGATCAGTGCGGGAACCAACTGTTCCCATTCAGCTATCGCCTCTGTCGACAGGACGTCTGGCATCGGCGGTGCCCCAACGGGGACCGCCGGGGAAGTGGCTTCGGCCAGCAGGTCACCGAGATTTTCCCGGCCCCGATTTCCCTGTAAAAGTTTGAGCACCGCTGGTTTTCCAGGGCGACCCGAGTTTCCGTTTCCGGCCATAAATATCCCTGCCTATTGATACCCCCCTCCCCTCATTTTTCCCGACTTTGCGAAGAGAGGGGGGCGAGCGGTCTAGAAGGAATTCGGGGCGAAGTTTTTCACCCCCCCTGCCCATGGGCGCGCCCGTTTTTGGTGCGCCGCCGACAGGCGGTCACCGGTTCCAATGGTGGCCCGGGTCGAGCGGTCGGCCGTCATCACGACAGCCGGGGAGCCGTCCGCTCCTCTCGATCCGCTGCTTCGTCGAGTCGTGGCAGAACTTGCACAGGCTCGCCCAGTTCTTCGGGCTCCAGAACAACTTCCATGCGGCTTTGATGCGAACAGGATCGCCGCTGTCCTTGGCGTCCTTGAGCTTCGGCGCGATCTTGTGGTCGACAACCGTCGCCGCCACTGGTCGTTGATCAGTCGAGCACATGGTGCAATAGGGATGCTGACGTAGATGACCATCACGAGACTTCTGCCACTTGTACCCATAACCCCGCTCTGTGCTGCTGCCTCGCCGATCACTGCTCATGCTGACTGCTCGGCGGGACCTCGCACAGGCCGGCCTTCTTTGCCAGCCAACGAGCGTACAACCCGCTGGCTACATCGGCGCCGAGGCAAGCCACGACGCTGCCGATCGCTGCAGCCGTCATCAGGCTACAGCTCAAGGCAGTGGCAAGCATTACCGTCGCTAGACCAAATACGGCCGAAGCGCCGAAGCGCAACAGCACCCGTTTGATCAACACCGGCACAGCCATCCCTGCCGCATCAGCGCGCCACATCTCCCCGGTTAAACCCGCAAGCGCCACCAGAATCAGCAGCCAGGTAGGAAGATCGGCCAGCGACTGCTGCACCTCCTGTTCAGTCGACATGCGTTGCCTCCTCGGCGACGGAAGAAAAGCCCTACTGTTTCGGGCAAGGCTGGCGACCCGCATAAGGATCGCAGCACAAATGAAAAACCCCGCCGAAGCGGGGTTAGGGTGACCGGCTCAGGGTGGGCCGGGTGAAGCTGCACAGCACGTGCGAGGTCAGCGCCAAGGCGCAAATTTCATATCGTGGTGACTTTTTACCCCCTGAGTACGGAACCGAAAAGGGGGCATTTTCGGTTATCCGGCTCGATGCAACTTTGACGCAACTTTGAGGAGACTTTGAGGCAAAACGCCCCGACCAGCGGTAAGCCACTTACGGGCATCGGCACGCTCGGTCAGCACCTCCAGCAGCCGCTCATGCAGGCGGTGCACCTGGTCGTAGTAAGTCTGTTTCGCTCTCGACTCTAACCCCAGCAGGTGCAACTGCATAAGCCAAGTCGGCGCCGGATCATCGCCATAACGCAAGGCTGCCAACCGCTGCAACCGCTCACCACGCTCATCCTGCCGAGCGATCTCCGACAACGCGGCGGTGATCTCTTGAGCAACACCATCAGGGCCAGCTCCAGCACCGAGGATGATCCGCGAGCCAGGCGTGCCGCGAGGTGCGCATCCGCCCCACTCCATGATCGTTGCCATCGGGCTGCCCATGCCGCCGCTTTCGCCGTTGAGACGGCATTGCTCGCCCCAGTGCTTCAACAGTACTTCCATTTCCTCAATCATCGCCCTTCCCCCCGAAAAACCGAACCCAACACAGAAAACCCGCAACCTGACACAAACCCAACACAAATCAATCCTTTTAAAATCAATACCTTTATTAGCTTTGAGTTGAGTGTGTTGGGTTTGTTGGGTTTATTGGTCCTCGCATAAGGAAAAAATCCCGCCCTTATTTTCGATGCAATTAACGTCACGTATGCGCGTGCGCGACGACAAACCCAACACACCCAGCACAACAGCCGGAAAGCCGCATAAACAAAGGCCTGAAATTGTGTGGGGTACCAAAAACCAACTCGACACACGCCCGACACACCCAACACACATTTAGGCGCACTCATGCTGCAGCCGCCTTGACGTGTTCCCAGTTGTCCACGTTCCAGCCGGCCAACTTCGCCTGGGCGCGCCAGCTGGTGACCGTCTTGCCCAGATCGGCCGCCTTCAGTGATGGGGGCTGGGAAGCACCGGGGTCGTTCGGAAAGAAAAACGCACCAAATCGCCTGTTGCTGACTTCGGTCCAAGGGATAGATCGGGTCTTGTCCACTTCAGAACCGATGAACAGCGAGAACTTCGTCTGGCTCATCACGTGCTCTTTGTTGCGGTGACACCATTCAAGGAACAGCGAATAAAGGTCGGTCGAAAGGCATACTCCCCACAGATCGCGCCCCAGCTCGCCGTACTTCCAAAGGTTGAGGAATGTTTGCCAGCCGGCCCGACTCAACGCCACCAGGCGTTCACGCGCCGCCGTACTCGGTGGCCGAGTGCGCTGGTCAAAATCACCGAGGTCAACCGACAACAACCAGCCATACAGAGCCGCTACCCCGCCGTTTTTCAGCTCCTGACCGATAGCCTTCTGGCGGTCTTCCGGCAGGGTAAGCTCTGGCCACATCACCAGCATTCGCCGGTCACTTTCGCTGATGGGCCACGGCATGATCTCGTTGCTCAGGAAAACCGCGTTCATATGGTTGGCTTCTTCCCAGCCATTGATGAACTTCGATTCCATACGTACCGTCTTGCCGGTGATCAAATGTTTGATCTT
The DNA here is from genome assembly GCF_059420765.1 of Pseudomonas sp. GW821-FHT03E01. Classification (NCBI taxonomy): domain Bacteria; kingdom Pseudomonadati; phylum Pseudomonadota; class Gammaproteobacteria; order Pseudomonadales; family Pseudomonadaceae; genus Pseudomonas; species Pseudomonas sp. GW821-FHT03E01. The sequence goes on along the minus strand of NZ_JBWKUI010000001.1, from coordinate 97,578 downwards.
GCCCACCTGGTTGTAGCGTTGATCGCGACTGACGACCTCTTCAAACACCGACCAGAGCTTCCGGCTTTGCCAGGCATTGAAGTTACTTTCAAGCTGGGTCTGTCCAACGGTGGCTGCGTACTGACCGTAAAGCATGCCCATCGCATCGGCGAACAGCAGGCTTTTACCAGAGCCCTCCATGATCGAGTGCATCAGAACAGCCGTGTCCATCTTGGCGCCGAGGTGTTGCAACGGGTACGCCATCCACCGCGTCAACCACCGAGCGGCGTCCTGATCATGGTTGCAAAGGAACGAAATCAGCCAGCGCAGGTTTTCGCAGGCGGCTTCATCATTGATCGGTTCAAGCGGCAGGCCATCGAAGGTGTTGATGTAGACGTTCGGGTCTTTGGTCATTGTCGGGTCAAAGACGATATGGTCGACATCGACCACCCGACGCTCGCTACTGTTCAACCACAACGGGTACGTATCCCCCAGGGCCATCTTCACGGCGCCCTCTGCTACCCGCCGCTTTTTCTCGCGGTCCCAAACATCTTTCGTGCCATCGATGTACACGTATCGCTCGGTCGGCGGCATGCCGAAGGCACCGCCTTTCTTGCCTGCCATGCGTCGAGACTGTTCGATGTCACGCACATGGTCATCGGATATCAGCTTTCGACGCTCGGTGTCCTCCAGCCACTGTTTCGCCAAAGGCTTACCGACACGCGCTTCAAATGCCGACTTTTTCATAACCCGCGATTGGTCGAAATCCCACACGTGCGTGGTGCCTTCTACCAATGCAAAACGCCGAAGGACGTGATCGAGCGTCAGCACCTCCCCCGCGCCCCCATTAGGAGCCGAAGCAGCCTCGCTGGCGACGTCATTCGGCGAGCCCGGCTCGCTCGTGTCATCGGATGGGGTCGGGGGAAGATCACGCGGATCAGGCCGCGATGAATGCTGCATACCCAACATACGCGCGGCGTCCTTAACCGCCTTCGACTGGTCACCGCCGTGCTCGAGCAAACAGAACACCTCGAAGGCGTCATTCTGATGCCCGTTCGCGAGCGGATCGGCGCCGTGGTGCGAGTAAACTTTGCCCTCATCACTGATTGTCACGCCCGGCAGGCCAGTGCTGCTCTGCGGGTAAAGCCACTTGCTGCCCCGTTTGATGTAACCGTGGGTACGCAAAAGCTCTGAGACGTCGTGGCAACGATTGAACTCATCAATTACCGATGGAGGCTTACCTGCCGTAGGAGCAGGACGTTTGTTGACCTTCGCCGGCGGTACTGTTGACTTGACCGCCCACGGGCACGCCGCCTCAGCATCACGCTTGAAGATGTCCCAGTGTTGCCAGATGTTCAGCAGATCGTTGGTGAGCGTCGGCAACCCGTCCGCGGCGTTTGGTGGGGTTTTCCAGGTGTAAGGCTTGCCGGTACCCGGATGAATCGACGGCGGGAATACGTCCTGCACCAGGCCTGCACGCAGCTCAAACACCGTAAAGCGCTTGAACGGATCGGCTTCGGCACGCGCCGCGGCTTCCCCTGCAACATCGCCCTGCTCTTTCGCAACCTTGGCCTTATCCATCAAACCTTTGAAAATCGAACCATCAGGGTCGTTTTCATTCGGCCAAGATAAAGAATGCCGGGTTAGCTCAACGCCTTCCGGCAGCTTGAACAACACCCGAAAACGCGCAGGGTTACCGACAATGGTCGGATACACCACCGCCATGGCATCCAGATCGAGGCCCAGCAGTTCGTACAGCACATGCCGCGTCCACTGAACGTCATCGACATCCAACGAGCAGACACGACTCGGTCCGAGTACAACACCGAGGTTGTGAGTAGGGTTTCGTTGCCAGAACGCTTCAGCCGTGGCGGCATCAGTGAAATAGCCGCCGGGTTTGTTCCAACCCATACCCTTTGGGACTTTTTCACCTGGCTCAATGGACACTAGGGCGAGGTCGAAAGTATTGATGTAACGCTTTGCCCATGTGGCGATGGCTATTCCTTTGGCCGGTTCACTCATCGCCGAGCCTCCCGCAACCCCTGACAGTCAACGCAGGTTTGGCAACCTGCAATCGTCTGCTGTCGAAGCAACGGGATAGCTTCGTCGCAATCCGCACAAAACTGCGCGCTGATGCGGCTTGATGGCGCACGGCGGCTGCGCTGAAGCGCAACGTCGAGCAGGTATTGCGCCTGGTCGTTGGCGCGATCGATATCGTCAGCCATGGATGCGATCCTCCATCGCCTGACGGGCACCCGCCATGATGCCGAGGACTTCGCGGATCACGTCCATGCCCTGCTTTTCAAGATCGAGGACTTCGTGAAGCTCCCAGACATTGTCGGCAGCACCATCGTGCATTGCGGCCACGAATTCACCAGTTTCGCCGAGCAGCTTACCAACGGCCTTCAAGGCATCGCGTGTTGCCGGTACCGGTACTGGGCGATACCAAACCGCACCCGCCGGCCGCATGAGCGCGTCGAGCAAGCGCGGATCGGCTGTCAGCCTGATCACCTCCTCAAGCTCATCAGGATTCAGCCAGCGACGCTCTTCGTCGAGCTTGAGTTTCTTTTGAAGGGTGTCGTTATCCAACACCATCTCAAAGGCAAGGGCGGTGATTCCGCCCTTATAGTCACGACCAGCGCGATAGATCGCCTGACGTAGAGGAAGGACCGGACCTGCGTCCGGCAAAAGATCTGTTCGACTCATAACCGTAAATTCCCCGTTTACGGCCTAGCCATAAGAAAGGGTACGCCCTATCCTAAGACCACGACCGATGTGCATGTGCTGTGTGTCGTCGTAGCTGGGCTGGGGGATTCTTTGGTGAGAGGTCCCAGTCCCAGCACCTATCAAGCAGCTTTCAGGTCTTCGGGTAGCAGAAAGACGTCTGGACGTAACACGTCACGTGCAACTCCCGTCAACCGTTCTACCCTTAAAACCAATTCAGCAGGCAACTCACCTTTTCTGAACCAATAGGAAACGAGTTGCTGCGATACCGGCCGATCTTCGGTTGATACCAGCAATGCGAAAGCGGTCTGGCCACCTGCAACTTCTATCGCCTTAGCAAGGGCTTCTCGCATGGAGTCAGAAATGCTCATAGCAACCTCAAAACGGAAAGTACGACGTGAGCTTACAATAATTTTTGTAAGCGTCCAACGTGTTTTTACGTTTGATGAAATACAAAAGTTTTTGTAGCCTTCTTGAATGAATGATCTCTCCCCGACACCAAGCCCTCTCGCCCAGATATTCAAAGCACGCCGAGAAGAGCTAAACCTCACTCAAGAAGATGTCGCCAAAAGGGTGACCGAACGCTTGAGGCCGCCGAAAAAGCTCACGCAACAGACCTATGCCGCGTTTGAGAAGGGGAAATCCCAATCTTCCAAACACGCTACCGTGATCGCCGACGTGCTCAATTTGCCAATGGGAATAGTGATCGAAACCCTGTCGCCTGGAACATTTCAGTACGGCGTAGCACCTGAGACATCTAAACATCAAGCCAACGCATCGCTAATTGTCGAGCCCGTGCGGGTATGGGATGAGAAACCTCCACTTGATGATGAAGTAGAGGTTCCCTTGCTCATGGAAGTACAAGACGAAACTGGCGGTACCGCGATTCAGCAACGAGGCACGGTAAAGCTTGGAATCGACAAGCCAACACTCCTCCAAATGGAGATAGAAGCGGCGGATATCGTTTGTGCAAGAGTTTCCGGTAACTCGATGGATCCTGTTATCCCTGATGGCAGCACTGTGGGAATAGACAGAGGACGCGTTACGGTGAAGGACGGCGATATCTTCGCAGTCAATCACGACAACCAATTGAGAGTAAGGATGCTATATCGCTTGCCGCGGGGCGGACTTAGGATGAGATGCCTGAATCGTGACGAGTATTCAGACGAAGAATATTCTGCAGTAGATATTGAGGCCGAAAACATTCAGATTCTCGGGCGTGTTTTTTGGTATTCCGTGCTGAGGTAATCGCACTGCCTGGGGGAAATCCTATCACTGGAAAATTTCCCCAGACCCTCTAGCTATGCGTCCTCCATAGCCTTCTTGGTAGGCGGCCAACTTGCTACAACCTCAATTGAAACTCTCGGAAACGTCCTATCCATTGGTGCGAAGTAACTTCTCACATACGCCTCCTCGATTTGCCCTCCTTTCGCAAAGCGCTTGCTAAAACTCTTCGCCCAGTGCGCGCTCAAATATCCGATCTGATAGCTTTTCCAGGTGACAAACCACCTCTTAACCTCGATGAACACTGCAATGGCGTTAGGATCTTGTGCGTTCTGTGGCTCCGGCACCAACAACACCGGCATCCCCTCCTCCACGAAACGCTTGATGATAGACGCGCGGCTAGCACCATCTGGATTATTGAAGCCAGTTCCTTTGACCGTGAGCTGGTAAACAGCTCCGTACTCGACATCTTCCATTTTGGGTCCCTAGATCAATCTCCCGAAGATGTGAATTTACCGGGTATCGTTCTCCCAAGCAGCATTTACACAGCGAATTAGAAAATTTTGGGGTAAAGCCGTCAGAAAAATTCCTCGTCTTCTTTTCGTCAGATACCGGTTGTTGTGTCAAGAACCATAAAAACAAAAAATACCGTTGACCTAAATACAAAAATACACGTATCGTTTATTTGTCCTTCTCACCAAAGAGCACGAGACATGCAAACGACACAGCACAGCACCACCCGCTGCCCGGTGTACCTCCACCCTGCAGCATGTACCAGCCCCGCAGCGGTTGATGCCATTCAGAAGCACACCGGTTTGTTGGTCATCGTCACCCCTGGCTGCCGCCTCGCACCTGCGAAACAGGATGCGAACTCCACCGAGCCATTAGGGGGTGATGCCGCATGAACAAGTTCTCCATTCCCTTGGCTCGGCAGGAACTCTTGCACCACATGCTCCAAGTGGGCGGAGATGCCATGTGTGGTTTATCTAAGCCAGAGCAAACGATCCAGGCAGAACTGACTGTGGAGTTCACTACCGCACTAACCATCGTTCATGTCGATGTGGCCGGGCGCACAGACACGATCAAGCTGCGCCGCAATGACAGAGCCAATCACCTGCATCTGCGGGACTTCATTCAAGAAGTCGCCAACAAGCCAGATCCAGCCTGAGGACAGCGCCATGAACCGCACCCTGGAGGAAACGACCGCCGTGCTCGGCCTCAAACCCCGAAAGTTCCGCGACCAACTGCGCGCCCTTCGTGTTCTGACGCAAAGCTGTGACCTGGTCAGCCACCACCGTGGCGGCGGCCATTTGTTTTCAGATCCGCGCAGCGTCCAGATCGGCACCACCAACCGCTACAAGCACTACGCCGTGGTGATGGTCACCGAGGCCGGCGTGCAATGGCTTGCCAAGAAACTGGGTATCACCATCACGAACAAGGACGCCGTCGCATGAAAACCAATCAAGCCAACGCGTACACCCAAGCCCTCGGCGCCCTGAAGTTGATCCCGATATTCCTCAACTGCCCCGGCGTCATCAGCCGCGCCACGATGATCGGCGCCTCGACTGAGGCTGTTCAGCTATTGGAAAGCATGCCGGTACTGAGCTCCGACCTAGCCGAGGTATTCCGATGCGTAAACAATGTCATCCAAGACGGGCAAGTGGCCTATGTCACCCCTACCAACTCGCCGGAGTATCCATTCGGTGCCGTTGTAGCTGACGAAAAGGGCCACGTCTGCGCCGCCGGCATGAGCAAAAGCAAAGAGGGTCTGGCCGAATTGATCCGCCTGAAGCTGGGGCCTCGCTCGGAGGGGTTCGGGGAGGATGCAGCGTGAGCAACACCCTCGACCAACTCCGCAAACAGTTCGCCACACCCTGCCCATCACTGACGGCGGTACGGGAGCAGTACTTCACGCATATCCGCACCGACCGCTACCTGTTGAGCGAAATTAAGGCCGGTCGCATCCAGCTGATAGTGACGCGGCTGCACTGCTCAACCCGGGCAAAGCCGGTGGTGTACCTGCACAACCTGGCCGACTACCTCGATGCCCAAGCAACGAAGGCGGCAGCCTGAATTCAACGGTAGCCCCCTGCCGCCCAAGGGCAAACAACATGCACTCAGTGAGGAACACAGCACATGCAAACTGAAACCTACATCATCCTGTTCGAACTGCCGGCCGGTTGGGCCGCGTGTGAATGAGCTGGCTCTTTTCGCGGGCGCTGGTGGAGGAATACTCGGCGGCCACCTACTGGGATGGCGCACCGTCTGCGCCGTTGAGCGTGATGCCTACGCCGCACAGGTTCTGGCGCAACGACAAACCGATGGACTGCTCCCGGCTTTCCCGATTTGGTCTGACGTGTGCAGTTTTGACGGGCGCCCATGGAGAGGCCTTGTTGACGTGGTTTCGGGGGGATTTCCTTGCCAGGACATCTCGGCCGCAGGTAACGGCTTGGGGATCGCGGGATCTCGCTCCGGCCTGTGGCGGCAAATGGCACGAATTACCGATGAGGTACGACCGCGGTACATCGAGCTGGAGAACTCACCATTGCTTGTGGGAAGAGGACTTGCCGTGGTTCTCGGTGACCTTGCCGAAATGGGGTACGACGCGTGGTGGGGTGTTATCGGAGCGGCTGATTTCGGAGCGCCCCACCAGCGAGACCGGATCTGGCTCATTGCAGAAGACACCAATCAGAAGGTGGCCAACGCCCGTGGCCAGCATGTCGAAGGGATCCTCCCTTGCCGCATTGACTCGCAAGTCCGGCGCCGACCGCTCGAACGATCGCCTGGATCACGCAGTAATGGCATCGGATGGTGGTCATCTGAACCCGGAATGGGTCGAGTGGCTGATGGGGTGGCCCATCGGATGGACCGACTTAAGGCCCTTGGCAACGGACAGGTTCCAAGAGTGGCAGCAAATGCATTTTATGAACTTTAAAATCGAGGTGCCAACATGAACAATTCCGGTGCGCCAACTCAGTTGCCAACTCAAAGCGAGACGTTGACCGAAGAGGAGCTAACGGCCATAACAGGCTACAAAATCCCGTCCTACCAGCGCCAGTGGCTAACCAGTAATCATTGGGAGTTCGTGTTGACCGGCGCCCAGCGGCCTGTTGTCGGTCGGGTCTATGCCCGCCTAAAGCTGGCCGGCGTCAAGCCTATGGCAAACAACGCCGTGACCGAGACCTGGACACTTGACCTTTCGCGTGTGGGTTGACAATGCGGCAGAAGAAAGCAACCAACCGGGATTTGCCGCCACGGATGATCCGCCGCACCCGCAAGAGAAAAAACGGTACCACCTGGACGGGTTACTACTACAACGGCAGGGACGCAGACGGTAACCGTGTCGAGATCCCTCTCGGCGGCGACCTCGACGAAGCCAAGATTGAATGGGCGCGCCTCGATCGCAAAGCCATACCCAAATCCACCCATTTGATGGGCCGGTTGTTCGACGACTATGAGTCAAATGTTATTCCAAAACTCAAGCAAGGCACCCAAGAAGATTACACAAAAGGCCTAAGGCAACTACGGAAAGCGTTCGAGTCCGCCCCCATTGATGCCATCACACCACAGGTTATTGCCCAGTACCGTGACGCCCGGACGGCCAAGGTGCGAGCTAACCGGGAGATCGCACTGCTTTCTACGATGTTCACCTTCGCCCGTGAATGGGGCATGACTGACAAGGCGAACCCGTGTTTCGGCCTACGCCGAAACAAAGAGATACCGCGGGACTACTACGCCGGCGAAGTCGTGTGGGATGCAGTGTACGCCGAGGCACCGCCCGAGCTCAAAGATGCTATGGACCTAGCCTACCTGACAGGTCAACGTCCAGCCGACGTGCTGAAAGCATCGGTAACCGACATCAACAATGGCTTCCTTATGGTCGGCCAGGGCAAAACCCAGAAACGACTGCGGATCCGCCTACACGATGGCACCGCAGCCTCTGATCTCAGCGCCTTTCTGGACGCGCTGCTCGATCGCAAAGCGATGGCCGGTATCAAAACCTCTAATCTGATAACCAACCAAGCCGGATTGCGGATGAGCTATGCGATGCTGCGCAATCGGTGGGATGAAGCGCGAGAAAAAGCAGCGATTAAGGCCAGTTCCGACGGCGATACGAATTTGTCAGCGACTATCCGTCAATTCCAGTTTCGTGATATCCGCCCCAAAGCCGCCAGCGAAATCGACGACATTGCCCATGCGAGCCGGTTGCTCGGGCACTCGACTCAGGAAATGACGAAGAAAGTCTACCGGCGCGTTGGAGAAATAGTAAAACCTACAAAATAGCAAATCAATGGAAGCGTCTTGGACAAGGTAACGACAATCTATCCTCATGCATCCAATACATTAAGCAGATGCCGTGGCGACGTCAGCAATAATTTTGATTTCGTGCAACCACAAATCTATTGCGAGCTCTGTTGTTCCAATTTTCTGCGCCCATGCTATTTCAGCAGGAGTAGCGATACTTGGAATGGAGTATACCAACGCAAATTCCGAGCGAAGTGACAGTAAATTCTCTACGGTTTTGTGAGCAGCGCAATTACGCACCAACTGAATATGTTTCGGCCCTTGCAAGGGGAGACCAAACGCGGTAAGCAACTGGCTTTGATTCGCAGGCGCCAATGCGGTGATCATTTTTATTAGGCTCCCGACATCACCCCAAGTCGGCTCCCTTCGCATCAAAAAGTTAGAAGGCAACGCCCCTCTATGACTTTCAGACTTCGCAGCCTTACTGCACTCATGACCAATTCGCTGCCAAGTATTATCACCAACTCTACCTACAACAACTCTATTATCTCTCGCTTTGGTTCCACGTAGAGACTTATGAATTAGCAGTCGAGAAAACCAGCACCAAGTCAGCCAAACATCAGAAATAAGGCTCTCAGTTAAATAGCGATGCTGCCAATCAGGCAATACACCAATCTGCCCCTGAAGATAAACCACCTTATTATTATAATTATTAACGCGCCCATTAAACCAACTATTAAGTCTATATAAACTCATAATCACCCCAAGAGTGCGTCGACCAAATAGTGCGTTCTAATTTTCCTCTGCGTTTGCTGAGTGGTACTGGACGTACAAGCTTCGACATATTGCTTAAATGGCCCCTCGTCCTCTTGATTTTCATGCGCATCTGCAAGCGCAAGTAATCGAGGGACAGCGCTGCCATAATCTATTACGGTATTCTTCGAAGGATTTTCCACAAACTCATCGCTTCCCGGAAAACCACATTTGATAGCTGCATATGCGCAAAAAAGAGAATGCATAACATAAGACTTCGTTATGTGAGATCCACGAATACCAGCCATCGAGGTCACAACATCGTTATAGAAACCTGTCAGCACCGCTGAGTACTCCTCTTTCCGAGGAAAAACATCATCATATTCGCGGTAAAGCTTTTCAATATAAGTATTGCGCTTAGTCTGCATTCCCATTTCAAGAACAACAACAAGATCAGAAACGAACTCAGCATCCGCCATACGCGCAATTTGCTTTTCCGTAAGAATCTCAAAAACCTCTAAAAGTGGTGCATACATATTTTCAGCATACAACGCAACAAACCACTTGAATTCACCTTGATAGGTCGAATGACGTTTCTCTGCTTCTTTTAAAGGAGCTGTGTATGCGTTCATTCGTCTAAACATTTCAAGCAGCTCTGTCCGAGTACCTGAGAGGATTGTCGAGTGCTCAATCTGATAACTCAGAAACACCCGCTGGGTATCCTCATCCAGATCACGAAAACGCATACCCGCGAATTTTTTAGAGTTATTACTTAGCGCAAATTTGTTGAGATAAAAATCATGTATCGTTGTAACACGCTGCTGACCGTCCACTAGTTCCTTGTATGGCTTTTTTGTTTCAGCATTAAACGCCTGGTACAGATAAATTTTAGGAAATGGAAAGTCTTGGAGAATAGTATCAATGAAATAACTACGAGCAGTCGCCGGCCAGATATCAGAACCACGCTGATAATTTCTGTTAATTATTAGCTCTTTTCTATCAAGCATACCTAGCAAGTCGATGAGTGTGACTTGGCCAATGTTCAGATTCATTGAATTTCCTTGAGGTAATTGACCCGGCGCTGATCCGTGGCGTTTGGCCATCAGATTAAGCGTTCCGACTAGAGATAAGCAAGGCTTGCAAGGTAGGATAAGCCCTTCCCGCATTCCTCAGTTGCGGAACACCTCCAAAAAATTGCGGAACACTTGGCTTTTTCGCAGGCAAGAAAAAACCCCGTAAATCATTGATCTACGGGGTTTTTTGTAGTGGAGGCCGAAGTCGGAATCGAACCGGCGTAGGTGGATTTGCAATCCACTGCATAACCATTTTGCTATTCGGCCTCAAACATCTGATGTTCAGTAGCGCAACATCAAACGTGTAAACTCGTACCTGGAAACAAGATTCTAATCTAGCTTCCAACCCTTTGAAATCTAAGGGGTTTTCGTGTTCCTGAATCAGGAATGGACGCAATTCTGGACTGGTTCGAAAGGCATGTCAAGAACTGGAAGAAAATAATTCCAGATGCGCTAACGCCACTACCCGGTTGCTTTCGAGACTAACACTTCAGCGCCACAGAAAGCGCTACCCACCGCAAGATGCGCGCTGCAACCGCTGCCGATACTCGCTGGGTGTCTCATGCATTTCATGGCGAAAGTGCCGATTGAAATTCGACAAGTTGGCGTACCCCACCTCAAAACAGATATCGGCAACGCTGAAACTGCTTTGCGCCAGCAAACGGCAGGCGCGCTGGACTCGTAGTTTGCGCGTCAGGTCGACGAAGGTATGGCCGGTGGCGCGCTTGAAGAATTTGGAGAAGGCCGGCTCGTTCATGTCCAGCCGCTGGGCGATGACCGACATCCGCAACTCGTCAGCGAGGTCGTTCAGGATGTAGTCGAAGACAATGCTCATGCGCTGGGCCGTCAATGCGTCGAGCATGGGCGCGTATTGCAGGCTGGCAAGCGTCTGTCTCTCGCTGTCAGGGGCCGATGCCAGCAGTTGCAGCAACGACAGGAACAGGCACAGTCGCTGCAAGCCGTGGCACTGGCCGATCTCTTCCATCAGTCGAGCTGCTTTTTTGCGGGTGTTGCCATGAAATTCGATGCCCTGCGCCGCCTGGCGAAACAGGCTTTGTAACTCGCTGAGCTCCGGAACCTTGTCGCGCAGTTGCATCAGCATCTGGCCATCGAACTGCAACACGACGTCACGGCCGGTAATCACCTCGCCTTTGCCCAGATCGCTGATCCAGTCATGAGGCAGGCCCGGGCCGATGAGGGCGACATGGCCGGCTTCGAATACGCCGATGTAGTCACCAGCCAGTAGCCGACCGCTGCCTTCGCGGATCAGGTGGATCTCGAACTCCGGATGATGGTTCCAGCGCGCCAGGTCGAAGGGATAGTCGTGCTCATACCAACGAAAGCTGTGCTGGGGCTCGTTGAGGATGACTTCAAGCGCTGGCGGCTTGTCTGCGGTTACGTGATGGTTCATCACCCTGGCGATTCCGTTTTTGTTGGTTTTATCAAGGTACCGCGAAGCCTGGGACGAGTCGAAGTCTCGGGACGCTGACATGAGACTCGCACTAACGACGCCCGGCGCCTAGCACGTTACATGGCGCCCACTGATACTTTTTTTCCACGGTCAAAAAAGTATCAGCGGCGCGTATGCCATTCATTTGTTCGCTGCTTGGGTAGCTGCAATTCTGTGGTCATCCCGGTGCGGCTATGACCTGCACCGGGATCTACAACAACAATAAAGCTTCTGCCGCCCCAGGCGCAGAGCGGAGATCACGATGAAGATCATTCCAAGCGCGCTTTTTCTGTCCGCCGGCCTGGGCTCTGCCCTGCTCTGCCAGGCAGGTGAAACGGTGACCATCGCCACCGTGAACAACAGCGACATGATCCGCATGCAGCGACTGTCCAAAACTTTCGAACAGCTGCACCCCGACGTAAAGCTCAACTGGGTGGTGCTTGAAGAGAACGTGTTGCGTCAGCGCCTGACCACCGACATAGCCACTCAGGGCGGCCAGTTCGACGTGCTCACCATCGGCACTTACGAAACACCGTTGTGGGGCGCCAAGCATTGGCTGGAGCCAATAAAGGACCTGCCCGCCAGCTATGACCTCGAAGATATTTTCCCTGCGGTTCGCCAAGGGTTATCGGTCAACGACACGCTCTATGCCCTGCCGTTCTATGGCGAAAGCACCGTCACCTATTACCGAACCGACCTGTTCAAGAACGCCGGCCTGAGCATGCCCGAGCACCCGACCTGGACGCAGCTCGGCGAGTTCGCCGGCAAGCTGCACCAGCCGGATAAAGAACAGTATGGGATGTGCTTGCGCGGCAAGGCCGGTTGGGGTGAGAACATGGCGCTGCTGACGACCATGTCCAACGCCTTTGGCGCGCGCTGGTTCAATGAGCAGTGGCAGCCGCAACTCACCGGGCCGCAATGGACTGCCGCCGCCAACTTCTACGTCAACACCCTGAAGCAGTACGGCCCACCGGGTGTGTCGAGCAATGGCTTCAACGAGACGCTCGCCCTGTTCAACAGTGGCAAATGCGCAATCTGGGTCGATGCCAGCGTCGCCGGCTCGTTCATCACCGACACAACGCAAAGCAAGGTGGCCAATGATGTTGGTTTCGTCGCCGCGCCAACAGAAGTCACCGACAAGGGTTCGTCCTGGCTCTATGCCTGGTCACTGGCCATCCCGGCGACATCCAAACACAAGGAAGCCGCCAAAGCCTTTGTGACCTGGGCCACCTCCAGGGAATACATCCAACTGGTTGCCGAGACGGATGGCATCAGCAACGTACCGCCGGGCACCCGCATGTCGACCTACAGCGACGCCTATTTGCAGGCTGCGCCCTTCGCCGGTGTCACGCTGAAAATGATGCAGAACGCCGACCCGGCGCACCCATCAGTCCAGCCCGTGCCCTACGTCGGTATTCAGTACGTGACCATTCCCGAATTCCAGGCGATTGGCACGTCGGTCGGCAAACTGGTATCCGCGGCGCTCACCGGGCAGATGCCAGTGGAACAGGCCCTGGCCTCCGCGCAGCAAAGCACCGAACGCGAAATGAAGCGCGCCGGTTATCCCAAGTAACAACGGCGTGGCGCGATCACTGCGGGGGCTTCGCAGACTAACGACCATTTTTAATGCCCTCAACGGGTAACTCTTTAGCTCTTACGATTGGATGGGAACAATGAAACGTCTAGAAGGAAAAAGCGCCCTGATTACCGGTTCCGCCAGAGGAATAGGCAGGACATTCGCGCAAGCCTACATCCGCGAAGGCGCTACGGTCGCGATCGCCGACATCAACCTGGAGCGTGCCCAAGCCACGGCAACCGAGTTGGGGCCCAATGCTTATGCAGTCGAGATGGATGTGACCGATCAGCAATCCATCGACGCTGCCATCGCCACGGTGATCGCCACCACAGGCAAGCTCGACATCCTGATCAATAACGCGGCGCTGTTTGATCTCGCGCCGATCACAGAGATTTCTCGCGACAGCTACGAACGGCTGTTCTCGATCAACGTTTCCGGCACCCTGTTCACACTGCAGGCCGCGGCCAAGCAGATGATCCGCCAGGGCCATGGTGGCAAGATCATCAATATGGCCAGTCAGGCCGGGCGGCGCGGTGAAGCGCTGGTCGCGGTGTATTGCGCGACCAAGGCGGCGGTGATCAGCCTCACGCAATCGGCCGGTCTCAATCTCATTCCCCATCGCATCAACGTGAACGCCATCGCGCCGGGGGTGGTGGACGGCGAGCATTGGGACGGCGTCGACGCGCTGTTTGCCCGCTATGAAAACCGCCCGCTCGGGGAAAAGAAAAAACTGGCGGGACAGGAAGTGCCGTACGGGCGCATGGGCACGGCGGATGACCTTGTCGGCATGGCGATCTTCCTGGCATCGACCGAAAGCGATTACATCGTGGCGCAAACCTATAACGTCGATGGCGGCAACTGGATGAGCTGACTGGCCCTGATATCAGGGCCAGCCAATGCCTCAAAGGCGAAACCGATCCACCGACTGCGAGAGCTGTCCGGCCAGGCTGGACAGTTCATCGGTGGTCGAGGCGGTCTGGTTGATCACCTTGCTATTGCCTTCGGACATGCCGGCAATCATTTCCACCTGATGTGCGATTTCGTTACTGGCCAGGCTCTGCTCGCCGATCGTGCGGCTGATGTCATTGACCAGCTCCGTGGTGTTGAGCGTGGCCTGGAGGATTTCGCGGATGGCGCGCTCGACGTCGGCAGTCACCGCCATGCCCTTGTCGACCTGCGCGACGCCCGCCTCCATGCTGCTGACCGCCTCGCGGGTGCTTTGCTGGATACGCGCGACCATGGTGGCGATTTCCTGGGTGGAGGCGCTGGTGCGGCCCGCCAGGCTACGCACTTCATCGGCGACGACAGCGAAACCACGGCCCTGCTCACCGGCACGGGCGGCCTCGATGGCGGCGTTAAGCGCCAACAGGTTGGTTTGATCGGCGATGCCCTTGATCACCTGAATGATGCTGAAAATCCCCTCGGACTCCTTGTCCAGGGTGCGGATCACCTGGGCCGACTGCTGCGCCGAACGGGCAATCCCGTCCATGTCGCTGACCACTTGATGAATCACCCGACCGCCGTCCTTGGCCAGTTCCTCGGCCTGGTTGGCCATGTTCAGTGCACGCTCGGCATGCCGGGTGATTTCCTCGATGCTCGCAGTCATTTCGCTGGCCGCCGCGGCCATGGTGCTGGCGGCAACGCTTTGCTGCTGGCTGCTGCCCGCGACCTGATGGCAACCGCTGCTCAACCGCTGGCTCATGCCACTTACGCCGTGGGCGTTGCTGCGAACCACTTCGATCATGCCGCGCAGGTCACGCTGCATGGTTGCCAGGCTGCGAATCAAGGTGCTGGCTTCATCCTTGCGGGTGGGCTCGACGATAGCCTCGCTCAGGTTGCCATGGGCGATGCTGTCGGCAATCCGGCTGGCGATCTGCAACGGCCCCATGATGCTCAGGATGACCGAGCGTCCCAGGGCGAGCAGCAGCAACAAGCTGGCAATGAGTACGACACCGAGGGTGAAGTTGGCACTGCTGATGGTTTGCCGAGTGCCCGCGCTGGTCTGTTGAGTGTTGGTTTCGATCAGCTCACTGAGGGTGGCCATCTGGCTTTCCAGTTGGCTGAACGCGTTATTGAACGTACCCAGTTGCTGTTGTGCGGAATCAGGATTATCCAGCGCCAGCCCGACAATGCGCTCGGCGGCACTGATGTACGTATCGAGGCTTGGCTTGATCTTGTCCAGCGCGGCCTTGAGGGTGTCGTTGACCGGCAGCTTGAGGTTGTCACCGAGCATCTCGCGAAAATGCGCGGCATGCTCATTGAGTGAACTGCGCACCTCGGCCTTGCTGCTGGGGCTCTTGCCCAACCCTACCAGCATCGCCGACAGCACATCGGCGCGCAGTGCATCGTGCATCATGTCGGCTTCGAGGTGGTTGCGCAGCGCGGTCATACTGACCTCGTTGTCACTCACCGCTTCAGCCATCCGGGTGTTACCCACATAGCTGACCAGACTCACGATCAGGGCGGTGAGCAAGCCAGTGCCTATCAACAAGATCAAACGTAATTTTATGGACACTCGATGGTTCCCCTGTCGGCAGGTGCGTGGTCGGCTAATTGCCTACTGCTGGGGTTATCGACTGTTCCAACCGGTTACTTAGGTTTATTTCCACGCCAGCCGATTTTTGCGACCTACGGTATGCGCGGGCTCAATGCCCGCGAATGTAATGCTCAAGTTGCCGTATCAAATCGGCCTGCTCGACGATGGCTTCCTTGACCAGATCGCCGATCGACAGCAGCCCGATCAGTTCCCCGCCTTCCAGGACCGGCAGATGACGCAAATGACTGTCGGTCATGACCTCCATGCAGCGCTCGATGCTCTGCAAACTGTCGGCAGTCACCACCGGTGCGCTCATGATCTCGCGCACCGGCGTGCCGACCGAAGAACGCCCCTGTAGCACCACCTTGCGCGCATAGTCGCGCTCGCTGATGACGCCGACCACCTGCCCTTCTTCGATCACGGGCAGCGCGCCGACGTTCTTCTCGGCCATCATTTTCAGGGCGTCGAGCACCATCTGATCCGGTGCGATGCTGTGCACCTGCTGGTTTTGCACGATCTTCAGTTTCAGCAACTGTGCGGCTGTTTTCATCAACGTTCTCCGATACGGTCCAGGGCGACGGTCAAGCCGCCGCGACTTCCACGACGCCGGCGTTCAGACGCACCGGCCACACCCGCAGGCGCTGTTCGGGGTACTCCAGGCAGCTGCCGTCTTCAAGACGAAAGTGCTGCTTGTAGATCGGCGACGCCACCACCAGATCACCCTTGAGACTGCCGATCAGTCCGCGGCCAATCACGTTCGCGCCAGATTGCGGATCATGGTTGTCGATGGCGTAGAGGGTGCGGCCTTCGGCTTGTGGCAAGTAGAACAGCGCGACCTGGGCGCCGTCGAGCCAAACGACAACGCCGGAGTTGCTGACCAGATCCTGCTGGCTGCACACCGCCTGCCAGGCTTGGGCATTGGCTGCGGTGGCAAGGGCATCGACACGCTGGGTATTGGACTGGCTCATCAGGCATTCTCCTCGGTGACAGGGATAAGGTTGAGTTCGGCGGCCATGATCGGCCGGCGCTGACCGCGCTCCTGGACAAAATGGATGTCCGGGTCCGGTCGCTGATCGTTGACGAAGGTGCGGAAGCGCTTGAGTTTTTCCGGGTCTTTGAGGGCATTGGCCCATTCGCATTCATAGCGGTTGACCACCAGTTGCATCTGCGACTCAAGTTCTGCGCCAAGCCCCAGGCTGTCGTTGATGATCACGTCCTTGAGGTAATCCAGCCCGCCCTCCAGGCTTTCGCGCCAGACCGAGGTGCGCTGCAATTTATCGGCGGTGCGGATGTAGAACATCAAGAAACGGTCGATGTAACGGATCAGGGTTGCATCGTCCAGGTCGGTGGCGAACAACTCGGCGTGACGCGGACGCATGCCGCCGTTGCCGGCCACATAGAGGTTCCAGCCGTTCTCGGTAGCGATCACGCCGACATCCTTGCTCTGCGCCTCGGCACATTCACGGGTACAACCGGAGACGGCGAACTTGAGCTTGTGCGGCGAGCGGAGGCCTTTGTAGCGATCTTCGAGGGTCAGGGCCATTTTCACGCTGTCCTGCACGCCGTAACGGCACCAGGTGCTGCCCACGCAAGACTTCACGGTACGGGTCGACTTGCCGTAGGCGTGCCCGGTTTCGAAACCGGCCTCGATCAGCTCGGACCAAATGTCCGGCAACTGATGCAACTGCGCGCCGAACAGGTCGATCCGCTGGCCGCCGGTGATCTTGGTGTAGAGGTCGTATTTCTTCGCCACCACGCCGATCGCGATCAGTTTGTCGGCAGTGATCTCACCGCCAGCAATGCGCGGCACGACCGAATAGGTGCCGTTCTTCTGCATGTTGGCCATGAAGGTATCGTTGGTGTCCTGCAACGGCACCAGCGAGGCGTCCATGATCGGCTGGTTCCAGCACGAGGCGAGGATCGAGCCCACTGCCGGTTTGCACACGTCGCAACCGGTGTGTCCACGGCCGTGCTTGGCCAGCAGTTCTTCGAAAGTGATCACCCCTTCTACCCGCACCAGCGCATAAAGCTCTTGGCGGGTGTAGGCGAAGTGTTCGCACAGGCTCTTGTCGACGCTGACGCCACGGGCAATCAGTTCATGCTCGAAGACTTGCTTGAGCAGCCCCGCGCAACCGCCGCAACCGGTGCACGCCTTGGTCTGCGACTTGAGCAGGCCCAGGTCGGTGCAGCCGCCATCGATGGCCGAGCAGATCGAGCCCTTGGTGACGTTATGGCACGAGCACACCGTTGCCGACTCGGGCAACGCGCCCGGGCCCAGGGTTGGCGCGCCGGTGGAGGACGGCAGAATCAGGCTGGCCGGTTCCGACGGCAAGGCAATGCCGTTCTGCATGTATTGCAGCAAGGTGTCGTAATAGCTGTTGTCGCCGACCAACACTGCGCCAAGTACACGCTTGCTGTCGGCATCCACCACCAGGCGGCGATAGCTGGCCGTCGCTTCATCGATGAACTGATAACTGCGCGCGCCCGGTGTCTGCGCATGGGCATCGCCGATGGAGCCGACGTCAACACCGAGCAGTTTGAGCTTGGTCGACATGTCGGCGCCCTGGAACGGCTCGGCGGCTTGATTGCACAGCAGCGACGCGACGCCACGGGCCATCTGATAACCGGGGGCGACCAGGCCGAAGAGGCTGCCATTCCAGGCGGCACACTCGCCGATGGCGTAGATGTGCGGATCGCTGGTCAGGCACTGGTCGTCGATCACCACGCCGCCGCGAGGACCAATGTCCAGTGCGCATTGGCGGGCCAATGCATCTTGCGCACGGATGCCGGCGGAGAACACGATCAGGTCGGCTTCAAGAAATTCGTCGTTGGCAAAATTCATCCGGTAGCGGTACTGCTCGCCGGCACTGATCGACTGCGTGCCACGGGACAGGTGCACACCCACACCGAGCCGCTCGATTTGCGCCTTCAGCGCCAGACCGCCCTGCTCGTCCAGCTGCACCGGCATCAGGCGCGGGGCGAATTCCACCACATGGGCTTCCAGGCCCAGGCTTTTCAGGGCGTTGGCGGCCTCCAGACCGAGCAGGCCACCGCCGACCACCACGCCACGCCGGGCATTGGCCGCCGCAGCACGAATCGCGTCGAGGTCTTCAAGGGTGCGATACACCAGGCGCGAGTCGCCTTCGGCCCCCTCAATGGGTGGCACGAAGGGATAAGAGCCGGTGGCCAGAACCAGTTTGTCGTAGGCGACGCAACCTTGCGCGGTAATCACCTGGCGCCGGGCGCGGTCGATTTCCAGCACCGGCACACCCAAATGCAGGGTGACGCCCGGCGTTTGATACAGGGAGGCTTCGCCCAGGGCCAGCGATTCGGCATCGCGACCGCCGAAATACTCGGACAGATGCACACGATCGTAGGCACGCATCGGCTCTTCGCTGAAGACATGCAGGCGGTAATGGTCGAGGGCGCCGCGCTCGATGAGCTGCTCGACACAATGATGTCCGACCATGCCATTGCCGATCACGATCAGCGTTTGCAGTTTGTTCAATGCGGCAACATTGGAATTCATAGTAAGCACCCAGCCAAAGCCAATCACGGATAAAAAAGCAAAAAAAAACGCCTGAAACCTCTCGGTTTCAGGCGTCTTTGCCTGTTCTTCGCGGTGTTCGACCTGGCGCCTTCGCCTGATCCACCGATGTTGCCCACGACCTGCCCGGCCGGTCGATCTTCGTTGATCGAGTGGGCTGCCCCTCTTTTTCAGATGAGGCTGAAGGGAGAATGCAGCCTTTGTGCCAGTCTGCAGCGCATGACTTCCTCAGTTCTGGAAAACCAACGGCTGAACGATGGGAGAGTTTGATAAAGACCGCGCCCCGGGCGGGTCTCATCAGGCGCGAGTCAACTTTGCAGCCCCCCGCGAGCGGGTGGGCGGACGTTGGGACTGAAGGAAGGAACAGCTCAGGAAACCGCTTCGCACTGGTGCATGTTGTCAGGCGTGGCTCTTTAAAAGTGCATGCGCTACACCCTGCCGGGCATTTCCCGGTGCCATTCGGGCAAGCGTCAATGCCGATCTGTAGCAGCTGCCGAGCCTGCGAGGCTGCGTTCGGCTGCGCAGCAGTCGTCAAATCAGTAATTGCGGCTCGTCGCTGCTCAACTTACCGGCCCGGGTAAGCGTTGCCTTCAGCAGCATCGCGTATTTGTATTTTCAGATATATCGAGGCCGCGACCTTTTGGCGCATGCCGCCAAGCCATCGATTAAGCGTCACAGGGCAACAGTTTGTTAACATCCATGCGCTTTTTTTCGTCTGATTGATCAGCCACTGTAGATTCCCGGTCGCTACACAGGATGCTTTTGTTCATGAGTACGTTGTATACCCGTCGCACGGTCCTGCGCGGCATGAGCCTGCTGAGCCTCGGCCTGCTCGCTGGCTGCGATGACAGCAGCAAGCTGTCGTTCAAGTACGGCAAGGACCTCAGTGACAAGATCATGGGGCGTACCTTCAAACTCAAGGACGCCCAGGGCGAGTACCGGATGCTGGGCAGCTATCGGGGCCTGATGCCGATGATCTTCTTCGGCTTCACCCAATGTCCGGCGGTCTGCCCGACGACGCTGGCCCGTGCAGCACAGGCGAAAAAACTGATGGGCCGCGATGGCGAACGCCTGCAAGTGATCTTCATCACCCTGGACCCCGAGCGCGATACGCCGCAAATGCTCGACGCCTACGTCAAGGCCTTCGATCCGAGTTTCGAGGCACTGTACGGTACGCTGGAAGAAACCGCCGCCACCGCCAAGGAGTTCGGTGTGTTCTATGAAAAGATCCCGAGCGGTTCGACCTATACCCTCTCCCATACCGCGACCAGCTTCGTTTTCGACTCCCGAGGCAATTTGCGCCTGGGGCTGTCCGCGTCCCTTACCGCTAAAGAGTGTGCAGAAGACCTGCTCACCGTCATGGAGGTCTGCTGATGACTTCGATTTGCGCACCACGTATTAAACAGCTGGGTATCAAACAACTGGTCCTGGGTCTTTCCCTGATTGGCATGGCTTGGCAGGTGTCCGCTCAAACCCAGGTGAGCGACGCCTGGGTCCGCGCGACGGTGGCCGGTCAGCATTCGACCGGCGCCTTCATGACCCTGCAGGCCGACAGCGATAGCAAACTGCTCAGCGTACAGTCGCCGGTAGCGAACACCGTGCAAATTCACCAATCCAGCATGAAAGACGATGTGATGAGCATGAGCCAGGTCGAGTCCGTCGCGCTGCCGGCCGGCAAACCGGTAAGCTTCGATCCCCATGGCTATCACATCATGTTGATGGATTTGACGGCCCAGGTTAAGGAAGGCGGCAAAGTGCCCCTGACCCTGACCGTGGAAAACGCCAAGGGCGAAAAAGAGACGATCACCGTTGACGCCGAGACTAAGGCGCTCGGCATGCCTGATCACAGCAAGATGCATTGAGAGCTCGATCCCAGCCTGTCTGATCGCTGGCTGGTGTTCCGGTGGCGTATGCCTGCCCTCACCTGATAGCCTGAGCACCCTTGCCTGCATGTCTCTGATGGATCATCGGCGCGTGAAGACGCCGCGATGATCACTTCACCCCCATTCAATCAAGACAACGGTGACTCTCTTGATCAGCAGCACCCCCACATTTGCCCGCGATATCGACGGCAAAGCCATTTCTGCCAAGGTTCTCGACGAGGTCCGGGAAGAGGTTCTGGCCCTGGCTGGCCAACAGATCTACCCCGCCCTGGCGGTCTTGTTGGTCGGCGACGACCCGGCCAGCCATGTGTATGTGCGCAATAAACTGCTGCGCGCCAAGGAAGTCGGTATCCGCTCCCTGGAATACCGCCTGCCGGAAACCGCCAGCCAGGCCCAGGTCCTGGAACTGATTGCACAACTCAATGCCGATCCCACGGTGAACGGCATCCTGGTGCAACTGCCCTTGCCGGCCCCTATCGATGAGCAGGCAGTGATTCATGCCATCGACCCGATCAAGGACGTGGACGGTTTTCACCGGGAAAACGTTGGCGGGCTGGTGCAAGGCATCGAAGTGCTGACTCCGTGCACGCCCAGCGGCTGCATGCGCCTGTTGCACGAAACCTGCGGTGATGACTTGAGTGGTTTGCACGCGGTGGTCATCGGCCGGTCGAACATCGTCGGAAAACCGATGGCGACCTTGCTGCTGCAGGCCAATTGTTCGGTCAGCGTGGTGCACTCGCGCAGCGTCGATGCCCCGGCTTTGTGCCGGTTGGCGGATATCGTGGTCGCGGCGGTGGGCCGGCCAGCGTTGATCGATGCCAGTTGGCTCAAGCCCGGCGCGGTGGTGATCGATGTCGGCATCAACCGCATCACCAGCGAGTTCGGCAACCGTCTGGTGGGCGATGTCGACTACGCCAGCGCCCGCACCGTCGCCAGCGCGATCACCCCGGTTCCCGGTGGCGTCGGGCCGATGACCATTGCCTATCTGTTGAAGAACACCTTGATCGCCAGCCGCTTGCAACGCGCGGCACAGGCTCGCGGGCAGCAGCCCGAAGACGACCTGGCGTTAAACTGAGCACAATGCAAACGGCCCACCTGAGTGTGGGCCGTGTCGGTTTTGCACATCCTCTTGTTTATTTCCCCGCGTGCAACACCTGCGTTTGCGGCATCGCCGAAGAGTGGTGGTTGAGAATCTTCCACTGACCGCCCACCTGCTCATAAACGAAGGTGTAGCGTGCCTGCACCTGACGGGTCTTGCCATCGGCTTCGGTCAACGTAAAGGTGTAGACGCCACTGTCCATGGCCACGTTGGCGCCCAATGGGCGGATCTCACGGAAGTTGATCAGCCCTACCGGCTTGAGCGCCATGAAGTGATCGAAGTAGTCCTTGATCTGTGCCGGCGTGGTGCGCACCTGATTGGATACCGTCGGTTGCAGCACCGCGTTCGGCGCATACAGGTCGACCACGCTCTGAACATTGCCGCTCTTCAACGCGCTGTTCCAATGGTCAAACAGGGCGGCGATTTCACGATCCTTCGCATTGGTCGGTTGCTGCGCCACGCTGCTGTAAACGTATGGCACCGCTTCCAACGCCTGAGCCAACGGGGCGGTCAGGGCGAATAACAGGGCTATGGTCGAGATCTTGAATTTCATTGCGCTATTCCAATGATGGTCGATGGGCACACTGTGCCGCCCGGAACGCGGCCCGCCATCGGCCAACCGGAGCCATTCGCCTATGCCATTCGGCAGATAGCGCCCTGCCCTGCTAACAAGGTTTAATGACGCCCCTGCCCGAACGGGCGTGCCCGCGCCGGAACCTGCCCCCATGCAAAACCCTGATCATGACCCCGGTAGCGCCCTGGCCATTCGCACTCAATATCGGCAGTCGCAAAGTCGCGCCGCGCGGCTGCGGCTGCTGGTGGATACCGGCCAGGAGCTGACCCAACTGGCTCCTGAGGCCATGCGCCAACGGGTGCTGCAACGGGCCTGCGCCTTCCTGGCGATGGACCATGCGCTACTGCTGGAATGGGACATGGATGCGCAGGTCCGGACCACCGCCAGTCACGGCAGCCGTGATCGTTTGCGCAGCCTCGAGCACCTCGCCGACACCGCAATGTGCGCACCGCAATGGCAGGAACAGCCGAGCGCGGATCTGCCCAATGTGTTGCGGGTGCCTTTACGCGGTGGCGATGGTGCCGCCTTCGGTGCGTTGGTGCTGGCCAACAGCGTCAGCATCAGCGCACCGGACACCGAAGACCTCGAATCCCTGCAACTGCTCGCCACCCTGCTCGCCGCGCACCTGGAAAACCAGCGCTTGCTCGACGCATTGGTGGCCCGCGAGCGCACCATGTCCGATCTGGTCCACAGACTGTTCCGGGCACAGGAAGACGAACGCAAACGCATGGCCTACGACCTGCACGACGGCCTGGCACAAACCCTCGCCGGGCTGCATCAACGCCTGCAAGGTTTTGCCGGCCGCTGCCCGCCATTGCCCGACGAACTCAGTGCGGACTTACAGACGATTCTTCAACTGGCCCAGCATTGCGTCGGTGAAGGCCGGCAATTGATCCGTGGCCTGCGTCCGACGGTGCTCGACGACTTTGGCTTGCTGAAAGCGGTCGACAAAGAGGCCGATCGCCTGCGCGAGGCCGGGATCAAAGTGAACTGGAGTGCACGTTGCGAAGCACGTTTGCCCAGCCAGGTGGAGATCGCCCTGTTCAGGATCGCCCAGGAAGGCATCAACAATATTCTCAAACATGCGCAGGCCAGCCACGTCGTGCTGGCGCTGCAACTGCATGACGGACACGCCTCGCTGCGGGTGGACGATAACGGCCAGGGTTTTGCCATGGAACAACCCCTCGATACCTGCGGCGCCCGGCACCTGGGGCTTGCCGCGATGCAGGAACGCGCGAGCCTGCTGGGCGGCGAGTTCACCTGCATCAGCCATGCGCACGGCGGAACGCAACTGCGCGCCACCGTCCCCTCCGGCCTGAATGGAACCCCTCAATGACTGACGTTATACGACTGGTGGTCGCGGACGACCATGAAGTCACGCGCACCGGCTTCGTCTCGTTGCTCGCCGGCCTGACGCAATTCGAAGTGGTCGGCCAGGCGTGCAATGGCCAGCAAGCACTGGACTTATGTGAACGTCTTTTGCCCGACATCGTCATCCTCGACATCCGCATGCCGGTGCTCAACGGGCTGGGCGCCGCACGCCTGCTTCAAGAGCGCCTGCCGAGCCTGAAAGTGATGATGTTCACCATGGACGACAGCCCCGATCACCTTGAAGCCGCCATGAACGCCGGCGCCGTGGGCTATCTGCTCAAGGATGCCAGCCGCCACGAAGTGATCGACGCCTTGCAACGTGTCGCTGACGGCGAGCAGGCCCTCAACAGTTCAGTCAGCGCGCAGTTGCTGCGCCGCCTGACCGAGCGCAACGCCAGCGGCGCCGTTCCCGTAACCCTGACCCCACGGGAACGCCAGGTGCTGGGGCTGGTGGCCAGCGGCATGAGCAACCGTGAAATCGGTGCAAAACTCGGCATCACCACCGGCACGGCCAAAGCCCATGTGGAACGGGTCATCGGCAAACTCGGCGCCGCCGACCGCACCCAGGCCGCTGTGCGTGGTATTGCGCTGGGTCTGGTGACCCAGTCATGAAAGCGTCAAGCGCCCGCCGCTGGGCCGATCTGCCGTTACGCGGCAAAGCCCTCGTGGTGATTTCCCTGCCGTTGGTGATTCTGTTGCTCTCGCTGGTGCTGATCTACACCACCGAACGGCAGACCGCGCGCGCGGAAGAAGACGTGCGCCGCGTGTTGCTGGTGCAAGGCGATATTCAGGCGGTGCACACCCTGCTCGCCGAGGCCGCCGCCAGCGTGCGCGGCTATCTGCTGACCCATCGCGAGGATTTCCTGCCAGGTTACCGGCAAGCCAAGCCCTTGATCGAATCGGCCCTGCAGCGGCTCGACCGCAACGTTCGCGATCAGCGAGTGCGTAAACATCTGGAGGCGATCACGCCGCTGATCGACACCAAGGTCGAAGGTCTGGTTGAACTGCTCGATGATCGCAACGCAACCCCAGAGTCGATCACCACGATCCTGATCAACAACAAACATGTCCTCGACGAATTACGCGAACGCATCAGCGCCATGCGCACGCTTGAGGACACCCTGCTGGCCGAGCGCACCGCAGCGGCGGCCTCCACTCGACAGCGCCTGTTGTTCTCCACCTTGCTGGCCGCTGTTTGCGGGTTGTTCGGCGCCATTGTCGCGGTGCTGTTTCTGTCCAAAGGCATCGTCGCCCGGGTGCAGCAGGTTCAGCGTAACGCCCAACGGCTGGCACTCGGTCAGCCGTTATTGCCGCAACCGCCGGAGAACGATGAGATCGGTCAATTGGGCACGCGCCTGGTCGAGGCCGGGCTGTTACTGGCCGAACGCGAACGAGCCTTGCGCGACAACGAAGAACGCTTGCGGCTGATCATCGACGGGGTGAAGGACTACGGTATCTTCGCCCTCGACACACGCGGCTTCGTCACCAGTTGGAATGCCGGCGCCGAACGGATCAAGGGCTACACCGAACAGGAGATCGTCGGCCAGCATTTCTCGGTGTTTTATCTGCCGCAAGAATGTCCGCAGCATCCCGACATGGCGCTGCGCGAGGCCACACGCAATGGTCATTACATGGAGGAGGCCTGGCGTTGCCGCAAGGATGGCAGCCGCTTCTGGGCCAGTGTGGTGATTACCGCCCAGTACGACAGCAGTGGCGCCCTGCGCGGGTTCTCCAAGATCACCCGCGACATCACCGATCGCCGTGTTGCCGAGATCGCGCTAAGTACTGCGCGGGAAGAAGCGGAACGCGCCAGCCGCGCCAAAAGTGAGTTTCTGTCGCGCATGAGCCACGAACTGCGTACTCCGCTCAACTCGATTCTCGGCTTCGCGCAACTGCTGGATATGGATTCGCCCAAAGGGCAGCGGGCGCAGATCGGTCACATCCTGCGGGCTGGGCAACACCTGCTGACCCTGATCAACGAAGTGCTGGACATCGCCAAGATCGAGGCCGGGCGCCTGCCACTCAACGTTGAAGCCGTGCCCTTGGCGGTGGTGCTGCAAGAAGCCCTGACGCTGGTGTCGCCCATGGCCTGCGACGCCGGCATTCAACTGGTGGAACTGCCGATGCTGGCCGCCGACAGCGGGATCGTCGCCGATCGGCAACGGCTGGTTCAGGTGCTGCTGAACCTGTTGTCCAACGCGATCAAATACAACCGGCCCCAGGGTCAGGTGCACATTGAGGTCAGGGTTCATCAACAACGAATTTCAGTATCGGTCTGCGATACCGGCAAGGGCATTGCGGCTGATCGACAGGACCAACTGTTCAAACCGTTCGAGCGCCTGGAGACCGACCCGAACGTGGAAGGCACGGGCCTCGGCCTGGCGTTGAGCAAGAGTCTTCTGGAAATGATGAACGGCAGCCTGACCGTCAAAAGCCAACCCGGCAACGGCTCCAGTTTCACCCTGGAGCTACCCTTCGAGCGATTGCCGTCAACCACTGAGCCACCAGCGGCACTGATCAGCCCGCCAACCGCAACGCCCGCCCTCGCCGCCCCCGATTACCAGGGCAAAGTGCTGTGCATCGAAGACAATCTGTCGAGCCTGGCCCTGATCGAAACCCTGCTGCAGCGACGGCCACACATCCAGTTGCTCTCAAGCATGCAGGGGCAAATGGGCCTGGACCTGGCCCGGCAACATGCGCCGCAGCTGATTTTGCTGGATGTGGCGCTGCCGGATCTTGATGGTTTCAACGTTCTGCAGCGCTTGCGTCTGTCCTCCAGCACCCGCGCCACGCCCGTGCTGATGATCACCGCCGATGCCAGCGACCTCACTCACCAGGCCTTGCTGGAAGCAGGAGCGACCGCGGTGCTGACCAAGCCGATTCATATTCCTTCATTCCTCGCCCATCTTGACCAGCACCTACCGGAGCCCGTGTGAACACCGACCTGCGCATTCTGATCATCGACGACCAACGACCCAACCTCGATTTGATGGAGCAGTTGCTGGTCCGCGAAGGCCTGACCAATGTACTGAGCAGCACCCAACCGCTGCGAACCCTGGACCTGTTCAACAGCTTCGAGCCGGATCTGGTCATTCTCGATCTGCACATGCCGGAGTTCGACGGCTTTGCCGTGCTCGAACAGCTCAACCGGCGCATTCCGGCCGGCGAATACCTGCCGATCCTCGTGCTCACCGCCGACGCCACCCGCGATACCCGCCTGCGCGCGCTGGCCCTGGGCGCCAAGGACTTCATCAGCAAGCCATTGGACGCCCTGGAAACCATGCTGCGGGTCTGGAACCTGCTAGAGACCCGCGCACTGTATAAAGCCCTGCGCACGCTGGTCCCTGCGGATCAAATCGAGTTGCTGCGTCAGTTAAGGCCGCAGCCAGTTAGCTGATTGCAGGGGCGGAATCACTGACGATTTGCCGCTGAAAGCCGGATTGCGTGGCTGGCTTGGCGTCTTCACGACTGGCGGCTGCAGAAAGCCCAGCAAGGCTCGCTGCGTGTCATGCCAGGCCGTGGGGTGTTCCATGTCGAGGAAATGCCCGGTGTTCTCGATGGTCTGAAACTGCGCCTTGGGGGTATGCGCCGCAAACAGACGGGCGTCTTCCACCGAGGTGTACTCGTCCCATTCACCGTTGATAAACAGCAGCGGGACTTCGATGGCATCGGCACAAGACACGTAGCAGTGAGTGTCCTGGGTCAACACCTCATTGACGTGAAAATGCATCTGCCGGTATTCGTGTTCGTCCAGGCTGCTGACATGGCGCTCATTGAAACGCTTGAACAGCGACGGCAGGTGTTTGCCGATCGTGCTGTTGATCAAACGCCCGACGTTGCGTCGATCGCAGGCATGGAGAAAGTGCCGCCCGCTCTCCAGATACTCACGCATCGGTGTGTTGATCCGCGCGGCGAATGAACTGATCACCGCCTTTTCGATCCGGCGGGGCCGCTGGGCCAGCGCTACTAAGGTCGCCGCGCCACCCCAGGAAAAGGACAGCACATGCTGGGCGCGAAAGTGCTCGATCAACTCCAGCAGTATTTCGGCCTCGTCTTCCTTGCGGATCGGTTGGTCATGCCGGTTGTGTTGTTTCGATTGACCGGCGTAGGGCTGATCGTAGAGGACCACATTGAAGCGTGGCCGCAGGTAACGCACCGTTTGCGCAAAGGATGCGGTCGTTGCCAGCGAGCCATTGACCAGAATGATCGTCTTGTCAGCAGCGGCGTTGAGATAGTGCTCGGTATAAACCTTGTACTTTTTACCAATCTCGACGATGGCAGTTTTCGGCATCATTTCATTCTATTCCTTGAACAAATTGGACCAGACACACAGCGTGGTCGACTGTCCGGCTTCCTCCGGACAAGCCTGACAGCACAAACCAGCGACAACGGTACAAGGGCGCTGAGATGAACGCCATGACCAATGAGTCACAACCCGACCAGCGGTTTCCAGTTAAGCAGGAATTCTCCCGTGTGCAAGCTCACAAGCTCGAAAGCATCTGCCCAGACGCTTCGCCGGCATCAGCCTATGCTTGTTGATTGCCCCACCCTTTTCATCTGCCCTACAAGGAGTTGAAAAATGTCGCTAACGCTTTACTACCATCCGCTGTCGTCGTACTGCCACAAAGTGCTCATCGCGCTCTACGAAAACGGCATCGAGTTCGACAGAAGAATCATCGATCTCACGGACGCCGCCGACCGCGCAGAGCTTCAGGCATTGTGGCCCATCGGAAAATTCCCGGTACTTCGCGATCATGCTCGTCAACGTAATCTGCCGGAGTCCAGCGTCATCATCGAGTACCTGGATCGCCTGTATCCAGGTGAACAGCGCCTGGTTCCGGACGATTGGGAGACCGCGTTGGAGGTGCGCTTATGGGACCGATTTTTCGACAATTATCTACAAACGCCGGTCCAGCAGATTGTCAGTGATCGGATACACGCGACCAACGGTGATTTGACCAGGGAACGGGCCACGCTTGCGACGGCGTACAGCATGCTCGAGCGCCGGATGGCGTCCAGAATCTGGGTGGCCAGCCCGGATTTCAGCCTGGCCGATTGTGCCGCCGCCCCGGCGCTGTTCTATGCCTGCACACTGGTGCCGTTCCCCGACGACTACCAGCATTTGAGCGCCTATTTCGACCGGTTGATCCAGCGACCGTCATTCCTGCGGGTGATCGACGAAGCCAGGCCCTGGTTTTCGTTCTATCCGTTTGCGGATCGCCTTGCACAACGGTTTCGTGAGGCGCCGGATAATGCATGACCAGTCATTGGCCGCAATGCGATCTGTAGACAACCCGGCGTTTGCGATGTTGCTGGAGGGGATTCGCAAGGCTGTGCGGGAGGGATGGGGTCGTAGGAACGGCCCCTGCGACCGGCGGTTTACCGTTGCGCCAACTCATGCCGGATGCATTGCTCGTAATACGTTTGCTTGATGCCGGCAGGCTTGAGACGCGAAGGGCTGTTATAGGTTTGCTCCGTGATGCCCATGGCCGTCATGCGCATCCACGGCCGGGGAAACTTGCGCGATTGCAGCTTCTTGCGTGCTCCGTAAAGCGTAAGCCCGGAAAGTTTCGAGGCTTGCGCGCCCTCGGCTATTTCCGAGCCCCAGCTGCATACATAGCGAGAGTTCTTGCTCAGTTCCTTTGCCTGGGCTCCAAACGAAATAGCCACCAGGACAAACGTTGCAGTCATCCATACCAAAGTCCGCATATCGCCAATGCCTAACCTGCTGAAAAGAAAGCAAGTTTGACAACGAACCGAAGATCGGGGGGCCAGCAGTTTGCCTCATTTCATCATTGATTCTCTCTGCCAGGCCCGATGTAAAAGATCAATGACCTCCTCATCCGACGTCTGAGTGAAGTCCGTGTACCAATAGCCGATTGATACCAGCCAATCGGGGGTGAGCGGGCAAATCAGCTCGTCCACTTCGTCACGCAGCGCCTCTGCCGTTTCCATGGGGGCCACCGGCACGGCAACGACGATGCGTGATGGTGCTTGCAGGCGCACGGCCTGTATCGCGGCCATCATCGTGGCCCCTGTCGCCAGACCGTCGTCGATCAGAATCACCACTTGATCCTTGAGTGCCAAAGGCTCGCGGGATGCCCGGAATAGCTGCTCGCGACGCAACATTTCCTGCGTTTCCTTCGCCACCACAGCGTCGAGCGTACGCTGGTCGATGCCATTAGCCCGCAGCGCATCGTCATTGACGATTTGAATGCCACCGCTGGCGATAGCGCCCATGGCGAATTCCTGGTGGGACGGCACGCCCAGCTTGCGGACCAGCATCAGGTCCAGGCGAACCTCCAGGGCCGTGGCCACTTCATAGGCGACCGGCACGCCGCCACGGGGCAAGGCGAGGACGATGACATCGGCTCTTTTGGCGTATTTAAGCAGCGACTCCACCAGGCTTCGGCCGGCATCAACCCGGTCATGCAAGATGGTTTGCAATGAAGGACTGTGATTCATCTGAAAACCTCCCTGGGGCGGGAACCCCGAAACGGGCAAGTCAATTTCGCCAAGGATGCTTGCGACTACACCGCCAGAACGCTGCAAGGCACCTGGTACAGAATATGTTCGGTCGTGCTGCCGAGCAGTTTCTCCAGGCTGCCGTATTGCGTTCTACCCATCACGATCACATCTATCTGGTGTTCGTGGGCGAACTCACTCAGCGCCGACACCGGATGCCCTGTGATGAAATGCCGGCATTCAGCGGGCACGCCGAACCGGGCGGCCAACTTGAGGAATGAGGTTTCCAGGTCCTTGCGCAATTCCCGGGTAAGCTCCGATAGCGTCAGGCCACCGCCCAGATCCGCCAGAAAAGCAGCCGGAATGTCACACGCGTACAGCAGATGCAACTCGGCATTGCATTGCAGCGCAAGGGCAGACGCCTGCAGGATGATCCGGTCATTGAGTTCGCTGTTCGAAGGCTCGGTATCGCCAACATCAACCGCGGCCACCACCTTCTGCGGCAAGGCATGGCTTTCGGCGCCCACCAGATAGACCGGCACCGGACAATGGCGCAACAAACGCCAGTCCAGCGGCGTAAAGAACGCGCGCTTGAGCACTGGCTCATGCTGGACTTGCTTGATCAACAGATCGGGTTGCATTTCCGTGACGTGATCAAGGATGTCCTGGCGCATGTTGTCGGCCCAGGCGACCTCGGTTGTCACCTCGATCCCCCTGCCCTGCATTTTTTCCGCCTGTTCCTTGAGCCAGTCGCGGTGTTCCTGCAGGTAGTTCGCCCGAGCCACTTTCCGGTCGCCCTCTTCGAGCAACGACAGAATGTCCAACGAGGGGATCAGCGCCGCAATATGCAAACTCGCCCCGCTGGCCTTGGCCACGGCAGCGGCATGGTTGAGCGCGGGAGACTGGCGCAGGAGCGGGTTGATGATCAGTAATAACCGTTGATACTGGCTCATGATCTGACTCCGGACAGCGATGGCGTTTTCGCCAGGTCAGCAACCCGGCTTCAGCCCAGACTCCCTCCTTAAAGTCTCTTGGGCCTTGATTTATATCAATCCCCTGTGGGCGTCATTGAAGGTGCCCACTTGGGAAAGAATAGTTCACAACGGTGTTGTGGAAATGCCCACCGGATGGTCGATGGCTCGGGTTTGTTTGTGACTCAAGAATCGGTCACCCAGTCCCAAGAACAAACAACTCCAACATGGCCTCGACAGCATGCACCCGCAAAGACTGACCCTGCACAATGAGTTGCACGCGCGCCCTTCGCTGTATTTCGACGAGCCCGCCCACGTGTTTCATTTGGCGTTTCTGGCTAATGACGGGCAATGCGACACCCTGCTGAGTCGCTGCTGCCCCGGCCCCGTCGACCCGGATGCGGCCCAGGGCATCACCAGGCTGGAAGGGCATGCCTTGAAGTGGGAGCGGCACGCTGAGTTCCTGACGCTGACACTGGTGGTGCCTTCTTCCAGTCAGGAGCCTGACTGGAGCCAGCCCCCCAAG
This sequence comes from Pseudomonas sp. GW821-FHT03E01, assembly GCF_059420765.1. Taxonomy (NCBI): domain Bacteria; kingdom Pseudomonadati; phylum Pseudomonadota; class Gammaproteobacteria; order Pseudomonadales; family Pseudomonadaceae; genus Pseudomonas; species Pseudomonas sp. GW821-FHT03E01. Next base: position 65,582 of record NZ_JBWKUI010000001.1, on the reverse strand, counting down.
ACCTTGATGGACCGCGTCGAACCCTTCATGCAGCACGTGATCAACGCCGTGCAGATTGTGGTGCGCAACGATGCGTCGTTTTCCGGCGATCTGTCGGCTTATGGATTCAAAGACCCTTGCGGCTCATGCATCGGCGGTGGCGATGCGACGGTCTGGAGCGATTTTCGCCTGAGCGAGGACGGCACTAACCGTTTCCTGTTCGTCAACAAGCGCCTGAATGCCTATCGCCAAGGCCGGATGATCCGCCGCCTGCTGGAAATCGAAACCTACCGCATGATGGCGTCGCTTTCCCTTACCACCGCGAAAACCTTGAGCGCTCAGCTCAACGTCTTCGATAAGACATTGGTCAACCTTTCGGAACGTAACGCCGGCCCCGATACCGGCAATGCGAAAGCGTTGTTGACTGATATCGCCAGTTTATCGGCGCAAGTGGTCAGCAGCACCGCGAAAACTAGACACCGCTTCAGCGCCACCCAAGCGTATGCCCAGCTGGTTTTCGAGCGTTTGGGCGAACTCAGGGAAACTCACGTGGGCGATTGCCAGCGACTCGGGATCTTCATCGAAAGACGCTTCAAACCTACCGTCAGGTACTGTGACGTCACCGAACAGCGCCTGGAGCAGCTGGCCAAAAGCGTGGCCAACCTCGGGGATCTGCTGCAGGCGCGGGTGCAGGTTGAAATGGAAGAACAGAACTCGGAAATCCTGAGCAGCCTGAACGCTCGCGCCGATACCCAAATCAAAATCCAGCGTGCGGTCGAAGGCTTGTCGATTATCGCCATCACCTATTATTTGCTGAGCCTGTTCAAGCTGTTCTACTCGGGCCTGCACACCCTGGGCGCGGACATTTCCGCGCGGGACGCCATGCTGGCCATGACCCCGCTCGCGCTGTGCATCCTGCTGTTTATTTTGATCAGGATCAGAAAGGCCAAAGAACACTGATCAATCGGTTGGCGGCGTTCAAGGCTTGCGTAACAGGTAGGTATCCATGATCCACCCGTTGGCCAACCGCGCCGCCTTGCGCACCCGCTCAATTTCATCGGCCACGTCTTTGAGCTTGCCGCTGATCAGGATTTCATCCGGCGTCCCCAGATAGGCCCCCCAGTAAATGTCTGTCTCCTGATCAGCCACGTGATGGTAGGCATCTTGCGCATCCAGCATTACCACCAGGCTGTCGGCATCGCTTACCTGGCCGGCCGCCAGCCGTCGGCCGGTGGTGATTTCAATCGAGCGGCCGATGCTGTTCAGCGGCACCTTATGTTGCGCCGCCAGCGCCTGCACGCTGGTGATGCCAGGGATCACCTCGAATTCGAACAGACAACGACCAGACGCCAGAATCGCCTGCAGGATCCGAATGGTGCTGTCATACAACGCCGGATCGCCCCACACCAGAAAACCGGCGCACTGGTCGTCGGTCATTTCCTCATTGATCAACCGCTCGAACGTCTGCTGCTTGGCACGGTTCAGGTCTTCGACGCTGGCGTTGTAGTCCACATCCCCGCGCTCACGCTCCGGGCTGTGGGCTTCAACGAAGCGGTAGTCGTGATCGGTGATGTAGCGCTCGCAGAGCTCGCGGCGCAGGTCGATCAGTTTGTCTTTGCTCTGGCCTTTGTCCATGAGGAAAAACACGTCGACCCGGTTCAGCGCTTTCACCGCCTGCATCGTGATGTAGTCGGGATTGCCCGCGCCGACACCGATAACCAGAAGTCTTTTCATCACAGCACTCCTTCAGGGTCCATGCCCGTCAAGCGTAACCGCCAGCGACCGTTGAACCGCAACTCGACGGCCGACAACGGTTCGACATCGATCTGGTTGAACCCGGTGCCCTGCAACACCTGCATCAGCGCGGCGCGAATGACAAACGGATGGGTGATGGCAACGATATGCCCCGGCGTCGCCTCAAGGGCTTTCATCCACGCGGCCACTCGCTCACCGAGCTGCGCCACTGACTCTCCACCGTGGGGCGCCGACGTCGGGTCGCTGAGCCAGGCCTGGAGCGTCTCGGGTTCGGATGTTTGCAAATCGTCGATCGACGTGCCCTTCCAGCGTCCGAAATCGCAATCCCCCAATGCCGTGACAATCTCCACGTTGTCGCCAAACAGCTCAGCGGTTTGCCGGGTCCGCCGTTCAGGGCCGCAGAGTAAACGGGGGGCTCGCTTGAACAGACGACAGCGCGAGCCCTTCGCCGATTGCCAATCCATTTCCACGGGTTCATTCGTAGGAAAACGCGCCAGTTTCTGTGCGACGGTTCGAGCGTGACAAATCAGGGTCAAGCGGGTTGCCTGCACGAAGGTTCTCTCTGTCGATGGGATGAAAGATGGCACGATGCCGCGAACAATCGGTTCATTGTGCCGCAAGAAACGCACTCTAGGCGCCTTCCTTGTAGCAGCTGCCGAGCCTGCGAGGCTGCGTTCGGCCGCGTAGCGGTCGTAAAATCAGGCACTGTGATCCGTCAGGCACACTGTGCACTCAGGGTTTACGACTGCTTCGCAGCCGAACGCAGCCTCGCGGGCTCGACAGCTGCTACCAGCGAACGCAACCTCGCGAGCTCGGCAGCTGCTACGGCGTGGGCTCACAACGCCCATTTTATTCCTGAGCTGGGTCGATATCTCACACCTCTATGGGCGATGTCCTACAAAGCCTGTCGACATCCACTCAGCCCCGCACGCACGGGGGTTTTGCCCCATTTTAGTGCTTTCAAAATCCGCACAAAAATTAACTAGACATGTAGCGCACGTTACATAAATACTAATTTAGCGTTTTATGAAATGAAACCGACATACCCATCCAGCAGGAGCCCGGATGCCCCCTCTCAGAGACCTGATCACCGAGCCCGGCCTGGACTTCACGCCGTCGGAACGCAAAGTCATACGTGCCTTGCTGGACCAGTACCCGCGTAACGGACTGGGCCCGATGTCACGCTTGGCCGAACATGCCGGTGTCAGCGATCCGACCATCGTGCGGCTGGTAAAAAAGCTGGGTTTCAGCGGTTACGCCGATTTTCAGGAAGCCTTGCTCAGTGACATGGATCACCGCCTGCGCTCCCCCAGCACCCTGTTGCAGCCCCGCGCCCAACTCAAGAAAGATGACCCCTGGAGTCATTATCTGGCAGACAGCCATCGGGCACTGGTAGAAACCCAGGCGCTGACCCAGCCCGAAGATGTGCGGATTCTGGTGGAGTGGCTGCTCGACACCCGCCACCAGGTCCACTGCTTTGGCGGTCGCTTCAGCAGTTTCCTCGCCAACTATTTGCTCAATCACCTGCGCCTGTTGCGGCCCGGCTGTTTCGCCCTGGAAGACAACGCCCAATTACCGGACCGGTTGTTTGACGTACAGCGTCAGGACGTATTGCTGGTGTTCGACTATCGCCGCTATCAGTCCCAGGCCCTGCGGGTCGCCAATGCCGCGAAGAGCCGACATGCGCGCGTCGTGTTGTTCACCGACATCTACGCATCACCGCTGCGGGAAATAGCCGACCTGATCATCAGCGCACCGGTGGAATCGGCGTCGGCCTTCGACTCGATAGTGCCGGCGCTGGCCCAGGTTGAAGCACTGATTGCCTGCCTGACCCTGCGCAGCCCCGATCTGGCCGATCGCCTGGAAGGCATCGATGCCCTGCGAGCCGACTTCGACACTCACCTGCTGGAGGATAAATAAGGATGTTCATGCTCCCCCACCATTCGCCCCGGGACTTGCCGTTTGCCGCCGACCACACCGCGCTGTTGCTGGTGGACATGCAACGTGCCTGGCTCGAACCGCAGTTCGACCCACACCTCAACGAACCGGATGCCGACTACTTCCTGACCCGCGCCCGCACGCAGGTGGTGCCCAATCAACGCAGGCTGCTCGATGCCTTTCGCAGCGCCCGGCAAAACGTGTTGCACACACTCATCGAAAGCCTCACCGCCGATGGCCGCGACCGTTCGCTGGACCACAAACTCTCGGACATGCACCTGCCCAAGGGCAGCCCGCAAGCGCAAATCATCGAAGAGCTGACGCCGACCGAAAACGAAATCGTGCTGCCCAAGACCTCTTCCGGGGTGTTCAACTCCACCAGCATTGACTACGTGCTGCGCAACCTTGAAACCCGCCACCTGATCATCGCCGGCATCGTCACCGACCAATGCGTCGACATGGCCGTGCGCGACGCCGCCGACCGCGGGTATCTGGTAACGCTGGTCGAAGATGCCTGCGCCACCTACACCGAACAGCGGCATCACGCCTGCCTGAACGCCATCAAGGGCTACTGCTGGATCACCGACACCCAGACTGTGCTTGGCCGGTTGCAGGAGATCCAGCCATGAGCGAACGCCTGTCACCCCTGCCCATGACCACCATTGTCACCACCGACCTGATCGGCGTGACACGCGGCCGTTCCTTCCCCACCGACGAACTCGATGCCTATCAAGTGGCCGGTTGCGGCTGGGTGCCGGCCAATAGCGCCCTGACCCCGCAAGACATCATCGCCTCCAGCAACCCTTGGGGCGCTTATGGGGATTTACGGCTGATTCCCGACTTGAGCAGCCGGGTGACCGTCAACAACGGCCCGGATGCCGACGCCCCGGCGCTGGACTTCATTCACGGCGACATTCGCGAAACCGATGGCCGTCCGTGGGGCGCCTGCCCTCGTACGCTGTTGCGCAACGAAGTGGAGCGCTATCGCGACGAGTTGGGTTTGCAGATCAACGCCGCGTTCGAACACGAATTCAACCTCGACAGCGGCGCGGCGGAGCACCTGGCGTTCTCTCTGGAAGCCCAGCGCCAAGGCGCCGAATTCGGCGGCTGGCTGCTCAGTGCACTGCGAGCCGGCGGCGTCGAACCGGAAATGTTCCTGCCGGAATACGGCAAGCACCAATACGAAATCACCTGCCGCCCGGCCCTTGGTGTCGCCGCCGCCGACCGCGCGGTGAACGTGCGCGAGATCACCCGTGAGATTGCCCGGCAAATGGGCCTCAGCCTGAGTTTCGCCCCCAAGACGGCCGAGCATGCCGTGTGCAACGGCGTGCATTTGCACGTGAGCCTGCAAGACATGGCCGGCCAACCGATGATGTATGACGCCGGCACCGCCAACGGCCTGTCGTCCCTCGGCCAGCATTGGGCCGCCGGCGTTCTGCATTACTTGCCGGCTCTCTGTGCGTTCACCGCCCCAACGCCGGTTTCCTATGAACGCTTGCAGCCCCACCACTGGAGCGCTTCCTACGCCTGCCTCGGCCAACGCAACCGCGAAGCGGCGCTGCGGATTTGCCCGACCGTCAGCCTGGGCGGCAAATCCGTGGCGATGCAGTACAACCTGGAATTTCGCGCCATGGACGCCACCGCCTCACCGCACCTGGCCATGGCTGCATTGCTGATCGCCGGGCGCCTGGGTATCGAGCAGCGCCTGGCGTTGAACGCCATCACCGATGAAATCCCTGACTCCCTGAACGAAGAGCAACGCCATGCCCGCGGCATCGTCGCCCTGCCCGCGTCGCTGTCCCGGGCACTGGATTGCCTGCGCAACAGCGAGGCGCTGATCGAAGCCCTGCCGAGCGCGTTACTGGACACCTACTTCGCCCTGAAAACCGAGGAACTGACGCTGACGGAACAGCTCTCGCCCGCCGACCTCTGTGAGCACTATGCGCGCCTGTACTGAATCCGCCGAACTGGGCCTCTACACCCGGCCTGCCTACACCCTGAGCCGGGAAGCTTCCGAGCACCCGCTGATTCTGGTGTGTGAACACGCCAGTCGTTTTATCCCGGACGGGTTAAACGACCTGGGCCTGAGCGAGGAGGCCGCCCGCGAACACATCGCCTGGGACATCGGCGCCCTGGCGCTGGCCGAGGGTTTGGCCGAAGCACTGGGCGCGACCCTGTTGGCGGCCAACTATTCGCGGCTGTTGATCGACCTCAACCGCCCGCGCCACGCGCCGGACAGCATTCCGTTGCAGAGCGAGATTTATCAGGTGCCGGGCAATCGCGATCTGGATGAGGCCACCCGTGAATACCGCCGGCACTGCCTGTTCAAACCGTTTCATGCACGCCTGCAAACCTTGATCGACGCCCGTGTGGAGCAAAATAAACCGGTTCGAGTGGTGGGGATTCACAGTTTCACGCCGATATATTACGGCCAGCCGCGATCGCTGGAAGTCGGCGTGTTGTACGGCCAGGCCACGGAGTACGCCCAGCGAATGATCGACGGCCTGAGCCGGCACCCATTGAAAGTCGCCGGTAATCAGCCATACAAAGTCGATCCGCTGGGTGACATGACCGTACCGGTTCACGGCGATGCACGCGGGCTGGACTCGGTGCTGATCGAGGTGCGCAACGACCTGCTGCGCACCCCCGAGGACGTCAGTCGCTGGACCGACTATCTGGCACCGCTGCTATAGCAACAGCTTCAAACTCGCAGCGTGTAGCTGCTTATATCAAGGAGAACGGCTTCATGGACATTGAAGAATTCGGCTACAGGCAAGAGTTGAAACGTAGCCTGTCACTGACCGACCTGGTGGTGTACGGGATGATCTTCATGATCCCCATCGCTCCGTTCGGCGTGTATGGTTACGTCAACGCCGAAGCACCCGGCATGGTGCCGCTGGCCTACATCATCGGCATGGTGGCGATGCTGTTCACCGCCCTCAGTTACGGCAGCATGGCCCGGGCCTTTCCGGTGGCGGGCTCGGTGTATTCCTACGCACAACGCGGCCTCAACCAACATGTCGGGTTTATCGCCGGCTGGCTGATGCTGCTCGATTACCTGCTGATTCCGCCGCTGCTCTACGGATACGCGGCGATGGCGCTGAATCATTTGTACCCGGACATCCCGAAAGTCGGTTTCATCCTGGCCTTTCTGGTCAGCGCCACTTTCGTCAACCTGCGGGGCATCACCTTCACCGCGCGGATGAACATCATCTTCCTGCTGGCGCAACTGGTGGTGCTGGGGATCTTCCTGTTCTACGCCTGGACTGCCTTGCACAGTGGCGGCGGTAACGGTCAGCTGACCCTGGCGCCGCTGTACAACCCCGAAACCTTCAACTTCGCCCTGTTGATGCAAGCGGTGTCGATCGCGGTGTTGTCGTTCCTCGGCTTCGATGCGATTTCGACCCTCGCCGAAGAGATCAAGGGCGATCCGGGCCGCAGCGTCGGCAAAGCAGCGTTGATTACCCTGGTGGTGATGGGCGTGATCTTCGTCGTGCAGACCTGGATCGCCACCGACCTGGCCGCCGGCCTGGGCTTCAAGTCCGCCGACACCGCGTTCTATGAAATCGCCGAAATCGCCGCCGGTAGTTGGCTGGCCACCCTGACCGCCGTGGCCACCGCGCTGGCCTGGGGTGTGGCGGTCGCCATCACCTCCCAAGCGGCGGTTTCGCGACTGCTGTTCGGCATGGCCCGAGACGGCAAACTGCCAAAAGTGCTGGCCAAAGTGCACCCGAAACACAACACACCGTACTTGAGCATTTATCTGGTGGCGGTGCTGTCGCTGGTGATCTGCTACCTGTTCATCAACTCGGTGGACACCCTCACCTCCCTGGTGAACTTCGGCGCCCTGAGCGGCTTCATGCTGCTGCACCTGACCGTGATCAACTACTACTGGCGCCGGCAGCAATCCGGCCAGGTGATCCGTCACCTGATCTGCCCGGTCATCGGCTTCATCATCGTCGCGGCCATCATGTACAACATGGGCGTCGATGCGCAGAAACTCGGCCTGATCTGGATTGCCCTGGGCCTGGTCTATCTGTTCTTCCTCAACAAACTGGGTGCCAGCACCGCACTGCCCGACCCAAGCAACGGCTGACAAGAAAAAGAGCAACGTCTGACATGATTTCAGGCGACTGCCGATTTTACGCGTGGAAACCGACAGTGATAGTCAGGTTCGGTGCAAGCCGCCGAACCCTTTGATACAGGAGTATGTCCATGCTGGTCTTACGTCCAGTCGAGTTAACCGACCTGCCCCAGTTGCAGCAACTGGCGCGTGACAGTCTGGTGGGGGTCACGTCCTTGCCGGACGACACCGAACGCCTGAGGGAGAAAATTCTCGATTCCTGTGCTTCGTTCGAAAAAGACGTCCAGGGCCAAGGTCCGGAGAACTATTTCTTCGTGCTGGAAAACCTGACGACTCGCCGTCTGGTCGGCTGCTCGGAAGTGCTCGCCACCGCCGGGTTCAGCGAACCGTTCTACAGTTTGCGCAACCGCCATTTCACCAGCGCCTCACGGGAGCTGAACATCGAGCATGGGGTGCCGGCGTTGTCGTTGTGCCAAGACCTCAGCGGTCACTCTTTGCTGCGCGGTCTCCATATCGACTCGGCACTGGAGCGCACGCCATTTTCCGAGTTGCTGTCCCGGGCGCGACTGCTGTTCATCGCCGCCCACCCGGCACGTTTTGCCGAAGCGGTGATCACCGAGATCGTCGGTTACAGCGACGAACAGGGGCAATCGCCGTTCTGGGATGCGCTGGGCAAGCATTTCTTCGATTTGCCTTATGTCGAGGCCGAGCGGCTTTGCGGCCTGCAGAGCCGGACATTCCTCGCAGAATTGATGCCGCAATACCCGATCTACGTGCCGATGCTGTCGCAGGCTGCACAAGATTGCATCGGCCGGATCCACCCCGATGGCCAGGAGGCCTTCGACATTCTGGAGCGCGAAGGCTTCGAGACCAACAGCTACATCGACCTGTTCGACGGCGGCCCGACGCTGTACGCCCGCACCTCAAGCATTCGTTCCATCGCCCAGAGCCAGGCCGGCACGGTGCAAACGGGCTCGCCCATCGACGCCCGTGGCAGTTACCTGGTGAGCAACGATTCGTTGAAGGACTACCGCGCCATCGTCGCCGAACTGGACTACTGCGCCGGGCAACCTATCGCCTTGAGCGCCGAGATGTGCGCGGCCTTGAACGTGACCGACGCCAGTGCGATCCGGCTGATCGCCCTGTGAGTGGCAACCGGCCCCGAGCCCAACGACAGCGCCCGAGCAGGCGCGAAGAAGGAGCTGCATCATGATTTTGCGCCCGGTTCAAATGACCGACCTGCCCGCTTTACTGGATTTGGTACAACGGGCCGGCCCCGGGTTCACTACCCTGCCGGCCAACGAAGAGCGCCTGACCCACCGGGTGCGCTGGGCCCAGCGGACTTTCGCCGAACAGGTCGAGCGCGCGGATGCCGACTACCTGTTTGTGCTCGAAGACGATGATCAGCAAGTGGTCGGCGTCAGTGCCCTGATCGGGGCCGTCGGTCTGCGTGAGCCCTGGTACAACTACCGGGTCGGGCTCACGGTCAGTTCATCGCCGGACCTGGGCATTCAGCGCCAGATCCCCACGTTGTTCCTCAACAACGAAATGACCGGGCAATCGGAAATCTGCTCGTTGTTCCTGCGACACGATCAACGTTATGGCAGCAATGGTCGATTGCTGTCGCTGGGGGGACTGCTGTTCGTTGCCGAATTCCCCCAGCTGTTCGGCGACAAGCTCATCGCCGAACTGCGCGGCAGTGCCGACGAACATGGCTGCTCACCGTTCTGGGACAGCCTGGGCCGGCACTTCTTCAAGATGGATTTCAGCCATGCCGATCACTTGTCGGGGCTGGGCAGCAAAGCGTTCATCGCCGAACTGATGCCGCGCCAGCCGCTCTACACCTGCCTGCTCACCGAACAGGCCCAGGCGGTGATCGGCAAGCCCCACCCCAACACCGAACCGGCGCTGAAGATCCTCACCGCCGAGGGGTTTGCCCATAAGGGTTACATCGACATCTTCGACGCAGGCCCGGTGATCGAAGCCCCGGTGTCGAGAATCCGCGCGGTGCGCGACAGCCAATCACTGGTGCTGGCCATCGGCACGCCCGACGACCAGGCCCCGGTATGGCTGATCCACAACCGTCGCCTGGAAAACTGCCGCATCACCACCGCCCGGGCGCGGCTGGTGGGCAATAGCCTGGTGGTCGACCGCCTCACCGCCAAACGCCTGCAATTGCAACCCGGCAGCTCGGTACGCGCGGTGCCGCTGCTCAACCAACAGCAGCAAGCGGTAGCGGCGTGAGCGGAAAAGATCTTGCGTTCACTTGCCAAAAAAATTCGTCATCATCCTTTACCCGCCCGCGTGATAGCCTTTTGTTCCTTCGGCGTTGACACTTTTGCTCAAGCCCTTCCATTCCTTTATATGGTGGAACTCGTATGTCCAGGCTTTCTCACCAAGATTTACGCCGTAATTTCCGCCAACTGCTCGCTTCCGGCATCTGCTACCACACGGCCTCTGTCTTCGACCCGATGTCGGCACGCATCGCCGCCGACCTGGGTTTTGAGGTGGGAATCCTGGGTGGTTCGGTGGCGTCGTTGCAGGTATTGGGCGCCCCCGATTTTGCGTTGATCACCCTCAGTGAGTTCGCCGAACAGGCCACCCGCATCGGCCGAGTGGCGCAATTGCCGGTCATTGCCGACGCCGACCACGGCTACGGCAACGCGCTCAATGTCATGCGCACCATCGTCGAACTCGAACGCGCCGGCGTGGCCGCCCTGACCATCGAAGACACTCTGCTACCGGCGCAATTCGGTCGCAAGTCCACCGACCTGATCACGGTCGCCGAAGGTGTCGGCAAGATCCGCGCGGCGCTGGAAGCCCGGGTCGACTCGGAAATGGCGATCATCGCCCGCACCAACGCAGGGATCCTGCCGGTCCAGGAAATCATCAGCCGCACCCTGCATTACCAACAGGCCGGGGCCGACGGGATTTGCATGGTGGGCGTGCAGGATTTCGATCATCTGGAACAGATCGCCGAACACCTGAGCGTACCGCTGATGCTGGTCACCTACGGCAACCCGTTGCTGCGCGACGACAAACGCCTGGCCGAATTGGGCGTGCGCGTCACCATCGACGGCCATGGCGCCTACTTCGCCGCCATCAAAGCCACTTACGACAGCCTGCGCGAACAACGCCAGATCTTCACCCAAGCCTCCGACCTGAACGCCACCGAACTGACGCATACCTATACGCAGCCGGAGGACTACATTCGTTGGGCCAAGGAGTTCATGAGCGTTAAAGAGTGACGGCACAAGCGCCCTCACCACAGCGCTCGCGCGTCTGTGGTGAGGTTGAGGTCAAGCCATGTGCGCTTCTTTCGATTCGACCTCCGGCGTCACTTCAAACCGATCCGCCAGAAACGGTGTGATATCCAGCGGCAACGGCTCGTTATTCACCAGTTTGTCCAGCACCACGCCGGTAATCGCCGAGGTCAGGATGCCGGTGCGGAAATGTCCGCAGGCATTGAGGTAACCCTGCACGCCTTTCATCGGCCCGAGAATCGGCAGTTCGTCCGGCGAACCAGGACGTAACCCGGCCCAGCAACGTTTCAGGTTGATGTCGGCGAGCGCCGGAATGCAGCGCACTGCGCCTTGCACCAGGCTGCTGATTTCCGGGTAGGTGGTGGTCACGTCAAAACCTTTGTCTTCGGTGGTGCTGCCGATCAGGATTTCGCCATTGTCTTTCTGCGCCACGTAACAGTCGCTGGTGGTCAGGCAACCGCGCAGGATCTTCGGCATGCGCTCGGTCAGCAGGATCTGGCCCTTCACCGGTTTCACCGGAATGCGAATGCCGGTGGCCTGCTCGCTGAGGTCGGCGGCCCACGCACCCGCAGCGTTGATCAGCGTATCGCAACGGAACACACCGGCCTCGGAGGTCTGCACGCCAGTGACCTGCGAGCCGTGATGCAGCACCCCGGTGACGTTGGTGTTGAAGTACAGGTCCACACCGTTTTGCCGCGCGCCTTCGGTGTAGGCATCGGCCAGGCGGAACGGGCTGACCTGATGGTCGCAGAGAAACTCCAGCGCCCCCCTCGCCTCATGGCTGACACTTGGCTCGGCTTCGCGCAGTGCCGCTTGATCGAGCCAGCGCACCTGATCCGCCAGGTGCGGAATGCACGCCACGATGTGCTCGGCGTAGAGCCGGTCTTCATCGTCGTAGATCACGAATTTCAAGCCGGTCCTCTCGAACTTGAAATCCATCCCGTGATTGTCCTGCAGCTCCCGGTGCAAATCCGGGTACATCGCGTTGGACTGCAAGGCGAAATCGAAGAACGACTGCGGCAGGATATGCGGCGTGCTGGAGTCCACCGCCACCGCCGCGCCCTGGGCTTCGCGCTTGCGATTGGCCGACATCATGCGGAAGAAAATCACCCCGCAGCCCAAGCCCACCGACTCACCGATCGCCCACAAGCCCCCGGCCGAAGCACGGGTCGCGTTGCCGGGTCGCTTGGCGTCGATCAGCGCGACTTTCAGGTGTTTGCGCTTGGATAACTGATAGGCGCAGGACGCCCCGATCACACCGCCGCCGGCGATGATCACGTCGTAGAACTTACTCATGGCTTGCAGCCTCCGTGCCGACAGACTGGAATGCTGAAAAAGGAATCGGGTCGACGGGAAAGCGCGGTCGCAACCAGCCCACATCTTGCCGCCCGGTGGCTTTGCGCAAACGGTCCGTGCAATAACCGACGCACATCCGCCCCTGACAGTCGCCCATGCTCACGCGGGTGCGCATTTTCAGGCTGGCCAGGTCTTGCACACCCTGCTCCAGCGCCCGATCGATGTCGGCGCGGGTCGCGTGCTCACAGCGGCAAATCACCGTGTCGGCGACCGGCAATGCGGTCTGCCCGGCACCGCGTTCGGTGTAACGGTCGACGGCGGCGCGAAAGCGCACGATGGACTTGAGTTTCGACAGGTAACGGTCACGTCTGACACGCGCCAGCTCCGCATCCAGCACGTCACGTTGCAGCAGGATCGACACTGCTGCGATTCGTCCCGCGAGCATGGCCGCCTCGCCTCCGCGAATTCCGCCCATGTCACCGGCCAGATGCACATGGGGTTCGCTGCTTTGCTGCCAGACATTGGCGCTGGCCCGCAGGTAGCCGTCATCGCTGAAGCCGTGGTCCAGGCCCATTTGCTGGCTGAGTTGAGTGCGAGGAATGAAGCCATAGCCGACCGCCAGGGTCTGCGCGGCAATCCGTTCGGCGCGGCTCAGGTCTGGCTCCCAGGTGCTGGAGTACGGCGCGACAGTCACCGAACTCAACTCATCCTCGCCCTGTGCGTCGACCACGCCCCAGCCATAGTGCATGGGAATGCCGTGCAGTTTCAGGTACGCGAGCATGCTCAAACCGTCGAGGAACAACTGTGGCTTGTTCAATAGCGCGAGGCTTTCCCGAGCGATCTTGCCGAACCCGCACGCCTCGTAGACTCCGGCGACGCTCACCCCCGAAGCGTGTAGCTGGCAGGCCACCAGCGGCAACAGCGGACCGGTGCCGGCAATCACCACCGGCCCCTGGGGTTGAACGACGCCGCTCTTGATTTGCAGTTGCAAACCACCCAGCAGAATCACCCCAGGCAAGGTCCAGCCGGGGAACGGTACGCTGCGCTCATGGCAACCGGCAGCCAACAGCAGCTGCGGGTATTCGACCTCCTGCAAATGCTCGTTGATGTCCAGCACCACCAACGCCCGGGTGCCTTCGGCGCCGACCACGCGGTGGTTCAAGCGCACGTCGATCAGGCCCGAATGCTCATTGAATTCTCCATGCAGTTTGGCCAGCACTTCCGAATAGCGTGGCCCCAGGTAATCCAGTTGCACGTTATCGCGCAAGGGGCCGCGATAGACCACCCCGCCAAGACGCGAAGCCTCTTCGAGCAAGGTACAACGCACACCATGGCGCGCCAGTTCAATGGCCGCGGCCATACCCGCCGGCCCGCCGCCGACGATCACCGGTTGCAGGCTCATAAAACCTCCTGCCCGGCGATACGGTTGACCCGGGTTTCGATGCGCATGCCCTCACGCACGATCGTCTGGCAGGCACGCCGTTTGTGGCGCCCATCGATTTTCACCAGGCAGCATTGGCACACGCCCATGCCGCAATAGGCACCGCTGATTTGATCGTGATCGTTACGGGCCACCTGGCGAATGCCCAGTGACTGAATGACCGTCAGGACGGTTTCGCCGATGGCGGCGCTGACAGTCTGGCCATTGATGCACACAGTCATATCCGCCCGCACCAGTGGCTGGATATCGAAGGTTCGGTTTATGCGTTGCATTGCGATTGTTCATCCGTGAAAGGTTCAGGTGAGATTCTTCAGCTCCATGCTGCACTACACCTTGCGGGCCACCTGACTAATAACAACGAGAAGGTCTGCACTGGTACTTCGACAACGCATCAGCTGCGCGTCCAAGCAATGTAGTCAATACCGCGAGATGGGGCTGGATCTTTTTATGTTAGGAAATATCGCCGAAGGAAATATTGATCCAGGCCAGTGAAAACACCTGCGTCCTATCCAACATCGACGCTAAGCATTGCGCTAAGCGTTTTTTGGCTGCAAACGAATTACTTGCGCTTGTAACTCTTGTTGCCGCTGGGCGTCAGGCAATACACACCGCCTCTTGGCCCGGTGCAGAACGTACCGGTACCGCAGGCGCAGCCATCGGTTTCCTGTAACAGCGTCTGCGGCCGCGCCTGGCTTTTAGTGCCAAACATCGCCGAACAGCTTTTCTTTGAACCGCTGATGGAGCCGTCATTGCACAGGAACAGATCGCCGTCGCAACGATCGATACCGCCCTTCTTCCCCGAACACGGCGTATTGGCAGCCCAGGCGGATGAACCGAACAGGCACAACAGCACAAATATTGGCATCCAGCCACGAACCATTAAAGTGCGCACAGTGCAGCTTCCATTTAGAGTCATGGCTGGATGATATCAATGTTGCGACCAGCCTCACGAGACCACATGAAAGTTAATTTAATCAGCCGAATGTAATTCTTGGCAAAATGCCTCAACTTCGTATTGAACCGATTATCAGGCAAGCCCTATGACCCGTATTTTGACCATCGAAGACGACGCCGTGACCGCCCGGGAAATCGTCGCCGAACTGAGCAGCCACGGCCTCGAAGTGGATTGGGTCGACAATGGCCGCGAAGGCCTGGAGCGCGCCGTCAGCGGCGACTACGACCTGATCACCCTCGATCGCATGCTGCCGGAGCTCGATGGCCTGGCGATTGTCACCACCTTGCGCACCATGGGCGTGGCCACGCCGATCCTGATGATCAGCGCCCTCTCCGACGTCGATGAACGCGTGCGTGGCTTGCGCGCCGGCGGCGACGATTACCTGACCAAACCATTCGCCACCGATGAAATGGCCGCCCGGGTCGAAGTCTTGCTGCGCCGGCAGAACACCGTGACCGCCCAGGCCACCACGTTGCGCGTGGCCGATCTGGAGCTGAACCTGATCAGCCACGAGGCCAGACGCAACAGCCAGTTGCTGACGCTGTTGCCCACCGAGTACAAGTTGCTGGAATTTCTGATGCGCAACACCGGGCAGATTCTGTCGCGGATGATGATTTTCGAAGAAGTATGGGGTTATCACTTCGACCCCGGCACCAACCTGATCGACGTGCACATCGGCCGTCTGCGCAAGAAAATCGACCCGCCAGGCAAAGCCCCACTGATTCGGACCGTGCGAGGCTCGGGTTATGTCATTGCTGAACCCCTCTAAAGGCTGGCGTTCCTCCAGCAGCCGTTTGCTGGCGCTTTACAGTTCGCTGTTCGTCGCCTGGAGCGCGATTCTCATGGGGGTCATGTATTACGAGGTGTCCAACTACCTCGACACCCTCGCCAAACACTCGCTGATGCAACGTCAGCATCTGTTTTCACGCTTCCAGGGCGAGCAACTGGTGGATGCCCTCGCCGCCAGCATGACCTTCGACATTCGCGGCATCGATGCCTATGGCCTGTTCGATGACCAGCAGCGCTACCTCAGCGGCGCCTTGCGCCAGATCCCCGAAGAACTGCCGCTGGACGGCAAAATTCACATGCTCGGCGATTGCGCCGAATCCGACGACCCGACCCTGCCCGCCGACAGCTGCGACGCCGTCGCGACCCGAACCCTGGACGGCCGCTGGCTGGTGCTGGTGCGGGACAACGGTTCGTTGTTTGCCGTGACCCGGATCATCCTGCACGCGCTGTTGTGGGGCGTGTCGCTGACGATTTTGCCGGGCATCGCCGGCTGGCATTTATTGAGACGGCGCCCGCTGCGGCGGATCCGGGCGATCCAGGCCAGCGCCGAAGCCATCGTCGCCGGCGACCTGACCCGGCGCCTGCCGTTGTCCAATCGCCGTGACGAACTGGACATGCTCGCCGCCATCGTCAACGCCATGCTCGAACGCATCGAGCGCTTGATGCATGAGGTCAAGGGCGTGTGCGACAACATCGCCCATGACCTGCGCACGCCGCTCACTCGTCTGCGGGCGCAGCTGTACCGGATTCAGCAGCAGGCCGATGAAGGCTCGACGCTGGCCGTGCAACTGGATTCGGTGCTCGGCGAGGCGGACACCTTGATGGCGCGTTTCCGTGGCTTGTTGCGGATTTCCGAACTGGAGGATCGCCAGCGCCGTTCGGGGTTCGTGCGACTGGACCCGGTGCCGTTGCTGCGGGAGTTGCATGACTTTTATCTGCCGCTGGCGGAAGAAGGCGAACTGACCTTTGAACTGCAAATGCCCGAATCCTTGCCCGGGCTCAACGGCGACCGCGCTCTGCTGTTTGAAGCCGTGGCGAACTTGCTGAGCAACTCGATCAAATTCACCCCGCCAGGTGGCCAGGTGATTTTGCGTGGGGTGAATGACGCGGGGCACACGCGCATTGAAGTGCTCGACTCCGGCCCCGGGATTGCGCCGGCCGAGCGCGAGGCGGTGTTTCAGCGTTTCTATCGCGCCGAAGGCGGCAACCCGCAAAGCGGATTCGGGCTGGGCCTGTCGATCGTAGCCGCGATTGCCAGCCTGCATGGGTTTACGCTGGAGGTGGACAGCAGTGAGTTAGGGGGTGCGCGGTTGGTGCTCGATTGCCGGCAGAACCTGATTCCCCAGGCTTGACCCAATCTCCATAACAAAGAAGATCAATGTGAGAGCGGCCCCCTCGCCACAGGGCCACTTCCCACAGCGGATTTATGCTGTTATCGGGCCAGGGCTCGACTCAATACCCGGGAACCTCGCGCAAAAACTCTGACAGGTCGGTGATCGGCGGTATGGCCGGAATGTCGAAGTACATCTGAATCACCCAGCCCCGGTGATAGCTGGCGTGGTTGACCACATGCAACAGCATGGCGCCGGCACTCATGACCCCGCTTTCCCCCGACATGGAGGTGAATTCGATGGGTTTATCCAGCGACTCCTCGGTCTGGGCCGAGCTCCAGCCACAGAACCATTGATCAATCTCCTGTTGCGCCATTCGCAACTCGGCGAGCTCGGTATGGAGCAGGCCATGGGAGGTCTTGAAGTCGTGCCCCCGGCCCTCCAGATGAGCTTGCCAGATGCAATCCACCACATAGGTGTGGTTCAAGGCGCCGATCATGTTATTGAACACCGACACCCGTTTGCGATTGAGTTCCTCAGGTGGCAGCGCCATGAGGCTGTCGAAGAGTCGCTGATCGGCCCAGCGCTTGTAATCGGCGAGCATGCGGGCAGTGCGTACGTTGATCATCAGAGATCTCCCATGGCGATGGGCGCATTGCCAAGAATAGTCCTCGCAGCTGGTTGCAGCCTAAACCCTGATCATCGGTTGCGCCGCACGACTTTGTAGCAGCTGCCGAAGGCTGCGTTCGGCTGCACAGCAGTCGCTAAACCATACGCTGCGGGTGGGTCAGATAAACCACGTGCGCAGGATTCACGACTGCTGCGCAGCCGAACGCAGGCTTCGCCAGCTGCTACAGCGTTTCATTGCGAATTAAACGCTGCACCACCCGTTCGGCCAATGCCAGGCAACTGGTCAGCCCCGGCGATTCGATGCCGAACAGATTGACCAGGCCCGGTACGCCGTGAATGTCCGGGCCGCTGATGATGAAGTCGGCGACCGGCTCGGTCGGCCCGCTGATTTTCGGGCGGATGCCGCTGTAGGCCGGTTGCAGACTGTCATCGGGCAACGCCGGCCAGTAGCGCCGGATCGCCTGATAGAAGCCTTCGCCACGATGGGGGTCGACGCGATAATCGATCTGCTCGACCCATTCGACATCCGGCCCGAAACGGGCCTGACCACCCAGGTCCAGGGTCATGTGCACGCCCAGCCCGGCGCTTTCCGGTGCTGGATAAACCAGATGCCGGAACGGCGCCTGGCCGCTGAAACTGAAGTAGCTGCCCTTGCACAGCCAGGCCTTGGGCACGTGCCGCGCCGGCAAGCCTTCGATCCGGCTCGCCACCTCTGGCGCAGACAGTCCGGCGCAGTTGATCAGTTCACGACAGCTCAAGGTCATCGGCTGAGTCCCCCCCATGTGCAGCTCGAAACCCTGTTCGGTACAACGGGCCGATGTAAGCGGCGTATGAAAGGCCACCGAGGTGCCCCAGGCTTCGGCATCGGCCTGAAGCGCCAGCATCAAGGCATGGGAATCGACAATCCCGGTAGACGGTGACCAAAGCGCTGCAACACAAAACAACGCCGGCTCAAGCGCTCGTGCCTGACCGGCATCCAGTAATTGCAGGTCATCGACACCGTTGCGCCGGCCTTGCTCCAGCAACGCCTGCAAGGCATGGCGCTGACGGTCATCGGTGGCCACGATCAGCTTGCCGAGGCGCCGGTAATCGACACCGCGCTCATCGCAGAAGGTATACAGGCGTTGCTTGCCCTCCACGCACAATTGCGCCTTGAGACTGCCGCTCGGGTAATAGATCCCGGCGTGGATCACTTCCGAATTGCGCGAGCTGATGCCCACGCCAATCCCCTCGCCCGCCTCGACCAGGATCACTTCTCGTCCGGTCCGGGCCAAGGCTCTGGCCACCGCCAGGCCGACCACGCCAGCCCCGACTACCACGCATTCGATATCGACGCTCACCTGCCCTCCACTCATTCAAGCCAGCCCTGGATGCGATAATCGATCAGGCTGGAGGATATCGCCAGCATGACTTCATACGGTCTGCTACGTGGCGTTCACACTCTATGTTTAATTTCCCATTTAACGATCATTCAAAATAACAATTAACTGTCATTGACCTGAACACTTTCCAACTTCCCCCCTTCAACACAACCTTAACCGGCTATCGGCGATTGACTTTGCCAACCTGCCTGAGTAAATTGCGCCGGCCGATAACAACGGCTTTTTTCAACTCACAAAAGAATTCAATGGACACAGTATCTAGTCGCTGTCGGATGACTGCTCACACGCAGGATCTGGCACATAACCCAGACAATGACGGGCCTCGACTTTTCGGTCGGGTGAGCTGCGCTAGAGCTTGAGGCTCCACCGTAACTTGCCTCACCGGAATCATTCCGGCCCAGAGGCATGTTATGAACTTCAAAACCACTGTACTGCCGGGCGTACGCGCCTTTGCATCGACCATGCGGGTCAAGCCCTGCCGTGAGCGTCTGCCGACGACTCGGCTCTGCGCCCCGTTCTCCGCCCCTTCTACCCACGCCAAGGTGCGCCCTCGTGCCAACTGGCGTGTCTGCCCGACAACCGGCCGGCTTCAGCAACGCTGGAGCTTCGACGACAGTCAGGACCCACAAAGTCGGCGCATCGCGCGCCTCTTCCAGCAGGCGAGCCTGATGCTCGGCCTGTCTATCGGGGCATGCATTTTCAGTTGATCTGAAGGCACTTCAAAGTCCTTCCAGAACGGTTTCCTTAAACGGGAATCCGACAACTTCTTATTGCCCGTAAAAAATCTGAATTATTGGAATTAGTTGCGGACCATCAAGTAACACCACAATCACGGGTGTTATTCAGATACCACGAGCCGGGTTCCGGGCCTTCAATAAATGCAATACGAAACAAGGGAGAGCCCTCATGTCGGGAACTACTCTACTGATCAACCTCGCCGGCTCCATTGCCCTGTTGCTATGGGGCACTCATATGATTTCTTCGGCGCTGTTACGCGGCTTCGGCACGCCGCTGCGTCAGTGGCTGGGCCACAACCTGAACAACCGCTGGATGGCGTTGCTGTCGGGGATCGGTATCACCGGGGTCTTGCAAAGCAGCACCGCCGTGAGCCTGATGGCGACCTCGTTCACTGCCGCCGGGACGCTGGGACTGGCGCCGGCCCTGGCGGTGATGCTCGGCGCCAACATCGGCTCGACGTTGGTGGTGCAATTGCTCAGCGTTGATGTGTCGATGCTCACGCCCAGCGTTTTGCTGGCGGGCCTGATCGTCTTTCGTCTGCGCGATGACTCGCGCTACGAAAGCGTCGGTTGTGCACTGATCGGCCTGGGGCTGATGCTCCTGGCCTTGCACATGCTCGGCTCCACATTGGCGGAAGTCGAAGGCACGCCGATCTTCCAGCTGATCATGCAGAGCCTCGAGGGCGATCTGGTCATTGCACTGCTGGTGGCGCTGATCCTCACCTGGCTGTGCCACTCCAGCGTGGCCGTGGTGTTGCTGATCGTCTCGCTGGCCGCCACTGGCATGCTCTCGGCCAGCACCATCGTCGCGCTGGTGCTGGGGGTGAACATTGGCGGTGCGCTGCCCTCGGTCATCAACGCCGGATCGAGCGTCGGCCGACGCCTGCCGCTGGGCAACCTGCTGGTGCGTGCGGTCGGTGCTCTGGCGGCCTTGCCGTTTGCCGGGTTGCTCGCTCAGGCGCCGCTCGCGCCCTCGACCCTGGTGGTGTGCCTGCACACCGGTTTCAATCTACTGCTGGCGTTGGTGTTCATCGGTCTGACCGACGTACTCGCCAATGCCCTCACCCGACTGCTGCCGGCACCTGAGCGGGATGTCGATCCCGGCATGCCGTGCTATCTGGACGAGGCCGGCCTGGAAGTGGCCAACATCGGCCTGTCGAATGCCGCTCGCGAAGCGTTGCGCATGACCGACATGTTCTCGACCATGCTCGGCCGGATGCTGCAGCTGTTCCACACATCGCTACCGGCCTGCGCCGATGAAGTGCAGCGGATCGATCAATCCCTGGACCTGCTCAGCGCGGCAATTCGCGCTTATCTGGCCGACATCGGCAAGGAAGGCATCAGTGACAGCGATGCTGATCGTTCCCAGGAAATCCTCACGTTCGTGATCAACCTCGAACATGCCGCGGACATTCTTTCCAGCAGCCTCACGCAGTTGGCCATGCGCCGCTTGCGTCGGGGTGAACAGTTCTCGGCCTTCGAACTGGGCAACATCGCCCCGCTGCACGACGCCGTTCTGGAAAGCCTGAGCCTGGCGATCACCGTGTTCCTGCGCGAAGACATCGCCACCGCCCATCAACTGATCCAGCGCAAGGAGACCGTCAGAAGGCTCGAAGCCTGCGCCAGCCGCGAGCACTTTCGCCAGTTGCAGGAAGACAAAAGTGCCTGGGCGCAATCCGGTGATATTTTCCAGCGGGTACTGCGTGATTACCGGCGCATGCATCACCACATCGCCGCCCTGGCGTATCCGCTGCTCGAACGCGCCGGTGAGCGCTCGGTCGAGAGCATCGATGCTCCCGCTACGGGTCGCATGACGGTAGATCTGGCTGGAATTGAGTGAGGCATATGTCGATCGGCAGGGAACTCCTGACCACCGCCGGGCATCCTAAATTATGTGTTACTTCTTTTACGCTTCACGCTTCGGAGGACGCCGTCATGCGCCGTCTGTTTTTAGTATCTTCACTCGTGCTTTGCTTGCCCTTTGGCTCAGCCATGGCCCGTGTGGATGCGGGCGATGTCGCCACCTCAGCCGGGGTATCCGCATCGCTGTACTCAACGTTCAAGGATCACAAAATGGTCATTCCCGCCCGGGATGACGCCTCCAGTTTTGTCGCCAGCGGCGGCACGATCCGTGGCGTTTACCTGGAGTCGGTATTGAAGGAAATTCGCCAGAATCATCCCGACCTGAAGGCCAGCGATGAAGACCTGGCCAGAGCGATCCTCGTTCAAGAAGGTGTTCCAGCCGGTCAATAAAGTCTGAAACGTAAGCGGTAGGGCTAGTGACAGCCCTACCTTGCTTCAACGCTGTGTTTTTCGACCCCGGCAGACAGGCGTGCCCAGCCGGCGACCAACTGCGCGCTGATGCTGACGCCGCCGCACACCACAATCACTACGTCATGGGCCTCGGCAATTGCCGGATGGTCGAGGTAGGCAATCGCCAATGAAACGCCACACGCCGGTTCGACCAACTGGCGCAGGTCGTTGGCGTAACGAACCACGCCCATGATCGCCTCATCATCGCTGAGCACCACGCATTCATGCGGGAAATCAAGGATGTGCTGCACCGGCCAAGCGGCCACTTGCGCGGCGCCGAGTGACGTGGCAACGGTGTCGATGCGCGGCAGTCTGACCGGGTGCCCGGCAGCGATGGCGGCAGCGAACGACGCCGCCCCCTGGGTTTCGCACGCAACGATCCGACAATCCATGCGCTGATGACGGATCAGGCCGGTGAGCAGGCCCGCCAGCAAACCGCCGCCCCCCACGGATGTCACCAACGCATCGACCTGAGGACAGTCCTCGAGGATTTCATCGACCATGGTGCTGTGCCCTTCCCACAACACCGGGTGATCGAAAGCCGGCACGTATTCGGTGTCTGCGCCCTTCGCGAGTTCTTTCGCCCGTTGATTGGCCTCGTCCCAGACCTTGCCATGGACAATCACCTCGGCACCGGTTTTTCTGATCCTGGCGCGGGTGGTTTCCGGGGTCGTGTTCGGCACCACGATGCAGGCTTTCAGCCCAAGGTTGGCGGCGGCCACCGCCGTGGCCAAACCGGCATTGCCACCGGAAGGACAGACGACTTTGCGCTTGCCCTGCTCTGCCGCCTGACTGCATAACAGGCCCATGCCGCGCAGTTTGAACGAGCCGCTGGGTTGCAGGTTTTCCAGCTTGAGCCAGATTCGCCGGGTCGGAGTCGACAGACCCGGGTGCAGAATCAGGGGCGTTCTGATGTGAAGCATCGTGTGCTCCTTGTGACAGCACCGGCGCGTTGAGATCTTTCAACGGGCCGGAAGTGAACGGACAGGCTCATCCTTATCCAAGCTTAGTTCACCCTGCTCGACGACTACCGCTCTCATAACGGGCTGCCCTCTACACTGGTGATATGCCCTTTTTGCGAGATCAGTTATGAAAATCTCAGCCAAACTCGCGTTTTTGGCCCTCGTCAGCACCCTTGCCTACCTCGCTCTCGCGGTGTTCGGGCTGGGCGGGTTGGCGGCGTTTTTCTCGCATCCACCGCTGGTGGTCATTGCGCTTGCGACCCTGGTGATGGCGATCGTGTCGTTGTTCAGTGAGGGCAATTTGAGCACTGGCGAACGTGAAGACCGGGCCAATCGCTGGGTGCTGCCGGTTTTCGGGGTGCTCGGGTTGTTGAGCGGGTATCTGCCGGCCTACACCGACCGGATCGACTTCTGGACCTTCGGTGGCGAGGGCGTGCGTTGGCTGGGTGCGCTGCTGTTCATTGGCGGCGGCGCGTTGCGGATGTGGCCGGTGTTTGTACTGGGCAAGCGCTTCAGCGGATTAGTGGCGATTCAGCCAGGACACCGTCTGGTCACCGACGGAATTTATCGGAATGTGCGCAACCCCAGCTACCTGGGGCTGCTGATCAATGGCGTGGGCTGGGCGCTGGCCTTTCGTTCCGGTGTCGGGTTACTGCTGGTGGCGCTGATGTTGATACCGCTGATCGCCCGCATTCGCTCTGAAGAAGCGCTGTTACGCTCGCAGTTCGGCAACGAATACGAAGCTTATTGCGCCCGTAGCTGGCGATTGATTCCGGGGATCTACTGAACTGACCGCATCAGGGCCGTGTCGATTACAAAAAGTGTAAACGGATCAGGTTATTGGCATCCACATGGCTCGTGACCGAGTCATAACTGGCCAGTGTGGCGTGCCGGGTCTGAAGGGGATGAACGTGGGTCGCGGTGATGACCATGATGTTGGCACCCGCCGCTTCACCTGCGCGAATTCCGACGTCGGCGTCTTCGAAGATCAGGCACTCGGCTGGGTCCACCTGCAGTCGACCAGCCGCCAGCCGATAGCCCGCAGGATCGGGCTTGCCGGCGCTGACGTCTTCGGCGGTAACCATCACGCCCGGCTCGGGAATACCGGCCGCGGCCATTCGGCGCAACGCCAGGGCCCGCGGCGCAGAGGTGACGATGGCCCATTGGTGGGCGGGCAGCGACTTGAGGAAATTCGCCGCGCCGGACACCTCGACAATCCCCTCCACATCATCGATTTCCGCCTCGGTGATCCACGCCGCTTCAGCTTCGGCATCTACCCCTGGCAACGCCAGGCGATTGATGGTGTCGATGGCGCGAACGCCATGGATGGTCGGCAGAAAGGTTTCGACATCGACGCCGTGGCGCACGGCCCAGGTAGTCCAGATCCGCTCAGCGGCGGCGATGGAGTTGAGGACGGTGCCGTCCATATCGAACAGCAAGCCACGGAATGACCTGTTGAGCAGGGATGTTTTGACAGACAAAGGGCGACGTCCTTTTGCAAGAGCCAGGCAAATGTTGTCAGCTAATGTACACCAGCGCCTACAGGGTTCGGGTCGACTGCAAGGCGCGTTGCACACAATCGAGCAACTGCCCCACCGCCCAGGGTTTCTTGATGAACGAAACCGGATGCTTGACCCCGGAGCTTTTCGGAGTTTCGAAGCCGGACATGATCATGATCGGTTTGTCTGGCCAACGGTCGCCAAACTGATTGGCCAGGTCCGCGCCATTGAGTTTGCCCGGCATGGTGATGTCCGTCAGCAATAACCTCACTTGCGGGGCGTGCTGTTCCAGAAACTGCGATGCGGCGTCCGCGCTGATCTGTGGTTCAACCGCAAAGCCTTCCTCCTGAAGAATTTCGCAAAGAAACTCCAGGATCAACGGGTCGTCCTCAACCACAAGAATCAATCCGCCAGACAAGCGCGCGCCCGCCGTTGATGCTGGACTCATGACTGTGCCACTCCCTGATTGCGCAAATAGTTTCGCAGGCTCAAATCCGCCACCTACAGGTATGAACAGCGGACCTCGCGAAAAATTCATTTTTGATACACCTATCCAGGGCATTCTCCGTTCCAGGCCGCTAAACATGACCGTTTGTCCGCGCATAATTGTGGTTAAAATGCCGCCCTTTCCACATGACCGACCCTGCCCGATGAATCCAGATGCCCTCTCCATCCTCCACGACCATTTGCTCACTGCGCTTGCGACAGCCCCCGCAGAAACCCGTCGGCTGTTCCACGGCCGTGGCCGCTGCTGGCCGGGGTTGGAGCAATTGACCGTCGACTGGCTCCAGGGCGTGGTGCTGGTCTGCGTATTCAAGGAGCCGCAAGCGTCGCAACTGGATGATTTGAAGCAGCGACTGATGGCGATCACGCAGGCGCCTGCGTGGAAAGCCTCAGGCGCGCATACCTTGCTGCTGCAACATCGCTATTTGCAGGAAAGCACCACCGAATGGCTGATCGGGGAGCCGATCGAGGAAATGACGATCACCGAGGGCGGCCTGCAGTATCGCGTGGACCTGGGCCGCAAACAGAACACCGGCCTGTTTCTCGACATGCGCTACGGCCGCGATTGGGTGCGGGCCAATGCTGACGGCAAGCGGGTGCTGAACCTGTTTGCCTATACCTGCGGGTTTTCAGTGGCCGCCATCGCGGGAGGCGCTACCCATGTGGTCAACCTGGACATGTCCCGCGCGGCCCTGAGCCGTGGTCGCGACAATCACCGGCTCAACGGCCATGACTTGAGCAAGGTGAGCTTTCTCGGCCACGACCTGTTCAAGTCCTGGGGCAAAGTGATCAATAGCGGCCCTTATGATCTGGTGATCATCGACCCACCGTCCTTTCAGAAAGGCAGTTTCCTGCTGACCAAGGATTATCAGCGCGTGTTGCGCCGTCTCCCGGAACTGCTCAGCCCCCAGGGCACGGTTTTGGCCTGCATGAACGACCCGGCTTTTGGCGCGGACTTCCTCATCGACGGCGTCACTCGCGAAGCACCGAGCCTGCGGTTTGAGCAACGGTTGGAGAATCCGCCGGAGTTTCCCGATGCCGATGTTGAGTGTGGGTTGAAGGCGTTGGTGTTCAGGCAGGGGTAGTTGAAAATCAAAAGGGTGATTCAACACCAGGCAGGCCGGCCAGACTCAGCAGACTAATGGTACTTGAGTGCTAAACCACGGCTTCCTACGATAGTGGTACGCAGCGGTTGGAGGTTTAAGCCGTTGCGTAAGTGGTGGGTGAACTGAACCCCAATAAGCCCACCCCTTGTTTCATGCGCATCTTGAGCCTCTCGGCTCTACTTCCTCCCCATCAAAGAGCTTTGAGGCTCTTTTTTTGCCTGTCAAAAAGCCTCGGCGCTGACCGCTCGGCAACGCTGAACATCCTGCTCCGCGTCGCGGCGCCCGGAGGCAGCAAAAAGCTCACGACCGATCGTGCGCGCAGCCTGCAAATGAACCGTCGGTTCCTGGATTTCCGATTCGAGCAGCAACTCGGACGTCACCACGCAAGCACCGCAATAATCGAAGATCCCATGGTCGATCTGCGTCTTCATGGCGTCGGCATAACCGTGGCGCGCATAGGTTCCTGCGTCGGCACCGCCAACACCCACCAGATGAACCCGCAGATGGCGAAGCTTCTTCTCCAACCTGGCATCCGCCGCGAAATCGAACGCCCAGCCATTGGCGAACACACGGTCGATCCAGCCTTTGAGCAGCGCCGGCATCGACCACCAATAAACCGGATAAACCAGCACCAGCGCATCGGCGCGATCGATTCGCGCCTGCTCGGCGGCCACATCGGCGGGCGGCGGTGCTTCACGGTGATGGACGGCGAGATCGGCCGCGCCGAATCTCGGATCGAACCCTTGCGCCCAGAGGTCCGCAATTTCGAAAGAGTGGTCGGCATCCGCCTCGGATACACCTTCAGCGACGTGCCTCGCGAGGCTATGGGTAAGCGATTGGGGGTCATGGTGAGCCACAACGATGAGCGCGTGCATAACAAAATCTCCTGCTACGGAATGAGTGATTGAGGGTGAAAGACGAGCCTTATATACTCTTGGTAAGTTACGCTCAGTAAGCTACTTTTGGTATATAGCCATGTCAAGCACCGAAACACCCGAGCAAGATTCCAGTCCGCAACCGCGCCGGCGGATGTCGCGGGAGGAGCGCCTGCGCCAGTTGCTGGATGTCGCCTGGCAACTCGTTCGAGAGGAAGGTACGGACGCGTTGACGCTTGGCCGGCTCGCCGAACAGGCGGGGGTCACAAAACCGGTGGTTTACGATCACTTCACCACCCGCCCCGGGTTGCTGGCGGTGCTCTATCAGGAGTTCGACGCACGTCAGACCGCGCTCATGGATACCGCGCTTGAAGCCAGTGAACCGACACTGGCCAGTAAGGCAACGGTCATCGCCTCGTCTTATGTCGACTGCGTTCTGCTTCAGGGCCGCGAGATCCCGGGTGTGATCGCGGCGCTGACGAGCTCGCCCGAGCTGGAAAAGATCAAGCGCGAGTACGAAGCGATCTTCATGGGCAAGTGCCGCAACGCCCTGCTCCCCTTCGCCGGAACCGGTGATATCGCGCCAGCGAGTCTTCGGGCGATGCTCGGTGCCGCCGAGGCGCTGTCCCATGCCGCCGCGACCGGAGAAATCACCGCAGAGCAGGCACAGGACGAACTCTTCGAAACGATCGTGGCGATGGTCGAAAGGAGCGCACGTCAGGAGGGTCTAGAAACCTAAAGCGCATCGTAGGGCTGGCAAGCACTCGCCAGGACAGCAGCGTATTGCCACCTATACTCAAGCCACCTTCCCCGCGCTACCCACAATAAAAAGCAGAGGTGGAAAATGGTCTGGCAGCAAATCTACGACCCCTTCGGTAACCCGGTGCTATCAACCCTCATGGCGGCGACGCCGGTGGTGGTGATGCTGGTTTCCCTGGCGTTTTTCCACATCAAGGCGCATCTGGCGGCGTTGTTGGCCCTGGGTTCGGCCTTGCTAATCGCGATTTTCGCCTTCGGCATGCCCGCGAACATGGCGGGCTCGGCCGCACTGTTCGGCGCCGCCAACGGTCTGTTGCCGATTGGCTGGATCGTGCTCAACATTATTTTCCTGCATCGGCTGACCACCGAGAACGGCTCGTTCAAAGTGCTGCAAGACTCCCTGGCGCGCATCACCGACGACCGACGTCTGCAATTGCTGCTGATTGCCTTCTGCTTCGGTGCCTTCTTCGAAGGGGCCGCCGGTTTCGGCACTCCCGTGGCGGTAACCGGGGCCATTTTGATCGGGCTGGGTTTCTCACCCCTGGCCGCGTCTGGCCTGGCGTTGATTGCCAATACCGCGCCCGTGGCGTTCGGTGCTCTGGGCACGCCCGTCATCACCCTGGCCAAAGTGACCGGGCTGGATGAAATGGAGCTGTCGATGATGGTCGGTCGGCAGTTGCCGTTCTTCTCGGTGATCGTGCCGTTCTGGCTGATCTGGGCCTTCGCCGGATGGCGCAAGATGCTGGAAATCTGGCCGCCGATTCTGGTTGCCGGCGTCAGCTTCGCCATACCGCAATTCCTCGTCTCCAACTACCACGGGCCGATGCTGGTGGATGTGATCGCAGCGCTGATTTCCATGGCCTGCCTGACTGGTTTCCTCAGGGTCTGGAAACCAGCCACGGTGCATACCTCGGCCGCCCTGTCAGGGCGAGTCGACAACTCCAAAATAGCCCAGGAGCATGACCAGAAACCCGTCGCCAGCGCGACCTTTGCCAGCGATGCAAAACCCGCGGTTATGCGCGCCTGGATGCCGTGGATCATCCTCACGGTGTTCGTTTTCGCCTGGGGCACCCAGGGCTTCAAAAACTTGTTCGATACCCGCCCGGCCATGGATCCGCAAACCCACTCGGCCAAGCTTGATCCGCAGGGCAAACCGATGCGCGAGGCCAACCCGATCTTTGCCCCGAGCGTGACCTTCACCACGATTCATCAACAGATCGAGAAGGTCCCGCCGGTGGTGCCCGCACCGAAAGCCGAGGACGCGATCTACAAGTTCACCTGGTTCACCAGCACCGGTAGCGGCATCTTGCTCGCGGCGATCCTCGGCGGGCTGCTGATGGGGTACTCAATCCCGCAACTGCTGCACCATTACCTGCGAACGCTGTGGGTGGTGCGCTATTCGCTCACCACCATTGTGGCGATGCTCGCCCTGGGTTTTCTCACCCGCTACTCGGGCCTCGATGCCACCATGGGCCTGGCCTTCGCCGCAACGGGCATTTTCTACCCGATGTTCGGCACCCTGCTCGGCTGGCTCGGCGTGGCCCTGACCGGCTCGGACACGGCCTCCAACGTGCTGTTCGGCGGCTTGCAACGGGTGACCTCCGAGCAACTGGGCCTGAGCCCGGTGCTGATGGCCGCCGCGAACAGTTCTGGCGGGGTCATGGGCAAGATGGTCGACGCCCAGTCGATCGTGGTCGCGTCCACCGCCACCCGCTGGTACGGCCATGAAGGGGAAATCCTGCGCTACGTGTTTTTCCACTCCGTGGTGCTGGCGATTCTGGTCGGCGGGCTGGTGACGTTGCAGGCGTATGTGGCGCCGTTTAGCCATATGGTGGTGGGCGGGCACTGATCCAGGGGGGCGGGCCTGATCGCGAACATTAATTCCAGCCGCCCCCCATTACCTTGTACAACGTCACCCGGTTGCTCTGCTCGGCCAGACGCAGGGTGATCAGGTCCTGTTGGGCGCTGTACAACGAACGCTGGGCGTCCAGCGCTTCGAGGTAGCTTTGCGAGCCGCCGCGATAGAGCGCGTCGGCCAGTTCAAAGCTTTTACGGCTGGCGTCGGTCAAGGCTTGCTGGGCCGTCAGACGTTGGTC
The DNA here is from genome assembly GCF_059420765.1 of Pseudomonas sp. GW821-FHT03E01. NCBI lineage: Bacteria > Pseudomonadati > Pseudomonadota > Gammaproteobacteria > Pseudomonadales > Pseudomonadaceae > Pseudomonas > Pseudomonas sp. GW821-FHT03E01. The sequence continues at coordinate 35,888 of NZ_JBWKUI010000001.1, read as the reverse complement.
CAGGGTGCTGCGCACCGCCAGGGCATCGGCCACTTCCTTGAAGGCGGTCTGCAAGGTTTGCTGGTAGGTCTGCACCTGAATTTCACGCTCGACCTTGGCCGCATCCAGTGTCGCGCGATTGCTGCCGGCATCGAAGATCGGCAGGCTGACGCTCGGGGCGAAGGTCCAGGCGCCGCTGCCGGACTTGAACAGACCGGACAAGGCCGAACTCGCAGAACCGGCGTTGGCGGTCAGGCTGATGCTCGGGAAGAACGCCGCACGGGCCGCGCCGATATCGATGTTGGCCGACTTGAGGGTGTGCTCGGCGGCCAGCACATCCGGGCGCCGTTGCAAAAGACTGGACGGTAACTCATCCGGCACCTGAACCAGCAGCGCGACCGATTGCAGGCTCGCGCCGGGCAGCAGTTCATCGGGAATATCGCTGCCGACCAGCAAGCGCAAGGCATTGTGGTCCTGGAGAATCTGACTGGCGTAGACCGCCACATCGCCTCGGGCCGACTCCACAGTGGTTTGCGCCTGGGCCAGGGCCAAGCCGGAAGAACCGCCCAAGGCATGGCTGCGTTGGTTCAGTTCGTAGGTTGCCTGTTGGCTGCGCAGGGTTTCCTGGGCCAGTTGCAAACGCTCATTGTCCGCCGCCAGCGTCAGCCAGGCCGTGGCCACTTCAGCCACCAGGCTGATCTGGGTGCTACGCCGGGTTTCGGTCAGTGCCAGATAGTCTTCCAGCGCTTCGTCCTGAAGGTTCTGTACTCGCCCGAACACATCCAGTTCATAGCTGCTCAGCCCCAGTTGCGCACTGTACTCATGACTGGTGCTCGCCGTGCCGCTGCTGGACGTGCGGCTATGTGTGCCGCTGACTCCTGCATCGATGGTGGGAAACGCCGCCGCCCGTTGAATGCGATATTGAGCCTGGGCCTTTTCGATGTTCAGGCTGGCCAGACGCAAATCACGGTTGTTGGTCAGCGCCAGGGTCTGTAAGCGCGCCAGGCGACTGTCGGTAAAAAACTGCTGCCAGTGAATATCCGCCGCCGAATCGCCTGAGGCCACGCTGGTCGACGGCAACCATTGCCCGGCGACCGGCGCTTCGGGGCGCTGATACTGCGGCGCCAGATTGACACAACCACTGAGCAACACCAGAGCAGCCAACAAGGGCCAATGAAACTTGATCATGCATCACCTTTCTGCGCGGTTGGGTTGGCGGTTGTTGCGGTGGATACGCGACCGAAACGACGACGGATCAGCACGAAAAACAGCGGCACAAAGAAGATCCCCAGCACGGTGGCGCTGAACATGCCCCCCAGCACGCCAGTGCCGATGGCCTGGCGCCCGGCAGAACCGGCGCCGGAGCTCAATGCCAGTGGCAACACGCCGAACATGAAGGCCAAAGACGTCATCAGGATCGGTCGCAGGCGTTGGCGCACGGCAGTCAGTGTCGCGTCCCGCAGGCTGTTGCCCTGCTCTTGCAGGTGCTTGGCAAACTCAACGATCAGAATCGCGTTCTTCGCCGCCAGTCCCACCGTGGTCAACAGCCCGACCTGGAAGTACACGTCGTTGCTCAAACCACTGAAGCGGGTCGCCAGCACCGCGCCGACCACCCCCAGCGGCACCACCAGCATTACCGAAAACGGCACAGACCAACTCTCGTACAACGCCGCCAGGCAGAGGAACACAAACAACACCGAGATCCCGTACAGCAGCGGCGCCTGGGAGCCGGACAAGCGCAGTTGATATGACTGCCCGGTCCACTCGTAGCCGATGCCTTCGGGCAGTTGTTTGATGATCGCTTCCACCGCATCCATCGCAACCCCGGCGCTCACCCCCGGTGCCGGATCACCGACCACCTCCAGCGAGGCGTTGCCGTTGTAGCGTTCCAGCAACGGCGAGCCATAGCTCCACGCGCTGCTGGCGAACGAGGAAAACGGCACCATCTCACCTTTGCTGTTGCGCACGAACCAGTGCTCCAGGTCGGCCGCCTGCATCCGCGCCGACGCCTCGCCCTGCACGTAGACCTTCTTCACCCGCCCCTGGTTGAGGAAGTCGTTGACGTAAGTGCCGCCCAACGCGGTGGACAAGGTGCTGTTAATGTCGCTGGTGCTCAGACTCAAGGCGCCGGCCTTGCGATCGTCGATGCTGACTTTGAGCTGCGGTGTATCGTCCAGGCCATTGCTGCGTACTCCCAGCAGCCGCGGGTCTTTCTTCGCCAACTCGATGAACTGCTCCCGCGCGGCGACCAGGGCGTCATGCCCCAGTCCGCCAAGGTCTTTGAGTTGCAGGTCGAAACCCGAACTTTGCCCCAGGCCACGTACAGCGGGCGGCTGCATGACAAACACGTTGGCATCGCTAATGCTCGCCAACGCCAGGGTTGCACGTTGGGCAATAGAAGCCGCGTCCTGCCCTTTCCCCGATCGCTCGCTCCAGTCCTTGAGTTTGATGAAAGCCCGGCCGGTATTCTGGCTGTTGCCACCCATGCCCAAACCGCTGATGCTGATCAGCGCCTCGACTTCCGATTGTTCGAGCATGTAGCTCTCGAACTGCTTCATTACTGCCTGAGTTCGACTATCAGTGGCGCCCACCGGCAACTGGATCTGCGCCATGAGGATGCCTTGGTCTTCGTCCGGTAAGAACGAAGTCGGCAGGCTGGCATAACCAGCACCCATCGCCAGCAAAATCACCCCGTACACCAGCAGGCTCCTACGCCCACGCTGCAAAATGCCGCCGACCCATTGTTGATAGCGCAAGGCGCTGCGTTCGAAGCTGCGGTTGAACCAGCCGAAGAAGCCGCTTTGCGCACCATGGCCCTGGGCATCGGACGGCTTGAGCAAGGTCGCACACAAGGCCGGTGTCAGGGTCATCGCCACCAACACCGACAGGAGCATGGCCGAGACGATGGTCACCGAAAACTGCCGATAGATAATCCCGGTGGAACCGCCAAAAAATGCCATGGGAATAAACACGGCGCTGAGCACCAGAGCGATGCCGATCAGCGCACTGGTGATTTCCGCCATGGACTGGCGAGTCGCCGCCAGCGCCGAAAGTCCCTTCTCACTCATCACCCGCTCGACGTTCTCCACCACCACGATGGCATCGTCCACCAGCAGTCCGATGGCCAGGACCATGGCGAACATGGTCAGGGTATTGATTGAATAGCCGAACAGCGCGAGCACGCCGAAGGTGCCCAGCAATACCACCGGCACGGTGATCGCCGGGATCAGCGTGGCCCGCAGATTCTGCAGGAACAGGAACATGATCAGCACCACCAGCACGATCGCTTCGCCTAAAGACTTGACCACTTCTTCGATGGACAGGCTGACAAAGGGGGTCGTGTCGTAAGCGATCACGTTCTTGAGCTGCATTTGCGCAGGGTAGAAAGGCTCCAGTTCCTTGAGTTTGGCCTTCACCGCTTCACCCACGCTCAGGGCATTGGCCCCGGCGGCGAGCTGCACGCCCATGGCGGCGGCAGGTTTGCCGTTGAGGGCAGAACTCACGTCGTAGCTTTCGCTGCCCAGTTCGACCCGCGCCACATCCCCCAACAGCACCACCGCCCCATTGCTGGTGGACTTGACCACCACATTGCGAAATTCTTCGGCGGTTTGCAGCTTGCTGCGGGCACTGATAGTGGCGTTCAACTGTTGCCCGGCCACCGCCGGCAAGGCACCGAGCTGGCCGGCGGACACTTCGGTGTTCTGTGCTTCCAGGGCGCTGCTGATGTCCGAGGGCATCAACGCATACTTTTCCAGCAGTGCCGGATCCAGCCAGATGCGCATGGCATAACCCGAACCGAGGGTCTGCACGTCGCCGACGCCATCGATTCGACTGATCTGGTCGAGCAAGGTGCTGGAAATGTAGTCGCCGATCTGGGTGCCGGTGACGCTTGGGTTGTCGGAGGCCAGGGCGGCAATCATCAGAAAGTCCGAACCGCCCTTGGTCACGGTCAGGCCTTCGCTCTGCACCGATTGCGGCAGTCGCGATTCAGCCTGTTGCAGTTTGTTCTGCACCTGCATCTGCGCCACATCAGGGTTAGTGCCGGCGGCAAAGGTCAGGCTGATGCTGGCGCTGCCCGCCGAACTGCTGGAGGCCGACATGTAGGTCAGGTTATCCAGCCCTTTCATCTGCTGTTCGATGACCTGCGTCACCGAGTTTTCCACGGTCTCGGCCGAGGCGCCGGTGTAGGTGGCGGAGATCCGTACCGTTGGCGGAGCGATGTCCGGGTACTGTTCCAGCGGCAGTTGGCTGATCGACAAGGCGCCGGCGAGCATGATGACAATGGCGATGACCCAGGCAAAAATCGGTCGATCGATAAAGAACCGCGCCATGCTCAGCCCTCCTGCGCAATGGCAGTCGGCGCCGATTGCCGCGTGCGGCTGCGAGTGCCCGGGTTTTGCGCCAGCACCGGGGCGCCAACCCGCACTTTCTGCCCGCCCTCGACAATCACCTGGTCACCCGCCGTCAGGCCCGAGGTGACCCACCATTGGTTGCCCACGGCGCGATCGATGGTCAGCACGCGCTGTTCGACCTTGCCATTGACCACCAGCAACACCGACGTCACGCCACTGGCGCTGCGGGTCACGGCTTGCTGCGGAATCAGGATCGCTTGATCGTCCCGGGCCTGCTCCAGCACCGCCCGTACATACATGCCCGGCAGCAACAGCCGGTCCGGGTTGGCGATTTCCGCCCGCAGGGTCACGGTGCCGGTGCCCTCATTGACGCTGACCCCGCTGAATTTCAAGCGGCCCTCATGGGCGTAGGTGCTGCCGTCGTCGAGCTTGAGACTGATCCGCGCTTCGCCCTCGCCGTTGCTTTGCAGCACACCGCTGGCGAGGTCGCGCTTGAGGCGCAACAGCTCGGTGGTCGATTGCGTGATATCCACGTAGATCGGGTCCAGTTGCTGCACCGTGGTCAGTGCGCTGTCCTGATTGGCCACCACCAGTGCGCCGGGGGTGACCGTCGAGGTTTCGATGCGCCCGCTGACGGGCGAGCTGATGCGGGTATAGGCCAGGTTGATGCGCGCGGTATCCACGCCGGCCTGGGCCACTTGCAGTTCAGCCTCGGCTGTCAGCAGACTGGCCTGGGCATCCTCGTTGTCCTGCTGGCTGATGGCATCGATCTTCGCCAACTGGGCATCACGCTTGGCCGTGGCCTGAGCCGACTTCAATGTGGCGCGCGCCTTGGCCAGGGTCGCCTGCGCTTCAGCCAATGCAGCCTTGTATGAGGACGCGTCCAGCTGATACAGCGCCTGCCCGGCCTTGACCTCGGCGCCTTCGACAAACAGCCGTTGCTGGACGATACCGCCGACCTGCGGGCGAATCTCGGCGATCATGAACGCCTGAGTGCGCCCGGCCAGCTCCGTGGTCAGCGCCTGGCTTTGGGGTTGCACCGTGATCACTGACACCTTGGCCGGTTCGACCACGGGCGCGGATGCGCCGGGGGAGCAACCGCTCAACACCACCAGAATGATCAAGGACAGTAAAACCGCGGCGGTTACCAGGGATTTGGCGAGAATTTTGGTCGACATAAATGCCTCTGCAAGACGGGGTGGCTGAAGCCAGACGCCATACTGCGAGGCAAATGTGCAGGAAAATTGAAGATTGCCTGCCGCCCTTGAATCTTCGTCGCGCCAGGGCCTAAATGGGCGGGCCATTCACCGACCTGCCCGAGCCCATGAAACTGAGTATCTCCACCAAACTGTTTATCGCGGTACTGGCCAGTGTGCTGTTTGTCATCCTGAGCATGGGGCTGGCCAACGGCTGGAGCTTCGGCAAAGGCTTTCTCGATTACCTCAACGAACAGGCTCTGTTGCGCATGACCCCAGTGCTGCCGCGCCTGGCCAGCGCCTATGAGCGCGAAGGCAGTTGGGAATTTCTGCGCAACCAGCCGGATCGCTGGTTCGAACTCATGCGACCGGAGCCGGGCGTAGACTTCACCAACCCGCAGCAGCCGACCCTGCCCACGTCTGACCTGACCGGCGCGGTGTTTCGCATCGCTCTGTTGGACCAGCAAAAGCAGTTGGTCATGGGCTACTCGGCGATTGCCGACGACGCCCTGATGCGCCCGATCGAGGTGGCCGGTAAAACCGTCGGCTGGCTGGCGGTAACGCCGTTCCAGAACGTGACCGAAGCCGGCGGTGAACGCTTTCGCCTGTACCTGTTGCGCACCAGTCTGGCCGTGGGCGTGTTCTCGTTGCTGCTGGCAATGCTGATCGCCTGGTGGATCGCCCGCACTTTGCTTGACCCCGTCAAGCGAGTAGCCGCGGCCACGCATCGATTGGCCGCAGGCGAGTACAGCAACCGGGTGGCGGTGTCCTCCAATGACGAAGTCGGTCAGTTGGCCCGCGACTTCAATCAACTTGCGTATACGCTGGAGCGCAACGAAAAAATGCGCCGGGAGTTCATGGCCGATGTGTCCCATGAACTGCGCACCCCGCTGTCAGTGTTGCGCGGTGAGCTGGAGGCCATCGAGGATGGTGTGCGCACGCTCGATCAGTCGTCGATGAAATCGCTGCAAGGCGAAGTCGGCATGCTCAGTAAACTGGTGGATGACCTGTATGAACTGTCCCTGGCCGATGTGGGTGCGCTGACCTACCGCAAGAGCGAATGTGATCTCAACGAGCTGCTGGACAGTTGCGCAGCGATGTTCCAGGAACGCTGCAATGCCCGGCACTTGCGCTTGGAGCTGGAGCTGCCGACACCCCCCCTAAGAGTGGAAGCCGACCCCAAGCGCTTGCAGCAACTGTTCGGCAATCTGCTGGAAAACGCCGTGCGCTATACCGATGAAGGCGGTGTGCTGCGTATTCGTGCGGCCAGCGATGGCGACGACGTACGCATCGATTTCCTGGATTCCGGCCCCGGGGTCGACGCGGATCAGTTGCCGCGTCTGTTCGAGCGTTTCTACCGTGGCGAAACCTCACGCAACCGTGCCAGTGGTGGCGCCGGTCTGGGGCTGGCGATCTGTCACAGCATCGCCCTGGCTCATGGCGGCAGCCTCAGTGCCGATCATTCCCCGTTGGGTGGCCTTTGGCTGACCCTGCGCCTGCCACGGAATGCCTGAACCATGGTCAACGACAACCCGATCCTGATCGTCGAAGACGAGCCCAAACTGGCCGCGTTGATGCGTGACTACCTGATCGCCGCTGGGTATGCGACCCAATGCCTGGACAACGGGCTGGAGGTAGTACCGGCGGTCCGTGCCCGCGAGCCACGGCTGATCCTGCTCGACCTGATGCTGCCTGGACGCGATGGCCTGCAAGTGTGCAAGGAACTGCGCAGTTTCAGTGCCGTACCGATCATCATGATCACCGCCCGCGTCGAGGAAGTGGATCGCCTGCTCGGACTGGACCTGGGCGCCGACGACTACATCTGCAAACCCTTCAGCCCGCGTGAAGTGGTAGCCAGGGTCAAAGCCATCCTGCGACGCAGCCCTCAGCTTTTGACGTCTGCACCACCGCGTCTACAGATTGATGAAGAACAGTACCTGGCCTCCCTCGACGGCATAACGCTGGACCTGACACCACTGGAATTGCGCCTGCTAAGCACCCTCGCCCGCTCGCCGGGACGGGTGTTTTCCCGGGATCAGTTGCTCGACCGGATCTACTCCGATCACCGGGTGGTCACCGACCGCACGGTCGACAGTCATATCCGCAATCTGCGGCGTAAGCTCGAACAAGCCTGCCCGGGGGAGCATCCAATTGAATCGTTGTACGGGGTGGGTTATCGGTTTCAGCTCGCCGACGCCTGAAGCGTCGTCGAGATGAAGGAAGACTACCGCCCCGTTCCACGGGCAGAACGGGGCGGCACATCAAGACAGTGCGATCAGAACGTCACGCTGGCGCTGAGGCGTGCCGTGCGCGGCTCTCCGACATTGACCGCCAGTTGGCTGCCGGTGGAGGACGGGTAGTACTGTTTGTCGAACAGGTTGTCGACGTTGAACTGCAGCGAAGTCTTGTACCCGAACATCGGCGCCTCCCAGCGCACGAAGGCATCGGCGACGGTGTAGCTGCTCAGCCAGAAATCGTTGGCATTGTTGGCCGCACGCTCGCCGACATAACGCGCACCGCCGCCCGCATGCCAGGCCCCGAACTCCGTAGGCACATTCAGGTGATGGGTAAGGTACAGGCTTGCGGTGTGCTTCGGCGCATCGGCGAGGCGGTGACCTTCGTCATCCGGATCGTCGAGGATTTCCGTGTGAGTGTAAGCGTAGGTGCCGATCAGGTCCCAGCGCTCGGCCACACGCCCGGTGATGTCCAGTTCCAGGCCCTGTGAGCCGACTTTGCCCGCCGCCTCCGAGAGGCTGACGCCACCGACCGTCTGGGTGGTCACGACGTTTTTCTTCTCGATGTCGAACAGCGCCAGGTTGATGTTCAGCCCCGGCAGCGGATCGTACTTGGCGCCGACCTCATAACTGCGGCCCTCCTCCGGATCGAAGGTATGGCCGGCATCGTCGACTTGGGTATTGGGCTTGAACGAACGGCTGTAGTTACCGTACAGCGACAAGCTGTCGGTGGCTTTGTAGACCAGCCCCAGGAACGGCACGAAGGCATCGCCGTTATCGTCGCGGTTGACGGTGTAGCTGCTGCCGCGGCCCTGATCGCTGTACTGATCGTAATGCTGCTGGCGACCGCCGAGAACCAGGATCCAGCGGTCATCGAGGTGCCAGTTATCCTTGAAGTACACGGAGCTGGAATTCAGCTGGTTGCTCAGGTCACTTTGGCTGGCACTGACAAGGCTCGGCTCGGCCAGACGACCATAAACCGGCGAGGTGATGTCGAAACCTGACTGCGCGGTATTACGGTAGGTTTTGCCACGGAATTGGTCGGACGCTTCGGTGTCCGCGCCGATCAGCAAGTCATGGCGCTGGCCGAACAGTTCCTGCTGGCCGATGAAATCCCAGCTGGCGTAACGGGTTTCATCGTCGTAGTGAGCGCCGTTGGCAGCACGTCGCAGGTTGTTGCCGGTCAACGAACTCGGCTGGGCAATCGAGAGGCTGTAGCGGTCGTTGTTCCAGCCGTAGGTAACGCGGGTTTTCCAGTCGTCACTCAGCTGATACTCGAAACGCGCGGTAGCCAATTCACGGATACCGACGCTTTTGGCCCATTTTTCGTCGAGGCGCTTGTCGTAGTCGATGTCCGCCGGATGACCATTGGTGAACACCGTGCCACGGTCGAAGGGTTTGGAGTAATCGTTGTATTCGTAGCTGAGGGTCAGGCTGGCACGCTCGCCCGTCCAGGTCAGCGAGGGTGCAATCAGGGTGCTTTCGTTCACGCCGTAGTTGCGCCAGTAATCCTCGTGGCCGCGTTCGGCAATCAGGCGATAGGCCAGGCCGGTATCGCCCAGCGGCCCGGTGGTGTCCACGGCCATGGTGCCGCCGCCTTCGCTGTAGGCAGAGCCGCTCAGGGTCGTGCTCTGGGCGTATTCAGGCTTCTTGCTGATCACGTTGATCAACCCGCCGGGTTCCAACGCGCCGTACAGCATCGACGCAGGCCCTTTGAGCACTTCGATGCGATCCGTCGTGGCGCTGAAGTTTTTCCCCAGGTTGGAACGCACGCCATCGCGCAGGATCGAGCCGTCATCGTTGGTGCCGAAACCGCGCTTGACCAACGAGTCCCGGGAACCGCCCAGGGTGTTGCCCTGGCTGACGCCGCTGACGAACTTCATCGCGTCGTCCAGCGAGCGCACCTGATAGTCGGCCAGGGTTTGCCGGGTTACTACATTGACCGATTGCGCCTCCTCCTTGATCGGCACATCGCTTTTGCTTGCGGTGCTGGCTTGAGAGGTGGTGTAGCTGGTGTCTTGACTGACGCGGCTCGCCTGAATATCCGTGGTCGGCAGTTCAATCAGTTCCTGTGCCCACAAAGGACCGGCGAACATCACGCAGGACAGTGTCGGCAGCGCGTGTTTGATGAAAACCTTGCGGCGGGCAAAGAGGTGGGGATGGCTCAAGACGTTGCACTCAATGAGTTAGTAGTAATGATTCTCATTGTATGGTGCGATGTATTTCCAGTAAACACCTTCGCGGTTATTAACTAACGAGTTATTGCTCTGCCACATAGATGATGGTTTGCGCGCTGTCTGCTGTCGCGGGCGGACGGGTGAAATAAGTGTCGCCGTCATCCGTGAGGATCTCGTATTGCACCTTGCCGGCGACACGGCTCGATACAGCGGCATGCTTGATGATCTTCAGCACCCGCTGAAATTTCACGCTTTGGGTGCCGTTCTGGGCTGGCCCGGTGAGCACATTGACCGTTTGAAACCAGCCATCATTTTTTTTGTTCGATACCAGGGTGCTGGTCAGCGCCTCGAAACGCTCCAGCCGGGTGAAGCCCCAGAGCGTCTGTTCCTCGACCGTTTTGCCCTGCGCGGTAGAACCCGTAAACACAAACAGATTGATGGCCGGATTGTCTTCACAAAAGAAGTCATAGGGCACCAGCCCGTCGACCATTTTCTTGCCGGAAACAAAGCCCTTTTTATGAACCAGAAACATGCCCACCTCCACGCTGAAACATCAGCAAACGCTGCGTAAGTTTGAGCGGGAAGTCTACTGAGGCGAGGCGTACAGAGCCGTCAAGCCAATGTAATATCGTGTAAAGATCACGCCTGACGGGGCAAGCTGATTTCCACGGTCAGCCCAGCGGACGGCTCGTTGCGCGCCACAATCGTGCCGCCATGCATTTCCACGGCCCTTGAGGCGATCGCCAGGCCCAGGCCGAAACCGGCACTGGCCTCGCTCAAGCCACGCTCGAACGGGTGGAAAATGCTCAGCAGCCGCTCGTTTTCAACACCCGCCCCCTGATCGGTAATCCGCACCGTCAGGCAGTCTGCTTCGAGATTGACCTCAGCCGACACAACAACCGCCGTCATCGGTTTGGTATGGCGCACCGCGTTGCGAATGACGTTCTCGAAACACCGATACAGCAACTCGCCGCTGACCCGACTGACAAAGGCCGGGCACGCCTGCAGGCTGACCCGGCAACCTTTCATTCCCGCCTCGAATTGAGCATCCTCGACGATCACCGTCAGCAACTCGATGATGTCGAGTGGCTCGCGGTCGATACTCTCGGGCCGGCCCTGCATGCGCGCCAGGGTCAACAACGCCTCGATCAACGTATCCATTCGCACCGATTCGCGCTGGATGCGCTCCACCATTTCCTGGCGGGCCGGTTCTTGCTGCAACAGCCCGATGGCAGCTTGCATGCGCGTCAACGGTGAGCGAAGTTCGTGAGAGATGTCATGCAACAGGTGTTGCTGGGCCTCCACCAGCAGTTTCAGCTGGTTGGCCATTCGGTCACAGTCCCCGGCCAGATCGACGATTTCATCGCGGCGCCCGCCCATCATCGGTTTGACCCGGGTTTCGAAGCGCCCCTTGGCCACATCGCTCATCGCCCGCCTGAGATAGGCCAACGGCCACGCCAGGTAATACGCCATATACCCGCTGAACAGCGCACTCATCACCGTGCCGATGATCAGCGGGATCGAACGCCCCGGCCCTTGCTCACCTTCTTTGCCAAGGGGCTGTGAGGATCTGAGCGAGAGGGCCAGACCGTCCTTGCTGATGACCGTTCGCTCAAACGCTGGCCGCGGAACCGGCGACCCAGCCAGCAGTTGACCGGCACTGTCATAGACACCAATGGTTTCGTCACCGGGGTGCCGCCACACTGTCAGCAATTGCCTTCCCGACTCGACGCCGAATTGTCGCAGCAGCTGTTCCTCGCTGGCCAGGATGGCCTCCAAATGAGGATCGCCAGGCCCGTGATTACCCAGTACCAGAATGCCCACCCCGACCAGAAACGTCAGGCTGGTGGCGAGCCAAAACGCCAGGAACAGTTTCCAGAACAGCCGACTGGGTTTCATCATTCGGCGATCAACAGATAACCGAGGCCACGCACGCTCTGAATCCAGGCCTTGGCGTCAGGGCGCGGACCGAGCTTCTGGCGAATGCTGCTGATGTGCACGTCGATGCGCCGGTCGTAGCGGGTCAAGGGACAGCCCAAGGCATTGAGCGACAGGTCCTGTTTGCTCACCACCTGCCCGGCACAGCGGGCCAGTTCTTCGAGCAGGCTGAACTCGGTACTGGTCACCCCCAGCTCGCCCCCCTGCCACTGGGCCTGGCGCTTGCCGGGCCACAAGACCAGCGGGCCGGTCCTGATCACTTCGGTGGTGGGCTGATCCGCCGGCTGCACCCGACGCATGATTGCCCGCAAACGCGCCACCAGTTCCCCCGGTGAACTGGGTTTAGGCACATAGTCATCGGCCCCCAGTTCCAGGCCGGTGATCTTGTCGATGTTATCGCCACGGGCCGTGAGCAACACCACCGGTACCTGGCTCACGGCGCGAATGCGCCTGAGCACCTCGATACCCGACAGGCGTGGCAGCATCACGTCCAGCACCACAATGCTGTAGCGCCCGGACAGTGCTTGAATCTCACCCTCCTCGCCCGTGTGCACGGCGGTCGCCTCGAAGCCTTCACGCTCCAGGTATTGGCTGAGCATTCCAGTCAGTTCCTGGTCATCGTCGACGAGCAATACAGAGATCATGGCGGGCTCTTGAGTGGGGGCCGCGCATTATCGCCCTTGCGCTGCACAGCGTCATCGCCCCGGGCAAACCTTTACCTAACTTGACACTTGGTTAACCGCACCAAACGCACCGAGCTTTTATGCTTCACCTCCACCAGCCTGCTCGCTTCGCGGTAACTCGTCTTGCTGTGAGATATCCGCGCCCGCCTACGCTGCTTGTCGATGTGTTCTGGATAAGATCTTGATGAATTTTTCGCGCCTGCTCTGCTCGGCTGCACTATTGCTCAACGCCACATTTGCGCACGCCCAAGGCTTCAAAATTTCCGATATTCGCATTAATGGCCTGCAACGGGTTTCCGCCGGCAGCGTATTCGGTGCATTGCCGTTGAACGTCGGTGATGAAGCGGATGATCGTCGTTTGGTGGAGTCCACCCGTGCGTTGTTCAAGACCGGTTTCTTTCAGGATATCCAGCTGGGGCACGACGGTGACGTGCTGATCATCACGGTGGTCGAGCGCCCCTCGGTCGCCAGTATCGAGATCGAAGGCAACAAGGCGATCTCCACTGAAGACCTGATGAAGGGCCTCAAGCAATCCGGTCTGGCCGAAGGCGAGATCTTCCAGCGCGCCACCCTCGAAGGCGTGCGCAACGAGCTGCAGCGCCAATACGTCGCTCAGGGCCGCTACTCGGCGTCGGTCGATGCCGAAGTGATCCCACAACCGCGTAACCGCGTGGGCCTGAAAATCAAGATCGACGAAGGCTCTGTCGCGGCGATCCAACACATCAACGTGGTGGGCAACACGGTCTTTGCTGATGAAGACCTGATCAACCTGTTCGAGCTCAAGACCAGCAACTGGCTGTCGTTCTTCAAGAACGACGACAAGTACGCCCGCGAAAAACTCTCCGGTGACCTGGAGCGCCTGCGCTCCTATTACCTGGATCGCGGCTATATCAACATGGACATCACCTCGACCCAGGTGTCGATCACCCCGGACAAGAAACACGTCTATATCACCGTCAACATCAACGAAGGCGCGAAGTACACCGTTCGTGACGTCAAGCTCAGCGGTGACCTGAAAGTGCCTGAAGACCAGATCAGATCGCTACTGCTGGTTCAGAAAGGCCAGGTGTTTTCCCGCAAGCTGATGACCACCAGCTCGGACTTGATCACCCGTCGCCTGGGCAACGAGGGTTACACCTTTACCAACGTCAATGCGGTCCCCAACCCGAATAATGACGACCATACCGTCGATATCACCTTCGTGGTCGACCCGGGCAAGCGGGCCTACATCAACCGCATCAACTTCCGTGGCAACACCAAGACCGACGACAAAGTGCTGCGCCGCGAAATGCGTCAGATGGAAGGTGGCTGGGCATCGACCTACCTGATCGACCAATCCAAGACCCGTCTGGAACGACTGGGCTTCTTCAAGGAAGTCAACGTCGAGACGCCGGCTGTAGCGGGCGTCGACGACCAGGTTGACGTGAACTACAGCGTCGAAGAGCAGGCCTCCGGTTCGATTAGCGCTAGCGTCGGTTTCTCTCAGAGTTCCGGCCTGATCCTCGGAGGTTCGATCACTCAGAACAACTTCCTGGGCACGGGCAACTACGCCAGCCTGGGCCTGACCCGCTCGGACTACCAAAGCAAGTACAACTTCGGTTTTACCAACCCCTACTTCACGCCGGACGGGGTGAGCCTGGGCTACAACCTGTTCTACAACGCCACCGACTACAGCGATTATTACAGTGACGGCGTTTCGTACTACTCCATCAACAGCTATGGCGCCGGCACTTCACTTGGCTACCCGATCAATGAAACCTCACGGCTGAGTTTCGGCCTGACCGTGCAACACGACAACATCGAGCCAGGCACCTACAGTGCTGATGAGATCTACGATTTCATTGCACGCGAGGGCAAGGAGTTCAACAACTTCAAGGCCAACCTCGGCTGGTCGGAATCGACCCTGAACAAGGGCGTGCTGGCCACCCGCGGACATTCGCAGAACCTCAATCTGACGGTGACAGTGCCCGGCAGTGATCTGAGTTTCTACAAGATCGATTACACCGGGCAGACCTTCCTGCCACTGAGCAACGCCACTTCGCTGCGTTTCCACACCAAGCTCGGTTATGGCAACAGCTACGGCTCGACCGACGGCCTGCCCTTCTATGAAAACTACACGGCCGGTGGCGAAGGTTCGGTGCGCGGCTTTGAAAGCGGCACCCTCGGCCCGCGCAACACCCCGGCCACCGGCACCTATGCCAGTGCCGGCCAGGCGTATTATTCGGATCGGGACACCGACGCATTGGGCGGCAATATCCTCATTACCGGCGGGGTCGAATACCTGTTCCCGATGCCCTTCATCAAAGACAACAAATCCCTGCGCACTTCGGTTTTCTGGGACGTCGGCAGCGTCTACTCCAACAAGTGCTACCTGAGCACCACCCAGGGTTGCGACGGTGTCGACCTCGGTCAACTGGCCAGTTCCGTGGGGGTCGGCGTCACGTGGTACAGCCCGATGGGACCGTTGAGTTTCAACCTGGCCTTCCCGGTCAAAAAGCCTGAGAACGCTGATACGCAAGTGTTCCAGTTCTCCATGGGGCAGACTTTTTGAACCGGTGAGTCCGCAAGCATTCCACTTCGTTGGCGCACTGACACGATGTGCAGAATGTGGGACAAGCCCGCCCCCACAGGTTTCGCGCTGCCCCCCCTTGCATCATGGCGCTCTCAGTCAACTCTGGCCGCTGTGCTCAAGCATCACGAACGTCCGGGAATTAAAGTCGAAGTGCCAGGGGAGCTACCCCGGCTCACAATTCCAAGAATAGAGCCACTTCGATGAGCCTGAAAAAATCCCTGCCAGTATGCCTGGCACTCAGCTTCGCATCGCTTGCCGTACCAGCAGCAGAGGGCCCTCCACCACCGTCGGTGAGTGAACCCAGCGGTATCAATCTGGGCGGCACCAGTTTCTACGACGGTTTCGCGGGGCCGCCCGGTCTGTCCCACCTGACCTATCTGAAATTCAGCACCGCACGCAGCATCAGGGACAATGCAGGCAAGGATAATGGCGCCTTCGACAATCCGAAGATCAACGTCATCTCGCTGATCAACCAACTGAGCTATTACTCACCCGACACCATCGGCGGTGGTGCACACCTGGGCTGGAGCTTATTGGTGCCCATCATCTCCCTGGACGGTGACTTTGGCGACAACGGTGCCAAGCTCCAGGATAACGGCACAGGGCTTGGTGATGTCACGGTAGGGCCGCAGATCCAGTTCGACCCGATCGTCGACGCCCACGGCAGGCCCGTGTTTGTGCAGCGTCTGGCTTTCGACACCATCCTTCCAACCGGCAAATACGATAAACATAAAGACCTGAACCCAGGCTCCAACTACTTCTCTCTGAACCCCTACTGGGCCGCGACCTGGATGCCGGCGCCTCGTTGGGAAGTGAGCTGGAGGCTGCACTACCTGTACAACTTCAAGAACAACGATCCGGCGAGCAGTTCGACGCAACTTTTCGAGGGCCAGCCTGTGCGCGACACCCGGGCAGGACAATCGGCGTGGGCCAACTTCACGGCCTCGTATGAAGTGGTCCCCAACGTATCCGTCGGGATCAACGGGTACTACTTCAGGCAAATATCAGATGACGAGGTTAACGGAGGTCGGCTGAGCAACTCTCGGGAAAAGGTGTTGGGCATTGGCCCGGGCCTGTTCTGGAAAATCAGCGATGGCCAGGGCTTCTGGTTGAACACCTATAAAGAGACCGGCGTCGAGAACCGCGCGCAAACGGATTACGCCGTCCAGATCCGATACGCCCACACATTCTGACCGATGTGCGCCCACTCGTGCATGAGCGGGCCCTTTTACCCGAGGTGATGTTTCATGAACGCGCTCGACTCCATTGACAGTAAAAAATCATTGGCCGCTATCTGCCTGATGATGGTCATTTCCTTAGGGACGTTGCAAATCCAGCCTATTCTGGGCGGAGCCTTTATCGACCAACTCGGTTTGCCACTGAATGCCATCGGCGCCATTTTTGCGGCAGAACTGATTGCGATGGCCGTCGCCTGCGGCGTTTGCGCCATGTTGATGGCCAGCGTCGACCGGCGCCGCTTTGCCCTGATTGCCTTGCTGATGCTGGTACTCGGCAATCTGGCCAGTGCTCAACTGCATAGTCAGGGGTTGCTACTGATCTGCCGAATGATATGCGGCGCAAGCGGTGGCGCGGTCATGGCCGTTGTCTACGCCACCGCAGCCCTGCGCACATCCAAGGATTCGACGTTCGCGGTGATAAACATCGGCAACCTGCTCTGGGGGATGCTGCTTGTGAGTTCCATGCCGGTGATTCTGAAATCATTCGGCGTGGCCGGGGCGTTTTATCTCTTGGCCATCGCCAGTGCCCTGGCGATGGTTGGTAGCTGGAGAGTGCCGAGGAGCTACCCCGAGGCACATCGGGCAGCGAGCGGCTCGATCCCGCCTTTCGGGCTCACATCGATCTTACTGCTGATGCTTTTTACGCTGCTGTTTTTTGGCCATTCCGCACTGTGGGTTTATCAAGAGCGCATCGGTAAAAGCATTGGCCTGGAACCGCAACAGATCGGTGGAATACTGGGGGGCAGCATCCTTGCCGGTGCCCTTGGAGCGGCACTGGCCGGACTTATCGGCAGACGCCTTGGGTTGCTGTTTCCGCAACTACTGAGCTTCGGCACGGCGCTGATTGCGACTCTGGTCATGGTCTATGGCAATACCCCTGTCGCGTTTGCAGTCACTGCCTGCCTGATCCATGCAGTATGGTTTTTCAGTCTGCCTTACTTACTGTCTATGGCGGCCGAGCTGGACCCTTCCGGCCGACTGGCCGGGCTGGGTAACGCCGCGATTTTCGTTGGTCAGGGGCTCGGCCCGTTTGGCGCGGCACTCGTGGTAGGCGAAGGACAGTTCCGCGCCGTCGGATGGCTGGCGGCCTCGGCCTACCTGACAGCCCTGCTTATCTCGTGTCTGCTCGTTGCACGTTTTCGTCGTGACGCGAAGCCTTGCGCAACAGCACTGTCGCCTCAGTCGACCTGACCTGATATCAAACAGGAACCCCGTCAATGAACAATCGATACCCATCTTCAGAGGTTATGCCGATGACCACCCCGTTTCCCCAAACCCCTGAATTTTCCGGCGCGCTCTATGCACCCAGTCGGATAGAAGCCGAGGTGTTCGACCTGGAGATTGAAGGCACCCTTCCCGCTTCGATCCGTGGCGCTTTTTATCAGGTTGCGCCAGACCCGCAATACCCGCCGATGCTGGGCTCGGATATTTTCTTCAATGGCGACGGAATGGTCAGCGCGTTCTACTTTGCCGATGGCAAGGTGTCGATACGACGTCGCTACGTAATAACCGACCGGTTGATGGCTCAGCGCCGCGAAGGTCGCTCGCTCAATGGAATCTATCGCAACGTCTACACCAATGATCCACTGGCGGCGAAGAACAACACCACCGCCAATACCAGCGTTGTCGCTCATAACGGTGTGCTGCTTGCACTCAAAGAAGATGCCATGCCCTGGGCAATGGATCTTGAAACACTTGAAACCCTCGGCGAGTGGCATTTTGACGGGCAGATCGAATCAGCGACGTTCACCGCCCACCCCAAGCTCGACCCGGTAACAGGAAACCTCTTGGCCTTCAGCTACGAAGCCAAAGGCGACGGCACACCTGACCTGGCCTATTTCGAACTGTCGCCCGACGGAAAGCTGTTGCACCAAATCTGGTTCCAGGCGCCGTACGCGGCCATGGTTCATGATTTCGCGGTGACTGAACACTACGTGGTGTTCCCGCTGATTCCGTTGACGACCGACCTCGAGCGTATGAAGAAAGGTGGCCAGCATTTCCAATGGCAACCCGATCTGCCTCAGCTCTTCGCCGTCGTACCACGCAATGGGCGCGCGGAGGACGTTCGATGGTTCAAGGGCCCCAAGGACGGTTTCCAGGGCCATACGCTCAACGCGTTCGATGAGGGCGACAAGGTTTACGTAGACATGCCGGTCACCGGCGGGAATATCTTTTACTTCTTTCCCCAGGCCGACGGTCATGTCCCGCCACCCGAAACACTGGCGGCCAGCCTGATGCGCTGGACCTTCGACCTGACCAGCACGCAGGAGGACATTCAACCGCAGCCATTGACGGATTACCCCTGCGAATTCCCAAGGTGCGATGACCGCTACATCGGTCGAAAATATGAGCACGGCTTTGTGCTCGCGTTCGATCCAGAGCGCCCGTACAACCCCGCGAATGGGCCGATTCCGTTTCAATTCTTCAATCTGCTGGCCCATGTGAACCTGAAAACAGGCACCACCGATGCCTGGTTTCCCGGTGACAGCGGATGCTTCCAGGAGCCCATTTTCATTCCGCGCTCCCCTGATGCGCAGGAGGCGGATGGCTACGTCGTTTCCGTTCTCAATCACATCGCGGACGGTCGCAGCGAGCTTGTAGTTCTGGATTCTCGTGACATGGAGAATGGCCCCATTGCACGAATCAAAGTGCCGTTCCGGATGCGCATGTCGCTACATGGTTGCTGGGTGCCGAGCAAACAATGAACCCATCGGCGACCCACTGAAATGACAGGAAGCCTGTGATTCACCAGGCCGGGATACGGCTCCTGCCCTGACCTTCCAAACACGTCACTGTCTCGTATTGCCTGTTCCGGAGGGTCGGCAAAATGCTGCCAAAAATACATAAAAAAGCATAATTCCTGCATTTTGGGATTTTTAATAAATCCCGCTTTACAGGATTAATATCCACAACTAGATTGAACCTCAACCGCCGCGGCTTACCTGCCGCCATAGCTGCATGAGCAGTGCCGAGCTTCTTTGCTCCCTGCGCATGCGCTGATCCTCTATCAAGGAGCACTCAATGAAACTCGCGAGCTTTATTGTTCAAGGCCGTAGCACCTACGGCGTCGTCGATGGCGAGCATGTCATCGATCTGGAGTCGGTCAAGCAAACCTTCGGCACCGATCTCAAGCAGGCTATCGCCAACAATCGCCTGGCCGAACTGAGCCACGAGGTCCTCGCGAGCCTGCCTCGTATCCCATTGGCTGAAGTAACTTTTCTCCCCGTCATCCCGAACCCGGGCAAAGTGCTGTGCATTGGCATCAACTACGCCACACACGTACGTGAAACCGGTCGTGAGATGCCGACCTACCCGATGATTTTCACTCGTTTCGCTGACAGCCAGACTGCCCACCTGCAACCCATCGTTCGCCCGAAGGCCTCGCACAAGCTTGATTTTGAAGGCGAGCTGGCGGTGGTGATCGGCAAACCGGCGCGTCACGTCAAACAAGCCGACGCGCTGGACTATGTCGCCGGTTACGCCTGCTACAACGACGGCAGTGTCCGCGACTGGCAGAAACACACCATTCAATTCGTTCCGGGCAAGAACTTCCCGAACACCGGCGGCTTTGGACCTTGGCTGGTCACCCGCGACGAGATCGGCGATCCGCAGGACCTGGAACTGACTACCCGCCTCAATGGCGAAGTCATGCAGCACACCAGCACCAGCGACATGATTTTCGATGTCCGCGCACTGATCGAATATTGCTCCACCTTCACCGAACTGGCCCCCGGCGATGTGATTGTCAGCGGCACCACCGGCGGCGTCGGCGCGTTCCGTGAACCGCCGGTATGGATGAAACCGGGCGATGAAGTCGAGATCGAAATTTCGCGAATCGGCATCCTGCGCAACAGCATCGTCGACGAGCAGTAAGCCATGGCCACACTACGCGAATCGGAACAATTGCCGGTGCAGGATATCGACAGTAAAGGTTCTAGCCTGGAGCGCATGCTGCGGGTACTCGATCTGTTTACCGAAGAGAGTCCGATCTGGGCTGTCGATGACATGGGCGGTGCATTGGGGTTTACCCGTTCAACCATCTACCGCTATGTGCGCGAACTGGCCGAGGCCAACTTGTTGTTCCAGGTCGGGGCCGGACGTTACGCCCTGGGCGCGAGAATCATTACCTGGGACCGTCAGTTGCGACTGAGCGACCCTTTGGTGCGCGCCGCACAATCATTGGAGCCAAGCCTCCCACGCTGGAGCGAGCAGCAGATCTGGCTGATCTGCCGCCTGTTCAAGGACCAGGTGGTCTGCATTCATCAATACGGCGATTTGTTCAGCGAGGTCAGCTACTCACGCGGCTCACCGAGGCCGTTGTTCCTGGGGGCGACCTCCAAGGCCATCCTCGCCAACATGACCTCGCGTCAACACAGCCAACTCTTCCTGGAAAACCCCGATGAGGTGCGCGCCAGCAACCTTGGTCAGACCTGGGAACAGTTCCGCCGCTCGCTGCAGCGTCTTCGTCATCAGGGCTATGTGGCCAGCGCCGGCGAAGTCGACGCTGGCGTCTATGGCCTCGCCGCTCCGATCTTCGATGGCGATGGCAAAGTCGTCGGCAGCATCAGCTGCGTGCGCCCGATTCAGGAACGTGACAGCACTCAGGAAGAACAGCAAGGACAGCAGGTCCTCGCCCTGGCGCAAAACCTGTCGCAACTCATGGCTGCACTCGCCAACCGCCCCAAGCCATTGGACTGAGCCATCCGGAAGGGAACAACAACAATGACACCCCTCAAAAAAATCAGTACACACGTCTTGATCATCGGCGCCGGGCCCACCGGGCTGACCCTGGCCAACTTGCTTGGCCAAGCCGATGTGGACACCTTGATCATTGATCGCAAGCCGGACACCGTGACCGAGCCGCGGGCCGTTTCGATCGATGACGAATCCTTGCGCACCATGCAGGCCGTCGGACTGGATGAAGCCGTGTTGCGAGATGTAGTGCCGGGCTATGGCGTGCACTACTTCACTCGGCCCGGTGGCCGCTGCTTCGGCAAAGTCGAGCCCACCGGCAAGTTGTATGGGTTCCCCAAGCGCAATGCATTTCGCCAGCCACTGTTTGAACACACCCTGAAAATGGGCCTCGAGCGCTTTTCCAACCTGAAGGCACGGTTCAGCCATGAGCTGCTGGAATTCAGTCAGGATAAGCATGGCGTGCGCGCACTGATCCGTGACGCAAGCGGCGTAACTGTCGAAGTCCATGCGGCCTATCTGGTCGCCTGCGACGGTGGTCGTAGCCCGGTGCGCAAGCAACTCGGAATCGAGATGGTTGGCTCGAGCTTCTCCTCGCGCTGGCTGGTGGTCGACACTGATCAGGATGACGATCCGTTCTGGCAAACACGTGTGTACTGCGATGCACGCCGTCCCGTCGTTGAAGTACCCGGCCCCCACCGCACACGCCGCTTCGAGTTTCTGCTCAAGCCGGACGAAACCGATGAGCAGGTACTCGGCGATGCTCGCCTGCAAGCGTTACTTTATCCCTTCAAGGGCAACACCCCGGCGTCCATCGTGCGCAAGACCGTTTATACCTTCCACGCCCGGGTTGCCGAACGGTGGCAAGTGAACCGCGTGTTTCTCGCCGGCGATGCCGCGCATCTGACTCCGCCTTATGCCGGACAGGGCATGAACAGCGGTGTTCGCGATGCCCATAACCTGGCCTGGAAACTGATCGGCGTGCTGAAGGGAAAAATGGCTGAAACGGCTCTACTGTCTTACGAAAGCGAGCGTCGCGATCACGCCTGGGCATTGATCAGACTGGCCTTGAACCTCGGCGTGGTCATGGCGCCGGCAACTGTCTTGCGCGCTCGTTTGATCAGCGGTGCATTTGCTTTGATCGGCCTGCTGCCGCCGTTGCGGGACTATTTCCTGCAAATGCGCTTCAAGCCTAAACCCCGATTCACCAAGGGGCTGGTACTGATCGAAGGCAAAGCCGGGAAACTGTCCTGCGGACACATGTTCCCTCAACCGATGCTCACCGATGTTCAAGGCCAGGAAATTCTGCTCGATGACTCGATCGGTGCCGGCTTCGCCTTGATTCAGTACGGCGACCACAGCCGCCAACGCATCGACGAACTCCAGCATGGCTTGTGGTTCCACCTCGAAGCCAAGCGCATTCTGATCCTTCCCGAGCCTGTCAAAAACATCCCTTCGATGCCTGGCTGCACGGTGCTTCATGACCGCCAGGGTTTGCTCAAAGAAATACTGGGCGATTCAAACACGTTCTTACTGCTGCGCCCGGATCGCTATATCGCCGCCATTTTCGATAAGGCCGGCGAAACAAAGGCTGCCGAATCTTTGCAGTTGCTGTTCGGCATCGCACAGGCGCGAAACCAAAAAGCCGAATCAAGCATCGCGCCAGTCTTTCCCTGAATTCTTAAAGCCACGGAGGTGTTTATGCAAACCCTACAGACCTGCACCCCTGCACGCCTGTGCTACCTGCATCTGGCGAGCAAAGAGCCGCAACGACAAATCGATTTCTACCGGCGCATGCTGGACATGGAAGGTCTGGTACAGCCCGATGGCAGCTGGATACTCAGTGGCCCGCAACGCGCCATGCTCGTGTCGCCCGCCGATCACAGCGGCCTGCTCGCGGCGGCCTATGACCTGGGCGATCAGGCTCGGCTGGGAGAACTGCGTGCCCGCCTGAACGAGAACGGCTGTGCTGTCGAAGACATCGACTCGCCGTTGCTCGAACCGGATGCCTTTGTGCTTCGTGACCCTCAAGGCCGACAAACGATATTTGGCGTGTCCCGCATTGATCCCGGTGTCGACCGTCAAGGCATGCCGGGCCGCTTGCAGCACGTGGTATTCCAGACCACTGAACTGGAAGCCATGATCGATTTCTACGTCAATAAGGTCGGGTTTACGGTATCGGACAATGTCGTCGACGAGCAGACCGGCCAGCTCATGGTGTGCTTCCTGCGCTCGGACGATGAACATCATTCGCTGGCATTTTTCCGCGGTTCGAAAAACGAATGGGATCACCACTGCTACGAAACCAATGAATGGAATGACATCCGCGACTGGGGTGATCGCTTCGCCAAGGAACGCATCACCATTTTCTTCGGCCCCGGCCGGCATGGGCCGGGCAACAATCTGTTCTTTATGGTCGTCGATGCCGATCGCAACCGCCTGGAGTTTTCCGCCGAACTCGAAATGACCGATGCCGCCCGCCAACCCGGTGTCTGGCCGCAGGAGGAGTACACACTCAATTCCTGGGGGCGCGCCTGGATCAGAAGCTGAGCACATTCTTCAGACAAGGTTTTGCATCATCCATGTCCTTAATCGACGCGGCCACCTGCCTCCAAAGGTAAGACTATGACGACTCAACATTTGCCCCTCTACGCCATCAATGGCGACCAATACATCAATGGCACCTGGCGCGCAGGTCGTTCCTCGCGGCGCCTGGATGACCGCAACCCCTTCAATGGCGAGCAACTGCTGGAAATGCCACTGGCCTCGATTGCCGATCTCGACGATGCCTATCAGGCTGCATATCGTGCGCAAACAGCGTGGGCACAGCTGCATCCGACACAGCGCAGCGCGCAACTGGAGAAACTCGCTCATGTCATCCTGAACCGCCGCGATGAAATCATCGACTGGCTGATACGTGAGTCCGGCAGCACGCGCATCAAGGCGAGCATGGAATGGCAGTTCACCCTGAACCTGGTGCGTGAGTGCGCAACGTTGCCGATGCAGGTTGAAGGACGAATCCTGACAAGCTACAAGCCCGGTGAACAGAGCTTTGTCTTCCGTGAACCGCTGGGTGTTGTCGGGGTGATCAGCCCATGGAATTTTCCGTTGTACCTGAGCATGCGTTCGGTGGTCCCGGCACTCGCGCTTGGCAACACAGTGGTGCTTAAACCCGCCAGCGACACGGCCGTAACAGGCGGCCTGCTGATTGCTCATTTGTTCGAAGACGCAGGCTTCCCGGAGGGTTCGCTCAATGTCGTGGTCGGTGCAGGTTCGGAGATCGGCGATGCCTTCGTCGAACACCCGGTGCCAAGCCTGATTTCCTTCACCGGCTCAACCGATGTCGGTCGCAATGTCGGCCGGATTGCGACTGGCGGCAAACACATCAAGCGCGTTGCGCTGGAGTTGGGCGGCAATGCTCCACTGGTGGTCCTGGATGACGCGGATATTGATATAGCCGCGCACGCAGCAGTGGTCGGGCGTTTCCTGCATCAGGGCCAGATCTGCATGAGCGTCAACCGGGTGATCGTCGACCGCTCGCTGTATGCGGACTTCACCGCGCTGGTGGTGGAGCGAGTGCGCAAGCTCAAGACCGGCGACCCGGCCCACGCAGACACCGTGATCGGGCCGGTGGTCAATCAGAACCAGCTCGATGGCCTGTTGCGTAAAATCGATGCCGCCGAGAATGCGGGCCTCAAGCGGTTGTGTGGCGGCCCAGCGTCCGGGTTGGTGTTGCCTGCGCATGTCTTCGGTGAAGTCGGGGCCGATCAGGAACTGGCACGTGATGAAACCTTCGGGCCGTTGCTGCCGCTGCTGATCGCAGAAAACGAAGCGCATGCGTTGGAGTTGGCCAACGCCAGCGAATATGGCCTGTCCAGCGCGGTATTCACCCGGGACATGGCCCGAGGCTTGAACTTCGCCCGTGGCATCGTGGCCGGGATGACCCATATCAACGACATCACCGTCGACGACCAGCCCAATGCGCCCTTCGGCGGCGAAAAGAACTCCGGCCTCGGGCGTTTCAATGGTCACTACGCCCTGGATGAATTCACCCGCGCCCATTGGGTCACCTGGCAACCGGGGAGCCACCACTACCCTTTCTGACTCTTGATCGATACTGACCGGACTAAAATTGGGCAAGTGTTGACCCATTTGCCCAATCAACAAAAACAATAAGAAAAGAGGCGAAAAAATGAGTCATTTAGCCTGTGTGTCCACCGATCAGGTTGTTCGATCCGACCGGCTGATGAAGTGGAAAGAGTTCATGAGCGATCACTTGGGTCGCACGCCGGACTACATCAAGCGTCTGGAGTCGACATTCATCGACCCGTTGCATAACAGCAACTTTCAAGGTCGGCTGGAATATGGCGATCTGGGTCAGCTCGGCTTCTGCCGCATGACCGCCAGTGCCCATCGCTACTCACGCCATCTGAGCAAAGCGGTCGACTCACCCGATACGCCGCGCATGCTGATTCTGCAGATCGCCGGCGTCAGTCATTTCGAACAAGGTCGGCACTGCAGCGCATTAGCGCCTGACGAGATGCTGTTGGTCGACAGCGGCCAGCCCTTCAGCGTCACCAGCACTCAAGGTTGCGAACATTTTATCCTGCTCTTCAAGGGGCCGGCCCGACAGCCACCGCAAGCGGGCGATGTTCACCTGAACGGGCGCAATGGATTGGGCCGCATGTTGATGCATCTGATTAGTGATGCGTACAGCCAGTACCCACTGCTCAACAATCATTCGGCCGAACTGATCGGCAACAGCATCGTGGGGCTTCTGGATAACGCCCTGAAGAACAAACAGGAAGAAAAACAACTCGAACACGATTTCCGCTTCTTCAAGCAAAACCGTCTCAAGGCGTATATCGAGCGCCACCTGGCCGACCGCGACCTGACCATCGAGCGCATCGCCAGCGTCGAGCAATGCTCGGTGCGCAGTTTGCACCGCGCATTTCAGGAAGAGCTCGGCTGCAGCATCAGCGAATACATCTGGCAACGGCGCCTGTCGCGCTGCGCCGAAGATCTGCGCAGCCGGGAACATGCCCATCGCTCACTCACCGACATCGCCTTTGCCTGGGGCTATGGCAGCAGTGCTCATTTCAGCAGACAGTTCAAATCGGCATTCGGCATATCGCCCAAGCTGTTCCGCGATACCCAGGCCCGATCCTGACGCCACCTGCTGCTCGCCCATTGTGATGCGGGTGCACAACAGGTACTGGCCCCGCAAAACACATTCACTTGGGAGGTAGATGTGTCCCGCCACAAAGTCTGCGTAAAATACGGCGTCGATGCCGAATCCAATACAAAAACAGACTCATCATCCCTGTGATCAATACCACCGGTGAATTGTGGCTCCCCCCTACTTTCAATGCCTGAATGATCAACCATGAGCGGGAGTTCACGGATCTCAACTGCCCGTACAAAGACGCTTTGCAGGTTGTGCCTGTCGATCTCGCTGCTGATTGCCTGTCACGCGAGTGGCGCGCCCTTGCCGCTCGAACTGTATATCCCGGACGCTCCACCCCTGACGTTCGTCGATGGCTCCAAAGGCCACGGCATGGTCGGCGAGGCCGTGATGACCGCCATTGCCAACGCCGGCTATGTCGCGCATGTCCATGTGCTTCCCTGGGCCAGATCGCAGAAACATGTCAGCGAGACTGAGGACATCCTGATCGCCCCTTTGTCACGCACGCAGGAACGTGAAGATCGCTTCACCTGGATCGCGCCGATCATGCCCATGGAGCGTGCTTTTTTCAGCCTTGACCGGCCGGTGAGCAGCTTCGAGCAAGCGAAACAAACCTACCGGGGGATCGGCGTCGGCCTGGGCAGTGCGCAGGAGGAAATCCTCCGTGAACAAGGCTTCAGCGACGAGCAGATCCACCCCCTGACCATTGGCGACAACCCCGCGCAGATGCTCTTGAAAGGTCGCATCGATGCCTGGTTCAACGGTGTCCCGGAGAGTCGATACATCTGGCCGAAAGTGTCTGAACATACACTGCACATGAGCCCCGTCATGAGCAGTGTGGACCTCTACCTGGCTTGCTCGAAGCAGTGCTCCGCCCAACTGGTGCAAGACTTGCGCGCGGCGGTTGAAACGCTTCGCGATGACGGCACCCTGGCGCGCATACAAAAGCGCTATTTGTCGCCATAGGAATTCTGAGGGCACACGGCTAAACCCATTCAAGGCAGGCATCCCTCCTCCTCTGGCACCTGCAATCCCATGAACCGCCGCACTCGATGAGCCTCGGGCTGCTCGCGGATCGCCTGTGGCGAGGCATCCAGCTGAATGTGGCCGTTTTCCATGAAGATCACCCGGTCGGAAATCGACAGGGCAAAATCCATCTCGTGGGTGACAATCAGCAGGGTCATGCCTTCGCGGGCCAGGTGGCTGATGACCGCGAGTACTTCGCCGACCAGCTCCGGATCCAGCGCCGAGGTCGGTTCGTCGAACAGCAGGATATCCGGGTCCATGGCCATGGCCCGGGCAATCGCCACGCGTTGTTGCTGGCCGCCGGACAGTTGATGCGGATATTTGTGGACGTGTGCCAACAGGCCGACCTTGTCGAGTAACTGGCAGGCGCGTTGCTCGCTCAACACACGACCGACACCGTGATAACGGGGAGCGAGGCTGATGTTGTCCAGCAGTGTGCGGTGCGGGAACAGGTTGAAGCTCTGGAACACCATGCCGATGCGCCGTACGCCCTGACGAATCCGACGGCTATCCGGTTTGTCCCAGGCATTGATGAAGCCCTCGCCGAACAACAGGATTTCGCCCTGATCGATGCGCTCCAGGCCATTGACCGTACGAATCAGCGAAGTCTTGCCGGAGCCGGACGGGCCGATGATCGAAATCACCTGGCCACTTTGTACCTTCAGGTCGATGCCCTTGAGCACATGATGATCGCCGTAGCGTTTGTGCACACCCTGCAGTTGCAGGGCCGGGGCGGCGCCTTTGGATGGCGGCTTGAGCTTGCTCGATAGCACAGGCGCCAGGCTGTCACGCAGCGCTTGTGTCGAGGCGCTGTCGAGGGTTTGCGGTGTCCGCAGGTTGAGGTCCAGGTAGCGTTCCAGACGCTGCAGGGCAAAGCCGAACAGCGTGACGATCAGCACGTAGTACACACCCACCGCCGCCAGGGTTTCCATCACCAGGAAATTTTGCGCATACAGGCGCTGGCCGACGGTCAACAGTTCGGTCAATGAAATCACCGAGATCAACGAGGTCAGTTTGACCACCGTGATGTATTCGTTGATCAAGGTCGGCAGTGAGATACGAAATGCCTGGGGAATCACAATCAGCCGTTGCAGGCCGAGCAGGCCGATACCCAGGGCGCGGCCGGCTTCCTTCTGGCCCTTGGCGACCGAGATCAGTCCGCCACGATGAATTTCGGCCATGTAGGCGGCCTCAGTGACCACCAGCGCCAACAGACCGGAATAGAACGGTACCGACAGCACCGGCCCGGCACCGGGCAGCAACTGCGGCAGGTTGTAGATGAAGACCACCAGCACCAGCAGCGGAATGCTGCGAAAGAACCAGATGTAGAGTGACGCCGGCAAGCGCAGCCAGGGCGAGCCGGACAACTTGGCTGACGCCAGGATGAAGCCCAGCAACATCCCCAGGAACCAGGCCAGGGCGCTCAGTTCGATGACGGTCAGGCTCGCCGCCCAGAAGTCAGTCTTGGAGAACAGCGAAATAAAGTAAGACCAGTCGAATTGCATAGACACCTCGTGCTCGCCGCGCCCTCGACCGAGGGCGCGGCTTCAGCCATTACTCGGAGACCGGTTCCAGATCGTATTTTTTGAGAATGGCGGCGTACTCGCCGTTGGCTTTGCTGTCGGCCAGGGCCTTGACCAGCGCCTGATAGGTCGCCTCGGCGTCTTTTTTCACGTAGATGCCCAAGGTCTGCGGGTAAACCAGCTTCTGCGAGCTGACCACGACCCGCCCGTTGGTGCGCTGGGCGATCATGTGCGCGGCACCGGCGATTTCCACCTGGGCCTGAATGTTTTTCGACAGCAGCGCCTGCGTTACTTCGGGGGCCGAGGGGTATTCGTTGACGGTGATGGCGCCTTTGTTGTTCGGTACGCAGTAGTCGCTGGACAACTGGTTGAACTTGGCAACCCAGGTGGTGCCCTGCTCCAGGCCGATCTTCAGGCCGCACAAGTCCTCGGGAACCTGCGGGCTCAACTCACTGCCCTTGGGCACCATGATCGCCGCGCCGGTATTGGCGTAGGCGATAGTGCGGGCCTGGAGCTGGCGCTCGGGGGTGATGTACATGCCGGAAATGATCGCGTCGTAATGCCCGGCGTTGAGGCCGTTGATCAGATTAGGGAACTTGGTGTCGACGAAGTTGGCCTTGACGCTCATCGCCTTGGCCAGGGAGTGGGCCAATTCAGGATCAGAGCCGACCACATTCTTGTCAGCGTCGTAGGACTCGAACGGCGGGTAAGTGATTTCCATACCGACTTTCAATACACCGGGGGTCGCGGTGCTGGCGAAGGCGGTGCTGGCGCAGAACAGGCTGGCGGCGAGCAGGCTCAGTCGGGTCGAGGCGCAATGGATTTTCATGGTGGGAAGCTCCGTGGGTTGTTTTTTTAGGAATGAGAGGTGGTGTTCTTCAGATGGCCGAAACTCGATGGCTTTCGGGCCCGGGACGGCAACTCAAGCTCGCCGTTCTCCACGCGTTTGCGCAGGTACTGGTAGGTCTGTAAGGCCTGGCTCCACATGTGTTCGCCAATCGCCAGCGCCTCGTACTCCCGGTCATCCCTGGCGAATGCCGGCAGCGGCTTGATCAGCGTGTGATAGTCGCAGGCGTAGAACAGCGGGAAGCTGTAGCGCTCCTGCGCGACCTTGCGCACCCGGTGGGCAGTGGCCACAAAGGCACCCGCGGTCATGACTTCCAGCATGTCGCCGATGTTCACCACGAACGCGTCGGGTAGTGGCGGCGCGTCAATCCACTGCCCCTGATCATTGAGCACCTCCAGCCCCGGTTGATCGGCGTGCAGGATGGTGAAGCACTCGTAGTCGGTATGCGCGCCGATGCCCGGAGCGTCGACGACATCGGCGTCGAAGGGGTAATGGATCAGCCGCAACTTGGAGGGTGGGCGAGTCACCAGCGCGTCGAAGTACCCCTCCTCCAGCCCCAGGGCCAGGGCGAAGCCATCGAACAGCCGGCGGCCTAGCGCGAACACCGCCTGATAGTAGTTCTGTACCGCGCTCTGGAAACCCGGCACGTCGGGCCAGTGGTTCGGCCCCAGCAGCGGTGTACGGTTGAGGAACAGCGGGTCATCCGCTGGCACTTCGAAGCCGATATCGAACGCTTCTTTGTGATCCGGCTTGCCCTTGGAATACACCTCCTCTCCTTCGGGCACGAAGCCCTTGTGGCTTTCCGAGGCGCCGATGTAGTGGCGCATCTTGGCGTCCAGCGGTTGCGCAAAATAATCCCTGGCCGCCTGGCGCAGGCCCTCGATCAGCGCCGGATCGATGCCGTGCCCGGTGATGTACAGAAAGCCCACATCGCTGGCGGCGCGGCCCAGTTGCTCGGCCACGGCCAGGCGGTGCTCCAGTTCGATGCTGAAGAGCCCGGCGATGTTCACCACCGGAATGCTGTTGAAGTTGGCTTGGGTTGGCGAGGTGTTACGCATGGCGGGCTCCTTCACGGGTGAAACGGTCGAAGTGTTCGCGCTCGGTCCGGGCCATCCACTGGTTCAAGGTCCAGAGGTCGGCCACCGGCATGTTGGTGAAGGGCAAGTGATGCAGATAACCGTCGGCACCGAACTCCGGGGTCAAGGTGCTGACCGGGTAGCCACGTTCGCGCTGAGCGGTCCAGACGGCCTCCCAGTGGCGCTGATGGAACGCCAGTTCACGGGCATATTCCGGTGCGGCGGGATGGGGGACTTGCGGGCCTTGGTCGTAGCCGACCCGCGCCTGGATGTGATGCACGCGTTCGACGAAAGCCGAAAGATCGTCGGCCGGATCGTCCAGCAGTCGCTCACAGCACACCACCCAGTGGCTGATGTCACTGGTGAAACGCAGGTCCGGCAGTTGGCGGATCAGCTCCAGGGTCACCCAAGGGCTGTAAAGGGAACGGGCGCGATGGGTCTCGAAACTGCAGAACACGCCATGCCTGGCGGCCAGTTCCAGGGCCTGGCCGAAGAATTCGACCTGCAATGCCTGCGGCCAGCGGTCGTTGCCTGCCAGCAGATTGACGAAACGTGGGGTCAGCTCCGAGGCCCAGCCCAGTTTGCGATCAATGTCGGCCAAGTGTTGGGTGGGCGTGGCGTTCTGGTCGGGCAATACATCGTAGGCACTGAACAGTGTGCAGATGTAGGGAACTTGATTACTGCGCAGGAAAGCGCCGAACTCGCCACGCTCATCGGCCTGCAGTGGCAGGCGCGCTTCGAGGCCATCGAAGCCGGCGGCGAGCAGTTCATCCAGGGCCTGCGCCTTGCTGGCGGTATAGCCCCATAACGTGCGGAAAATTTCTAGCTTCATGCATTCCTCTCGGCTGCGTCAGGCCACCCGCTATTGGGCTGGCGTTACTGGGCAGTCGAAAGAAGTTGCTGCGGGCCGCGGCTCTGATGGCTGCGGTCCCGTGTGACGAATCCTAAGGCTAGGGCGACAAGCGATTGAATAGGCTGCAGCAAATAGTTAGTTCAGAAATTCATGAACTAACGATGCCGGATTTTCTCGCGTTGTGTAAGCCGCAATGCGATCCGTAGCAGCTGTCGAACCTGCGCTCGCTGTAGCAGCTGTCGAGCTTGCGAGGCTGCGTTCGGCTGCGAAGCAGTCGTGAGTCCGGCTGATGTGGTCTGCCTGACACATCGCGAGCTCTGGTTTTACGACTGCTTCGCAGCCGAACGCAGCCTCGCAGGCTCGGCAGCTGCTACCAAGTGTGCGCCCGGTGCGGATGGGCACGAACCAGAACAGAGCACGGCGGCTCTGCCATTCCCGCGACTGGTGCGTTGCTCGCCTGTTCTGCCTTCGCAGCCCTGTAGCCTTCGGATGCACCTCCCTTCCATCGCAGGGGTGACAGGCTGATCCGTTGTCGAGCACAAAGGCTGGCAAACAACTTGCTTGGGCTCTGTTCAAGCTTGAGCCATCAACACCGATGGTTTGGCAAACATCTCGGACAACGGCGTCCGCTCCCCTGCCCATTGCGGCAGGAGAGCGTGCGCCGTTTTTGCTTTCATCCCGGCATCAGAAGGAAATCCTCATGTCCGCTCAAGGAATGCACCCACCGGGTCACGCCATCGTTCATCTGCGCAGCGATGGCGGCACATCGCACCCGGCCGGCACATCATTCGCCAAAGCCTTGTTCGAACCTGGCAGAGCCCTGCTCGAACGCAGCAGGATCGGCTTCTGGCTACCGCTCGGTTTGGCCCTCGGCGCCTGTGGTCTCGCACTGGCCGAACAGCCCGCAAGCGCATTGGCCCTGATACCTGGCGTGCTGTACCTGGGATGCGCCTGGCAGCTGCGCGAGCGTCATCAACGCCAGCTACAGACATTCTGGGACACGCAACTGGCACAACTGCTGCGCAGTTCCCGGGATGCCGACCCCGCGACACTGCTGGTGGCCGCCAGCCTGCAACTGCGCAACAACGAACGCTTGCGCAGCGAAGTGCAGTTCGCCAGCCGTGCCTTGGAGCAGATGGCCCAACAGGCCCGCGACCAAGGAGCGGAACAGAGCCAACGCATTGCCATGATCGCCGCCGCCAGCGAACAGATCGATCAGACCCTGCACAGCATCGATGCCTTGGCCAAGGGCGCGCTGGCAGCCTTCGCCAACGCTCACACTCAGAGCGAAACCGGTTGCCTGGAGGCGCGCTCAGTGGGCGACAGCATGCGCGCCATTCAGCACCGCCTGGGCAATACCGCGCATACCGTGGACGCGTTGCTGCAGCGCACGACCGCCGTGGAAAGCACGGTCAACAGCATTCAGGCATTGGCCAAACAGACCCAGTTGCTGGCGCTCAATGCCTCCATCGAGGCGGCCCGTGCCGGCGAGCACGGGCGCGGTTTCGCCGTGGTCGCCGATGAGGTCCGCAGCCTGGCCCAGGCCACCGACCGGGCGACCCATGAAATCACCAGCGCCGCGACGGCGATCGCCATGGCCGTGCGCCAGGTGGATGGCGAGGTCAAGGAACACCGCGATCTGCTGGCAGCCGGGAGTGAACAGAGCGAGCAGCTCGCCGCCAACCTCGACGACCTGGCTCAACATAGCCAGACCAATCTGCAACAGCTCGGCGCCATGCAACAGGCGCTCAGCGAGCATCAGCTAGCCAATCATGCCCTCAGCGAACAGTTGCAACAGGTCAATGGCGCGGTGCAGGAACAGAGCACGCAAACCAATGCGCTGCACGACCTGACCCGTTATCTCAACCAGCTCACCGTCGGAAGCCGCCCATGAATCCAGCACTCGCCACAGCATTCGACGATGGGCCATCCCGCCAAGTCCGTCTGCCACAGGGTGATACGGGACTAAGGCAGGCGCTGTTGCTCGGTCTCGACCTGCTGCAAGGGCTACAGCAGCATCGCGGTCTCGGCGGACAAGTCACCCGCGAGGCGCAACAACGTTGCCAGGCATTGGGGCACGCGCTCGACCAACGCTGGAGGGAGTGGCCGTATTCCGCACAGTGCCAGGCCTGGGGCGCGTTACGTCGCGACCCGGCGGATTTCGATGGCCATTGCCGATTGCTGCAGGACCTGCTCGGCGCCATCCAGCACCTCGAACTGCAACGCTGTGCGCTCAGCCTGGCGCGCCCGAGCATCGCCGCGCGCTGCTGGGAACTTGAAGAGCTGGGACGACTGCGCGGGCTGTCGGTACGCGCCGCCGCCCATCGAAGTTGCCCATTGGAAATGCTGATTCAATTGCAGTACCTGCACGAACGCTTGCTCAAGCACGCTCCCCATTCGCTGCACACTGCGCTCGAACAACTGCAACGCTGCCTGATCGGGACAACCACCGTGTCCATCACCCCGGCGCAGTGCTACGCCCTCCTCACCCCATTGCTCGACGAACGCCTGGACGCTATCCGCCGGGATCTGGATTGAGGCTGCCGTCACCAGAACAGAGATCCGCAACAGCTCGTTCCTTTACCGTAGATTCGCTACTATGTTTGCACCGCTTTCCTTGTCGGCGGATTTCTTCACTCTGGAGCCCGAATGCCTAGTCAAAAGGACATCGCCGCCGAAAGCGGCGCACCGATGATTCCTGAACAGCGCCGTGAATTGATGCTGCGCCAATTGCGCAAGCATCAGGTGCTGAGCGTTCATCAGTTGATGGAAATGTTCGACTGCTCGCACATGACCATCCGCCGCGATATCGCGCTGCTTGAACAGGAAGGCCGTGCTTACTCGGTCACTGGCGGCGTGCGAATTGCCAGCCAGCTCCACAGCGAGCCCAGTCATCAGTTCAAGGCGGTGGTCGAGTTGCCGCAGAAGCAGGCGATGGCCAAGCTGGCCGCGCGGCTACTGCATGCCGATATGACGGTTTATCTGGATGCGGGGACCAGCACACTGGAAATCGTCCCGTACATCAAGGCGCTGTCGGGAATGACCGTGGTGACCAACGACTTCGGGATTGTCCAAGCGCTGATCGATGCGCCCCATGTCACGGTGATTCACACCGGCGGGCAACTGGATCATTCGAATCAATCGTGCGTGGGTGGGCTGGCGGTGGCCACCTTGCGTCAGATCGTCACCGATATCGCTTTCATTTCCACCAGCTCCTGGGATTTGCGTCGCGGCCTCACCACGCCGTCGGCGCTGAAGGTGGAGGTCAAGCAAGTCGCGATGCAATCGGCCTCGCAAGTGGTGCTGGTGGCCAGCAGTTCGAAGTACGGCACGTTCAGCATGTACCGGATCGCCGGGCTCGAGCAGTTCGACATCATCCTCAGCGACGACGCACTGACCCCTGCCGCGGCCGATAGCATCCGCAAGCAGGGTGTCGAACTGCTGTTGCCTTCCGATAACAACCTGTAAGGCGTTAGCGCGCCTTCCAGTCCCGCAGCCACTGCAAGCCG
The DNA here is from genome assembly GCF_059420765.1 of Pseudomonas sp. GW821-FHT03E01. Taxonomy (NCBI): domain Bacteria; kingdom Pseudomonadati; phylum Pseudomonadota; class Gammaproteobacteria; order Pseudomonadales; family Pseudomonadaceae; genus Pseudomonas; species Pseudomonas sp. GW821-FHT03E01. Next base: position 808 of record NZ_JBWKUI010000001.1, on the reverse strand, counting down.
GCCGACGTGTTGCCACGGGGCCGGTATTCGCACCCTACCCAGCCGTCATAACCCAACTGGTCGATCAACTCGAACAGATAGGGATAGTTGACTTCGCCCAGGTCCGGCTCATGTCGATCCGGTACGCCGGCGATCTGGATATGACCGATGCCGGCGAAATCCCGACGCAGTTTAGTGGCCAGGTCACCTTCGACGATCTGGCAGTGGTAGCAATCGAACTGAACCTTCAGGTTACCGGCGCCCACTTCCTTGCAGATGGCCTGGGCCTGATCCTGGCGGTTGAGGAAAAAGCCCGGCATGTCGCGCGTGTTGATCGGTTCCAGCAGCACGGTGACACCGACCTTGGCGGCCTGCGCGGTGGCATAGGCCAGGTTCTCCAGGTACACGCCGTGATGCCGTGGTCGATCACTTTCCGACGGCAACAACCCGGCCATCACATGGATGCGTGAGTTGCCCAGGACGGCGGCGTATTCCAGTGCGCGATCGAAACCGCTGCGAAATTCACTCTCCCGGCCCGGCAACGACACCGTGCCCCGCTCACCCGCCGCCCAATCGCCGGGCGGGGCGTTGAACAGCGCCTGCACCAGGCCGTTGTCGCTCAGGCGTTGTTTGAGTTCCTGGGCGCTGTAGTCGTAGGGGAACAGGTATTCCACCGCTTCAAAACCATCGGCGGCCGCGGCGGCGAAACGATCCAGAAACTCATGTTCCGGGTAGAGCATGCTGAGGTTGGCAGCAAAACGAGGCATGGTAGCTCCTATGTATGTTTTTTGTAGGAGCCAGGCTTGCCGGCGAAGGCGCTCTTAAAGAC